>NZ_FYEY01000001.1:2456050-3070063 GCF_900187385.1 Streptomyces sp. 2114.4
GTCATGGTCACCACCCAGCAGTCCGGCCTCGCGCTGGGCGTGGCCACCCTCGGCACTCTCTTCCTCGCCCTGATGCCGTCCCTCGGCATCCGCGACGCGATGCTCGCCGCCCTGCTGACGCAACTGGCGATCGTCGCGGGCACGACGGCGCTCGCCCTGCGCCTGCCCCGCCAGGTGCGCTGACCTGGTCTGACCTGGTCTGACCTGGGCCGACCTGGACTGAAGCGGGAGGGAACGACAGGGACGGGACGCAACCTTTCACGTGACGGCTGACAAATATTGAAATCTGTCAGCCGTCATGTCATAGTGATTGCAGGGCAGCCAACCGCCCTCATCCGCACCCCTCCTCGCCTCTCCCCCATCCCTCCCGCCCTCCAGGAGCACGCAGTGCAGACCCGCACCCTGGGCACCACCGGCCCGCAGACCTCCGCCCTCGGCCTCGGCTGCATGGGCATGTCCGCCCTCTACGGCGACAGCGACCGCAGCGAGTCCATCGCCACCCTTCACGCCGCCCTCGACGCGGGCATCACCCTGCTCGACACCGGCGACTTCTACGGCATGGGCCACAACGAACTGCTGATCAACGAAGCCCTGCGCACCGCCCCCGCGGCGGCCCGCGAAAAGGCGCAGATCAGCGTCAAATTCGGCGCGCTGCGCACGGTCGAAGGCGGCTTCACCGGCTATGACGGCCGGCCGAACGCGGTAAAGAACTTCGCCGCGTACTCCCTCCAGCGCCTGGGCGCCGACCACATCGACATCTACCGGATCGCCCGGATCGATCCGGATGTCCCGGTCGAGGAGACCGTCGGCGCCATCGCCGAGCTGGTCGCGGCCGGACACGTCCGGCACATCGGCCTCTCCGAGGTCGGCGCGAAGACCCTGCGCCGGGCCGCCGCCGTCGCCCCGATCTCCGATCTCCAGATCGAGTACTCCCTCATCTCCCGCGGCATCGAGGAGGCGATCCTGCCGACCGCCCGCGAACTGGGCATCGGCGTCACCGCGTACGGCGTCCTGTCCCGCGGCCTGATCAGCGGCCACTTCAGCCGGGACCGCAAGCTCGCCGCGAACGACTTCCGCGGCAGGAGCCCGCGCTTCCAGGGCGAGAACCTCGACCGCAACCTCGACCTGGTGGACGCACTGCGCAAGATCGCCGAGCAGAAGGGCATCTCGGTCGCGCAGACCGCCATCGCCTGGGTGCTCTCCCGCGGCGAGGACATCGTTCCGCTGGTCGGCGCCCGCCGCCGCGACCGGCTGACCGAAGCGCTCGGCGCACTGGAGGTCACGCTCGACGCCGACGATCTTGCCGCCATCGAACGCGCCGTCCCCCCGAACGCCGCCGCCGGTGACCGCTACCCCACCGACCAGATGGCCCACCTGGACAGCGAGCGCTGACCCCGGGGGCGGCAGCGTGACCGACGGAGCGGGTACGGGGCAGGGACAGGTACCGTCCCTAAGGACCCGGCGCACGGATCCGTAGGGGCCCGCGGATCCGAGGTACCCAAGCACCTACGGACCGGCGCAGGTGCCGGAACCGGCGCACCCACCTGGTGCGCCACCGGGACCGCTCGCAGGCCCAGCCCGCCCCACCCCGCCCCTCCCGAAAGGCCGACCGCCCCATGCCGCCCGAGACGTTGACACCTGAGCGCATCCTCGAAGCCACCGAGGAGGTACTGCGCCGTTACGGCCCGGCCAAGGCCACGGTCGTCGATGTGGCGCGCGCCCTGGGCGTCAGCCATGGCAGCGTCTACCGCCACTTCCGTACGAAGGCGGCGCTGCGGGAGGCGGTCACGGAGCGCTGGCTGGACCGTACGAGCAAGGAACTCTCGGTCATCGTCGCGACGGAAGGGCCGGCTCCGGAGCGGCTGGACCGCTGGCTGACCGCCCTGTTCGAGGCCAAGCGGCACAAGGCCGGTGACGATCCCGAACTCTTCGCCACCTACATGACGTTGATCGGCGAGAGCGGCGGCGTGGTCGACCGGCACGTCACCGATCTGGAAGCCCAGCTCACCACCATCATCGAAGCCGGCGTCAGCCAGGGCACCTTCCACACCCCCTCCCCCGCCACCACCGCCCGCGCCGTCTTCGACGCCACCGGCCGCTTCCACGACCCGTGCTACGCCCCCGAGTGGTCCCGCCCCGGGATCACCGCCGACTTCGAGGCCGTCCGCGACCTGGTCCTCCGAGGCCTGCGCGGCTAGCGCCTGTCTGTGGGATCAGTGGGTTCAGCCGCTCCCGCCTCGGGCGTGTCACGAGGCGGGCGGCAGCGCGAGCCAGTCCTGCCAGGTGATGTCGCGGCCCAGGTAACGAGGCTGCTGGAAGGGCCAGTCGGCGGCGATCCACTGCGGCACCAACGCGTCGAGCGCGCGCTCCACCTCGCTGCCGACGAGGTGGTCCACCACCCACCAGGAGACTTCTCCGTCGGAACCGGTGCGCTCGGGCGGGTCGATGTAGACGCACCCGAGGATCGCCGTCTCCTCCTCGTCCAACAGCGCGTAGTTGAACGACTGGTGCGCGGCTATCTCCTTCTCGTGCCGCAGCAAGTCGATGCGGTCCGCTTCATAGGTCATCGTCTCCGCGGGCCAGCCCCAGGCCGGGCCGAAGATCTCCCACAAGCGTTCGCGGGAGCCCATCACGGCGGGGTAGTCGAGCGCGGTATCCGCCTCCCGGATCGGCCGCAGGTGAACCGTGGTGCCGGGCACGGGCACGTGGACGGGGTGGACGAAGTCGTCAGGCAGCCAAGTCATAAGGCCCGAACTTACCGCCGGTCGGCGCGGGATGATCCGGGCGGCGCGGGCGCCACGGTGGACGCGCCGGCAGTTGATCAAGCACCACGGCAAAGGCAAGGGTCAGGGCAAGGGCATGAGGCCGCGCCGCCAGGCGTGCCGCAAGAGGGTGGGGCCCGCCTGCTGGTGCCCGTCGACTGTCCAAAGGCACGGCCCTCGGGCGGCTACCTCACCCCGTGCCGGCCGTGCCGTGCAGGAAGAGGGCCCAGGTGAGCGTGCCGAAGGCGGCGGTGTGGGCGAGGGCGCGCACGATGTTCCAGGTGACCCACCGCCCCTCGAAGCTCTCCCGCGCGGCCTTGAGCGCACCGGGGCGGCCGGCCGGGGCACCAGGAGGGCTCCCCTCCGACGCCGCGTGGTCGAGAGCGTCGTCCGGCACGTGGTCGAGTTGGTTGTCGAGCTGTTTGTTGAGCGGGACGTTGACACCGCCGGTCACGAAGAAGCCCGCCAAATACAGCACCAGCGCCGCGAGGATCCAGGGCAGGGCCACCTGCCCGGGCCCGCTCCAGGCCAGGACCGTGGCGAGGACAAGCAGGGGGACCGGCAGCAGAAAGGGAAGCAGGAACCAGCCGTTGATGATCGCCCGGTTGATGTTCTGCATGGCCTGCACGAAGGTGCGGTCGGCGGACCGGCCGAGGCCGGGCATCACGGCATAGGCGAAGGCGGCGAACAGGCCGGCCATCAGGCCCGCGCCGAGGGTCGCGACCAGGAGCGTGACGGTCTGCAGGGCTCTCATTGCTCCTCCGGATCCGTACGTGGAACGACCCTATCGACACCGGCCGCCGCTTCGGGGCCCGCGAGGACCTGTCGGAGAGCCTGTCGGAGGACCTGTCACCTGTCTGCAAGGGCCCGGGGACGCAATGGCAGGCGCCCCCGGGATACCCGGCCCGGCGGGAGAGGTGCTACCCGGCCCTCCGATAGCTGCTGCCATCCTTGGGCCGGGCCAGCAAGCCCGCCACGACGAGGTAGCGGCGCAGCGCCGAGCAGTCTTCGTGCACCGTCAGCAGCGCCTCGTTGACCTCGCGCTCGCTGTATTCCCGGTCCCGCTCGAACAGCGTCCCCGCGAGATGTACGAGCAACTGCTCGCGGCGGGCCGCCTTCCGCGGGATCGCCGTCAGCCGCCCCCGGGAAAAGAGGGAGGCCACCCCCTGCGAACCACTCGACTGATGGTCAGACATGCCGGAAGCCTCCCCCGCCGCCCCACACCCGGGCAACGCATTTTCCTGAGGTGACCGGGCCAGGCCCAGGCCTGGCTCAGCAAGAGGATTCCCGTACCTCTTCGAGCTAGGGGGTGTCTCCCCCTAGGGCCGGAGGTACGGCCGGGTCATGATCTCCATGTTGTGGCCGTCCGGGTCGGCGAAGTACGCACCGCGGCCGCCGAACAGGCGGTTGATCCGGCCGGGTTCGGTGTGGCTTGGGTCGGCGAAGTAGGTGACCCCGACCGCTTCCAGACGGGCGATCATGTGGTCGAACTGCTCGTCAGGCACGAGAAAGGCGTAGTGCTGTGACTGGACCGGCTCGTCACGCTTCTCGTAGTAGTCGAGCGTCACGCCGTTGCCGAGGTCCACGGGAAGGAACGGCCCGAAGGGAGCGCCGACCGTCAACCCCAGTATCACGGCCAGGAACTCGGCCGACAGCTGCCGGTCCCTGGCGTACACGGCGGTGTGGTTCAGCTGCACGGAAGTCGTCGGCGGCTCGGATTCCTGCGGGTACTGCTGCTCGGTTGCTTCGTTCAGCTCGTTCAGCTCGTGCGGTTCGTTCAGCTCGTGCGGCATAAGGGGTGGGTGTCTCCGGTCTTGGGATCCGCTGGAAAGGAGGCGCCGCGCAGGGGCGCCAGGCGAAAGACTCGAAGAAGGGGGCGGGGCTCTGGCCCGCCTCGCGCTCACGCCGAGGCCGGGGACCCCACTCGTGCATGGCCCATGGCCGACCCGGTAGTCACCCGGATGACCTTACTGATCACGACGGGTCGAGGCAATGGCCGCTCCGGACAGCCACCGCCCAGGGCCGGACCGCACCCGCCCGCCAGGCGCCGCGCCCGCCCACGAGACCCCGCGCCCGCCCACGAGGCCGCCACGTCCACCCGCCAGGCGCCGCGCCCACCCACCCGCAGCGAGGCCGCGCCCGGTGGACCTCGGTTGATCCGTAGGAGTGCACCGCCCCGGTCCTTGTCGTTTCGCAGCCTCGTGAACCGGTGCGCAGACATACGTTTGGTGAGCCGGAGGCGCCGGAGCAGAGGGTGCCCACCAGAACCAGACAGCCGCTGAGCCAGGGGTAGCGATGCGCCAGACCAATCTCACCGGGGAGACGGCCGACTACGTCAGCGCCCGCGAGGAGCTGCGGCAAGCCGAGATCGAGCTGATGCGCCATCGTGAACGCGTCGCCGACCTGCGCCGGCGACTGCCGCTGGGCCCGGCCGTCGATGACTATGTGTTCGAGGAGGGCCCTGCTGATCTGGAGGCCGGTGACGCGCCGGCACGGACCGTGCGGCTGAGTGAACTCTTCACCCGGTCCGGGCGTGACCTGGTCGTCTACCACCTCATGTACGGCAAGAAGCAGACCGAGCCGTGCCCCATGTGCACGATGTGGCTCGACGGATTCAACGGCGTGGCCCGCCACCTCGCGCAGAACCTCGACCTCGCGATCGTCGCCGCGGCCGGCCTGCCCGCGCTCCGCGCGCACGCCCGGGACCGGAAGTGGACGAATCTGCGTCTGCTCAGCGCCGGGGCCGGCACCTTCAAATACGACCTGGGCAGCGAGGACGCCGAGGGCAACCAGGACTCGACGGTGTCCGTGTTCACCCGCGACGACACCGGGTCGGTCCGCCACGTCTACTCGGTGCACCCGCGGATGTCCGACGACATCGACCAGCGAGGCATCGACCTGCTCAGCCCGGTATGGCACCTGCTCGACCTCACCCGCCAGGGCCGGGGCAACTGGTTCGCCTCGCTCACCTACTAGATGCCCCACCGCACGCAACTACCGGACGTTCGCCGCCCCCAGGGGATGTCTCCCTAACCGCCCACCCCGAGGAAGCGCAGCACCGCCAGCACCCGGCGGTGATCGGCGTCCGCTCTGGGCAGGTCCAGTTTGGCGAGGATGTTGTTGATGTGCTTGGCCACCGCGCTCTCGCTCACCACGAGCTGTGCGGCGATGCCCGCGTTGGAGCGGCCCTCGGCCATCAGGGCGAGCACGTCCCGTTCGCGGGCCGTCAGCCGCTCCAGTGGATCGCTGGACCGCCGCACCAGCAACTGGGCGACGACCTGCGGGTCCAGCGCCGTCCCGCCGGCCGCCACCCTCCGCAGCGCCTCGATGAATTCCTCGACATCCGCGACCCGTTGTTTGAGCAGATAGCCGACGCCGCTGGTGTTCGTCGCGAGGAGATCGGCCGCGTAGCGCTCCTCGACGTACTGGGAGAGCATCAACACCGCTGTCTGCGGATACTTCTGACGTATCGACAGTGCGGCACGCACACCCTCGTCGGTGAAGCCGGGTGGCATCCGGACGTCCACCACCGCGAGGCCGGGCCGGTGTTCCTCGACCGCCGCCAGCAGCTCCTGCGCGTCCCCCGCCTCGGCCGCCACCTCGAACCCGGCCATCTCCACCACCTTGACCAGCCCGATCCGCAGCAGCACGGAGTCCTCGGCGATCACGGCACGCCTCACATCGGGCACGGCAGCTCCACGTTCATCACGGTCGGGCCCCCCACGGGGCTGCTCATCCGGAAAGTTCCGTCCACGGACCGCACACGCTGGGCGAGCCCCTTCAGACCGCTCCCCTTGGACGGATCGGCGCCGCCCACACCGTCGTCGGCGATCACCACCCGCAGTATCCCGCCGAGCCGGGTGACCGTCACGTCCGCCCGGGTCGCCTCCCGTGCGTGCTTGGCGATATTCGTCAGCGCCTCGGAGACGACGAAGTAGGCGACCGTCTCGACGGCCGGTGCCGCGCGCTGCGGCAGGCCGGGCGGCAGGTCCACCCGCAGCCGGACGGGCAGCGGGGCGCGGGCCGCGAGTCCGGACAGCGCGGCGTCCAGCCCCAGCTCGTCCAGAACGGCCGGATGCAGCCCGCGCACCAGGCTGTTGAGCTCCTCGATCGCGTCCTTCGCCTCGCGGTGCGCGGCGTCGATGACCTCCCGCGCCTCCGGTGGCAGATCCGTGAGCGTGGCCTTGGCCAGCCCCAGATTCAACGCCAGCGACACCAGCCGCTGCTGCGCGCCGTCGTGCAGATCCCGCTCGATACGCCGCCGTTCGGCATCCGCGGCGTCCACGGCACCGGCCCGGCTCTCGGTCAGGTCCTCGACCCGGCGCGCCAGCTGGTCGGACCGGCTCACGCCCAGCAGCGCCTGCCCGGCCAGGATCTCCAGCCGGACGAGTCCGACGGCCAGCGCCGGGACCGCGGCGAGCGCCACCAGACCCAGCACGGTGAGGAAGGAGGCCGTGGTGAGGTAGCCGGGGTGGCCGGCCCGCCACCGCCACGACACCGCCCAGACCCACACCAGGACCGACGACGCCACCAGCGCCGCCAAGAGCAGTGCCAGCAGCAGGAATTCCAGCACCCCGAACAGCGGGCCGATCAGCAAGTTGTAGCCGAACTGCCGCTTGAGCTCCTTGAACCGCAGCCGTGGCAGCTCCACCCCGCACAGCGCCCGGAACCGCCGGCGCTGCGGCTCGGTCAGCCCCCAGCCCGCGACGACCAGCAGGGGAAGCGTGAACGCCAGCACCACCGGCGTCCCGGGGTCCGGGTCGAGTGCGGTGCCGAGGGCCAGCATCACCACCCAGACGTGCAGCGCCAGCGGGATGAGATGCAGGGTCATCCCGGCGGCTATGAAGGCGATGTCACGCCGCATACGGACGAGAGCCCGGCGCAGCCGGGGCGGGACGGTCATGATCCAACCGTAGGGGGCGGGTTCGCCCGGCGGCCATGACAGCAGGGTCCGCATCGGGGGTGTAGCTGGTGCCACCCCAAGTCGGACAGCGACGTTACTGACGGTGGCCCGCGAAAACCGGAGTGTTGATCACGAGCCCGAGGGCCGGGTTCACGACTTTCGAAAGCGACCCTTTCCATGACTCTGACCGCCTTCAACGCCCCGTTCAAGAGCGGCAGTTGCCCGGCCGTCGGCGGCGCCGGCGGCCCCGTACGGCTCACCGCGGCGCGCCGCCTGCAGGGCAGGATCCTGACCGGCGCCGGGCTCGCCCTCCTCCCCTGGCTCGGCTATCTCGCCGGCACCCTCCCGCCCGCCGAGGCCGCCGCCTGGGTCGTCCTGGACGCCCTGGAGGCTGCCGCCCTCCTCACCGCCGGCACCCGGCTGCTGCGCGGTGACTCGCGCCACCGCGCGCCCGCGGCCGCCGCGGCGGTCCTGCTCCTCGCCGACGCCTGCCTCGACCTGGCCACCGCGGCCCCCGGCACGGAGCTGGCCACCGCCCTCGCCATGGCCGTCGGGGCGGAACTCCCCCTGGCGGGCCTGTGCGCCTGGCTCACGTCGCGGCGGACGTGAGAGCACAAAAGCGCCGGCCGGCCCCGGAAGAATCCGAGCCCGGCCGGCGCTTGAGGTCACGCGCAGGGGCGCAGCCCCGCGAAAAGCGGCCCGCCCCGTGAGGGACTAGCAGCCGAGCAGCCGCGCGCCCAGGTAGGCCTGGATCTGGTCCAGGCTGACCCGCTCCTGCTTCATGGTGTCGCGCTCGCGCACGGTCACCGCATTGTCGTCGAGAGTGTCGAAGTCGACCGTGACGCAGAACGGCGTGCCGATCTCGTCCTGGCGGCGGTAGCGGCGGCCGATCGCGCCCGCGTCGTCGAACTCGATGTTCCAGTTCTTGCGCAGGTCCGTGGCCAGCCCCTTCGCCTTGGGCGACAGCTGCGGGTTACGGGACAGCGGCAGCACCGCGACCTTGACCGGCGCCAGGCGCGGGTCGAGCTGCATGACGGTGCGCTTCTCCATCTTGCCCTTGGCGTTGGGCGCCTCGTCCTCGATGTACGCGTCGAGCATGAAGGCGAGCATCGCGCGGTTCACACCGGCCGCCGGCTCGATGACGTACGGAGTCCAGCGCTCGCCGGCCTCCTGGTCGAAGTACGAGAGGTCCTGGCCGGACGCCTTGGCGTGCGAGGACAGGTCGAAGTCGGTGCGGTTGGCCACGCCCTCCAGCTCGGAGAACTCGGTGCCGCCGAAGTTGAAGCGGTACTCGATGTCGGCGGTGCGCTTGGAGTAGTGCGAAAGCTTCTCCGCCGGGTGCTCGTACCAGCGGATGTTCTCCTCGCGGATGCCCAGGTCGCGGTACCAGTTCCACCGCTCGGCCATCCAGTACTCCTGCCACTTCTCGTCCTCGCCCGGCTTGACGAAGAACTCCATCTCCATCTGCTCGAACTCGCGGGTCCGGAAGATGAAGTTGCCGGGCGTGATCTCGTTGCGGAAGGACTTGCCCATCTGCGCGATGCCGAACGGCGGCTTCTTGCGCGACGTCTGCTGCACCTGGGCGAAGTTGGTGAAGATGCCCTGCGCGGTCTCGGGGCGCAGGTAGGCGACCGAGGCGGTGTCCTGCGAGGGGCCGAGGTGGGTGGAGAGCAGGCCGGAGAACTGCTTGGGCTCGGTGAAGCCGCCCTTGTTGCCGCAGTGCGGGCAGTTCACGTCGGCGAGGCCGTTCGCCGGAAGCCTGCCGTGCTTGGCCTCGTACGCCTCTTCCAGGTGGTCGGCGCGGAAGCGCTTGTGGCAGGAGGTGCACTCGGTGAGCGGGTCGGTGAAGGTGGCGACGTGGCCGGACGCCTGCCACACCTCGGGGGCCAGGATCACCGACGAGTCGATACCGACCACGTCTTCGCGGGAGGTGACCATGGCGCGCCACCACTGGCGCTTGATGTTCTCCTTGAGCTCGACGCCCAGCGGACCGTAGTCCCAGGCAGCGCGGGAGCCGCCGTAGATCTCACTGCAGGGGTAGACGAAGCCACGGCGCTTGCTCAGGCTGACGATGGTATCGATCTTGTCGGCGGCCACGGTGCTCTCTTCATTACGACGACGAACGATGGATGGGCGGCGCCCGAACGTCTCGCTGGGGGGTGCAGGCCGGGAGACGGGTGGGCGAATAGTTCAGGGTACCGGCGGCCGCACCCTCTGGATCAAATCGGTTCCGGCCCCGTTGTCGCCCCGCTCACACCCATGCACCTGTTGTTGACAATCGTTTCCAACTTTGTTGAAAATGAGTGTCATGAACATACGCCGTCACATATCCACCGCGGCCCTCGCCGGAGTCTCGGTGCTCGGCCTGCTGGCCCTCTCCGCCTGCTCCCCCGCCGGCGGGGCCCGCACCGAGGACGGCAGGCTGCGGGTGACAGCGTCCTTCTACCCCATGGAATTCCTCGCCCAGCAGATCGGCGGGAAGCACGTCGAGGTGACCGACCTCACCAAGCCGGGCGTCGAGCCGCACGATCTTGAGCTCACCCCGAAGCAGACCGGTCAGCTCGGCGACTCCGGCGCGATCGTCTACCTCAAGGGCCTGCAGCCCGCCGTGGACGACGCCGTCGCGCAGTCCGGCAACCAGCACGTCGCCGACGCCGCCGCGCTCACCTCCCTCGAAAAGCACGGCACCGAGGTCGACGGCCACCACCACACCACCGGCGACAACCACTCGCACTCCGAGGCCGAGGGCGGCGCCGACCCGCACATCTGGCTGGACCCCGTGAAGTACGCCGAGGTCGCCAAGGGCGTGAACAAGACCCTCGCCAAGGCCGACCCGGACCACCGGGCCGCCTACCAGAAGAACACCGACGCGCTGGTGAAGAAGCTGGACGGGCTGGACCAGGAGTTCCGGGCCGGGCTGAAGAAGCGGTCCTCGGACACCTTCCTCACCACCCACGCGGCCTTCGGCTACCTCGCCGAGCGCTACGGCCTGACCGAGGAGGCCATCAGCGGCCTCGACCCCGAGTCCGAGCCCAGCGCCCACCGCATCAAGGACCTGCACACCCTCGCCGCCGCGCACCACGTCTCGACCGTCTTCTTCGAGACCATCGCCAACCCGGCCACCGCCAAGGCCCTGGCCGGCGACCTGCACCTGAAGACCGACGTCCTCGACCCGCTCGAGGGGATCAACGGCAAGTCCCGCGGCAGGGACTACTTCGGGGTGCAGCGCGCCAACCTCGCCGCGCTCCAGAAGGCGCTCGGCAGCAAGTGACGGACACCGGACGAGCCACGGACACCCGACGAACGGCGGACACCGGAGCAAGTGACGGACGCCGGCAAGTGACGGAGACCGCACCACACGTGACGGAGGTCACCATGAACCAGTCGCCCGGCCAGCCGGTCATCGACCTGCGCGGGGCCACCGCCTCCCTGGGCGCCCGGCCCGTGCTGCGCGGCGTCGACCTGACGGTGCACACCGGCGAGGTCGTCGCACTGCTCGGCGCCAACGGCTCCGGCAAGTCCACCGCCGTCCGCTCGGTGATCGGCCAGGTCCCGCTCACCGGCGGCGAGCTGGCCCTCTTCGGCACGCCGTTCCGGCGCTTTCGGGCCTGGGCCCGGATCGGGTACGTACCGCAGCGCACCACGGCGGCCGGCGGCGTCCCCGCCACCGTCGGCGAGGTCGTCACGGCCGGCCGGCTCGCCCGTACGAAGCTGGGGATCCTGCGCAAGGCCGACCGCGCCGCGGTGCACCACGCCCTGGAACTGGTCGGCATGGCGGACCGCGCCAAGGACTCCGTCAACGCGCTCTCCGGCGGACAGCACCAGCGGGTGCTGATCGCCCGCGCGCTGGCCGGCGAACCGGACCTGCTGATCATGGACGAGCCGATGGCAGGCGTCGACCTGGCCAGCCAGGAAGTGCTCGCCTCCGCACTGCGCGAACAGGTCGGCCGCGGCACCACCGTCCTGCTCGTGCTGCACGAGCTGGGCCCGCTGGAGCCGCTGATCGACCGCGCGGTGGTGCTGCGCGACGGCTGCGTGGTCCACGACGGCCCGCCGCCCGAGGCCGTGGGCCAGCATGCGCTGCCCGGCCATGACCATGTCCACCCGCACGCCGATGCGGCGGCGGAACCGATCCGGACGGGGCTGCTGAGCTGATGGAAATCCTCGACTACGCCTTTATGCAACGGGCCCTGATCGCCGCCCTGATCGTCGGCGTCACCGCCCCCGCCATCGGCATCTACCTCGTCCAGCGCCGCCAGGCCCTGATGGGCGACGGCATCGGCCATGTCGCGCTCACCGGCGTCGGCCTCGGCTTCCTGCTCAACACCAGCCCGGTGTGGGTGGCCACCGCCGTGGCCATCGCCGGCTCCGTCGTCATGGAGCTGATCCGCTGGTACGGCAAGACCCGCGGTGACCTCGCGCTGGCCATGCTGTTCTACGGCGGCATGGCGGGCGGCGTGATGCTGATGAACCTCTCCGACGCCGGCTCCAACGCCAACCTCGGCACCTACCTCTTCGGCTCGATCACCACCGTCTCGCCCCAGGACATGACGACGATCTACATCCTGGCCGCCCTGGTGCTGGCGATCACGATCGGCCTGCGCCGCCAGCTGTTCGCCGTCTGCCAGGACGAGGAGTTCGCCCGGGTGACCGGACTGCCGGTGCGGCTGCTCAATCTGCTGGTCGCCGTCACCGCCGCGGTCACCGTCACCGTCGCCATGCGGGTCGTCGGACTGCTGCTGGTCAGCGCCCTGATGGTGATCCCGGTCGCGGCCGCCCAGCAGATCAGCCGCAGCTTCGCGCTCACCTTCGCGGTGGCCGTCGCGATCGGTGTCGCGGTCACCCTTACGGGCACCGCCACCTCGTACTACGTGGACGTGCCCTCCGGCGCCACGATCGTGCTGTTCGCCATCGGACTGTTCGTGCTCTTCACGGCGCTCGCCGCGCCGCTCGCGAAAAAGCGCGTCAGGGCTGCCGCGGAGGGCTCCGAGGGGTGCACCCTGGAGGTACCCGGCGGCCGCGCCGCCCCGGACGATGTGAGCGTGGCCGGATGAGCGCGGGCAGGCAGGTGTCGGCAGGTAGCGTGAACACAGCGGCGTACGCGTAAGCGTCCCCCCGTTGGTCCGGCCATCACCTGGCACAATGGCGGGACGCACGTGCAGGGGGAAGTCCTGACGTCCTAGGGAGGCAACGGTGGCGACGAGCGCGGGATCTCCGGTACGCGGCCGGTCGACGCGGCAGCGGACCGCGGTGTCGGCCGCACTCGACGAGGTCGACGAGTTCCGCAGTGCGCAGGAGCTGCACGACATGCTCAAGCACAAGGGCGACTCGGTCGGGCTGACCACCGTCTACCGGACGCTGCAGTCCCTCGCCGACGCCGGTGAGGTCGACGTACTGCGCACCAGCGAGGGCGAGGCCGTCTACCGCCGGTGCAGCACCGACGATCACCACCACCATCTGGTGTGCCGGGCCTGCGGCAAGGCCGTCGAGGTCGAGGGCCCCGCGGTGGAGAAGTGGGCCGACCAGATCGCCGCGGAGCACGGCTTCCGGGACGTCGCGCACACCATCGAGATCTTCGGGACCTGCGGGGAGTGCGCCGAGCGGGCCGCCGAGAAGCAGTAGCGGCAGACAGCACGCACACGCCAGCGCGAAGGGCCGCCTCCGACGACCGGAGGCGGCCCTTGGGCGTCTGTCCGCCGCCCCTACGTCGCGGTTTCGCCCTCCGCCAGCTGCGCGCCGCCGAACCTGCGGTCCCGCTTCGCGTACTCCAGGCACGCCTGCCACAGGTTCCGGCGGTCGAAATCCGGCCACAGAATGTCCTGGAAGACCATCTCGGCATACGCGCTCTGCCAGATCAGGTAATTCGAGGTCCGCTGCTCACCGGACGGCCGGACGAAGAGATCCACATCCGGCATGTCCGGGTAGTACATGTACTTCGCGACGGTCTTCTCGTTCACCTTCGACGGGTCCAGCTTTCCGGCCCGCACATCCGCCGCGATGGCCGCCGCCGCATCGGCGATCTCGGCCCGCCCGCCGTAATTCACGCAGAAATACAGCGTCATGGCGTCATTGTTCTTGGTCTGCTCCTGGGCGATCTGGAGCTCCTGCACGACCGACTTCCACAGCTTCGGCATCCGGCCGACCCACCGGATGCGAATGCCCAGCGCGTCCATTTCGTCCCGGCGCCGCCGGATCACATCGCGGTTGAAGTTCATCAGGAACTTCACCTCGTCGGGCGACCGCTTCCAGTTCTCCGTCGAGAAGGCGTACAGCGAAAGGTTCTTCACGCCCATTTCGATGCAGCCCTTGAGGACGTCCAGGACGACACCCTCGCCGACCTTGTGGCCCTCGGTGCGCGGCAGCCCGCGCTCCTTGGCCCACCGGCCGTTGCCGTCCATGACGACCGCCACATGGTTCGGGACGAGCTCACCGGGGATCTTCGGCGGCCGCGCACCGGAAGGGTGCGGCTCGGGCGTCACGTACTCACGTCGATTACGGCCCAGAATCCCGCGTCGTGCCATGCGGCCCACGTCTCCTATGTGTCTTGAGGGCGTTTTTGCCTTGAGGGGCGTATGTGTTTTGAGGGGTGTATGCGTCTTGAGGGTGGTGTTCGCTATTTCTCTACGTACCGGAGGGAACGCAGGCCCCGCTCCAGATGCCAGTGCAGATACGCCGTGACGAGCCCGCTGCCCTCCCGGGCATGACGGGCCTCGCAGGCGTCCGCGGTCTCCCAGTCGCCGGTCAGCAGCGCGCTGAGGAGCCCGATGGCCTCAGAGGAGGGTACGACGCTCCCCGGCACCCGGCAGTCACCGCAGGTCACCCCGCCCGCCCCCACGGAGAAGAACCGGTTGGGACCGGGCATCCCGCACCGTGCGCAGCTGTCGAAACTCGGCGCATAGCCGTTGACGGCGAGCGAGCGCAGCAGGAAGGCGTCCAGCACCAGATGCGGCGCGTGCTCGCCGCGGGACAGCGTCCGCAGCCCGCCGACCAGCAGCAGATACTGCTGTACGGCGGGCTCGCCCTCGTGGTCGGTGAAGCGCTCGGCGGTCTCCAGCATGGCCGTGCCGGCCGTGTAGCGGGCGTAGTCCGTGACGATCCCGCCGCCGTACGCCGCGATCGTCTCGCTCTGCGTGCACAGCGGCAGCCCGCGCCCGATCAGCTCGCTGCCGCGCGCATAGAACTGCACATCGACGTGCGAGAACGGCTCCAGCCGCGCCCCGAACTTCGACTTCGTCCGCCGCACCCCACGCGCCACCGCACGGACCCGGCCGTGACTCCGGGTGAGCAGCGTGATGATCCGGTCCGCCTCACCCAGCTTCTGGGTGCGCAGCACGATGCCGTCGTCGCGGAACAGACTCATGGCGCCATTCTCGCGCATGGCGGCGGGGCCGCCGCCTTCCGGCCCACCGCGGCGCTCGTGCCGGGCGCCGGGCCCGACTGCGGCCTCGTACGCGGCGTCGCCTCGCCGGGCATCGGCCAGCCGCCGGGCGGCGGTCGTCGCACTTCCCGTTTCGTTGATCCGCTTCATCTCGTCCCCGCCTTTCACCGCTTTCACTGTTCGCGTTCAGAGCGTGACGCTGCGGATCCGGGCTGCGCAATGAGATGAGCTCTACAGCCGCCTTGCAGAGAAGCCGCAGGGAAGCTCGCGGAGGAAAGGCGGAGAAAAGGGAGTCGCATGGCCGACGCGCCACACCAACCGGGGCGGGAATCCCACGGGTCGAGCCCCCTGGATCTCATCCCATTCGATGACACACCGCCAACCGCTATACAAAGGGCGTGTATTGGAGACGCCGCCGGACGATCCTGCCGTGGTGAAGCGGGCACAGGCGGCTTACGATCTGTTCAGGGCCGCCACGCTGTCGCCGGAGGCCCCCTGTCCCTGACCGAACCGGCGGCGGAAGGCTTCCGACGATGCGCGAGTTCGCCCGGCCCGGTGCTCACCGTCCCGGCCACCCGCTGGACCACGTTCATCGACGCCGTCAAGGACGGGCAATTCGCAGCCGCCTGACTGTCTTTCACCAGGCGTACACACCAGGCACACAAAGGCCCCGCCGTCCCACTGGATGACGGGGCCACATCACGTTATCGTCCGGGGCATCGCGGGCGGAAGGCGACCTTCCGCACTTCTCCGTCCCCCGGGGGAAGTGGCCCTCACGGCACGTCAACAGCCCGGTAGCATCCCGTGATGATCGGCAGCACAACGCCGTGAAGGCCGGCCGACCCCGTCAGTACCCCCAATTGAGGATCTCGATGACATCCATACCGGAGGCGCTGTTGTGGTGCCTCAGCGCAGGTACGGCCGCCGCCGTGGTCCTGGCGGCGCTCTCGATCCGCGCGCGCGGGCAGCGCGCCGGTCTGAGATCGCGCCTGTCCGCCGCTGAGGAACAGAACAGCGCCACGCTCCACAGCAATACGGAGCTGTCGGCCCGGCTGCGCGCCACCGAGGCCGAGATCCGGCACCTGGCCGAAACTCGGCTCCCCGACCTGACGCTGGCGCTGGCCCACCCGCATGTGCCCGTACCGGGGCTGCTGGACGCCCGGTTCGCCGGGACGGAGACCGACCAGGCGCTGAACGCCGTACTGGAGCAGGTCAGCGACGCGATCACCAAGGAGCGGGCGCGCGTCGACGCCGCCGCCCAGTCCACCCTGCGCGGCGCCACCACCACCATCCAGGCGCTGCTCTACCAGCTCCAGTCGGCGCTGCAGGAGATGCAGCACCGCTACGACGACCCGAACGTCGCCCAGGACCTGCTGAACGCCGACTTCCTCAACGAGCAGGCGTTGCGGCGCATCCAGGCCACCGGTGTCGTCTGCGGCGCGTGGCCGGGGCTGACCCGTGAGGACTCCTACCTCGCCGAGCTGGTCGTCGGCGCCACCTCCCGGCTGCGCGGCTACGAGCGGGTGCAGGTCAGCAACCAGTTGCGCGACCCGGTCGCCGTGGTGGCGCGGGCCGTGGAGCCGGTCGCGATCGTGGTGACCGAGCTGCTGGCCAACGCGCTGCACCACTCGCACCGTGAACTTCCCGTCACCATCACGCTGCAGCAGGGAAACCGCGGCGCCTCGGTCATCGTCGACGACTACGGCGTCGGTATGCACGACGACGAGATCAAGGCCGCGATGGTGTTGCTGTCGGGCGACGACGACCTGCTGCTCACCCAGCTCGGCGACCCGCCGCGGTCCGGGTTCGCGGCGGCCGGACAGCTGGTGCGCCAGTACGGCTTCGGGGTGCACGTCGAGCCGTCGCCGTACGGCGGTGTGCGGGCGGTCGTGTACATCCCGGGTGACCCCCTCCTCACCGTCCTCGACGAGAGCGCCCAGCCGATGTCCGTGATGGCTCCCCTGCCGCACCGTTCCGGGGTGCCGGATCGTTCCTCCTCCGCACTGCCCACCGGTTCCGCGACGCCGCCCCCGGCCGCCGCGCAGCCCGCACCCGCCGCGCAGCCCGCCCCCTCCTACGAGGCACCCGCCCAGCAGGCCGACGGGGAACTCCCGCGCCGGCGCCGCCGTAAGCCCGTCTCCGAACTCGACGAGAGTGCCCCGCGCACCGAGTCGGCTCCCCCGCGCTCCCCGGAAGAGACCGGAACCCGTTGGGCCGCGCTCCAGCGCGGTACCGAAACCGGCCGGGCAGCCGCCCAGTCAGAACCCCCTCGCAGTCCCGAAGGGAACGCTCAGTCATGAACAGCCCCACCCGCCGCCGCGTCGCCGAGGACAAGTCCTGGGTGCTGGCGCCCCTCATGGAGTTGCCGCATGTTATTCACGCAGCAGTGATCTCCGGTGACGGTTTCATCGAGGGCGCCTCACCGGGCCTGCAGCGTGACTCCGGCGAGGGTGTCGCCGCGATGATGTCCGCGCTCCAGGGCGCGGGCCGTGCCGTGACCGCGGCGTTCGCCGGGAAGGACGACACCCGGCTGCGGCAGACGGTCATCGAGTCCGACGAGGGCTTCGTCTTCGCGATACCCGCCGGTGAGAACACCTGCCTCGCCGTCTTCGCCGGTCCGGAGGTGAACATGGGCGTCGTCGCCCACCACATGCAGATCCAGGTGACGACCCTGGGCAACAAGGTCATGAACAGCCCGGCACGGGATTCGGGTAACCCCGTATGACCCCGCGCCAGAGCAGCGGCAGGCGCCTCGTACCGGCCTATCTGGCCACCGGCGGACGCGCCCGCCCCAGCCGCAACACCCTGGACCGGCTCACCTTGCTGCACAGCGTCGGGATGCCGATCACCAGCGAGGTACGCCCGGAGGAGCACCGCATCCTGGAGCTGTTGCAGCCCGGGGCGCTGTCTCTGGCCGAGGTCGCCGCCCACCTTCACCTGCCGGTGAGCGTGGTGAAGGTGCTGGTGGCCGACCTCGTCGATGCCGGGCGGCTGCACGCCCGTGTCCCCATTCCCGAAGCCGAGCAATTCGACCGACAGATCCTGGAGAGGGTTCTCGATGGACTCCGCTCTCTCAAGTCCTAGCGCCCACGCCGACGCGAGCACCGGCAGCATGTACCTCTCCGGCGAGCACCAGACCCTGGTCAAACTCCTGGTGGCGGGGCCGTTCGGCGTCGGCAAGACCACGCTCATCCGCGCGCTGTCCGAAACCCCGCCGCTGCACACCGAAGAGGTCATGACCCAGACGGGCGCGGGCGTCGACAACCTCGCCGGCGTCCGGGAGAAGACCACCACCACCGTCGCCATCGACTTCGGGCGGCTGACGCTGCCCGGGGACCTGGTGCTGTATCTGTTCGGCACCCCCGGGCAGAAACGGTTCCGCCCCCTGTGGGAGGACATCGCCCGGGGCGCGCTGGGCGCCCTCGTCCTCGCCGACACCCGCCGCCTAGCGGACTCCTTCGAGGTGATGGACATCGTCGAGGAGGCCGGGTTGCGCTACGCGGTGGCGGTCAACACCTTCCCCGACGCGCCCCAGTACGGCGTCGAAAAGCTCCGCGAAGCGCTCGATCTGCACCCCGAAACGCCGCTGGTGCTGTGCGACGCCCGCGACCGGGAGCAGTCCGTCGACGCGCTGATCTCGCTGGTCGGGCACGTCCTGGCCCACACCCCCGAGGAGAACCCGAACCCGTGACTTCCCCGCACCAGCCGGGAGCCGCACCGCCACCGGGCTGCCCGGCGCACGCCGCCCCCGCGCAGCAGTACCCGCCGGCGCAGCCCGACGCACAGACCCCGGTGAAGCTCTACGGACCGGACTTCGCCGCCGATCCGCACCGCATCTACGACCAGTTGCGCCAGTACGGTGCGCTGGCGCCGGTCGAGATCGCGCCGGAGGTGACCGCGATGCTGGTCACCGACTACCGGGCCGCCCTCGACCTGCTGCACGACGACGCCACCTGGTCCAAGGACTCCCGTGAGTGGATGACCACGGTCCCGGCGGACTCGCCGGTCATGCCGATGCTGATGTGGCGCCCCAACATCTTCTACGCCGACGGGCCGGCGCACGTCCGCTACCGGGACGTGGTCGTCGACAGCTTCAAGCTCGTCGAGCCGCACGAGCTGCGCGCCCGCGTCCACCACGCCGCGGACTCCCTGATCCGGCGCTTCGGCGCGCACGGCGAGGTCGACCTGATCGCCGACTACGCGCGGCTGATCCCGCTGCTGATGTTCAACAACCTCTTCGGGATGCCGGATTCGTACAGCGACCGGCTGATCACGGCCATCGGGGGCATGCTGGACGGCAACTCCCCCGAGGAGGCCGCGGCCGCCAACGAGGCCTACACCAGCTACATCATGGAGCTGGTCGGTATGAAGAAGGCCGAGCGCGGGCCGGACCTGACCTCCTGGTTCATGGACCACCCCAACGCGCTCAACGACGAGGAACTGATCCACAACGTCATCCTCACGATGGGCGCGGGCAACGAACCGCTCGCCAACCTCATCGGCAACGCGCTGTCGCGGATGCTCTCCGACGACCGCTACTACCACACCCTCTCCGGTGGCGCGCTGACCGCGCACGACGCGCTCAACGAGGTGCTGTGGAACGACCCGCCGCTGGCCAACTACTCCGCGCACTTCCCGGTCCGTGACGTCTTCTTCCACGGCACCTGGGTGCGCAAGGGGCAGCTGGTGATGGTGTCGTACGCGGCCGCCAACAGCCAGTTCGACACCACCGGGCAGACGGGCCCGGGCTCGGGCGGCGGCTCGCACCTGTCCTGGGCGGCAGGCCCGCACGCCTGCCCCGTGAAGCGGCATGCGCTGCTGATCGCCACCACTGCGATCGAGCGGCTGACCGCCTGGCTCTCGGACATCGAACTCGCCGTGGACGCGAGCGAGTTGCAGTGGCGCAACGGTGCGTTCCATAGGGCGCTGGCCGCGCTCCCGGCCCGCTTCACCCCGATCACCCCCGACCAGGCAGGAGCCACTCCATGGCACAACAGGGACAGCAGCCCTACGTCATCGACCCGGTCGGAAGCGACATCCATGGAGAGGCCGCCCGTCTCCGCGCGCTAGGCCCACTGGCGCGCACCGAGCTCCCCGGCGGCATCGAGGCCTGGTCGGTCACCAGCCACACCCTGCTCAAGCAGCTGCTGACCGACGACCGGGTCTCCAAGAACCCACGGGAGCACTGGCCCCTGTGGCAGCGCGAGGACATCCGCGGCAGCTGGCTGCAGTCGTGGATCGGCGTCACGAACATGTTCACCGCGTACGGCGCCGACCACCGGCGGCTGCGCAAGCTGATCGCCCCGGCGTTCACCGCCCGCCGCACCGACGCCATGCTCCCGCGCGTGGAGGCCATCACCGCGGCCCTCCTGGACGACCTGGCCGGGCACCCCGCGGGCGAACCCGTGGACCTGCGCGCCCGCTTCAACCACCCGCTGCCGATGCAGGTGATCTGCGAGCTGTTCGGCTTCCCGGAGGGCGAGCAGCGCGCCGAACTCGCCCGCCTCGTCGCGGCCATCATGGACACCACGGCCACCCCGGAGCAGGCCGCCGCCACCGGCGCGGCCGTCCATGCGCTGCTGTCCGGCCTGGTCGCCGCCAAGCGCGAGCACCCGGCCGACGACCTGACGAGCCTGCTGGTCTCCGCGCGGGACGACGAGGGCGAGCGGATGACCGAGCAGGAACTGCTCGACACCCTCCTGCTCGTCATCGGGGCCGGTCACGAGACCACCGTCGACCTCCTCGGCAACGCCGTGCACGCCCTGCTCACCCACCCCGAACAGCTCCGGCTGGTGCTGTCGGGCGAGGTGCACTGGAACGACGTGATCGAGGAGACGCTGCGCTGGGCCCCGAGCATCGCCGCGCTCCCGCTGCGCTTCGCCGTGGCGGACATCGAGATCCCGGACGGCCCCACCATCCGCAAGGGCGAGGCGATCCTCCCGGCGTACGCGGCGGCCGGCCGTGACCCCGCGTTCCACGGCGAGAGGGCCGACGGCTTCGACGTCCGGCGCACCCGTCAGGAGCACCTGGCGTTCGGCCACGGCGTCCACCACTGCCTGGGCGCTCCGCTGGCCCGTATGGAGGCGCGGATCGCGCTGCCGGCCCTCTTCGCCCGTTTCCCGGGGCTTCAACTGGCCGTGTCACCGGAGGAGTTGGCGCCGACGGACGGCTTCATCTCGGGCGGTCTGCGCAGCCTGCCGGTGCGTCTGACGCCGGCCTGAACCGCCCGGCCGCTGCTGGTGTCCGACCCCGTCGCCCTGCTGTGGTGGCGGGGTCGTTCCGGCTCCCGTGCGGCCGTCGCGTCGCGGCCGGTCACGTGGGTGCCGGCGCATCGGGCCGGCCGCCGTGCCCCTCAGGACGGGGTGCGCGCCGCCTCGAGCAGCCGGCTGGTGTCGGCGGGGCGGAGCGTCAGGGCGCTGCCGACGGTGCTCAGCACCTCGCGCTCGGCGGGTGTGTAGGAGCCGTCCGCGAGAGCGATACGGGCGCCCTGGAGGAGGATCGCCTCCCGGCCGGCGGGGGCGAGGTGCGGGGCGAGCGGTTCCAGCGCCTCGTGGAGCTCTATGGCCAGCGCGGTGCCGCACGGGTCCAGACCCTGGGGCGCGCAGTGGCCGCCGGTCACCGCGTCGTAGGTGCCGGTGAGCCGGCCGGTGTCGGCGGCGAGGGCGGCGAGCAGGGTCAGCAGTTCGTCCTCGGAGCAGTCCGCGAAGCCGGCCGCGCGGACCGTGTCGACTGCCGCGTCACGGACGGCGCGGGAGGACGTGCCCCCGGCGGCCAGCAGCGCGAGGGTGACGGTGTGGACGGCGTCCCTGAGCATCGCGGAGAAGCGGACGGTGGTGGGGTGGTCGAGGGCGTCCGGGCCGAAGTGGCCGCGGCAGGCCGAGCACTCCAGGACCGGGCCGGTGGCACCGCGGGGCAGGAGCGGGACGCCGAGGACGGTGAGACGGCGACGGCCGGTCCGGCGGAGGTAGTTGCGGTCCCCGCCGCAGTCCGGACAGAAGAACTCGCCATCGGCGACGGTGCGCCAGGACGTGCGCACACCCATCACACACACCTTGTGCCTCACGTCAGCCCTCCGTAACTCCCCCGTAGCCCTCCGGGTACGGGTGGGGTTCCCAGGGAGTACCCCATGGCGCCCTCGCCGTATGGGACGTGATGTTAGCCACATACATGATGTGGCGTCAGCACCTCGTACCGGACAACTGGCCGGATGACGAAGGCCTCTGCCCCTTGCACGGGAGGGGCAGAGGCCTGTGGGCGCCGTGAACTGCGTGGCTGTCAGGAGGCGGACGGCGGGTGAGGCGGCCGCGGGCCCCGGTGGTGCCGCGGGCCGGGCTTGGCCAAAACGGTGAGGGCAGTGCGGGAGCGCACCGGGCTTCCCGTCACCCCATCGAGGTCGTCAGGGCGCGGGTCACCTGGTGCGCCTGGTTGTCCAGGCCGCGGGCGTTGGGGGGGACGAAGGTGCAGGCCTCGCCGGAGCCGGGGATGGTCTTGCACAGCTCCGACGGCGTGTCGGTCTGGTCGCCGTCACCGGTGAGGTTGTCCCGGACCCCGTACATCCACTTCGCGTCCCCGCTGTGGCACACCCCGTGGTTCAGGCTGGGCCCGTAGGTGTCGACGTAGAGCGCGGCGTGCTCCTCGGCGTGCCGGTGGAGCAGCCCGTTCAGGCGCTTTTCGAGCCCGTCCAGCCAGGGCATGTCGCCCTTCTTGACGCTGCCGAGCTGGTTCCAGTGCAGGAACGAGCAGCCGGAGCCGTCCGGGACGATGGCGGGGTAGCCGACGACCGCGATCCTCGCCTGTGGTGCGCGCCGGTGGATCACCGTCATCATGCGGTCGAAGTCGGCGTCGAGCTGCGCGAACCGCTCCTCCAGCCAGCTCGCCCCCGCACCCGTGCCGGTGTAGTGGTTGGTGCAGGGCTTGGTCTGCAGGGGCTTGGTGATGCCCAGTTCGAGGCAGGTGCTCACGATGGACCCGAAGCCGAGGGAGTTGCCGCCGATGCCGACGGTGACGTAGTCGGTGGTGGGGGACAGCGCCTCCACCTGCGGGGGCAGATCGGACCAGCCGCCCGGGGGCGGGACCGACGGCGGACCGTAGATCTTGGCGGCCGGCTGGGGCCCCAGGACCCCGTCGACCACCTCGGCGGCCCCGCAGGTCGCATCGGTCAGGTGGAACCCCAGCTGACGGGCGACCTGGTGCGGATAGTTGCGCGCGGAGCGGCCGCAGCCGTCGTCCTCCTCCCAGGGGCGGACGAACACCCCGGCGCTGTAGGAGTCGCCGAGCGCCACATACTCCGGACGGTCCGCCGCGCGAGCCGGTGCGCCCGCGGCCGCCGGGGCGAGGGCCGAGGCCACCACGGCCAGCGAGGCGGCCGCCGCCACGAGGAGCCGGGAGAGTACGGGCATGCCGTGTCTGCTCATCTGCACGTCCTTGGTGTCCGGCGTCGCGGCCTGTCCGACGAGCGCCGAGTCACCAAAAGTACTGACGTTTTTACTCACCGTGACGTGGAGGGGGTTCAAACCCCACCTTCAGGTGGCGGGGTCGTACAACGGCGCCCCCGCCGCTCGGGGAGAGCGACGGGGGCGCGTGCGGGACGGTGCGGCTGCCGGTTCAGCGACCCGCGCGGTTCACGGCGGAGACGACGGCCTTCAGCGAGGCACGCGTGGTGTTCGCGTCGATGCCGATGCCCCACAGCACCTTGTCGCCGATCGCACACTCGATGTACGAGGCGGCCAGCGAGGAGGCGCCCTCGCTCATGGTGTGCTCCTGGTAGTCGAGCAGCCGAGCGTCGATGTCGATGCCCTGCAGCGCGTGGAAGAACGCGGAGATCGGGCCGTTGCCGGTGCCGACCAGCACCGTTTCCGCACCGTCCACCTCGGCTTCGACGGTGAGGGTGTCGATGCCGTCCTTGTCGGTGGTGGTCTGGCCGTTCTTGACCTGGATACGGCCCCACGGGTTGTGCGGGTTGGGCAGGTACTCGTCCTGGAAGGCGGACCAGATGGCGGTGGGCGTGATCTCGCCGCCCTCGGTGTCGGTCTTCTCCTGGATGATCCGGGAGAACTCGATCTGCATCCGGCGCGGCAGGTCCAGGTGGTGGTCGTTCTTCAGGACGTAGGCGATACCGCCCTTGCCGGACTGCGAGTTGACGCGGATGACGGCCTCGTAGGAGCGGCCGACGTCCTTGGGGTCGATGGGCAGGTAGGGGACCGCCCACTCGATGTCGTCCACGGTCTTGCCGGCGGCGGTGGCCTCGGCCTCCATGGCGTCGAAGCCCTTCTTGATGGCGTCCTGGTGGGAGCCGGAGAAGGCGGTGTAGACCAGATCGCCCGCGTAGGGGTGGCGCGGGTGGATCTCCATCTGGTTGCAGTACTCGCTGGTGCGACGGATCTCGTCGATCTGCGAGAAGTCGATCTGCGGGTCGACGCCCTGGGAGAACAGGTTCATGCCCAGCGTCACCAGGTCGACGTTGCCGGTGCGCTCGCCCTGCCCGAACAGGCAGCCCTCGATACGGTCGGCGCCCGCCATGACCGCCAGCTCGGCGGCGGCGACGGCGGTGCCCCGGTCGTTGTGCGGGTGCACCGACAGGCAGACGTGCTCGCGGCGGGACAGGTTGCGCGACATCCACTCGAAGCGGTCGGCGTGGGTGGACGGCGTCGAACGCTCCACGGTGGCGGGCAGGTTCAGGATGATCTCGCGGCCCTCCTCGGGCTGCCAGACGTCCATCACCGCCTCACAGACCTCCAGTGCGAAGTCCAGCTCGGTGTCGGTGAAGATCTCCGGGCTGTACTGGTAGCCGAAGATCGTCTCGTCGCCCAGGATCTTGTCGGCGTACTCCATCACCAGCCGGGTGCCGTCCACCGCGATCTGCTTGACCTGCTCCTTCGAGCCGCGGAAGACGACCCGGCGGAAGGTGGGCGCGGTGGCGTTGTACAGGTGCACGGTGGCCCGGTGGGCGCCGCGCAGCGACTCCACGGTGCGCTCGATCAGCTCCTCGCGGGCCTGCGTCAGGACGGAGATCGTCACGTCCTCGGGGATCGCGCCCTCTTCGATGATGGAGCGGACGAAGGCGAAGTCGGTCTCACCGGAGGACGGGAAGCCGACCTCGATCTCCTTGTAGCCCATGCGTACCAGCAGATCGAACATCTCGCGCTTGCGGGCCGGTGACATCGGGTCGATCAGCGCCTGGTTGCCGTCGCGCAGGTCGGTCGAGAGCCAGCGGGGCGCGGCGGTGATGCGGTTGTCGGGCCAGGTGCGGTCGGGGATGTCGACGGCTTCGTAGCGGCCGTACTTGTGGACCGGCATGCCCGAGGGCCGCTGCAGCTGCGTCGCGTTGGTGACCGGGGTGGGCCGGCCGACGGGATGGCCTGCGGGGCTCGACGGATTCGTCATGGTGCGTGGGGCTCCTCGTGTGTCCGCTGGGGTCCCCCTGCTCCTGGGGAGTCAGGGAGGGCCGACGGGGCGAAAAGATCGCAACACCGAACTCCGCGGGGAGGGGGTCGGCCTACGACTACAGGCCCTCACCGCGGCAGCTAAGGAGAAGCAGCCCGAAACGCATGATGCACAGCACCTTAGCCGAGGTCGGCCCTGGAGGGCGGTCGCGTATCAGTATGCGGGACCGGGCGGACTTTGTTCCCCAAATGCGACCAACCACACTTTTTCAGGAATCTTGGACGCGGGGAGTGACAGCCGCATCACACAGTGCCACCGTTTGTTCATGGACCTCAACGACGCGCAGTCAGATCACGCCACCGGCCACACCCCGGTCTTCTGCACGATCATCCCGCCGCACATCCTCGACAACCTGGCACAGTCCGACGACCCGGAGCGGCACGAGCCCGCCCGCCGGACCCTGGAGCACGACCACGTACGGCGCACCGAGCGCCGCGAGCTCGCCGCCCGCGGCGGGCTGACCCCGGGCGAGCCCGGCGCCTCCCCCGACAAGCCGGACCGCACCGTCTACGACGCCCGGCACACGGAGAACCTGCCCGGTCACAAGGTGCACACGGAGAAGGACGGCCCCGTCAAGGACGCCTCCGTCAACCGCGCCCACGCCGGCCTCGGCGCCACCTTCGAGCTCTACCTCAAGATCTACGGCCGGAAGTCCATCGACGGCGCCGGCCTGCCGCTCAACGCCACCGTCCACTATGGCCGGAAGTACGACAACGCCTTCTGGGACGGCGAGCGGATGGTCTTCGGCGACGGCGACAACGACCTGTTCAAGGACTTCACCATCCCCGTCGACGTCATCGGCCACGAGCTCACCCACGGCGTCACCCAGTACACCGCCAACCTCACTTACGAGGGCCAGCCCGGCGCCCTCAACGAGTCCGTCTCCGATGTCTTCGGCGTGCTGATCAAGCAATACGCCCTCGGCCAGACCGCCGACCAGGCGGACTGGCTGATCGGCGCCGACCTCCTCGGCCCGAACGTCACCGGCAAGGCGCTGCGCTCGATGAAGGCCCCGGGCACCGCGTACGACGACGACGTCCTGGGCAAGGACCCGCAGCCCGCCACGATGAAGGGCTACGTCCGCACCACCGACGACAACGGCGGCGTCCACATCAACTCGGGTATCCCCAACCACGCCTTCTACCTGGCCGCCACCGCCCTCGGCGGCAAGGCCTGGGAGCGGGCGGGGCAGGTCTGGTACGACGTCCTGACCGGCGGCAAGCTCTCCACCGACGCACAGTTCGCGGACTTCGCCGCCCTCACCATCAAGGCCGCGCAGGCCCGCTTCGGGGCCGGCGACGAGCACGAGGCCGTGGTCAAGGCCTGGACGCAGGTCGGTGTGACCCCGAAGTAGCGGCGCCACGAGGTCCGCGGGGCGGGCGCCGCCCGCAGGCGCGCCCGCCCCGCGCACGGTTAGCGTGGCCGTACGGGGTAGAAGTCCGTCGCAGGACGTCGGAGGAGTCGTGACGTCGGAGGAGTCGTTATGCGCATTCACGTTCATCGCACCGGCGGTTTTGCGGGCGTCGACCGCCGCGCCGAGGTCGACACCGCGGGCCGCCCGGACGCCGAGGACTGGCAGAACCTGGCCAAGGATGCCGTCGCCACCGGCCGCACCGAGCCCCCGGTCGGAGTACCGGACGGCTTCAGCTACCAGATCACCGTCGACGGCAGGACGGTCTACTGCTCCGACCCCCGGCTCACGGACGAACAGCGCAAGCTGATCACCAAGGTGATGAAGGAAGGGGCGTAGCCGCCGGGGCGCCACCACCCGCCGGGGGCGGTCTGCGCGGCGTCCCACCACCCGCCGGGGGCAGTCTGCGCGGCGTCCCAACTACCCGTCGCCGCCCACCCCCTTGACACCGTTACCGCCGGTTACAAAGATCCGGCGCATGACGACCGAACCGGTGCCCGCCCCGCTGCCCCGCTTCCCCCGTGACTTCTTATGGGGGGTGTCCACGTCCGCCCCGCAGATCGAGGGGGCGGTGGAGGAAGACGGGCGGGGGCGCTCCGTCTGGGATGTCTTCGCGGCGGGGGCAGGGCGGATCAAGGACGGGTCGGACGCCCGGGTGACGACCGACCACTACCACCGTTACCGGGAGGACGTGGGGCTGCTCCGGGAGCTCGGGGTCGGGGCGTACCGGTTCTCGGTGGCCTGGCCGCGGGTGGTGCCGGACGGGGACGGGGCGGTCAACGGCGCGGGGCTGGACTTCTACGACCGGCTGGTGGACGCGTTACTGGCGGCGGGCGTCGCACCGGTGCCGACGCTCTTCCACTGGGACACCCCGCAGGCGCTGGAAGAGCGCGGCGGCTGGCTCCGGCGGGAGACCGCCGAGCGCTTCGCGGCGTATGCGGACGTGGTGGCGGGGCGGCTCGGGGACCGGGTGGAGCGGTGGATCACGCTCAACGAGCCCGCCGAGGTGACCTTGCTGGGCTACGGGCTGGGACAGCATGCGCCGGGGCGGCAGCTGCTGTTCGACGCGCTGCCGGCCGCGCACCATCAACTGCTGGGACACGGGCTGGCCGTGCAGGCCCTGCGGGCCCGCGGGGCGACGGACATCGGGATCGCCAACTCGCACGGGCCGACCTGGACGGCGAGCGCATCGGAGGCGGACACCGCGGCGGCCGGCCTCTACGACCTGCTGCTCAACCGGCTGTTCGCGGAGCCGGTGCTGCTGGGCCGGTATCCGGACGAGGAGCTGGCGGCGCTGCTGCCGGGGCCGGTCGCGGAGGATCTGCAGGTCATCGCGGAGCCGGTGGACCGGTACGGGATCAACTACTACCAGCCGACGCTGGTGGGAGCCCCGGCAGCGGAGGGGGCCGCGGGGACGGATGAGGCCACGGGGGCGGGAAAGGCCGCGGGGACCGACTTCGGCGGGATCCGGCTGCCGCCCGAACTTCCCTTCGCTCCACGGGAGATCGAGGGCTACCCCCGCACCGATTTCGGCTGGCCGGTGGTACCGGAGGCGCTGACCGAGCTGCTGGTGTCGTTCCGGGAGCGGTACGGGGACCGGCTGCCGCCCGTCGTGATCACCGAGAACGGGTGCTCGTACGAGGGGATCGAGGACCGGGAGCGGATCGCGTTCCTGGACGGGCATCTGCGGGCGCTGCACGCGGCGATGGCGGCCGGGGTGGACGTGCGGGGCTACTTCGTGTGGTCGCTGATGGACAACTTCGAGTGGGCGGAGGGGTACGCCCGGCGGTTCGGCCTGGTGCACGTGGACTACGCGACGCTGAAGCGGACGCCCAAGGCCTCGTACCGCTGGCTGCAAGGCGTGCTGCGGGAGCAGGCACGGGGATGAGCGGCCCGGCGGCTCCCGAGGCGCTTGCGGAGCCGTCACAGCCGGCAGGGCGGGCGTGGACCGCCGCGCTGTCGCTGGCCAACGGGGCGATCTGGGTCGGGTGGTACGGGCCGCTGCAGATCCTGCTGGCGCTGCAGGCCGCCGAGCTCGCGCCGCCGGGGACGCCGAAGGAGTCGGTGCTGGCGTGGGTGACGGGGGCGGGCGCCGTCGTCTCGATGGTGGCCAACCCGCTCTTCGGGGCGCTGTCGGACCGTACGGCCTCGCGGTTCGGGCGGCGTACGCCGTGGATCGCCGCGGGGGTCGCGGGCGGGGCCGGCGCGCTCGCCCTGCTGGCCGGGGCGCGCTCGGTGGCGGTGATGGTGCTGGGGTGGTGTCTGGTGCAGCTCACCCTCAATGCGGCCTTCGCGGCGATCACCGCGGCGGTGCCCGACCGGGTGCCGCGTCGGCAGCGTGGGGCGGTGGGCGGCTGGCTGGGTGCCGCGCAGATCCTGGGCGTGGTGGCCGGGACGGGCCTGGCGACGGTGGCGGGGGGCGTGGCCGCCGGAGGTGCGGCGGAAGGAGGCGGGGCCACGGGAGGAGTGACCGCGGGCTATCTGGCCTGCGCCGGTTTCGTGGTGCTGGGCACCCTGCCGTACGTGCTGGGGCACCGGGACCCGGTGCTGCCGGCCGGACGGCGCCCGCGGCTGAGCGTCCGGGCACTGGCCGCCGGGTTCTGGATCAGTCCGCGCCGCCATCCCGATCTGGGATGGGCCTGGCTGACCCGCTTCCTGATCAACCTGGGCAACGCACTGGCCCTGCTGTACCTGCTGTACTACCTGCGCGATGTGCTGCACCGTCCCGACCCGGGCGGCGGGGTGCTGATCCTGACCGCGGTCAACGGCGTGACCCTGCTGGGCACGGTCGTCGTCGGGGGCTTCTGGTCGGACCGGGCCGGGCGGCGGCAGCCGTTCGTGCTGTGGTCCGGGGTGATCATGACGGTGGCGACCGGGCTGCTGGCCGGCTGGCAGACCTGGCCGGGTGCGCTGTGCGCCGCGGCGCTGCTGGGGGTGGGGTTCGGCGTCTTCACCGCCGTCGACTTCGCGTTGATGACGCAGGTGCTGCCGGCCGCCGCGCACCGCGGCAAGGACATGGGCGTCATCAACATCGCCAACGCGCTGCCGCAGGTGGCCGCCCCCGCGCTGGCCGCGCCGATCGTCCATCACCTCGGCGGCTACCGGATGCTGTATGCCGTCGCGGCGGCGGTCGGGCTGGTGGGGGCGCTGCTGGTGCGCCGCATCCGGGGCGTGGCCTGAGCGGTGCGCGGCATCCGGGGCGTGGCCTCTGAGGGCCGCGGCGCCCAGCGGCCGGGAGCCGGCCGGGCTCAGAAGCCCAGTTTGCGCAGCTGCTTCGGGTCGCGCTGCCAGTCCTTGGCGACCTTGACGTGCAGATCCAGGAAGACCGGCGTGCCGAGCAGCGCCTCGATGTGCTTGCGCGACTTCATGCCGACCTCCTTCAGGCGCTTGCCCTTGGGGCCGATGATGATCCCCTTCTGGCTGGGGCGCTCGATGTAGACATTCGCGTGGATGTCGAGGAGGGGCTTCTCGGCGGGGCGGTCCTGGCGCGGCAGCATCTCCTCGACGACCACCGCGATGGAGTGCGGCAGTTCGTCGCGGACGCCCTCCAGCGCGGCCTCACGGATCAGCTCGGCGACCATGACCTGCTCGGGCTCGTCGGTGAGATCGCCCTCGGGGTAGAGCGGCGGGCTCTCCGGGAGCATCGGCACGAGCAGGTCGGCGAGGAGCGCCACCTGGCCGGCCCCTCGCCCGCCACCGCCCTTGTCCGAGGGGCTGCGCCCCGCCTCTTCCAATGCCACCGCCGAGACCGGAACGATCTCGGCCCATTCGATGCCCAGTTCCTTGCCGAGCTGGTCGATGGCGATCAGCTGGGCGGCCAGCGCCTTGGAGTCGACGAGGTCGGTCTTGGTGACGATGGCGACCTTGGGGGTCTTCTTGATGCCCGCCAGCTCCGCCGCGATATAGCGGTCGCCGGGGCCGATCTTCTGGTCGGCGGGCAGGCAGAAGCCGATCACGTCCACCTCGGCCCAGGTGGTCCGCACGACGTCGTTCAGCCGCTCACCGAGCAGCGTGCGCGGCTTGTGCAGACCGGGGGTGTCGACGAGGACCAGCTGCGCCTCGGGGCGGTGCACGATGCCGCGGACCGTGTGGCGGGTGGTCTGCGGGCGGTTGGAGGTGATGGCCACCTTCGTGCCGACGAGAGCGTTCGTGAGGGTGGACTTGCCCGCATTGGGGCGGCCGACGAAGCAGGCGAAGCCGGCGCGGTGCGCGGCGGAGGACTCTGTACGAACGCTCATGGCGCCCATTCTCCCCGATGCCGGACGCGGCTCCGACCAAACGGCCGCGGCGGCCGGGACGGGGCGGCCGGGAGGGGACGGCCGGGACGGGGCGGCCCGCCGCGGCCGATGGGCCGCAACCCGTGGCCCCCGCACGCCGTCCGCGCTCCGCCCGTACGGCACCCGTGCCCCGTCCGCCCGTACCGCCCCGCGCTCAGGCCGGTGCGTCGCCCGCCGGAACGGTGCTGCGCAGGGTGCCGTCGGGGCCGGCGACCAGGACGGGCGTCGCGGGCCCGCCGAGGTCCCGTACGGCCGCACGGTCCGCGTCGGCCGCGCGCTCGGCGTCGGTGACCACGGCCGCGGCCTCCAGGGACGTGGCCCCGCTGGCGACGGCCATCGCCACGGCCGTCTGCAGCGCGCTGAGCTGCAGCGAGTCCAGGGCGACGGTGCCGGCGACATAGGTGCGGCCGGTCTCGTCGCGGACGGCGGCGCCCTCGGGCACTCCGTTACGGGCCCGCGCCGAGCGGGCAAGCGTGATGATCTTGCGGTCTTCCGGGTCCAGCGGTGCGGCTTCGCTCATACGGGCGAGCATATGCGGGACCGCGGACGGCGGCGGGAAAGGGGGCGGCCGGTCCGGCGCCGCGGACGATGCGCGCGCGGCGCCGCGGCGGAAGGGAGAGGTGGCTGCCCCGGTCCCCCGCTCCGGGGCAGCCCGCGCGGGAAGATCTCTGTGACGATTTCTCTCACGCGTGACGGCCGCGCTTCCAGCGACCGCCCGAAGATCTTTCCATGCGGCACACGAAAGAATCCAGCCCCACCGGAGATGGCTTGCAGAACATTTCCGGTGCACTGGAGATAAGTAGCCTTGTGGATTCGATGGCGAGAATCATTCCCGTCGCCACAAAGAATTACGCGGTGAATTCCGCATCCGTTCAGCCGGCGGAACGGCCGCCCGCCCAAGGCTCCTCGGACACGTCCGCACCCTCGCTGCGCACCGGTTCGCAGACCACCGTGATGATCTTGTTGCGGCGGCCGGCCGGGGACTCCGCGGTCAGCCGGAGCGCCTTCAGGCCCGGGTCCGACGCGTCCTCGGAGAGGTCGACCTCAGCGGTGGCGCCGGCGATGGGCACCCGGCCCAGGAGCTTGGCGAGCAGCCCGCCGACCGTTTCGACGTCCTCGTCGTCCAGCTCGGCCAGCCCGTACAGCTCGCCGAGGTCGCCGATGTCCAGCCGGGCGGTGACGCGATAGCGCCCGTCGCCGAGATCTTCGACGGGCGGCAGTTCCCGGTCGTATTCGTCGGTGATCTCGCCGACGATCTCTTCCAGGATGTCCTCGATGGTGACAATGCCGGCGGTGCCGCCGTATTCGTCGATGACCACCGCGACATGATTGCGGTCCTGCTGCATTTCGCGCAGCAGATCACCGGCATTCTTGGTGTCGGGGACGAAGACGGCGGGGCGCATGGCCGTGGAGACCAGCTCGTTCTCGGCGTCGCGGCTGATGTGGACCTTGCGGGCGAGGTCCTTGAGGTAGACCACGCCGACGACATCGTCCTCGTTCTCGCCGGTCACCGGGATGCGCGAGAAGCCGGAGCGCAAGGCCAGGGTGAGCGCCTGGCGGATGGTCTTGAAGCGCTCGACGGCGACCAGGTCCGTGCGCGGCACCATCACCTCGCGGACGAGGGTGTCGCCGAGCTGGAAGACGGAGTGCACCATCCGGCGCTCCTCGTCCTCGATCAGCGACTCCTTCTCCGCGAGGTCGACCAGCGAGCGCAGCTCGGCCTCGGAGGCGAACGGGCCCTTGCGGAAGCCCTTGCCCGGGGTGAGGGCGTTGCCGAGGAGGATCAGCAGCTGCGGGACGGGGCCCATGACGCGGGCCAGCGGCAGCAGCACATAGGCGGCGGCGGTCGCGGTGTTCAGCGGATGCTGGCGGCCGATGGTCCGCGGCGAGACGCCGACGGCGACATAGGAGACCAGCACCATCACGGCGATGGCGACCGTCAGCGCCTGCCACGTCTTGTCGAAGGAGCGCAGACAGGCGTAGGTGACCAGGACACCGGCGGCCATCTCGCAGCCGACCCGCACCAGCAGGGCGACATTGAGGTAGCGGGTGGGGTCGGCGGCGACCGCGGCGAGCTTGGCGCTGCCGCGGCGGCCGGAGCGGACGGCTTCCTCGGCCCGGAAACTCGTCGTACGGGCCAGACCGGCTTCCGCACAGGCGGCGAGCCAGGCGATCACGACGAGCAGGACCGCGACCGCGATCAGCTGGGTGGTCATCACGGCGTCCCGTCAGGTCACAGTGGGGGCCGGCGAGGGCCCGGTCAGGCCCTGTTCGGTCCGCCAGCCGTCGATGATCGCCGCCTGCAGGCCGAACATCTCGGCCTTCTCGTCCGGCTCTTCGTGGTCGTAGCCGAGGAGGTGGAGCACGCCGTGGACGGTGAGCAGCTGGAGCTCTTCGTCCATGCTGTGCCCCGTCGGGGCCTCCTCGCCCTGCTTCTTGGCGACCTCGGGGCACAGCACGATGTCGCCGAGGAGACCCTGCGGGGGCTCCTCGTCGTCCTTCGCCGGCGGACGCAGCTCGTCCATCGGGAAGGACATGACATCGGTCGGTCCCGGCAGGTCCATCCACTGGAGATGGAGCTGTTCCATGGCCTCGGCGTCCACGACGATCACGGACAGCTCGGAGAGCGGGTGGATACGCATCCGGGCGACGGCGTAGCGGGCGACATCCAGGATGGCCTGCTCGTCGACGGCCGTGCCGGACTCGTTGTTGACGTCGATGGACATGGGGGAGTCGCTTCTCGCTTCTGTGTGCCGGGCACGGGCCGGCCGGTGGTCCCGGCCGGCCCGCACTCACTTGCCGTTGCGGCTGTCGTACTTCTCGTAGGCGTCGACGATACGGCCGACCAGCTTGTGGCGGACCACGTCCTGGCTGGTGAGCAGGGAGAAATGCACATCGTCGACGCCGTCCAGGATGTCCCGGACCTGGCGCAGACCGCTCTTCGTGCCGCCGGGGAGGTCGACCTGGGTGACATCGCCGGTGATGACGATCTTCGAGTCGAAACCGAGGCGGGTGAGGAACATCTTCATCTGCTCGGGGTTCGTGTTCTGTGCCTCGTCGAGGATGATGAACGCGTCATTGAGCGTTCTTCCGCGCATATATGCCAGCGGAGCGACCTCGATCGTGCCCGCGGCCATCAGGCGCGGGATGGAGTCGGGGTCGAGCATGTCGTGCAGCGCGTCGTAGAGCGGGCGCAGATACGGGTCGATCTTCTCGTAGAGGGTGCCGGGCAGGAAACCGAGCCGTTCGCCGGCCTCGACCGCGGGGCGGGTCAGGATGATGCGGTTGACCTGCTTGGCCTGCAGCGCCTGCACGGCCTTCGCCATCGCGAGGTAGGTCTTGCCGGTGCCGGCCGGGCCGATGCCGAAGACCACCGTGTGCTCGTCGATGGCGTCGACGTAGCGCTTCTGGTTGAGGGTCTTGGGCCGGATCGTGCGGCCGCGGTTGGACAGGATGTTCTGGGTGAGCACCTCGGCGGGTGTCTCACTCACCGCTCCCTCGCCGTCCTCCGCCGCGCGCAGCATGGCGATGGAGCGTTCCACTGCGTCCTCCGTCATCGGTTGTCCGGTGCGGAGCACCAGCATCATCTCGTCGAAGAGGCGCTGGACCAGAGCGACCTCGGCGGCGTCGCCGACCGCACTGACTTCGTTGCCCCGGACATGGATGTCGGTCGCCGGGAAGGCCTTTTCGATCACGCGCAGAAGGGAGTCTCCGGATCCCAGGACCGTGACCATCGGGTGCTTGGCCGGGACGGTGAACTGGGCGCGCGCGGGCGGTTGCATGGGTGTCTGCGTCATGGGGCGGCTCGGTGGCCTGCTCAACCCCCATCCTTTGCTCGTATGAGGTGCCTGCCTGCAATGACCTGCACTCGACTCCTTGGGATACAAGAGTACGACGGGGCACTGACAAGCCTGAGGTCTTTTCCTGCCGGGGGCGGCCGGGGCGCTGCCGGGGGCGGCCGGTGCGCATCCGGGGGGCCGGTGCGCTGCCGGGGGGCCGGTGAGCTGCCCAGGGGATGGCCGGTGCGCGTCCGGTCCGGCCCGGGGGCCGCTCAGGCCGGGCGGCGGAAGCCGATCGTGGGGACGGCGCGGGCCAGCGGAGCGGGCCGGTAGGCCGCGGGCAGCACCTCGTCGAGGAAGGCGTACTGGCGGCGCAGCGCGCCCGGCGCACCCGCCTCGTAGGCGCGCACCTGCTGCCACCAGCCGGCGATCTCGGCCCACCCCGGTGCGGACAGCGAGCCGCCGAATTCCTGGACGGACAGCGCGGCGCTCAGCCCCGCGAAGGCGAGCCGGTCGGCGAGCGGCCAGTCGGCGAGGGTGCCGGTGACGAATCCGGCCACGAAGACATCGCCGGCGCCCGTGGGATCCAGCTCCTCCACGGCGATGGCGGGCACCTCGGCGCTCTCCCCGGTCCGCCCGTCCACCGCGTAGGCGCCCTCGGCACCCAGCGTGACCACCGCCAGCGGCACCCGGTCGGCGAGCTTGTGCGCGGCGTCGCGCGGGGAGTTGGTGCGGGTGTAGCGCATCGCCTCCTCGGCGTTGGGCAGGAACGCCTCGCAGTGTTCGAGGTCGGCGAGGTCGGCCGGGTCCCAGCGGCCGGTGTCGTCCCAGCCCACGTCCGCGAAGATGCGGCTGCCGCGGCCGGCCGCGCAGCCCAGCCAGCCCTCCCGGCGGCCCGGTACCAGCGAGGCGATGCAGGCGCGGGACGGCGGCGGGCAGCCCGGGGCGTGCTTGCCGTCGAAGGCGAAGTCGGGCGGCGGCGCCTCGTGGCCGTGCGAGACCATCGTGCGCTCGCCCTCGTACGCCATGGAGACGGTGACCGGGGAGTGCCAGCCGGGGACGGTGCGGGACAGCGCCAGGTCGATGCCCTCGCCCTGTTCGAGCGCTTCCCAGCAGTACTCGCCGTAGTGGTCGTCGCCGAACGCGGCGGCCAGGGAGGTGCGCAGGCCGAGCCGGGCCAGCGCGGTGGCCATGTTGGCGACGCCGCCGGGGCTGGAGCCCATACCGCGGGCCCACGATTCGGTGCCGCGGACGGGGGCGCTGTCCAGGCCGGTGAAGATGATGTCCAGGAAGACGGTGCCGGTGAGATAGACGTCGGTGTACGGATCGCCGTCGGCGCGCACCGCGGCGAGCGGATCGAGGGCCGGTGGCACTGCGGCCGGTCCCGCGGGCAAAAGGTCATCGCGTCGGCTGCTCACCGTGCTCGCTCCTCTCGTATCGGCACGTGCCGCCAGTGTGCCTGATGCTGCGGTACGTTCCGCCCCATGAGGCTGACGATTCTGGGCGGGGGCGGCTTCCGGGTGCCGCTGGTCTACCGCGCGCTGCTGGACGACCCGGCGCACGCCGTCTCCGAGGTGGTGCTGCACGACACCGATCCGCGCCGGGTGGCGGTGATCGCCGAGGTGCTGACGCGGCTGGCGCGGGGGCATCCGGCGCCGGTGCCCGTACGGGTCGAGAACCGGCTGGACGATGCGCTGGCCGGGGCCGGCTTCGTCTTCTCGGCGATCCGGGTGGGCGGCACGGCAGGCCGGATCCGCGACGAGCGGATCCCGCTGTCCGAGGGGGTGCTCGGCCAGGAGACGGTCGGCGCGGGCGGTGTCCTCTACGGCCTGCGGACGGTCCCGGTGGCCCTGCACATCGCCGAGCGGATCGCGGTTCTCGCCCCCGAGGCGTGGGTCATCAACTTCACCAACCCGGCGGGCACGGTCACCGAGGCGATGTCCCAGGTGCTGGGCGACCGGGTCATCGGGATCTGCGATTCGCCGGTGGGGCTGGTGCGCCGGGCGGCACGGGCGGCCGGCGTGGACCCGGCGGCCTTCGACGACACCGGCCGGGTCGGCTACGACTACGTGGGGCTCAACCACCTCGGCTGGCTGCGGTCGTTGACACTGGACGGCACCGAGCTGCTGCCGGGGCTGCTCGCCGACGACGCCGCGCTGGGCTCCTTCGAGGAGGGCCGGCTCTTCGGCGCCGACTGGCTGCGGACCCTGGGCGCACTGCCCAACGAGTACCTGCACTACTACTACTTCCGCCGCGAAACCCTCGGCTCCGTACGGGACACCGCCGAGACCCGCGGTGAATTCCTCGACCAGCAGCAGGGCGGCTTCTTCGAGCGGGCCGCGTCAGCCGGCGGTCCGGAGGGGGCGTACGAGCTGTGGGAGCGCACCCGGCTGGAGCGCGAGGAGACGTATATGGCGCACAGCAGGGCGGCCAGTGGCGGCTGGCAGCGCGACAGCCACGACCTGGAGGGCGGTGGCTACGACCGGGTGGCGCTGGCGTTGATGCACGCCATCGTGGGCGACAGCGGGACCCGGCTGATCCTCAACGTCCGCAACGGGACGACGGTGCCGCAGCTGGCGCCGGACGCGATCGTGGAGACGGTGTGCGAGGTGACGTCGCAGGGCGCCAGGCCGCTGCCCTGCGCGCCGCTGCCCGAGGACCAGTTGGGGCTGATGCTGCAGGTCAAGGCGGTGGAGCGGGCGACGGTGGAGGCGGCGGTCTACAAGGACAGGGACGCCGCGCTGCGGGCGCTGGCGCTGCATCCGCTGGTGGACTCCCCCGCGGTGGCCGCCCGCATCCTGGAACGGGCGGCCAGGGAGGCGTGAGGGGGCTTCCTGAAGGGGCCCCTGAGGTGGCGTCGCCGCCCTTCGTCCTCCGCCGGAATACCCTCCGCCTCCGCCGCGTTGTGGCCCGCAAGGGGCGCCCGCAACCCTTACGGGATACGGCCGCCCCTCCCCTTAATGGCCCCGCGCGCCGCCGTTCGGCCCTCGCGGCCTCGGTGCCCCGCTCGCCCCTCAGTGCCCCCGCTTGATCCACTCGTCCAGATGCGGGGCCTCCGCCCCGATCGTCGTGGAGTCGCCGTGTCCGGTGCGGACCTGGGTCGTGGGCGGCAGGGTCAGCAGCCGGTCCCGGATCGAGGCCACGATCGTCGGGAAGTCCGAGAAGGACCGGCCGGTGGCGCCGGGGCCGCCCTGGAAGAGGGTGTCGCCGGTGAAGACGGTGCCCAGGTCGGGGGCGTGGAGGCAGACCGCGCCGGGCGCGTGGCCCGGGGTGTGCAGCACGGTCAGATCCGTACCGGCGATGGTCAGCACCTGGCCGTCCGCCAGCTCCGCGTCCGGCGCCGTGTCCGCGTGGGTCATCTTCCACAACGGCAGGTCGGCGGGGTGCAGATGGATCCGGGCGCCGGTGCGGGAGGCCAGCGCCGGGGCCGCGTCGATGTGGTCGTCGTGCCCATGGGTGCAGACGATCGCGCGCAGTGTCCGGCCGCCGAGGGCTTCGAGGATGGCGTCGGGGTCATGGGAGGCGTCGATGACGATCGCCTCGTCGTCGTCGCCGACGATCCATACGTTGTTGTCGACGTCCCAGGTGCCGCCGTCGAGGGAGAAGGTTCCGGAGGTGACCAGGTGGTCGATGCGGGCCGCCATCAGAGCGTCACCACCGAACGCAGGACATCGCCCGACTCCATCCGCGCGAAGGCCTGCTCCACGTCCGCGATGCCGATGGTCTCGGTGACGAACGCCCCCAGGTCGATCCGGCCCTGCAGATGCAGATCGACCAGCATCGGGAAGTCGCGGGAGGGCAGACAGTCGCCGTACCAGGAGGACTTGAGCGCGCCGCCGCGGCCGAAGACGTCCAGGAGGGGAAGTTCCAGGGTCATGTCCGGGGTGGGGACGCCGACCAGGACGACGGTCCCGGCCAGATCGCGGGCGTAGAACGCCTGCCGGTAGGTCTCGGGGCGGCCGACCGCGTCGATGACGACATCCGCGCCGAAGCCGCCGGTCAGTTCGCGGATCGCCTCGACGGGGTCGGCGGTACGGGAGTTGACCGTGTGGGTGGCGCCCATGGAGCGCGCGGTCTCCAGCTTCCGGTCGTCGATGTCCACGGCGACGATCGTGACCGCACCGGCCAGCCGCGCGCCCACCACGGCCGCGTTGCCGACGCCGCCGCAGCCGATGACCGCGACCGAGTCGCCCCGCCCGACGCCTCCGGTGTTGATCGCGGCGCCGATGCCCGCCATCACCCCGCAGCCCAGCAGTCCGGCCGCCTCGGGCGCCACCCGGGGGTCGACCTTGGTGCACTGTCCGGCGGCCACCAGCGTCTTGTCGGCGAAGGCGCCGATGCCCAGCGCCGGGGACAGCTCCGTGCCGTCCTTCAGCGTCATCTTCTGCCGGGCGTTGTGGGTGTCAAAGCAGTACTGGGGGCGGCCCCGCAGGCAGGCGCGGCACTGGCCGCACACCGCCCGCCAGTTCAGGACGACGAAGTCCCCCGGCGCCACATCGGTGACCCCGGCGCCGACCGACTCCACGACGCCGGCGGCCTCGTGTCCGAGCAGGAACGGGAAGTCGTCGTTGATGCCGCCCTGCTTGTAGTGCAGATCGGTGTGGCACACCCCGCACGTCTGGATCTTCACCACGGCCTCGCCGGGGCCCGGATCCGGCACCAGGACAGTCTCCAGCCGGACCGGTTCGTTCTTCCCCGGCGCGATCACGCCGCGCACTTCCTGTGCCATCGGAACAGCCCCTTTCAAAGATCACGTACGGGACCACTGTGGCGCACCGCCACCGATCCGTGCCTCACCGTACGCGTGCCGGGCCACCCCGCACAGGACCACGGCCGGTCCGTGATCTCCGGTCCGGGGCCGCCGGCCGCGCGCCCTCTCGGGTGCCCTCCGCCGCCAGGCCGGCGTCCGGACCGCGGCGATCTCCACGGCCAGCGCCCATGAGCCTTTACCAAGCGTTGAATCTTCGCGCGTAGATACCGACTTGATGCTCTGTTAGACCTACGAAGTCCACTGATGCCTCCCAAGGAGCCGCGCATGCCCCGCCCCGCCCGTTTCCGCCCCGCCCTCACCCGAAAGGCCCGGCTCGGCGCCGCGACGGTCGCCGCTCTCGTCACCGGCACCGCGGTCTTCGGCATAGGCCAGGCCACCGCCGAACACTCCGTGCCGCGCACCGACAAGGAGATCCCCAACCTCACGCAGGTGCAGGACAAGATCAAGGCGTACTACGGCGACACGGTGACGGCGGACGGCGAGCACTACGCCTCCCCGCACAGCAACTACGCCCGCCAGGTCCGCGGCATCGAGGCCAAGGCCCGCACTTACCTGTCCAAGGCCCTTGCGCAGCAGGGCCGGACGGGCAAGCAGGGCAAGCAGCCCAAGCCGGCCATCGTCCTCGACATGGACGACACGACCCTGCTCACCTACAACTACGAGCTCCAGGTCGGCTTCCACTACACCGAGGAGAGCCAGGACAAGTACCTGGCCCACCACGACATGGATCCGGTCTTCGGCATGAACCGGCTGGTCAACTGGGCGCACGCCAAGGGCGCCGAGGTGTTCTTCCTGACCGGGCGCAAGGAGGCGCAGCGCGACTGGAGCGTACGCAACCTCAAGAACGTCGGCTACGACGTGCCCCTGGACGCCGGGCACGTCTACCTGAAGAACAAGGAGCACCCGCCGGCCTACCTGCCCTGCGGCGCCACCTGCACGACGGTCGAGTACAAGTCGGGCACCCGCAAGCACATCGAATCCCTCGGCTACCGCGTCGTCGCCAACTTCGGTGACCAGTACAGCGATCTGAACGGCGGCGCCGGGGACCGGACGTTCAAGCTGCCGAACCCGATGTACTTCCTGCCGTAGGCAGGGGTTCCACCCCGGCGGGGCGCGGCGCACGCTCCCCGTGGCACGGCGCACGCCCGGCGGACGGACCTCCGCCGGGCGTTCAGCGCCGCTTGGGCACCGGCACCCGCATCAGGTCCTTGGCGATGGTCAGCTCGCCCGTGAAGCCCGCCTCGCGGGCCTGCCGCTCGAACTCGGTGGGGTCGTCGTAGCGCTGCGAGAAATGCGTCAGCACGAGGTGCCGCACCCCCGCCGACGCCGCGACCCGCGCCGCCTGCCCGGCGGTCAGGTGTCCGTGGTCGGTGGCCAGCCGGACGTCCTCGTCCAGGAACGTCGACTCGATCACCAGCATGTCCGCCCCCTCGGCGAGCGCATGGACGCCGTCGCACAGCCGGGTGTCCATGACGAACGCGAAGCGCTGGCCGGGGCGCCGCTCGCTCACCTCGTCGAGGGTGACGCCGTTCAGCTCGCCGAGCCGCTGCAGGCGCCCGACGTCCGGTCCGGCGATGCCGTGCGCCGCCAGCCGCTCCGGCAGCATCCGGCGCGCGTCCGGTTCGATGAGCCGGTAGCCGTACGACTCGACCGGGTGCGAGAGCTTGCGCGCCTCCAGGACGTACGCCGCCGAGCGCTCCAGCTCCCCGTCCACGGCCACCGGCCGCTGGACCAGCCGGACCGTCTCCCGGTACGCGGTGGCATAGCGCAGCCGGTCGAAGAAGTGCTCCCCACTGGCCGGGTAGTGGGCGGTGACCGGGTGCGGCACCCGGTCGAGGTTGATCCGCTGGATCACCCCGGCCAGGCCGAGCGAGTGGTCGCCGTGGAAGTGCGTGACGCAGATCCGGTGGAGGTCGTGGGCGGCGACCCCGGCGCGCAGCATCTGCCGCTGCGTTCCCTCGCCGGGGTCGAAGAGCAGCCCCTGGCCGTCCCACCGCAGCAGGTAGCCGTTGTGGTTGCGGTGCCGCGTGGGGACCTGGCTCGCGGTGCCGAGGACCACCAATTCACGTACGGACACGGTGCGTTATCCGGGGGGCCACTGCAGGCCGCGGCCACCGAGCACGTGCAGGTGGGCGTGGAAGACGGTCTGGCCCGCTCCGGCGCCGGTGTTGAAGACGACCCGGTAGCCCCGGTCCTCGACCTTGTCCTCGGCGGCGATCTCGCGGGACTCGCGCAGTATGTCGGCGATGATCTGCGGTTCGGCGGCGGCCAGGCTCGCCGCGTCCGGGTAGTGCACCTTGGGGATCACCAGGACGTGGGTGGGCGCCTGGGGATTGATGTCGCGGAACGCGACGGTGGTGTCGGTCTCCCGGACGATCGTCGCCGGAACCTCCTTCGCCACGATCTTGCAGAACAGGCAGTCGGCCTGCGGTTCTCCCGCCACCGGTGGCTCCTCCCGGGTCATCCGTCCTGCGCACGGTGCGCACGGCCTCGGATGCTACCGGGCAGGCCGTACCGGGGCGCCCACCCCACCCCCCGCCGCGCGGTCCCCGCGCCGGCCGGGCCGCACACCGCACGGGAGCGCCCGTCACCCCGAGGACCCGGACGGGGACCGCGTCTCCCTAGGGGGAGCCCCCCTAGCTCCAGCGCCCCGTGCGCCCCAGCAGCAGCGCCGTGGCCGCGGTGCCCGCCGTGGAGGTGCGCAGCACGGTCGTCCCCAAGCGGTAGGGCCTGGCGCCCGCCTCGGCGAAGAGGGACAGCTCCTCCGGGGAGACCCCGCCTTCCGGCCCGACGACGAGCACGATCCGGCCCTCGGCGGGGAGTTCGGCGGTGGCGAGCGGGGAGCTGCCCTCCTCGTGGAGGACGGCCGCGAAGTCGGCGTCGGCGAGCAGGGTGGCCACCTGCTTGGTGGTCAGCGGGTCCGCGACCTCGGGGAAGGTCAGCCGGCGCGACTGCTTGCCCGCCTCACGGGCCGTGGCACGCCATTTGCCCAGCGATTTGGCGGCCCGCTCGCCCTTCCACTGGGTGACGCAACGCGCCGCCGCCCAGGGCACGATGGCGTCCACACCGGTCTCGGTCATCGTCTCGACGGCCAGCTCGCCGCGGTCGCCCTTGGGGAGCGCCTGGACGACGGTGATGGTGGGCTCCGGCGACGCCTCGGTGCGCAGTTCAGCGACCGCGACGGTGAGCCGGTCCTTGCCCTCGACGGCGGCGACCGTGCCGTGCGCGCCGGTGCCGTGGCCGTCCGTCAGGACGACCTCCTCACCGGCCCGCAGCCGGCGCACCGACACCGCGTGCCGGCCCTCGGGGCCGTCCAGGGTCAGCGTGCCGCCGGCCCGTACGTCCGCGAGCGAATCGACGAGGAACACCGGAGCGGTCATGCGGCACCGCCGGCGCGCGGGCGGCTCAACGCGGCGCGCGCCGCGTCCAGTTCGACCGCCAGTACGTCCACGAGCTGCCCGGCGGGCAGCTCCCGCGCCAGCCGGTGCCCCTGTCCGGCCCACAGGCTCATGCCCTGCGCGTCGCCCGCCTTGGCCGCGGCCTTGCGCACCGTGGAGGTGAGGTAGTGGACGGCGGGGTAGGCGGCCGGGGCGTACGGGCCGTGCTCGCGCAGGAAGCGGTTGACCAGTCCGCGGGCGGGCCGCCCGGAGAACGCCCGGGTCAGCTCGGTATGCGTGAACAGCGGGTTGGTCAGCGCCTGCTTGTGCAGCGGGTTGGCGCCCGATTCGGGGGTGGCGAGGAAAGCGGTGCCCAGCTGCGCCATGCTCGCCCCGGCGGCCAGCACCGACGCGATCTGCGCCCCGCGCATCAGCCCGCCCGCGGCGATCACCGGGATCTGCACGGCCTCACGGACCTGGCCGAGCAGCGCCAGCAGCCCCAGCCCCGAGCCGGTCCCGTCCGCATGCGGATCGTCCCGGTGGGTGCCCTGGTGGCCGCCGGCCTCCACGCCCTGCACACACACCGCGTCGGCGCCCGACCACTGGGCGGCCTGCGCCTCGGCGGCGGTGGTGACCGTGACGACCGTGTACGTGCCGACCGCGGCGAAGGAGTCGAGGACGGCGCGCGAGGGGCAGCCGAAGGTGAAGGACACCACCGGCACCGGATCGTCCCGCAGGGTCGCGAGCTTGGCCTCGTAGCCGTCGTCGATGGGTCCGTCGGTGTCACCGAGCTCGGTCTCGTACCAGGCGGCCTCGCCCGCGAGTTGTTCGCGGTAGGCCTCGACGACGGAGCCGTCGGCCAGCGAGGGCTGCGGCATGAAGAGGTTGACGCCGAAGGGCCGGTCGGTCAGCGACCGCAGCTGTTTGATCTCCTGGTACATGCCGTCGGCGGTTTTGTAGCCGGCGGCGAGGAAGCCGAGACCGCCGGCCCCGCAGACGGCGGCGGCCAGCTCGGGTCCGGAGCCGCCTCCCGCCATCGGGGCCTGCACGATCGGATGGCGGCAGAGATCGGTCAGTGCGGTGGGCATGAGCACATCGTGTCACGCCCACCGCGCCGTTCCGAACCGGGTCCGAGGCCGCAGCGCCGCCCGGGGAACGGCTCCGGCCCCCGGGCTCACCTGGGGCTATCGCCCGTTGAACGCATCCTTCAGACGCGAGAAGAGACCCTGCTGCCCCGGCTGGAACTGCCCCGTGGGCCGCTCCTCCCCGCGGAGCTTGGCCAGCCGCCGCAGCAGGTCCTCCTGGTCGGCGTCGAGCTTGGACGGCGTCATCACCTCGACGTGGACGATGAGATCGCCCCGGCCGCCGCCGCGCAGATGCGTCACGCCGCGCTGGTGCAGCGGAATCGACTGGCCGGACTGGGTACCGGGCCGGACATCGATCTCCTCCACCCCGTCCAGCGTCTCCAGCGGGCACTTCGTGCCCAGCGCCGCCGCCGTCATCGGGATGGTGACCGTGCAGTGCAGATCGTCGCCGCGCCGCTGGAAGACCGGATGCGCCACCTCGTGGATCTCCACATAGAGATCACCGGCGGGGCCGCCGCCGGGGCCGACCTCGCCCTCGCCCGCGAGCTGGATGCGGGTGCCGTTGTCGACACCGGCCGGGATCTTGACGGTGAGCGTGCGGCGCGAGCGGATCCGGCCGTCGCCGGCGCACTCGTGGCACGGCGTCGGCACGACCGTGCCGAAGCCCTGGCACTGCGGGCACGGCCTGGACGTCATGACCTGGCCGAGGAAGGACCGGGTGACCTGGGAGACCTCACCGCGGCCGCGGCACATGTCGCAGGTCTGCGCCGAGGTGCCGGGGGCCGCGCCCTCACCGCTGCAGGTCGTACAGACGACGGCGGTGTCGACCTGGATGTCCTTGGTGGTGCCGAAGGCGGCTTCGTTCAGCTCGATGTCGAGCCGGATCATGGCGTCCTGGCCACGGCGGGTGCGCGAGCGCGGTCCGCGCTGCGACGCAGTGCCGAAGAAGGCGTCCATGATGTCGGAGAAGTTGCCGAAGCCCGCGCCGAAGCCGCCCGCGCCCTGGCCGCCGCCGGCCTGCGAGAGGGGGTCCCCGCCGAGGTCGTAGACCTGCTTCTTCTGCGGGTCCGACAGCACCTCGTAAGCGGCGTTGATCTCCTTGAACCGCTCCTGGGTCTTCGGATCCGGGTTCACGTCCGGGTGCAGCTCGCGCGCCAGCCGGCGGAAGGCCTTCTTGATCTGGTCCTGCGAGGCGTCGCGGCCGATGCCGAGGACCGAGTAGTAATCCGTGGCCACTTACGACTCCGCGAGGATTTGTCCGACGTAACGTGCCACTGCGCGTACCGCTCCCATCGTTCCGGGGTAGTCCATGCGGGTCGGTCCGACCACGCCGAGTTTGGCGACTGCCTCGTCGCCCGAACCGTAGCCGACCGTGACGACCGATGTGGACGCCAGGCCTTCATGGGCATTCTCATGCCCGATGCGTACGGTCATGCCCGAGTCCTTGGCCTCCCCGAGCAGCTTGAGCATCACCACATGCTCCTCAAGGGCCTCCAGCACCGGCCGGATGGTCAGGGGGAAATCGTGCCCGAAGCGCGTGAGATTGGCGGTGCCGCCGATCATCAGGCGCTCTTCGGTCTCCTCCACCAGAGTTTCCAGCAACACCGACAGCACTGTCGAGACCGTGCCGCGGTCGTCCTGCTCGAAGGACTCCGGAAGATCCTGCACCAACTGCGGCACATCCGCGAACCGGCGGCCGACGACCCGGCTGTTGAGCCGGGCCCGCAGATCCGCCAGGGAGGTTTCGCCGAACGGTTCCTGGCAGTCGATGAGCCGCTGCTCGACCCGGCCGGTGTCCGTGATCAGTACGAGCATCAGCCGGGCCGGGGCCAGGGCCAGCAGCTCGACGTGCCGGACCGTGGACCGGGTCAGGGACGGGTACTGCACGACGGCGACCTGCCGGGTCAGCTGCGCCAGCAGCCGGACCGTGCGGCCCACCACGTCGTCGAGGTCGACGGCGCCGTCCAGGAAGTTCTGGATCGCCCGCCGCTCCGGGCTGGACAGCGGCTTGACGCCGGCCAGCTTGTCGACGAACAGGCGGTAGCCCTTGTCGGTCGGGATCCGCCCGGCGCTGGTGTGCGGCTGGGCGATGAACCCCTCGTCCTCCAGGACCGCCATGTCGTTGCGGACGGTGGCCGGGGAGACCCCGAGCCGGTGGCGTTCGGTGAGCGCCTTGGAGCCGACCGGCTCCTCCGTCCCGACGTAGTCCTGGACGATGGCGCGCAGCACCTCCAGCCTGCGTTCACTGAGCATCCCGCGCACCTCCAGTCCGGCCGTCCGCCGCTTCGTTTCTCCTGGCACTCACACGGGCCGAGTGCCAGACCTTGAGCCAGTGTACGGCCGGGTAGCACGGGCGCGGCAAGGGCGGGCGCGCGGAGTGCTCGCCGGATGACCGTGTTCGGCCGATCTGTCGGGCAACGCTATCGCGATGGCGCTAGCGTCTCGGTATGCGTACAGCTTGGGAAGAGGCCGGTTGGGAACGACTCGGTGACGGCGTCGCCAGGCGCCGGATGCCGGGCTGGGACGAGACGGTCGGGGTGATCGCGGGGAGCACCGGGGTCATCGTCGTCGACACCGGCGCGACCCTGCGCGACGGTGCGGAGCTGCGCCGGACGATCCGCGGGGTGCTGGGCCGGGACGTGACGCATATCGCGCTCACCCACCCCCACTTCGATCATGTGCTGGGCACCGCCGCCTTCGCGGGCGTCGCGGTGTTCGGGGCGGCCGGCCTGGGCGAGCTGCTGCGCCGCGGCAAGGACGAGCTGCGGCACGACGCGATCCGGCACGGTGTCGCGCGGGACGCCGCCGCGGAGGCCGCCGATCTGCTCGTCGCCCCGCACCACCAGGTGCACGGCCAGCTGACCGTCGAGCTGGGCGACCGGCAGGTGCTGCTCGCCAACGTCGGCCCCGGGCACACCGCCCACGATCTGGCGGTCCTGGTACCGGGCCGGGGCGGCGAGCCGGAGATCGTCTTCTGCGGCGATCTGGTCGAGGAGTCCGGCGAGCCCCAGGCGGGCCCCGACGCTCTGCCGCGGCAGTGGCCCGGCGCGCTGGACCGGCTGCTGGCCCTCGGCGGCGAGGAGGCACGGTACGTTCCCGGCCATGGCGCCGTGGTGGACGCCCGCTTCGTCCGCGCCCAACGCGACGCCCTGGCGGCCCGCTTCGGCGTGGCGCCTTCCTGACCACTGCCCGCCGGCCCGCCGCCCCTTTCCGGTCTCGACACCACCGCTTCCGGCCTCCACACACCACCGCCCGCCCTCCCCGACGGAACAGGCCCACCCGATGCAGAGCAAGCGCTACAGCCCCGACCTCACCCCACCGTGGAAGAAGCAGCGGCCCGCGCCCGAGGTGCCGGCCGAGCCCGATCTGGTCGTCGAGGAGGTCACCTCGGGCTTCTGCGGCGCCGTGATCCGCTGCGAGAAGACGGCACAGGGCCCGACGGTCACCCTGGAGGACCGCTTCGGCAAGCACCGGGTCTTCCCCATGGAGCCACGCGGCTTCCTCCTGGAGGGGCGGGTGGTCACGCTCGTACGCCCCCATGACCGGCCGGCGGCCACCGCGCCGGCGCGTACGGCATCGGGATCACTCGCCGTGCCCGGCGCCCGCGCACGGGTCGCCCGCGCCGGGCGCATCTATGTGGAGGGCCGGCACGACGCCGAGCTGGTGGAGCGGGTGTGGGGCGACGACCTGCGCATCGAGGGCGTGGTCGTGGAGTACCTGGAGGGCATCGACGACCTGCCGACGATCGTCCGCGGCTTCGCCCCCGGCCCGGACGCCCGCCTCGGCGTCCTCGTCGACCACCTCGTGCCCGGCTCGAAGGAGTCGCGCATCGCGGCCGGGGTGACCGGGGACCATGCGCTGGTGGTGGGCCACCCCTACATCGACATCTGGGAGGCGGTGAAGCCGTCCTCGGTCGGGATCGCGGCCTGGCCGTCCGTTCCGCACGGGCAGGACTGGAAGACCGGGGTGTGCCGGGCGCTGGGCTGGCCGGAGAACACGGGCGCCGCCTGGCAGCGCATCCTGTCCTGCGTGCGCTCCTACAAGGACCTGGAGCCGGCGCTGCTGGGGCGGGTGGAGGAGCTGATCGACTTCGTCACGGCCGGCGGTGCGGCCTGACGTTGGGGAGGGTGCCGAATTCGCTGGTGTCCAAGTCGACGTCGAGCAGCGCCAACGGCACGGATTCGCCGAATTTACCGATCCGCTGAGCCCGGTAGTCAGCATCCTCACCGCTGCCGACAGGCTCGGTGAACAGGACACATTGAGCCATGATGGGGTCGACGACGAGGTAGGCGGGAATCCCTCCCGCCGCGTAGATCGAGCGCTTGACGCCGTAATCACGGTCAACGCTGTTCTTGGAGACGACCTCGACCAGCATCGTGATCAACTGGGCCGGCAGCAGCCGACCCGACTCCGGCCCCGCATCGCGCTCCAACACGACGAGGTCAGGCTGGGGCTCACTGGTCTCGCTCAGCAGATCGATGTCCTGGGTCTGGAGACAGTCCCACTTCTGGTCCGGAATCTGACGCAGAACCCTCAGCACGATCCGGTTGTGGACCAGATCCGGCCCCGCCATCATCACGATTTCCCCCCGCAGAAGCTCCACCTTGAAGTCCTCGGGAACCTCCAGGCTCTCGAAGAACTTCACCATGTTGCTCGTGGTCGGCTCGATATCCACGTTGCCCGTGGTCGGTCGGTCATCCACAGCGGTCATCTCCGTGGTCCTCCACATCACGCCGCGTGCATTTGGCAGCAGCCTAGGGAGAGCGTAGGCAGGCAGGCACCGGGCTCGCATTGGTTCACTCATTCGAGCACAGCGGCATCTCAGTCCACCAGATCCCGCACCACCGCATCCGCCAGCAGCCGCCCCCGGAGGGTCAGGACGGCGCGGCCCGCCTCGTACGGGCCGGGCTCCAGCAGGCCGTCGGCCAGTGTGCGGGCCGCCGCACGCGCGCCCGCCGGGGCGAGGATGTCCAGGGGGCAGCCGTCCGCCAGGCGCAGTTCCAGGAGGATGCGTTCGACCCGGCGGTCCTCGTCCGTCAGGAGTTCGCGGCCGGCGCCCGGGGAGCGGCCTTCGGTAAGGGCCTGGGCGTAGGCGCCGGGGTGTTTGACGTTCCACCAGCGGACGCCGCCGACGTGGCTGTGGGCGCCGGGGCCTGCGCCCCACCAGTCGGCGCCGGTCCAGTACAGCTCGTTGTGGCGGCAGCGGGCGGCGTCGGTGGTGGCCCAGTTGGAGACCTCGTACCAGCGGTAACCGGCCGCGGCGAGGCGTTCGTCGGCGATGAGGTAGCGGTCGGCGTGGACGTCGTCGTCGGTCATCGGGACCTCGCCGCGGCGGATCCGGCGGGCCAGCTGGGTGCCCTCCTCGACGATCAGGGCGTAGGCGGAGACATGGTCGGGGCCGGCCCCGAGCGCGGCGTCGAGGGAGGCCCGCCAGTCGTCGTCGGTCTCACCGGGGGTGCCGTAGATCAGGTCGAGGTTGACGTGATCGAAGCCGGCCGCGCGGGCCTCGGCGACGCAGGCCTCGGGGCGGCCGGGGGTGTGGGTGCGGTCGAGGATCTTCAGGACGTGCTGCCGGGCGCTCTGCATGCCGAAGGAGACCCGGTTGAAGCCGCCCGCGAGCAGCCCGTCGAGGTAGCGGGGGTCGACGGACTCCGGATTGGCCTCGGTGGTGATCTCCGCGCCCGGCGCCAGGCCGAACTCCTCGCGGATCGCGGCCAGCATCCGGCCGAGATCCGCCGCGGGCAGCAGGGTCGGGGTGCCGCCGCCGACGAAGACCGTCTCGACGGGGCGCGGGTCCTCGCCCAGGACCTTGCGGGCCAGCCGGATCTCGTCCACGACGGTGTCGGCGTAGTTGTCGCGGGAGGCCAGGGCGCCGCCGGAGCCGCGCAGCTCGCTCGCGGTGTAGGTGTTGAAGTCGCAGTAGCCGCAGCGGGTCGCGCAGTACGGCACATGCAGATAGAAGCCCAGGGGCCGGCCGGCGGCGGCCGCCGGCGTATGACCGGGCAGCGCCCCGTCCTCGGGCATCGGCTCACCATCGGGCAGTGCGGAAGGCATGGGAACCATTGTCCGTCATGGCGGGGCGGTGGCGGTCCCGGCGCGGTGTGCCCTACGGCACCCCGGAACTGCGCCGCCCCCCGGCCTACGGCACCCCGGGCCTATGACTCCCCCGGCCTACGCCGCCTCGGGCCTATGGCTCCCCCGGCCCGGCCGCCTGGAGGACCAGCAGGGCCAGGTCGTCGTCGGGCGGGACCGGGCCGAAGGCGTGGACGGTGTTGCGGATGTGGTCGGCGAGGGCGGTGGCGCCCAGGCCGGCGCCCGCGGCGAGGGTGAGGGCCAGACCGTCCTCGTCGTCGAAGAGCCGCCTTCCCGAGCGCCGCTCGGTCACCCCATCGGTGACGCACAGAAGCGTTTCACCCGGGCAGAGGTCGAACGATTCGCTGACGTACGCGGCGTCCTCCACCACTCCCAGCAGCATCTGCGGCGCCGCGACGACCCGGACCCGGCCGTCCGTGCCCAGCACCAGCGGCAGCGGGTGGCCGGCGCTGGCGAGGGTGCAGCGGGCGCCGCCGGAGCCGCCGGGGTACGGGACGATCTCGCCGTAGAGCAGGGACAGGAAGCGGGCCTGTTCGCCCTCCTCGCGGATCTCGACCGGGGCCTCCGCACCGGCACCGGCCGCCGCCACCGCCGCCGCGACCGCCGCGACCGAGTCGGCGGCCTCCCGCGCCATGGTCTTGTTGAGCCGGTCGAGCACCGCGGCCACCCCGAAGCCGTCCCGGGCCAGCAGCCGCAGCACCGGGCGGGCCAGCCCGGTCACCGCGGCCGCCTCGGGGCCGCTGCCGCAGACGTCGCCGAGGGCGAAGCACCAGCGGCCGTCCCCGGCGTCGAAGAGGTCCCAGAAGTCACCGCCCGCCCAGGCACCCTCGCGCGGTTCGTAGACCACCGCCGACTCCACGCCGGGCACCTGCGCCCGCCCGCGCGGCAGCAGCCGGCGCTGCAGGACCTGGCTGATGCGCTCCTGGCGGCTGTAGGCGCGGGCGGTGGCGACGGCGCGGGCGACCCGGCGGCCCAGGTCCTCGATCAGCCCGACCACCTCGTCGGGGAAGCGCAGCAGCCCGCTCCGGCCGAGCAGCAGGGTGCCGAGGCGGCGGCCTCCCGCGACCAGGGGGCAGGCGAGCGCGGCGCCGCCCGGCCCGTAGCCGCCCGGTTCGTACGGCCAGGGCCAGGGGACCGCGCCGGGCGCACCGCTGGGCGCGGCGCCGTCCGGCAGCTCCGGCGGCTGCTTCTCCAGCGCCGTGCGCAGCGCGTCGATCCGGCTCTCGGAGGCGTGCCAGACGCGGGCGAGCCGCTGTTCCTCGCCGTCGGCGGCGATGCCCCGGCCGGGGGCGCCGCTGTCGCCGTCGTAGAGCCACACCGCGCACCATTCGGCGAGCCGCGGCACGATCAACTGGGCGGCGAGCGAGGCGACCTGATCGGCGTCGAGCTGGCCGGAGAGCAGGTCGGAGGCCTCGGCGAGGAAGGAGAGAGCGCCGTTGTCGACCCAGCCGGCGTCGTGGTCGGGCCGGGCGGAGCGGCGCGGCGCCGGGGCCAGGAGCTCGGCGGCCCGCAGCCCGTGCCGCAGCAGCTGGCCGTCGAAGGCGAGCTCCGGCTCGGGCCCGGCGCCGTCGCGGGCGCCGACGGGCAGCCGGAACCAGACGGTCTTCATGGCCCGGCGGTAGGTGATGCCCCAGGATTCGGCGACGGCGCTGATCAGCTGGAGGCCGTGGCCGCCGTTCTCGGAGGCGGCGCTGTCCTCGTGGGCGCGGACCGGCTGGGCGGGGTGGTGGTCGGAGACCTCGATGACGAGGCCGGTGCCGGGTGTGCCGTCGAGGCCCGCGCCGGGGGCGTACGCGAGCGGCGCCGGGTACGGCTGCCCGCTCCGGCTCCCGCGGGACTCCCCGCTCCGGCCCTCATGGGGCTCCCCGCTCCGGCTCCCCGAGGATTCCGCGCCCGGCTCCCGCTCCGGCTCCAGGCGGCAGCGCAGCTCGACGGTGGTGCCCGCGTGCACCACCGCGTTCGTCACCAACTCGCTGACCAGCAGCACCGCTTCGTCCGCGAGCCGGCCGGTCAGGCTCTCCGCGCCGGCCAGCCCCTGGTCGGCCCAGTCGGCGAAGGCGGCCCGGACGAAGCGGCGGGCGGCGGCAGCGGCCTGCGGATCACCGGGCAGACTGGCCCACCGGGAACGGGCCGCGGCCCCCTCGGCAGGCCCGGCCGCGGGTCCGCCACGGGACCCGCCCGCCCTCGCCATGCGCGTCGCCGTGACACCGTCGTCCCGTGGCGACGAAGTTGTCGTCCGCATTGAGCAACTCCCGACCAGCTCCGCTACAGCGCCGGATGCGCCAACGACAGAGTGACAGAACGAGCGCAGCCATAAGCACGGAGTCACAGAAGTGGGTGGTCACGGCGTCCAATTCGGCTGACGCGCCGAGGGAGTTGGCCGACGCGCACCAAGCGGCGCCCGGGGGTACCTGCAGGAAGGCCCCCGGCGGCGGCCACGGTTCCCGCCGGCCGCCGTCTTCACCCGTACGGGCGCGGCGGCATGCGACACCCCCGTACGGGCGAGAACGCGCCGTCCCGTACGAGCGCGACGCCCCGCCACCGCGACCCGCCGGCCCGTACGAGCGCGGCGGTACGGAACGCGCCGACCCGCCCCGTACCGCCGTGTCCTCCTTGCGGCTACGCCTCGCGCGTCCCCGCGTACATCTCGTCGAGCAGGTCCTTGAACACCCGCTCCACCACCGGCCGCTTGACCTTGAGGCTGGGGGTCACCTCGCCGTGCTCGATGTCCAGGTCACGCGGCAGCAGCCGGAACTTGCGGATCTGCTGCCAGCGCTGCAGCCCCTCGTTGACCCGCTCGACATAGCCGTCGATCAGCTCGCGGGCCTGCTCGGTCGCGACGACCTCGGCGTACGTCTTGCCCTCCAGGCCGTGCTCCTTGGCCCAGGTCATGATCGTCGGCTCGTCGAGGGCGATCAGGGCGGTGCAGAAGTTCCGGTTGGCGCCGTGCACCAGCACATTGGAGACGAACGGGCAGACCGCCTTGAACTGGCCCTCGACCTCGGCGGGCGCGATGTACTTGCCGCCCGAGGTCTTGATCAGGTCCTTCTTGCGGTCGGTGATCCGCAGATAGCCGTCCGGGGAGAGTTCGCCGATGTCACCGGTGTGGAACCAGCCGTCCTCCTCCAGCACCTCGGCGGTCTTGTCCGGCAGGCCGTGGTAGCCCTGCATGATGCCGGGGCCGCGCAGCAGGATCTCGCCGTCCTCGGCGATCCGCACTTCGGTGCCGGGCAGCGGCTTGCCGACCGTGCCGGTGCGGTAGGCCTCGCCGGGGTTGACGAAGCTGGCGGCGCTGGACTCCGTCAGGCCGTAGCCCTCCAGGATGTGGATACCGGCGCCGGAGAAGAAGTAGCCGATCTCCGGGGAGAGCGCGGCCGAGCCGGAGACCGCGGCGCGCAGCCGGCCGCCGAACGCCTCCCGCAGCTTGGCGTAGACGAGGGCATCGGCGATCCGGTGCTTGGCGGCGAGCGCGAACGGCACCGAGGCGTTGCCGGTGCGGCGGAAGTTGTCCTGCGAGACCTTGGCGTACTCGCGGGCCACCTCCGCCGCCCACTGGAAGATCTTGTACTTGGCGCCGCCGCCCTGCCGGGCCTTGGCCGCGACACCGTTGTAGACCTTTTCGAAGATCCGCGGCACCGCCGCCATGTACGTGGGCCGGACGACCGGCAGATTCTCGATGATCTTGTCGACCCGGCCGTCCACGGCGATCACATGGCCGGCCGCGATCTGGCCCGCGGTGAGCACCTTGCCGAAGACGTGCGCCAGCGGCAGCCAGAGGTACTGCACGTCCTCCTCGGTGACCATGCCGGTGGCCGGGATCGCCCGCGCCATGTACGCCCAGCAGTCGTGCGGGAGCTGTACGCCCTTGGGGCGGCCGGTGGTCCCGGAGGTGTAGATCAGCGTGGCCAGCTGGTCGGCGCGCAGTGCGGCGACCCGCTCCCTGACGCAGTCCGGGTGGTCCTCCAGATAGGCGGTGCCGCGCTTCTCCAGCTCGGCCAGGGTGAGCACCCAGCCCTCCGGATCGCCCTCGGCGGGCTCCGCGCCCGCCTCGTCGATGACGACGACATGCGCCAGCTCGGGCAGCTCGGCGCGCCGCTCGCGCGCCTTGGCGAGCTGTCCGGCGTCCTCCGCGATCAGCACCCGGCTGCCGGAGTCGGCCAGGATGTAGGCGGTCTCCTCGGCGTTGGTGCTGGGGTAGACCGTGGTGGTGGCGGCGCCGGAGCAGAGCACGCCGAGGTCGGCGAGGATCCACTCGACGCGGGTACCGGCGGCCAGCGCCACCCGCTCCTCGGGCAGTATGCCGAGCGCCATGAGCCCGGCGGCCACGGCGTAGACCCGTTCCGCGGCCTGCGCCCAGCTGATCGACTTCCAGTCGTCCGGTCCCGGTCCCGAGGCCGGGACGGGATAGCGATAGGCCTCGATATCGGGCGTGGCCGCGACCCGCTCCAGGAAGAGGTGCGCCACCGAAGGCGGCCGGTTTTCGATCAGCGTGTGGGTGTCCGTCACGGCGTCCTCCGGGGCCCGCTTCGATGCTGGTGACTCGCGAGTAACCTTTGAGCAGTGATCAGACTAGAGCGCGAGGCGCCGACGCGTAAGAGGCTACGACCGACTGGTTAAGGATGTGACCGGTGCGATAGGTGTACGTAGCACGCGCAATGTCCGATAGGGGCCGCGGCGCGCGTCCGCAGCGGAGCGCCGGGGACCGGGAACCGGACCGGCCGGCAGCCGTGCTCCGGAGGAAAGCCGACAGGGCACCGACCCCCCTGCCCGGGGACCCGCGCCCTGCCTTCCGCCTTCTTCCGCTTGCTCTTCCTACTTCTTCGACTTCGCGTCGCCGTCGGAGTCCGAGGACAGCACCGCGATGAAGGCCTCCTGCGGGACCTCCACGCTGCCGACCATCTTCATCCGCTTCTTGCCTTCCTTCTGCTTCTCCAGCAGCTTCCGCTTACGGGAGATGTCACCGCCGTAGCACTTGGCGAGGACGTCCTTGCGGATGGCGCGGACCGTCTCACGGGCGATGACCCGGCTGCCGATGGCGGCCTGGATCGGCACCTCGAAGCTCTGCCGCGGGATCAGCTCCCGCAGCTTGGCGACCAGCCGCACGCCGTACGCGTACGCCTTGTCCTTGTGGCAGATCGCGGAGAACGCGTCGACCTTGTCGCCGTGCAGCAGGATGTCGACCTTCACCAGGTCGGCGATCTGCTCGCCGGTGGGCTCGTAGTCCAGCGAGGCGTAGCCGCGGGTCTTGGACTTGAGCTGGTCGAAGAAGTCGAAGACGACCTCGGCGAGCGGGAGGGTGTAGCGGATCTCGACCCGGTCCTCGGAGAGGTAGTCCATGCCGAGGAGGTTGCCGCGGCGGTTCTGGCACAGCTCCATGATCGCGCCGATGAACTCGCTGGGCGCCAGGATCGTGGCCCGGACGACCGGCTCGTGCACCTTGTCGATCTTGCCGGTCGGGAACTCGCTCGGGTTGGTGACCTCGTGCTCGGCCCCGTCCTCCATGTCGACGCGGTAGACCACGTTGGGTGCGGTGGCGATCAGATCGAGGCCGAACTCGCGCTCCAGGCGCTCGCGGATGACCTCCAGGTGCAGCAGGCCCAGGAAGCCGACGCGGAAACCGAAGCCCAGGGCCGCGGAGGTCTCGGGCTCGTAGACCAGCGCGGCATCGTTGAGCTGCAGCTTGTCGAGGGCGTCGCGCAGCTCGGGGTAGTCCGAGCCGTCCAGCGGATACAGCCCTGAGAACACCATCGGCTTGGGGTCCTTGTAGCCGCCCAGCGGCTCCTCGGCTCCCTTGTTCAGCTGGGTGATCGTGTCACCCACCTTGGACTGCCGGACGTCCTTCACGCCGGTGATCAGGTAGCCCACCTCACCGACGGAGAGCCCGTCGGCCGCCTTCATCTCGGGTGAGTTCGTGCCGATCTCCAGCAGCTCGTGAGCGGCGCCGGTCGACATCATCCTGATGCGCTCGCGTTTGCCGAGCGTGCCGTCGACGACCTTCACGTAGGTCACGACACCGCGGTAGGCGTCGTAGACCGAGTCGAAGATCATCGCGCGGGCGGGGGCGTCCTTGACGCCGACCGGGGCCGGCACCTCGCGGACGACCTTGTCCAGCAGCTCGGCCACGCCGACGCCGGTCTTGGCGGAGACCCGCAGCACGTCCTCGGGCTCGCAGCCGACCAGATTGGCCAGCTCGGCGGCGAACTTCTCCGGCTGGGCGGCCGGCAGGTCGATCTTGTTGAGGACGGGGATGATCGTGAGGTCGTGCTCCATCGCCAGGTAGAGGTTGGCGAGGGTCTGGGCCTCGATGCCCTGTGCGGCGTCGACGAGGAGGATGCAGCCCTCGCACGCGGCGAGCGAGCGCGACACCTCGTAGGTGAAGTCGACGTGGCCCGGGGTGTCGATCATGTTCAGGATGTGGGTCGTCCCACTTCCCTCTTCACCCTCGGTGGGGTCCCAGGGCAGCCGGACCGCCTGGGACTTGATCGTGATGCCACGCTCGCGCTCGATGTCCATGCGGTCGAGGTACTGCGCGCGCATCTGCCGCTGGTCGACGACACCGGTGATCTGGAGCATCCGGTCGGCGAGCGTCGACTTGCCATGGTCGATGTGCGCGATGATGCAGAAGTTACGGAGGAGGGCCGGATCGGTACGGCTCGGCTCCGGCACGTTCGTAGGGGTCGCGGGCACGCAGGGTCCATTCAGTGAACGCGGGTAGGCGGGACTCGGGTATATGACGTCTCCCCCATGGTCCCATGACCGAGGGGCCCGGTCCGGTTCGGGCGAGGGCAGCGGCCCGGTTTGGGTGGCCGTAGACCCTGCTGGTAGCCTGGTCCACTGCGCTTCGTGCCCTCTCTCGTACGAGGCGCCACTCGAAACTCCAACGAACCTGAAAAGGCTCTTTCGTGGCGAACATCAAGTCCCAGATGAAGCGGATCAAGACCAACGAGAAGGCTCGTCAGCGCAACAAGGCTGTCAAGTCCACTCTGAAGACCGCGATCCGTCGCACCCGCGAGGCCGTGGAGGCCGGTGACCTGCAGAAGGCCGCCACCGCCCAGGCCGCGGCTGCCAAGAAGCTCGACAAGGCCGTCAGCAAGGGTGTCATCCACAAGAACGCCGCCGCCAACAAGAAGTCGGCGCTGGCGAAGAAGGTCGCGTCCCTCAAGGCCTGATCTTCCTCCGGAGGAGGTCACCGGCCGGTCCAGGCCTGATCTTCCTCCACCCGCAGTACCCGAAGCACCCTTGTCGGCAGGGACCCAGCGGCCCCTCTCTCCGCTCCCTGACCGATGCACCACCGTGCCGCACACGGCCTGCGTTCGCCACGCGGGTGCGGCACACCCGGCCCACTCGGCGCACTCCGCCGACCAGGCCGCAACAGCTTGATATGGAGGCCCCGCCTCACCCCTTCCCCGGGGGTGAGGCGGGGCTTTCTTTCGTTCGGTGGTGGTGGGGGCTTTTGGTGCGGGGCTTTCTCGTGGGGCCTCCGTTGTGGAGTTCTCTTTCGAGGTTTCTTCGGGGGTCTTTACTGGGGTTCTTTCACGGGGGTTCTTTCACGGGGGTTCTTTCACGTGGTTCTTTCGCGGGGGTTCTTGTGGGGTTCTGTTGCGAAGAGGCGTGGACGGCGGAATGTGTTGCGGTGTTCCCTCGCCGGGCTCCGGCTGTGGGGCCATTGCTGTGGGGCCATTGCTGCCGCGTGATTGCTGCTGTGCGATTGCTGCATTACTGCGGCGCCATTGTTGCGGGGATATCGCTTTGGGGCAGTTGAGGCGGCAGTTACCCGGCTCGCGGCAGGGGCGAAGGCGGGGTGAGCTTACGGATGGGGGCGGATGGGCAGCATTTCGGTCCGCTCACCACGGGGGAAATTCCGGTGCCGCAGAACCGGGTTCGCTTTCCGCGGGGTCCGCTACGCTGCGTCCATGTCTTTTTCGGGGGACCAGAACAATCCGTACGCCCAACCGCAGCCGAACCCATACGGCCAGGTGCCCGCACCCCAGAATCCGGTGCCCGCACAGCAAAATCCCTACGCACCGCGGAATCCCCACGCACCGGAGATTCCCTACCCACAGCAGGCCATACCTCCGGGGCAGACCGGCGGATACGGCTATCCCGCGCCCGGCGTACCCGCACCGCCCACACGGCCACCCGCGGGGGCATCCGTCGACACACCCGGGGGCGCGGGCCGTGGCATGTCCGGCTGGCTCTGGGCCGTCGGCGGGGTGGTCGCCGCGTCCGCGATCTGGGCCTCGCTGTTGTTCGCCACCGGGGGCTTCTCCTCCGAGCCCAGCCCCGACCTCGCGGGCTACGCCTACACGAGCGATCTCTGTGCGGACACCGCGATGGCCCCCTTCGAGGACGCCCGCTACAAGACCAAGGTGAGCACCGGAACGGCCTCGAAGGACGCCAATCCGCAGCACAGCGGCGCCCAGCTGAAGTCGCTGGACACGATGACGTGCAACATCTCGTTCGAGCAGGACGGCGCAAGCACCTCCGCCTACTCCTCCACCTGGCTCTACAACACCGCCACGCTGCACAAGCAGACCGACCCGACGCGGGAATTCGCCGACGGCTACCGCTCGTACGAGAAGCAGGACACCTCGGTCGGCTACAGGGTCGAGGCCGTACCGGGACTCGGCGACGAGGCCTATCTGGTGACCCGGAAGGACGACAGCAGCACGAGCAGCAGCTCGTATGTGATCCTCGGCGTCCGGGACGGCTGGATGACGTACCAGTCGACGTGGTCGAGCTATACGGCGAGCAGCGGCAGTGGCAGCGACAGCGGCAAGCAGCCGACCGCCACCGACGTGGCCACGATGCTGAAGAGCAGCGCGACGGAAACTCTCAGGCGGCTGCGCCCAGGGCGCTGATCACGCCGACGACCTTCTTCGGTGAAGGTCTGGCCTGCCCACGGGCCGACGCCGACGCCAATGCCGACACCAACGCGGACGCCGACACCAACGCGGACGCCGACGCCCATACCGACGCCGGTGCCGGCCCCGACGCCATCGCCGCCGCCGGCACCGCACTGAATCTGATCGCGCTGCTGAACGCCCTCGCCCACAGCGAGGAGCCGGCTGTCACCGCGAACGGGCCGCCCGGGCGATTGCCACGACGGCCTTCTCCAGGGCGTAGGCCGGATCGTCCCCGCCGCCCTTCACCCCCGCGTCGGCCGCTGCCACCGCGCGCAGCGCCGTGGCCACGCCGTCCGCCGACCAACCGCGCATCTGCTGCCGTACCCGGTCGATCTTCCAGGGCGGCATCCCCAGTTCGCGGGCGAGGTCGCCGGGGCGGGCGCCGCGCGGGGCGGAGGCCAGTTTGCCGATGGCGCGGACGCCTTGAGCGAGCGCGCTGGTGATCATGACGGGGGCGACGCCGGTGGCGAGGGACCAGCGCAGTGCCTCCAGCGCCTCGGCGGCCCGGCCCTCGACGGCACGGTCCGCGACGGTGAAGCTCGATGCCTCGGCCCGGCCCGTGTAGTAGCGCGCGACGACGGCCTCGTCGATGGTGCCCTCGACATCGGCGGCCAGCTGCGAACAGGCCGAGGCCAGCTCACGCAGGTCGCTGCCGATGGCGTCGACCAGCGACTGGCAGGCCTCGGGCGTCGCCGACCGCCCGGTCGCACGGAACTCGCCCCGCACAAAGGCCAGCCGGTCGGCCGGCTTGGTCATCTTGGGACAGGCCACTTCCCGCGCCCCGGCCTTGCGGGCGGCGTCCAGCAGCCCCTTCCCCTTGGCGCCGCCGGCGTGCAGCAGCACCAGCGTGATCTCCTCTGCGGGCGAACCGAGATACGCCTTGACGTCCTTGATGGTGTCCGCGGAAAGGTCCTGGGCGGCGCGTACCACGACGACCTTGCGCTCGGCGAAGAGCGAGGGGCTGGTCAGCTCGGCCAAGGTGCCGGGCTGGAGCTGATCGGGAGTGAGGTCGCGCACATCGGTGTCCGCATCGGCCGCCCGGGCAGCCGCCACCACCTGCTGCACCGCGCGATCCAGCAGCAGGTCTTCCTGGCCCACCGCGATCGTGACGGGGGCGAGCGGGTCGTCTTGAGCTGTCTTCCTGGCCATCGCGTCCAGCATCCCACGCCCCACTGACACCCCGGCCCGGCCCGGTCCGCTCTGACGCCCCGGCCCTGACCCCGCTCCGGTGCCTGCGCCGGGCCGCTCTCGGCCCCTGCCTGACAGTGGCGCCATCGCCATGTCGGACAATGGCCGGGTGAATGATGCTGCCCCACACCCACCGCACCTCCGGCACGTCCTGGTACTGCCCGACCGCGATGCCGCGGAGGAGGTGGCCGAGGCCCTGACCGAACGCTTCGGTGTCGCCGAGGATCCCCAGCTCGTACGGGACGCCCTGGCCGGTGAGGACGACGCCGAGGACGCCCAGTGGCTGGTGGTGGTCGAAGACCCGGACGCCGCCCACGACCCGGCGCGGCTGCACGACCTCGCTGCGGAGTACGAGGGCTGGCGCGAGGCCGAGTAACGACAGGGCCCGTGTCGGCCAGGGGCCGTGGGGCCGGAGACCGTGGGGCCCAGGGCCCGCGGGGGCCGCGCGCCTAAGTGCCGCTGCCTCCGGGCACCCGCACCGCTCCGACCCGGGGCTCCCGCTCCAGAACGATCCCGAAGTGTTCCCGGTAGGCGGCGAGGACTTCTCCCTCGCCCAGCTCGCGCTCGTCCCGTGCACCATCCGCCCCGGTGGTCACGAGCGTACGACCGGAGAGCGTGACCCGACCGCTCTCGGTCAGCCGTGAACACACCAGGGACCGGGTGAAGTGCGACTTGGGCGAGGTCCGGTGCCACCAGCAGCCGGCCTCGAAGTCCGCATAGGCGCGCGGTCGTTGTTCGAGGCGGTACTGCGGGTCGCCGTCCCTCAGGACATCGAGGTCTCCCTCCCGCGTCTCCTCGATCCGGAACACCCCACCGGGATCGGCCTGCTCGGCGCGGCTGTCCCAGCGCAGCGGAAAGTGGCTGTGCCTGCCGAAGCCGACGTCCGCCAGCCATGGCCCGCTCGGCGTCTGTACACGCAGCGCGAGGTGGTCGTACGGGATTCCGGGCCCGTCGGCGCCGAACACGCGGGCGGAAAGCACCTCGACCTCATAGCCGAGCGCGCCCAGGAGCAGCGCGAAAGCGCCGTTGAGTTCGTAACAGAAGCCGCCCCGCCGGGCGCGGACGATCTTGTCCAGCAGCGGCTGCTCCGCGAGCACGATCTCTTCGCCGAGGTGGATGGAGAGGTTTTCGAAGGGGACGGTCCGCAGATGGCTGAGGTGCAGCGCACGCAGCGCCTCGGCGTCCGGGGCCGCGGCGCGGACGGCACCGATCCGGTCGAGGTAGGCGTCGGCAGCAGCAGTGTCCATCAGGGGTGAGTCCTCGTCCTCATGCCCCGGATCCTACAGATCCGGATTCAGCAGCATTCGCGCTACGCCCGGCCTGCGCCACCTGCTCACCCCATGGCCTCGTGCACCGCCATGCCCCACCGGCCGCCGCCTGCACGGCCTTCTCCGCTGCCGCCGCCCACGTGGCTTCATTGCTGGGTTCGGGGAGGGGCAGGGCTGGGTTCGGGGAGGGGCAGGGAGGGGTCGCGGTCCGGCGCGGGCGCGGACTCCTGAGGCGTGGCGGCCCCCGGAAGGCCGTGTATTCGGGGGCGGGGCCGATAGCCACCGGATCGACGGCGGCCGGGCAGGCGGACACCGGATGGACCTCCGCGGGGCAGACGGCCGCCGGGTGGACCGCCGCCGCCTGGACGTGCCGGGGCTCTCCGGTGCGTTACCGGGCGGGACCGGGTTCTCCGGCCGGGGACCGGACCGGCCTTGCTCCGGTGGCCGTTGACCGTCGCCGACAGCCTGGCCGTGGTGCCCAGGATCGCGATGGCTCCGTCGGTGTCCGTGCGCAGCACCCGGGCGCCCTGGGCGCGCAGCGCCGCGATGGTGCGGGGCGCCGGATGGCCGTACGGATTGCCGGTACCGCAGGAGATCAGCGCCAGGCGCGGCGCCAGCCGATGCATCAGCGGCGGGTCCTGATAGGCGGAGCCGTGGTGCGCCACCTTCAGGACATCGACGCCGCCCAGCTCCGGGTGGGCCGCCAGCAGTGCGCGCTGCGCGGGTGGTTCGAGGTCACCCAACAGCAGGAGGGACAGGCCGCCCGTACGGACGAGCAGGGTGACGCTGGCGTCATTGGGGCCGTCGAGGTCGTCGGCACCGACCGGTTGGCCGGTGGGATCGTCGGGGCCGGAGGGGCCAGAGGGGCCAGAGGGGCTGGAGGGGCCGGGGGCAGCGGGGGGAGCCGGTGGCCAAAGGACCTCCCAGGTGAGGGGGCCCAGGTGGCGCCGCTCCCCGGGTGCGGCGCGGATGACCGGCACCCGTGCCGCCGCTGCCGCGGTGCGTACGAACTGCACCTGACCCGGAGGGTCTTGCAGCGTCGTGGTCTCGATCGCACCGACCGCACGGCCGCGGAGCGCCCCCGGGAGCCCGTCCACATGGTCGGCGTGGAAATGCGTCAGGACCAGGAGCGGGATACGGCGGATACCCAGGTCGGTGAGGCAGCGGTCGATGGCCCGGGGCTCGGGGCCGGTATCCACCACCAGCGCCGTACCGTCCCCGGCTGCCAGCACCAGGCCGTCGCCCTGCCCCACGTCACACACCACGGCCCGCCATCCCGGCGGCGGCCATCCGGTGAGGACGCGGGTGAACGGGGCGGGGCGGCACACCGCCAAGATCATTGCCAGCACGCACAGCACACACAGCCAGGGACGGCGCAGCACTCCGCGGACGACCGGTACCAGGGCCACCAGGGCAGCCGCCAGCACCAACCCGCCGCCCCAGCCGCCCGGCCAGTCGAACTCCGCCCCCGGCAGCGTCGCCCCCGTACGGGCGACGTCGGCGATCCATTCGGCCGGCCAGCCCGCACACCACGACAGCACCTGCGCGGCCGGCAACGCGACCGGGGCGGCGGCGAGGGCCGCGAAGCCCAGCACCGTCGCGGGTGCCACGGCCACTTCCGCCAGCAGATTGCAGGGCACCGCGACCAGGCCCACCCGGGCCGCCAGCACGGCGACCACCGGTGCACAGACCGCCTGGGCAGCCGCCGCGGCGGCGATCACCTCGGCGATCCGGGGCGGTACGCGGCGCCGTTGGAGGGCGGCACTCCAGCGTGGCGCGAGCAGCAGCAGTGCGCCGGTCGCCAGGACGGACAGCAGAAAGCCATAACTACGGGCGAGCCAAGGGTCGTAGAGGAGCAGCAGCAGCACCGCGGCGGCGAGGGCGGGGAGCAGCGAGCGACGGCGGCCGGTGCCAATGGCCAGCAGTGTGATCAGGCCGCAGGCGGCGGCCCGCAGCACGCTCGGGTCCGGGCGGCAGACCACGACGAAGGCCAGGACGAGGGCACCGCCGATGACAGCCGTGCCACGCAGCGACAGTCCCAGGCGTGGTGCCAGCCCGCGGCGCTCGGCGCGCGTCGCGAGGTGGGGCGGCCCGATCAGCAGGGCGAGCACAATCGTCAGATTGCTGCCGGAGACGGCCAGCAGATGGGTGAGGTCGGTGGCACGGAAGGCGTCGTCGAGATCCGGCGGCACACGTGAGGTGTCACCCACCACGAGGCCGGGCAGCAGGGCGCGGGCATCGGGGCGCAGCCCGTCGGTGGCCTCGCGCAGCCCGGCACGCAGGTGCCCTGCCAGCCTTTGCAAGGGGGACGGGGCACCGACCTTGACCGGTGGCGCCTCGGTGGTGACCCGGAGCACGGCGGCAACCTGGTCGGCCGGCGAGAGCGGTGGCGCGGCGCGCGCCATCACCTGGATGCGTGTCGACGGCAGCAGCCCGCGCCACGCCGACGACAGGCTCTCGCGCGCCCCGGGGCCGTGCGCTTCGTCTCCCCTTCCACGCTGCTGTACGACCACCAGCACCGGGGTGCGTACGGTGGTGACCGCACCGCCCGGTGCCGTGACCCGGACGGCATTGGCCGTGAACACCAGTACCGGGGGCGTCCGTTGGGAGCCTCGCACCTTGGGGCGGGTCAGTCGTGGATCACCACTCACCTCCAGCTCTGCCGTGAGTCCCGCGTAGCGCTCCGCCAAGGCCGGCAAGGGTCCGCGGCGCACATCCGACGCATGCAGCGCCGCGGTCGCGACCCCCGCCGCACCACACAGCAGCACCCCGGCCAGGGCCACGAACGCCCCGGCGGACCAGCCGCGGGGAGAGCGCGGCCGGAGCGGCCCCGGCCCTCGGCGGGCAGCTCCCGCCTCGGACCCGGCGGAGGGCAGCCCGGCCCGCTCCGGGGCGCCCTCCGCCCCGCGCCGGACCACAGCCATCCGCCATGCGCACAGCGCGAGCGCCACGGCCGCACCGCAGACCACCGCCGCTGCCCCGCCGGGGGCGCCCAGGCCGATCACCGCCCCCGCCCAGGCGGCCAGCGCGGGCGCGACCAGCCGCAGATCGGCCGGGCCCTCTTGATGCGGGTCCGAGGCCCCGTGCGACGACGACGCCGTGGCGTGCACGGTGGCGCGGAGACCGGTCACGGCTGAACCAGGGGGCGCAGATCGGCGAAGCGGCGGTCACCGATGCCGGTCACCTGACGGAGCTGGTCCACCGAGGTGAACCCGCCGTGCCGGGTACGGAATTCGACGATGTGCCGGGCCAGGACGGGCCCCACTCCGGGAAGCGAATCGAGCTGCTGCTCGGTCGCCGTGCTGAGGCTGACCGGTCCGGCCGGGCCGCCTCCGGCCCCTGGCGACCCGCTTCCCGGCCCGGATGCCCCCGGGCCGGCGGGCCCGGCAGCGCCCCCGCTACCCGCTGCGCCACCGGCCGCGCCGACCACGATCTGTTCGCCGTCGGTCAGCAGGCGTGCCCGGTTCAGCCCACCGGTGCTCGCTCCCCGCAGCACCCCGCCGGCGGCCCGCAGCGCATCGATCACCCGCGACCCCGGCGGCATCCGGTGAATGCCCGGGTGCCGGACCTTGCCCGTGACATCGACGACCAGTTGCCGGCCCGCGCCGCCCGACGGTCCGTGCGCCATGGCGGCGGCGGACGACGACGGCAGCGCCGGCGGGTGCGGCGCGGGTCCGGACGCCGCGGGCCGTTCGGCCGCCGGGGCCCGTACCGGTTCGGGGCGGCCGGCCCAGAAGTGCTGTACGGCCCATCCCAGTGCCAGCACGAGCACCAGCACCAGGGCGGCGAGCGTCTTCGGGTCGGCGCCGCACCGTAACTGCACCCAGAGCGGCAGCCGTTCGCGTAGGGCCGGCCACACCCGTTCGCGTCGTCGCGGCCCCGGTGGATCGCCCCCAGGAGGCGGCGGACCGTGCCCCGGAGGCGGCGGGTCACCCCCGGCCACCGCAGCCCCCTCCCCACCCGGCCCAGGCCCGGCACCCGGCCCCGCCGACCCCGCACTCGCATCCGCGCCCGCGCCCACGTCACCGAAGATTGCCGCGACCCGGTCCCGTACCCGCTCGCGCTCCGGCTCCCGCCGCTCCGACGCACCGGACGGAGCCAGCAAACCAGCGGCGGTGAACGGGGAAACGGAGGCAACGGTCACACCCGAAGAGGTCAAGCCCGAGGACGCCGAGAGCGACGGCACCGGCCCCGAAGGCCCCGGAGGCCCCGAAGGCCCCGGAAGCCCCGGAGGACCCCAAGCCCCGACCGAGAACGCCGGACGCGGCGAGGCCCAAGGGGCCGGCAAGGCCGGCGAAAGCGACGGGACGGAAGCAGATCCGGAAGCAGCTGATGAGGCCGGGGAAGCCACCCACACAGTTCGAAAGGAGTTCATACCGATCGACGCTAAGCACGTCCCGCGGATCTCGCCGAGCTGCCGCAATTCCGGTGGACGAAGGCCGAGTTGTGGACAACTCCGTCACCCACAGGAGATGCCCCCGCTCCCCCTCACCGCGACGAAACCACGACCCCCAGCAGCCCCGGACCCGTATGCGCGCCGATCACCGCGCCCACCTCGCTCACCAGGAGCTCGTTGAGTCCCGGCACCCGCTCCCGGAGCCGCTGGGCCAGCGCATCCGCGCGCTCCGCCGCGTCGAGATGGTGCACCGCGATATCGACCTGGCCCTCGCCGGCCCGCTCCGCGGCAAGCTCCTCCAGCCGTGCGATCGCCTTGGACGCCGTACGGACCTTCTCCAGCAGCTCGATCCGCCCGTCGGCCAGTTGCAGGAGCGGTTTGACGGCGAGCGCGGAGCCGAGCAGCGCCTGGGCGGCACCGATACGGCCGCCGCGGCGCAGATAGTCGAGGGTGTCGACGTAGAAGTGGGCGGAGGTGGCAGCGGCACGCTTCTCCGCGGCGGCCACCGCTTCGTCGATGTCCCCGCCCGCCTCCGCCGTCTCCGCGGCGGCGAGAGCGCAGAAGCCGAGGGCCATCGCGACCATGCCGGTGTCCACGACGTGTACGGGTACCGGCGCCTCCTTGGCCGCCAGTACCGCCGCGTCGTACGTACCGGAGATCTCCGAGGACAGATGGAGCGAGACGATGCCGCTCGCGCCGGCCGCCGCAACCTTGCGGTAGGTGTCGGCGAACATCGTGGGGGCGGGCCGGGAAGTGGTCACCGGCCGGCGCTTCTGGAGTGCCTGGGCGACGGATCTCGCGGAGATCTCGGTGCCCTCTTCCAAGGCCTGGTCCCCCAGGACGACGGTCAGCGGAACGGCCGTGATGCGGTGACGCTCGACAGCCGTCCGCGGCAGGTAGGCCGTGGAATCGGTGACGATCGCGACATGGCGGGACATGAATGGGAGGTTATCCGGGGATCCGGACGCCGCACAGTGCGGGCCCCTCCCCAAGATCTTCCAGGTTTCCCCAAGGCTCTGCCAAGAGGGCGCCGGAGCATGCCGTCCCCGTCCCCGTCCCCGTCCACGCCCTCGTCCCCGTCCGCGGACCCGGGATCCGCGCGACGCCGCTGACGCTCCGGGCTTTTTCTCCGTCTCCCCCGGGCCCCGCCCCCGCCCACCCCTCACCTCACCGAGGTCTTCTTACGGCCTCACCTGGTCGTGCCCTCCGTTGGTCGTGCCCTCCGTCCGTGGCGCCCGTGAGGGCCGCGACGTCCGTGTCCGTGGTGCCTTCTCCCACGGGTAGGACGGCTGGGTGCGCGGGTCACGGGCGGTCAGCGCCTGCGGGCCCTCGGGGACCTGCCCCGCGGGGTGGCCGCCCTCGGACGCCGAAGGCCGGCCCGTACGGACGCCGTCGTCCGGGGCCCCGTCGGCGGCACGCGCCCCTGACGCCCCGTCCACAGGCGGCTGTACGGGCTCCCGCAGTGGGTCCGCGGCGTCCTCGACCCGGGTCCAGTGGCGCAGTGCCCCCGCCTCGACATCGATCTGGTCGCTCAGCGCCGCCAGATCGTCGTCCGCGAACTTGCGGGCGCGGTCCCGGGCGGCCCAGCGCAGCGACTCCGCGGAGTGCGTGATCCGTTCCGTGCGCTCCCTGAGCTCCGGGAGGCGCGCGGCGATGGTGGCCCGGTCGGGCTCGCGTTCGAGCCGCTTGAGTTCGTCGTCAAGCTCATGGCCATGGGCGCTCAGCCGCTCGAAGAGCCCGATCGCCTCGCTCAGGGAGGCGTCGTCGGAGGAGCCGCCGCGAAGCGCCTCCTGGGTGGCGCGCATGGACATCCGCAGCGAGAGACGCAGCTGTGCGAGTTCGCCGACCACACCGGGCTGGGCGAGCTGCCGGGCGCGGAGGCTGGTGTCCTCGACGGTTCTGCGGGCCTGGGCGACCGTGCGGTCGACGCCGCGTTTGGCCGCCGTCACCGCCTTGACCGTGACGAACACGCCCGCCAGGACGAACAACACGAAGAGCAGCCCGACGATGGCGACAGCAGCTTCCATGGGCGCTCTCCAGACGTGTCGGCGGCGCCGGTTCCTCGCCCGCGCCCTTGTCCCTCCACGGTAAACGGCTCGGGCAGGTCACGGGTTCCGGACGAACCCCCAACCTGCCCGTAGGGGAAACCACCCATGGCACCGGCGCGGCAACAGCAGCGGCACCGCACACGACCTAAAGCCCCGGCCAAGGGGCGGCACCACGTGCAAGCCCCCCACCCGGGCGCCCGGAACCACTCCCGGGCGCCCGCCACCGGCCTACGCCGGGACGATGTTCACCAGCTTCGGCGCCCGGACGATGACCTTCCGGATGCCCGCGCCGTTCAGCGCCGCGACCACGGCGGGCTCGGCCAGTGCCGTGGCCTCCAGGTCCGCGTCGGAGATCGACGGGGAGACCTCCAGACGGGCCTTGACCTTGCCCTTGATCTGCACGACGCAGGTGACGGTCTCGTCGACGACATACGCCGGGTCGGCCACCGGGAAGTCCGCGTGCACCACGGTGTCGGTGTGGCCCAGCTTGCGCCACAGCTCCTCGGCGATGTGCGGGGCCAGCGGGGCGATCAACAGCACCAGCCGCTCCGCGACCGTGCGCGGAACGGGGCCGCCCGTCTTGGTCAGGTGGTTGTTCAGCTCGGTCACCTTGGCGATGGCGGTGTTGAAGCGCAGGTTCGCCAGGTCCTGGCCGACACCGTCGATCGCCTTGTGCAGGGCCCGCAGGGTGGCCTCGTCCGGCTCGGTGTCGACGACGGTGACCTCGCCGGTCGCCTCGTCGACGACGTTGCGCCACAGGCGCTGCAGCAGGCGGTACTGGCCGACGACGGCCCGGGTGTCCCACGGCCGCGACACGTCCAGCGGGCCCATCGCCATCTCGTACAGGCGCAGGGTGTCCGCGCCGTACTCCGCGCAGATCTCGTCGGGAGTGACGGCGTTCTTCAGGGACTTGCCCATCTTGCCCAGGACGCGGCTGACCTTCTCGCCCTGGTAGTAGTAGCCGCCGTCGCGCTCCTCGACCTCGGCGGCCGGGACGGCGATGCCGCGGCTGTCCCGGTAGACGAAGGCCTGGATCATGCCCTGGTTGTACAGCTTGTGGAACGGCTCGGAGGACGAGACATGTCCCAGGTCGTGCAGCACCTTGGACCAGAAGCGGGCGTACAGCAGGTGCAGCACGGCGTGCTCCGCGCCGCCGACGTACAGGTCGACGCCGCCGGCCGGCTGACCCTCGCGCGGGCCCATCCAGTACTGCTCGATGTCCGGGGCGACCAGCGCTTCGGTGTTGCGGGGGTCCAGGTAGCGCATCTCGTACCAGCACGAACCCGCCCAGTTGGGCATGGTGTTGGTCTCGCGGCGGTAGCGCTTGATGCCGTTGCCGTCGCCCAGGTCCAGGTCGACATGGACCCAGTCCTCGTTACGGGACAGCGGGGTCTCCGGCTGGGTGTCGGCGTCGTCCGGGTCGAAGGTGCGCGGGGAGTAGTCCTCGACCTCGGGCAGCTCCAGCGGCAGCATCGACGCGGGCAGCGCGTGTGCCACGCCGTCCTCGTCGTAGACGATCGGGAACGGCTCGCCCCAGTAGCGCTGTCGGCTGAACAGCCAGTCGCGCAGCCGGAAGTTGACGGTGCCCTCGCCGATGCCCTCGGCGGCCAGCCAGTCGGTGATCTTCGCCTTGGCCGCCGTCACGCCCAGGCCGTCCAGCGAGATCGTTGCGCCCGACGAGTTGACGATCTTGGCATCGTACGAGGCGAAGGCGTCGTCCCAGGTGGACGGGTCGGTGCCACGGTCGTCCGACGGCTCGACCACGCAGCGCATCGGCAGCTCGAAGGCACGGGCGAAAGCGAAGTCACGGCTGTCGTGCGCGGGCACGGCCATGATCGCGCCGGTGCCGTAGCCCATCAGGACGTAGTCGGCGATGAAGACCGGGACCTGCGCGCCGCTGACCGGGTTGGTCGCGAAGGCGCCGGTGAAGACGCCGGTCTTGTCCTTGGCCTCGGCCTGCCGCTCGACGTCCGACTTGGAGGCGGCCTGCTTGCGGTAGGCGGCGACGGCGTCGGCCGGAGTGGCGTGCCCGCCGGTCCAGACGTCGTGGGTGCCCTCGGGCCAGGCGTCCGGGACGATCGATCCGGTGCCGGTGCCGTTATCGGAGCCGGCGACCAGCGGGTGCTCGGGCGCCAGCACCATGTACGTCGCGCCGAACAGGGTGTCCTGGCGGGTGGTGAAGACGGTGATCTTGTCGTCGCCCACCGGGAAGTCGACCCGGGCGCCCTCGGAGCGGCCGATCCAGTTGCGCTGCTGCAGCTTGATGGCCTCCGGCCAGTCCAGCGCGTCCAGGTCGTTCAGCAGCCGGTCGGCGTAGGCGGTGATGCGCATGTTCCACTGGCGCAGCTTGGCCTTGAAGACCGGGTAGTTGCCGCGCTCGGAGCGGCCGTCCGCGGTGACCTCCTCGTTGGCCAGTACGGTGCCCAGGCCGGGGCACCAGTTGACCGGCGCGTCGGAGGCGTACGCCAGGCGGTACTCGCCCAGGATGTTGGCGCGCTCGATGGGGCTCAGGGCGCTCCAGTCCCGGCCGTCCGGGGTCGGGCGGGTGCCGGCCTCGAACTGCGCGACCAGGGTGTCGATCGGGCGGGCCGCGTCCGCCTCCGGGTCGTACCAGGAGTTGAAGATCTGCAGGAAGATCCACTGGGTCCACTTGTAGTACGCCGGGTCGATCGTCTCGACCGAGCGGCGCTGGTCGTGGCCCAGGCCCAGGCGGCGCAGCTGGCGCCGCATGTTCACGATGTTGGCCTCGGTGGAGACCCGCGGGTGGGTGCCGGTCTGCACCGCGTACTGCTCGGCGGGCAGGCCGAAGGCGTCGAAGCCCAGGGTGTGCAGGACGTTGTGACCCGTCATGCGCTGGTGGCGGGCGTATACGTCGGTGGCGATGAAGCCCAGCGGGTGGCCGACGTGCAGGCCCGCACCCGACGGGTACGGGAACATGTCCATGATGAACTTCTTGGGGCGGGCCGCCACCGCGGCGTCGCCGGCCAGTTCCCCAGCGGGGTTCGGGGCCTCGTAGGTCCCGTCCGTCTCCCAGAAGTCCTGCCAGCGGGCCTCGATGTCGGCGGCCAGCGCTGCCGTATAGCGGTGCGGTGCTGCCACCTCGGCAGCAGTGGTCGTCTCGCTCATCGTCCTCAAAGCTCCATCGATCGTCTCTGCCTGCGGAAACGCGCCACAATCCCGGCACGCCGGAAACAAAAAGACCCCTCGCACAGGAGGGGACGCCGCGCCGATTCCGACGGGTTCTGTCATCCGTCGGTACTGATCAGCGCGGCCCGCTAAGCAGAAGGCGTACGGCACGCATGGCGTCAGGGTACCGCAGGGCGTACGAGGCCCGCGCTGAGGATTCCCCCAACGCGGGCCCCGCCCCCGTGACGCCTCACTCCCGCCGCCGTCCCACCGGGGTCACGGACGGCGCGGGCCGGCGGTGCCGCGCGCCCGTGTCAGGGGCGGTAGGAGCTCACGTATCCGGCGCCCGGCGAGCCCACGCCGGTGACGTCGTCGTAGCCGACGCCCGCGTGCAGCGAGCTGTCCTTGCCCAGGCTGCGCAGCGAGGTCGTGGTGCCCTTGCTGCTGTCGACGCCGTTGACGTAGTCGACGCGGACGACGGCCAGGTCACGGCCGGCACCCAGCGGGTGGTCGGTGACGTCGTGGTACGCGGCGGTGCCGTAGCGCTGGTAGATGGCGGGGTTGGCGAAGCCGATGGCGACGCCGTGCCGGGCCTGCTGGGCCAGCGCCTGGACGCCGGCGATCACCGGCGCGGCCAGCGAGGTGCCGCCGATGCGGTACTCGTCATAGCCGAGCTTTCCGTCCGGCAGGGTCTGGGTCTGGCCGACCAGGAAGCCGGTGTTGGGGTCGGCGACCGCGGCGATGTCCGGGACGGTGCGCATCGCGCCGCCGCCGTTCGCCTTCGCGAGCCCGTCCGGGACGACTCCGCGCTGGTAGAAGGGCTGCGCCACGCTCTTGCTGGTGCCGCCGCCGGCGCCGCCGTTGAAGGTGCCGGGGAAGCCGGTCCAGTCGTTGCCGTCCTTGGACAGCAGCGCCTTCTGGGTGCCCCAGCCGGTCTCCCACTGGTACGCGTCGTACTTGCCGACGGCCAGGGAGGTACCGCCGACCGCGGTCACCCAGGGGGAGTTCGCCGGGCTGTCGACCTGCTTGGTGCCGGTCTTGGCGACCTCGTCACCGTCGTCGCCGGAGGAGAAGTAGAAGCCGATGCCCTGCACCGCGCCCTGCTGGAAGAGCTGGTCGTAGGCGGCCGCCGAATCCGGGGTCTCGTTCGCCTCCAGGTCGCCCCAGGAGTTGGAGACCATGTCGGCGAGGTGCCCGTCGACGACCTTGCCGAGCGAGTCGATCAGGTCGTCGTCCATGCAGGAGGCGCCGCCGACGTAGACGATGCCGGCATCGGGAGCGACCGCGTGGACGGCCTCGACGTCAAGGGTCTCCTCGCCGTACCAGCCGGCCGCGCCGCAGCCCTCGATGTGCGTGTAGTCCTTGGGCAGCACCTGGGAGAGCTGGCCGCGGCGGTAGCGGGGGTCGCCGTTACGGGCGGCGTACGTGTCCGCGTCCTGGGCGATGGTCGGCGAGGCGTAGGCGTCGGTGATCGCGACGGTGACGTTCTTGCCGGTCCACTTCTTCGCCCCGTAGGCGGCGCGCAGCTGCTTGCCGGTGTAGCCCTTGATCGCGTACGGGGCCTTGTTCCCGTAAGCGGACGGCAGCTTCTTGTCCGTCCTGGAGCCGTAGTACGAGGAGAACGGGCCGGAGTTGCGGAAGACGCCCTCCGGCGGCGGCAGTTCGCTGGAGTGGTGCTTGGCCATCCGCGGTGCGTTGTCCAGGCCGGTGACCGTCAGCACCGCGTCGGCCAGCGCGGCGGGCGCGGACGCGGTGGTCGACGGGGCGTGGTAAATATGGCCGCTCTTGCGGTAATTGTGCAGGTCGGTGGCGAAGGCGCGCTCGGCGGCGGCCGCATCGCCCTTGACCGTCACATACCGGTTGGTGGTGCCGGTGACCGTCAGGCCGGACTTCTTCAGCCAGTCGGTCACCTTGGCTATCTGCTCGTGCGTGGCACCGAAGCGGGCCCGCACCTGGCCGGGGCTCAGGTACTTCCCGTACGCGGCGGAGTGCGGGTCGGACACGGCCCTGGCGTAGTCCGCGAGCCCCTTGGCGTCACGGCCCGCCAGGTAGACGCGGGCGGTGACGCCCGCAGAAGCGGAGGTGTCGCCCCGGTCGGCCTGCCGGGTGGCCCACAGGGGCTTGGTGCCCTGCAGTGCGTGCCGTCCGCCGTCGTGGCCCGCGGCGTCGGCGGCGGGTGCGCCGAGCGCGAGCGCGCCGGCGACCAGCGGCAGCGTCGCTGCCCAGGCCAGACCGGCGCGGGCGCGCGGTGATCTGGTGCGGCTGGATCTCATGTAACCCCCTGCTGTGGCGATGCGGTGCGCTGCGGGTACCGCGCTGCGCCGGTACGCAGGTGCGCGGCACCGCACAAGCGGTGAATGCGTGGGATGTGACGTTCACGCGATGCGCCACTCTTTCGGTGAACCGTTCATGTCAGGGGCATGCGATCACCAAGAAGAGACCAAGGAATGGCAAGGAATGACCACGAATGAACAGAGAGCGAACATTCAACTCGCCATAACGAACGGCCCCCTGACCAGATATCAGGGCAACCCAGGAGGAACCGCCGCCGAGACCCGGACGGCCGGGACACCCGCCCCGCAGGGCACACACGACGGAGCGGGCCGTCCGCATCGGACGACCCGCTCCGTTCTCTGTGGAGCTAAGGAGAATTGAACTCCTGACCTCCTGCATGCCATGCAGGCGCTCTACCAACTGAGCTATAGCCCCGTATTCTGTTTCCCGCCCCGGTTCCCCGCTGCGGCATCGCCTACATTACACGGACCTCCCCGCCTTCTGCCAAATCGTTCTGCCCGGGCCCCTCGGCCGTTGCGCCCGGGGTCCCCGGCCGTTGCACCCGGGCCCCTCGGCGCGCCGCGCGGTACTGTCGGCACGCCGTGCCCGATTCGTCCTGGGGGAGCCGTACGCCGTGACCGCGCTGGAGCTGGAAGCGCCCGCCGACCCCCGTGGCACCCGCTCCGGCCCGGGCGTCCTCCGCCGGCACCCCACCCGCGCGGCGGCCCTCACCTGCCTGGTCTCGTTCACGGTCTTCTGGACCGTGCAGCGCCTCGCCCATGTGACGATGCTCGACCTCATGGTCTACCGCGCCGAGGGCTTCACGGTCCGCAACGGCGGGTCCCTCTACGACATGGTGGCCACCTCGGCACACCTGCCCAACACCTACCCGCCCTTCGCGGCGCTGCTGTTCACCCCGCTCACCCTCCTCGGCGTCCCCGCGATGCGCACCCTCGCCACGGCCGGCAACCTCGTGCTGCTCCTCGCCGTCGTCCACCTCTCGCTGCGGCTGGCCGGCCGGCCCCGGCACCTCCCCCAGCCGGCCGCGACGCTCGCGGTCTCGGCGCTGCTGGTGTGGTGCGAGCCGGTGTGGACGACGCTGCGCTACGGCCAGATCAACCTGCTGCTCACCGCGCTCGTGCTGTGGGACCTGACCCGCAAGGACACCCACCGCCTCGCGGGTGTCGGCATCGGGATCGCGGCCGGCCTCAAGCTCACCCCGGCACTGTTCGCCGTGCTCCTCGCACTGGCCGGCGCCGTCCGTGCCGGGCAGCTGCTCCGCTCCGGCGCGGGGGTGCGCGCCGTCCGCCACCCCTGGCTGCGGCAGGCCGCCGTGGCCACCGCCACCTTCCTGGCCACCGCCCTCCTCTCCGCGCTCGCGCTGCCGCGCGACGCGCACCGCTTCTGGACCGAGATCGTCTTCGCCGCCGACCGGGTCGGTGAGGTGGAGATCACCGCGAACCAGTCCCTGCGCGGCGCTCTCGCCCGGCTGCTGCACACCCACGATCCGGGCCCCGCCTGGCTCGTGGCCGCCGGTCTGACCGCGGCCCTCGGCCTGGCGCCGGCGGCCGCGTCGCTGCTGCGCGGGCAGCGCGCCTGGGCCGTCGTCACCTGCGCGGCGACCGCGCTCCTGGTCAGCCCGATCTCCTGGTCCCACCACTGGGTGTGGTGCGTACCGATGGTGATCCTGCTCGGCTCCGAGGCACTGCACCGGACCGGCGCTGCCGCCCGCCGCTGGTGGGCGGCGGCCACCGCACTGGGCCTGCTGTTCTGCTCGTTCGCGCTGTGGTGGGTGCCGCACCGCTGGCACCGCCACGAGGAACTGCACCAGAACGGCGTCCAGATGCTGCTCTCCGACGTCTATCCGCTCGCCGGTCTTGCGCTGCTGGCGCTGGCCGGGGCCCGGCTGTGGCGGCGCGGCCGGCGGCCGGGCAGGGGCAGCGGCCACCGCACTGCGGCCGCCGGCCGTGAGGTGTGAACCGGGCGCCCGCGCGGCTAAATGACGTGGCGGCCGTCGCGCCCCCGTCCCAACGCCGCCCGCAAAACCGGCAGTTCCGCGGTGTCCCGGCTGCCGCCGGCTTCGCCTGAGCGGGCCCCGCTCAGGCCGTCGCGAACGAGTAGAAGCGCTTGAGGGTGCAGTGCTCGTCCAGCAGCCGTCCGTAGATCGGCTCCCCGTCGAGCTCCCGGTAGGTCTCGATGGGGTCGCCTTTTATGACGAGGGCGCGGGCGCATTCCTCGCACCAGTACTGGTAGTCGGCGTTGACCGGTTCCATGTCGCGGACGATCGGCGTACCGCTGCCGCACCAGTCACATTTCCTGCTGTGGGCGCCCATCCATCAGCTCCAACTGCGGCCGCAGGCCGTACAAACGAAGGAAATGCCCCCGTCGTCACCCAGCACCTGCGCCACATGGGAGGCGCCGCACGAGGAGCACTGCGGAGCGGAACCGTCATCGCCGCCGGCTGCGGGGGGACGGGCATCTACGGGACAGGTGAAGCGGAGCGCATACTCCGGCAGCCAGTCATGGCCCTGCGCCCCGGCCACGTCGAGCAGGTCGTTGACCTCCTCGAGGATGCTCGTGGGCATCGCGATCTCTCCTCCCCTGCCGGCGCCGTCCGATTCTGCCACGGACCACGGACCGGGTCAGGTCCGCCTTCTCGCCATCCCCGCGAGCCCGCCCCTCCGCCGCGTACTCCTTGCCTACGGTTCCCAACGCGGCGGCAAGAGGGGGGCGGTGGGCGCACCCGAGGCCCGCACCGATGCCATGTGGGCGAGCCGGCAGGGGAATCGCTGATCGGGCGGCTGTCACGGACCGGTGCAAAGGTCGCGCGCCTGTGGGAGACCGGGGACGCCTCGCCAGCGGGGAACACCCCATGAAGGTGAGCCGGCACGCCTCGGCCGGTGAGATACGGCTGGTCTCGCCGTCCTTGGCGGTGGGCGGCGTCCCGGAACCCGGAGAGATCCCCCGCCATGCAGAGAACCGGCACCACGCCGAGGACCCGCAGAACGCGGAGATGCCGCAGAACGCGGAGATCCCGCCTCCAGACGGAGGCGGGATCTTCCGGGCTGTGGAGCTAAGGAGAATTGAACTCCTGACCTCCTGCATGCCATGCAGGCGCTCTACCAACTGAGCTATAGCCCCGGGTCTTGTTCCGCTCCCCCGGGTTTCCCCCGGCGGCGCCGCGAACAAGAAGAACTTTAGCCTGCGACCTGCCCAGATGTGAAATCCGGTCTGCCGGGGGCGCCCGGCGGGCTCAGTCGTCGTCGCCGAGCACGGGCTCCGGCAGGGTGCCGGCGTTGTGCTCCAGCAGGCGCCAGCCGCGCGCGCCCTCGCCCAGCACCGACCAGCAGCAGTTCGACAGACCGCCCAGGCCCTCCCAGTGGTGGGCCTCCAGGCCGAGCAGCCGCCCGATGGTGGTGCGGATGGTGCCGCCGTGGCTGACGACGACCAGGGTGCCGTCGTCGGGCAGCTTGTCGGCGTGGCCGAGCACGACCGGGGCGGCCCGGTCGGCGACCTCGGTCTCCAGTTCGCCGCCACCGCGCCGCACCGGCTCACCGCGCTTCCACGCGGTGTACTGCTCGCGGTACCGCGCAAGGATCTCGTCGTGCGTCAGCCCCTGCCAGGAGCCCGCGTAGGTCTCCCGCAGGGCCGCGTCGTGCGTGACCTCGAGGCGGGTGAGCGCGGCCAGCTCCCTCGCGGTGATCGCGGCCCGCTGCAGGTCGGAGGCGATGATGACGTCCGGCCGCAGGGCGGCGAGGAGGCGGGCGGCGCGGCGCGCCTGGCCGCGGCCCTCCTCGGTCAGCTCGATGTCCGTCGACCCCTGGAAGCGGCGCTCCAGGTTCCAGGCCGTCTGGCCGTGGCGCCACAGGACGATGCGGCGGCCCCGGCCGCCCTTGGTGCCGTTCAGAGCAGTTCTCCGTCCTGCTCGCCCGCCGTGGCCTCGGCATGCTCGGCGGCCTTGCCTCGGGTGGCCTTGGCCTCCTCGGGGAGGTCGATCTCGGGGCAGTCCTTCCACAGGCGCTCGAGCGCGTAGAAGACGCGCTCCTCGCTGTGCTGGACGTGCACCACGATGTCGACGTAGTCGAGCAGGACCCAGCGGGCCTCGCGGTCGCCCTCACGGCGGACCGGCTTGGCGCCGAGGTCCTTGTTGAGCCGTTCCTCGATCTCGTCGACGATCGACTTGACCTGGCGGTCGCTGGGTGCCGAAGCCAGCAGGAAGGCGTCGGTGATCGAGAGGACGTCGCTGACGTCGTACGCGATGATGTCGTGCGCGAGCTTGTCGGCCGCGGCCTGCGCGGCGGCGTTGATGAGCTCGAGGGAACGGTCCGTGGCGGTCACAAGCGGCTTTCCGGGTCGAGGGCAGCCTCTCCGGCCGGGCAGGGGCAGCTGGCTCACTGCTGAGCCGCGGCGCGTGCCGCAGTCCCCGTGGACGACCGGATCGGCGGTCAAGTACCCCTCAAGGGTCTCACGGACCACCGACACTCCCGACTGGGTTTTCGAACCGGTCGGTCCGTTCCGGTGTCCGGGCTGGTCAGCACGGGGGCCGGGCAGGGTGGGCGCAGCGGCTGGGCAGGGGCGGCACAGCGGGGAGCGGCCGCCCGGTGCCCGCCGGCCTCCACCGGCGGGCACCGGGCGGTGGCCCCGTCAGCCCTTGTAGTCCTGCCCGAGCACCACCGTGATGTCGGCGTTCGAGGCGCCCTTTCCCTGCCTGACCACGCCCGCCGGCAGGCCCAGGGTCTTGGCGACCTCAGCGGCCTTGGACTTCTGGGCGGCGTCCGCGTAGGTGATCCGGGACGTGGCGGCCGGGCCCGCGGTGCCCGCGTCGACGAAGCTGTAGCCGCCGTTGAGCAGCGCGACCTGCGCCTTGTTGGTGGCGCCCCGGGAGCCGGTGGCGTTGCGCACGGCGACCCGGGCGGTCGCGTCGGGGGCGGTCTTCTTGACCGTGCCGCCGAGCACGTCCTTGACCACACCCGCCGCCGCGGCCTGGCTGAGGGTGCCGTTCGCCTGCACGGGCAGCAGCGTCGTGCGGTACGCGCCGGTCTTCGCCAGCTCCGCCCGCTGCGCCAGCGAGCTGCCCAGCTGGCCCTCGGTGAGCGGCGGGTCGAGCACCTGCAGCAGCGACTTCACGGTGGCCGTGGCGCCGTCGGCATCGCTGGAGACCTTCTTCAAGGTCGCCTGCATGACCTGGCCGAACCGCTGCAGCTGCCGGGTCTGGGGCTCGCCCGGCGCCTGGTAGGTGGCGTAGGCCACGGCGGCCTGGCCGTTGAGGTCCTGGGCGCTGCCCTGCTTGACGGCCGGGGAGTCGCCCTTCTTGGCGCCGGGCACGGTGGCGTCGGTGTCCAGCGTGATCCCGCCGACCGTCTCGACGAGGTTCTCCAGATAGGGCGTGTCCAGCCGCCAGCTGGCCTTGAGGTCGGCGCCCAGGAGGCTGTTGAGGGAGTCCCGGGTCGGTTCGGTGCCGTCGTCCTTGACGGACTTGCCGAGCGTCGTGGAGCTGCCGTCGTCCTTGGGAACGACGAGGCTGTTGGGCAGGAGGACGGTGGTGCCCTTGTGGGTGGTCGTGTTGTCCACCAGCAGCGCCGTCGAGCTGTTCCCGGACTTGGTGTCCCGCAGATGGACGACGAGGACGTCGCGCTTCTGCCCGCCGGCCGCGGCCGCCTGGCCGGTGCCGGGACCGGCCAGGCCGGGCAGTTTGCCCGCCCACCACAGATAGCCGACGCCGCCGGCGACCAGCAAGGCCAGCACGACGGACAGCGCGACGATGCGGCTGCGGCCGCGCCGTTTGGCCTCCTCGCGCCGCTCGGTGCGGCTCTCGGTGAACTTCAGCCAGTCGATGACGTCTTCGGAGTCCTCGTCCGGCTCCTCGATGAAGGAGAACTGCTCGGTGCGGTACTCCGGGTCCTCGCCCGGGGAACCGGGCGCACCGCCGGGGGTGCCCGTCCCGTCACCGTCGTCCGCCGGGCCGCGGCGCTCCGGCTGCCGCGGCGGCTGGTCCTGGCGCTGCGGAGCCGGCTCGTCGTAGCGGGGCCCGTCCGCGTAGGAGGTCTGCTCGTACGGGGGCTGCTGGGCCTGCTGGGCCTGCTGGGCCTGCTGGGCCTGCTGGGGAATCCACTCCTGCTGGTGCGGCTGCTGCTGAGGCGGCTGCTGGGGCCGGCCGTACGGGTCGTACTGCTGCGGATAGCCGGTCCGGTCCTGCACTTGCGGACGGCCGTACGCGTCGTAGCCGTACTCCGCCTGCCCCTGGTATCCCTGCTGCCCCTGTGGGGCCTGGCCGCTCTGGTGACCGCCGTAGGGGTCATAGCCCTCATAGGCGGAGGGGGCGGGCTGCTGCCCGTAGGCGTCGTAGTGCTGCTCGTACGACGACTGCGCGGCGTCGCGGTACACCGGCTGCCCGTAGGCGTCGTAGGTGTAGCTCGTATGCCCCTGCTGCTCCTGGCCATAGGGGTCGTGGGCATACGGGTCCTGCGGCCCGTACGGATCCTGTCGGTCGCTCACCGGTGCCCCTTTCCGTCAGCCCCGTCAGCGGTCGTTGCGGTACAGCTGTTTTTTGTCGATGTAGCGCACCACACCGTCCGGCACCAGGTACCAGACCGGATCCCCCTGGGCGACGCGCGCCCGGCAGTCGGTCGAGGAGATGGCCAGCGCCGGCACCTCGACCAGCGACACCGCTCCCGCGGGCAGCCCGGGGTCCGCGAGGACATGGCCGGGCCTGGTCACCCCGATGAAGTGGGCGAGCGAAACCAGCTCCGCGGCATCGTGCCAGGTCAGGATCTGGCTGAGCGCATCGGCGCCGGTGATGAAGAACAGATCCGCGTCACGGTGCTCCGTCCGCAGGTCACGCAGCGTGTCTATGGTGTACGTCTTGCCGCCGCGGTCGATGTCGATGCGGCTGACGGAGAACTGCGGATTCGACGCGGTCGCGATGACCGTCATCAGATACCGGTCCTCGGCCGGGGACACCGTCTTGTGGCTCTTCTGCCACGGCTGTCCCGTCGGCACGAAGATGACCTCGTCGAGGTGGAACTGGCTGGCCACCTCGCTGGCGGCGACCAGGTGTCCGTGATGGATGGGGTCGAACGTGCCGCCCATCACTCCGAGTCGCCGCTTCACGGGCCCTGTGTGCTCTCCCATGCGTGCAGACCCTACTGGGCTGTGCGCGATGCCGGAGGCCGGGTGCCGGGCTCAGCGGTCCCGGTTGAAGCGGGTGGTGATCCAGAGCAGGAGGAGCAGGACAAACAGGGCGCCGCCGCCGGTTACGAACGGGCTGAGGCTGGCGTGACCGCCCTCGTGTCCGGGCTCGGCGGCGAAGGAAACCAGGGAATGTGCGGTGGTGTGCAGGCTCATCGTCAGCAGGACCAATCCGGGCTGGGGTCGGGCAGAGACTTCCACCACATCGTAAGCGCCGCCTCACCGCGGGCTCACGGCGACTCCGCCCGGAGGCGTCCGGGCCGCACGCGTCAGGTCAGTCCTGGCCGTAGCCGCGCAGCAGGAACCAGGCGAGCAGGCCGGCGCCCACGAAGCCGACGACGATCACGGTGCGCAGGATCCACCCGGGCCCCCCGTCCCTGGCGGTCTCCTGGGCTGCGGCGAGCAGCACGCTCGGATACGGCATGACGGTGCGCTCCCTCGGGTACGGCCCGTGCGGTCATCTGTAGGGGCCTGTGCGGTCATTGGTGCGATCGCCAGCGTACGCCCGAGCATCCATTCTCCTGTCGGCGGCGTCCTCTAGTCTGAAACACACGCAGTCGAACAGGGGGAGGCCCCAATGACGGAGAGCCCAGGCGGCAGCGCGAACGTTCCGAGCCGGGACCGGCGGCGATTCCCCGGAATCTCCTCGCGGTCGTACGAGCACCCGGCGGACCGTTCGGCGCTGGTGGCGCTGCGCAAGCTGAGCGGGTTCGACACCGTCTTCAAGACGCTCAGCGGCCTGTTGCCGGAGCGCAGCCTGCGGCTGCTGTTCCTGTCGGACTCGGTACGGGTGGGCGAGCAGCAGTTCGCGCACCTCAACGACATGCTGCGCGACGCCTGCTACATCCTGGACCTGGAGAAGGTCCCGCCGATGTACGTCAATCAGGACCCGCAGCCCAATGCCATGTGCATCGGTCTGGACGAGCCGATCATCGTGGTGACGACCGGTCTGGTCGAGCTGCTGGACGAGGAGGAGATGCGGGCGGTCATCGGCCACGAGGTCGGTCACGCACTGTCCGGGCACGCCGTCTACCGCACGATTCTGCTGTTCCTGACGAACCTGGCCCTGAAGGTCGCCTGGATCCCGCTCGGCAATGTCGCGATCATGGCGATCGTGACGGCACTGCGCGAGTGGTTCCGCAAGTCGGAACTCTCCGCCGACCGTGCCGGACTGCTGGTCGGCCAGGACCTGCAGGCCTCGATGCGCGGACTGATGAAGCTGGCGGGCGGCAATCATCTGCACGAGATGAACGTCGATGCCTTCCTGAAGCAGGCGGACGAGTACGAGGCCGGCGGCGATCTGCGCGACTCCGTGCTGAAGATCCTCAACCTGCTGCCGCGCAGCCACCCGTTCACGACCGTACGGGCGGCCGAGCTGAAGAAGTGGGCGGCCAGCCGCGACTACCAGCGGATCATGGACGGCCACTACCCGCGCCGGGACGAGGACAAGGACACCTCGGTCTCCGACTCGTTCCGGGACTCCGCGGCCCACTACGCCGACTCGGTGCGCAACAGCAAGGACCCGCTGATGGGCCTGGTGCGCGATATCGCGGGCGGTGCGGGCGATCTGGGCGGCAAGCTGCGCGACACGGTTTTCCGTGGCGGCACGCGCTCCGACGGCCCGGGCAGCGGCAACGGCAACAACGGCTCCGGCGGGAGCGACCGCCCGGAGGCCTCCTAACGCAGCGGATGGCTCGGCTTCGGCTGGGCGGAGGGCGCCAGCTCACCGCAGAGCGAGGGGTTGGCGCGGTCCCTGGCGTAGGGGTCGGTGCCCCGGGGACGGTCCTGGCCGGCGTGCTGTCCCGCGAACAGCGGGCGCAGCGCGTCGGCGGGCCGCGAGGAGCAGGCCAGCGGCCCGGCCTGCAGGCTGCTCTGCACGACCTCCAGGCGGTGGTCGTTGAGGTTCTCCCGGCTCAGCCGGAAGTGCACCTCACGCCGGACGGTGACCAGCGAGGCGGCGCCCGGGGTGGGCTTGCCGATGCCCTGGCCCGGGGCGTTGGCCGGGGCACCGGGGGCGGGCCGGACGGCGTAGACGAAGGTGTAGTCGGCGGTGACGTCGAGCGCGTCCGGGCTCAACTCCGACGCGACCAGCGTGCCGTTGACCCGTACGTTCCGGTCGGCGAGCCGGGTCTGCCGGGGGTCGAAGCGGATCAGCCACCCGGTCGCCGCGTCGTGGCCGTTGTCGTCGGGGCGCGCCAGGCTGCGGTCGAACTGGTCGAGTTGGCCGGTGTCGAGCAGCAGCCGCACCGGCCGTACGGACCCGCCGGTGAGGGTGTCCGGGTCCAGGGAGGACCGGACGAGGTAGTCCTTCGCGACGGTCAGGGCGGCGACGATCTGGCCGTCGGAGAAGTGCTCGGTGCGGGTGACGGCGGGCAGATTGACGCCCGCTGCGCCGATCCGGTAGTTGGCCGCGGGGCTGTGGGCGAAGAGGTCCCCCGGTGTCGCCCCGGGTACCTTCCCGGCCGGCGCGAGCGGCACCACCGCGGACCGCAGCGGCTGCGCCCGGACCGTCTCCGGGGTTTTGTACGGGTGGCGTACGCCCATGTAGACGGCGGTGCCGAAGGCGAGGACGATCAGCAGCACCAGCAGGACGGCCTGCCGTGAGCCGCCCAGCCGCATCCAGGCGTGCCGGGTCTTGACGGCCGGCGAATGGTGCTCGCCCAGCCGCTCGTCCGCGGAGAATTCCTGCAGTCGCGCAGCACGGACAAACGATTCGTCGAAGACGACGGATCGGTATTCGTCCTCACCGCCTCCCGGGGCGCCGTTGGGCGTCCCTTCGGGAGGGTCCCCAGGCCCGGTCATACAACAAGAGTAGGTCTGCCGGGGCGAAGGTAAACGCCGGGGCGGCGGGCAACTTCGTAACGGGATTCCGTTTCGGAAACGCGTTTTGCGGGCACGGCGTCACGACGTCAGTGCGGCTTGGGCGCCGCCGGGAACGACGGGCGCAGGGGCTCGGCCGACGGCAGGCCGGGGCGCGCCGTGCGGACGCTGTCCAGGACACCCGTGGCGGGGGCGTCCACACCGCTGGACGTGGGCGCCGGTGCGGGGCTCTGGGTCCGTCCCGAGGAGCCGCGGTAGACCGCGCTGAAGGCCAGCGCGACCAGCCCGATGCCCATCACCACGGCCAGCACCCAGGCGACCGGCCGGTGCCAGCGGGTGCTGCTGCGGTAGGGGCGCAGGGCGCCGCCGTAGGGGCCGTACGGGCCGTAGGGCGGGTAGTCGCCGAACTCGGCGTCGTCGTACTCGGCGTAGTCGGTGTACCCGTCGAAGTCGTCGCTCCCCCGGATGCCTCGCCGGCTGCGCAGGCCGGTCTCGTCCGGGTCGTCGCCCTCGGGGCCGAAGCCGGGCCCGGAGCGGGCCGCCTCGGCCTCCGCGCGCGCCTCGGCGGCGGCCAGCATCCGCTCGACCGCCGAGGGTTCGTGAATCTGCGCGGACCGGACGAATTCCTCGTCGAAGACCACGGAGGCGAATTCTTCGTCCGCTTTTCCGTGGCTCCCGTGGTGGTGCTCGTCGGGCTCTTCACCGTCCGGGAACGGCTTGCCCCCCACGTCGTCCGGCACCCGTCCAGGTTAGCCCCGGGCGCTCATTTTGGGCAGGGAGAACGGGGAATCCGGGGGACGCTTCAGCGGGTGTGGCCGTCTCCGGTGAGGATGTACTTGGTGGAGGTCAGCTCGGGCAGTCCCATCGGGCCGCGGGCGTGCAGCTTCTGCGTCGAGATGCCGATCTCCGCGCCGAAGCCGAACTCGCCGCCGTCGGTGAAACGGGTCGAGGCGTTGACCGCGACGGTGGTGGAATCCACCAACTGGGTGAAGCGGCGGGCGGCGGCCTGCGACGTGGTGACGATCGCCTCGGTGTGACCGGAGGTCCAGCGCCGGATGTGGGCCACCGCGGCGTCCAGGTCGGGCACCACGGCGGCCGCGATGTCGTACGAGAGGTACTCCGTCGCCCAGTCCTCGTCGGTGGCGGGGGCGACCAGTCCGGGGCCCGCCTGCTGCCAGGCGGCGTCGCCGTGCACGATCACGCCGGCCTGGGTCAGCGCCTCCAGGGCGCGCGGCAGGAACTTCTCGGCGATCCCGGCGTGCACCAGCACCGTCTCGGCGGCGTTGCAGACGCTGGGCCGCTGGGCCTTGGAATTGACCAGGATGTCGAGGGCCATGTCGAGGTCGGCGGCCTCGTCGACATAGACGTGGCAGTTGCCGGTGCCGGTCTCGATCACCGGGACCGTGGACTCCTCGACGACCGTGCGGATCAGGGAGGCGCCGCCGCGCGGGATCAGCACATCGACCAGGCCCCGGGCGCGCATCAGCTCGCGCACCGACTCGCGGCTCTCGCCGGGCACCAGCTGCACCGCGTCGGCGGGCAGCCCGGTGCTCAGGACGGCGTCGCGCAGCACGTCCACCAGGGCGCTGTTGGAGGCGTACGCGGAGGACGAGCCGCGCAGCAGCACCGCGTTCCCGGACTTCAGACACAGGGCGGCGGCGTCCACCGTCACATTGGGCCGGGCCTCGTAGATGATGCCGATCACCCCGAGCGGGACCCGGACCTGCCGCAGGTCCAGGCCGTTGGGCAGGGTCGAGCCGCGCACCACCTCGCCCACCGGGTCGGGCAGCGCCACGACCTGGCGGACGTCCGCGGCGATGGCCGCGATCCGCTCGGGGGTGAGGGTGAGCCGGTCCACGATCGACTCGGCGGTGCCGGCCGCCCGGGCCTTGGCGATGTCCTCGGCATTGGCGGCGACGATCGCGTCGGTCCGCTCCACCAGGGCGTCGGCGATGGCGAGCAGCGCCGCGTCACGGGCCGTACGCGGCTGCGGCGCCAGGACGGCGGCGGCCTCCCGCGCGCGGCGGGCGGTCTCGAGGACGGGCGAGGAGTGCGATGCGCTGCTGGTCATGGCCGCAGCCTAACGGGGCGGCGGGCCGCGGCCACGCCGTATCTCACAGCGCGGGACGCGGACGACCGAGGGTCAGAAGGGGTGGACGCCGACCGGGGAGGCCGGGGGCGGACCGTAACCCTCCGCTACGCGCTGATGGTAGGTATCACGGTCGATGACCTCCAGGCCGACGATCTCCCACGGCGGCAGCTTGGCCGTCGAGCGGTGCTCGCCCCACAGCCGCAGCGCGACCGCCGCGGCGTCGTGCAGGTCCCGCGCCTCCTCCCAGTAGCGGATCTCGGCGTGGTCGTTGGCGTAGCGGCTGGTCAGCAGGAAGGGATGGTCGTGGGCGAGCTGTTCCAGTGCCCGCCGGACCTCCTTCAGCGGGGCCTCGGCGCCCGAGACGCTGAGCGTGATGTGCCACAGCCGGGACGTCTCGCGCTGCGCGGCGTCCGGTCCGCGTTGTGCCGCCCCGTCCCGCTGTGCACCGCGCTCATCCGGCCGGCCGGTGTCCTCGCCGGTTCCGACGCTGGTCAGCGTGCGCTCCGCCGTCCCTCGGGGCAGCGCCCCTGGGCGCCCTCGTCTCACCGGCGGCCTCCTGTGATGCGAATCGCTCCGCCCTCGGGGGTGCGGAGCCTCGTACGTCGGCGGGTGCGCTCGCGCGCTGCGGGCGCCGCTCCCCTACGGCGTCCCCGCAACAAAGTTGACCAGCCCGCGGCCCGTCGCGGGGGCGTTTTCCCCAAGGTCTCCACGGAAAGGCCGGTCTCCGCACCGCGTGGTGGGCGGGGTTCACGGAGCGTGACGCCCCTCGGCCGGAGGGCGCCGGAACGCGGCCTCAGGGGTGCAGCAGCACCAGATCGTCGCGGTGCACGATCTCCCGCTCGTAGGCGGGGCCCAGCTCACGGGCGAGATCGCGGGTCGAACGCCCCATCAAACGGGGGATTTCCCGGGCATCGAAATTGACGAGCCCCCGGGCGACCGCGCGGCCCTCGGCGTCCCGCAGCTCGACCGGGTCGCCGGCGGAGAACTCGCCGTCCACGGAGGCGATGCCGGCCGGCAGCAGCGAGGAGCGCCGGTCGACGACGGCCCGTACGGCGCCGTCGTCCAGGACGAGGGCGCCGCGCGGCGTGGAGGCGTGCGCGAGCCACAGCAGCCGGTCGGCGGAGCGGCGGCCGGTGCGCAGGAAGTGGGTGCCGGTCGAGCCGCCGGCCAGGGCGTCCGCGGCGTGCACGGCCGAGGTCAGGACGACCGGGATGCCGGCCGCGGCCGCGATCCGGGCCGCCTCGACCTTGGTGACCATGCCGCCGGTGCCGACCCCGGCCTTGCCCGCGCTGCCGATGGAGACGCCCTCCAGGTCCGCGGGGCCGCCGACCTCCGCTATCCGGGAGGTCCCGGGGGCGGACGGGTCGCCGTCGTAGAGGCCGTCCACGTCCGAGAGCAGGATCAGCAGGTCGGCGCGGACGAGATGGGCGACCAGGGCCGCCAGCCGGTCGTTGTCGCCGAACCGGATCTCGTCGGTGGCGACGGTGTCGTTCTCGTTGACGATCGGCACGGCGCCCATGGCCAGCAGCTGGTCGAGGGTCCGGTAGGCGTTGCGGTAGTGAGCCCGGCGGCTGGTGTCGTCGGAGGTCAGCAGGACCTGGCCGACCCGGCGGCCGTAGCGGGCGAAGGACGCGGTGTAGCGGGCGACCAGCAGGCCCTGGCCGACGCTGGCGGCGGCCTGCTGCCGGGCCAGGTCACGGGGCCGCCGCTCCAGCCCCAGGGGCGCCAGCCCGGCCGCGATGGCTCCGGAGGAGACCAGCACGATCTCCTTGTCCCGGTGCTTGGCCAGCACGTCCACCAGCGCGTCCACACGGTCCGCGTCCAGTCCCCCGGCGGCCGTGGTCAGCGAGGACGAGCCGACCTTCACCACGATCCGGCGAGCGTCCTTCACGTCCTGCCTTGCGCCTGCCACCTGCATACCCCTGTGCTCGCCGATCTCACCGCCGTACGGGGGATTACCGCCCGACCCGCACCACGGCCCTACGGGCGCAATCTACGGCAGAGCGGACCCCGGGCGCTTCGTGATATCGCCTGGCGGACGCCCTGCGGGAGGGGAGGGGCGGGACCCGGCGCCCGGCGAAGGGCGCAGAATAGGGGCCGAAATGCCGGGCCTTGCTTCCGTGCCTTTCCCCGCCCGCACGGTTTTCCTTAAGAGGGAAGCCGAGGCCAGCAGGTTGCGTTCGATTGGTCCGCTTTCGCGGTGATGAGAGCCACAGCAGATTGTCACCAAGGCCAACAAGGTCATACGGTCGGGTGTCCATCGGTCCCGTTTCGCCGCTCCGGCGGCGTCGCAGCGCGGGACCCGGCCGCCCCCCTCGGCCTCCCCTTTGACCTTTCGTGCTGCCAGGAGCCCTCCCCCGTGCCTTCCGCCGGAATCGCCCCCCGCCGAGCCGTCCAGCTCGCGGCACTCTTCGCGATGATGGTCGCGTTCACCGCCCAGTTGGTCGGTGCGCTGCTGCCCGTCATCCCGCTGTTCATCGTCGCATCCGTGGTCAACCTGGGTCTCGACCTGGTCCTCCAGCACAAGCAGCCCGGCCTGCTCGCGGTGCTCGGCCGGATCCGGTTCGATGTCACGGTGCGCCAGTTGCTGCGCGACATGCTGATACTGGTCGGCCTGCTGCACATCGACGGCATCAACCCGCTCGAGGAGCAGGCGCCGCTCACCATCACGCTGCTCCTCTTCTACGGCACCCACTTCGTGTGCCAGGCGGTCGCAGTGCTGGTCCGCAGGACCCGCAGTCTGCCGTTCGTGACCCGCAACATCGACGCGAGCGCGCTGCGGCTGTGCGACGCCCCGCCGCGCATCCTCTCCCGCCAGACGGGCCGGCGGCTGCTGCGTTTCTCCGTGCCCACCACGGTCGGCATGATGCTCACCGCGATCACCACCGACGCCTACTGGGGCGGCATCGGCCTCGCCGTCTCCCTGACCCTGTCCGCCGGCGGCACCCTCTACCTGGGCACCTGGCTGCTGCCCAAGAAGCGGGTGGCGAGCGAGAAGCAGGCCCTGGCGTGGCTGGACGACTGGCTGGCCGAGTACCGGCCGACGGTCGGCATGTACTTCTCCGGCGGCTCCTCCTCCGCCTACCAGGCCAACATGTGGCTGAGCACCCTGGCCTCCCTCGACGGCAACCCGATCATCGTGCTCCGTGAGCGCTTCATGGTGCAGAAGATCGAGGCCACGGACGTGCCGATCGTCTGCATCCCCAAGGTCGCCAACCTGATGCGGCTGGAGCACTCCACGCTCAAGGTCCTGCTGCACCCGGCGAACTCCGGCAAGACCTCGCAGATCCTGCGCATCCCCTCCATCAAGCACGCCTTCACCAACCACGGCGAGAGCGACAAGCTGTCCTCCTGCAACCCGTACGCCAAGGCGTACGACGAGGTGTGGGTGGCGGGCCCGGCGGCCCGTGACCGCTACCAGCTCGCCGACATCGGCGTCGAGGACAAGGACGTCATCGAGGTCGGCCGCCCCCAGCTGGCCCCGATCCAGCCGTACGCGGGCGCCCCGGCCGGCCGGATGACCACCGTGCTGTACGCCCCGACCTGGGAGGGCTGGGACGGCAACCCGGGCAACACCTCGGTGATCCTGGCGGGCGAGAACATCGTCCGCGAACTGCTCGCCGACGAGAACGTGCAGCTGCTGTACAAGCCGCACCCGATGACCGGTTCCGTGGACCCGCGCGCGGGCGCCGCCAACACCCGCATCCAGGCGATGATCACGGAGGCGAACACCCGGCGCAGCGGTGAGCGTCCCGGCCCGGAGGCCGCCGCCGAGCTGGCCCGCCGCGCCGAAGAGCTCAGCGCGCTGACCACCTCCGCGTTCCGCAAGAGCGCGGACGAGCTGGAGCGGATGGGCCTGCAGGGCACCCCCGAGGAGGGCCGCGCCGCCGCCGTCGAAGCGGCCGTCACCGCCTGGGAGGCGGCGTACTGGAACTCCTTCCCCCGGTGGGAGCACCGCATCATCACCACCGCCCGCCCCGGCATCTTCAGCTGCTTCAACCAGGCCGACGTGCTGATCAGCGATGTCTCCAGCGTGGTCTCCGACTACCTGAGCAGCGAGAAGCCGTACGCGGTCGCCAACACCTCGGGGATGAGCGAGGACGACTTCAGGGCGAACTTCCCGACGGTGCGGGCCGCGACGATCCTCACGCCCGACGCGCACGAGGTGGCCGGTCTGCTCGACGCGGTCCGCAACCCGGAGCGCGACACCCTGGCCGCGGAGCGGGCCGAGCTCAAGGAGCATCTGCTGGGCCCGTCGGACCCGCCGTCGTCGGTCCGCTTCAACCAGGCCGCGCTGGATCTGGCAGCGAAGGCCGACGAGCGGCGCATCCGGATGGAGAACCGGCTGTCCGGTATCCCCGGCCAGCGCTCGCAGGAGGACGTGGACGCCTCCGAGACGGCCGAGAACGAGGCCAGCGGCGCCTCGGACACCACGGCCGCCGTCTAGGCCGCAGCGGGCCGCTCACGGCTTCGGCCGCGGCGCGGGCCACGCCGACAACGGGGAAGGCCCCCGGGAGTTCTCCTCCCGGGGGCCTTCCCCGTTGCTGTGGGTTGCTGTGGCCGCTGCCGTGGCCGCCGTGCCAGGGCAGTCCGCCCGGCGGCCTCAGAAGGGCCGGAAGCCGTCGTACTCCTGGTCGGCCTCGTCCCGTGCCAGGTCCCGGTCCCTGCGGCGCTGCGCGGCCGGCCGGGGCGCCTCCATACGGTGGTCCTCGCCGCGCCGGCCCAGCATCTCCGCGCCGGCCGCCATCATCGGCTCCCAGTCGAAGACGACCGCGTTGTCCTCGGGGCCGATGGCGATGCCGTCGCCCGCGTGCGCGCCCGCCTTGCGCAGCTCGTCCTCGACGCCGAGGCGGTTGAGGCGGTCGGCGAGGTAGCCGACGGCCTCGTCGTTGTTGAAGTCGGTCTGGCGGACCCAGCGTTCGGGCTTCTCGCCGCGCACGCGGAAGAAGTTCTCGCCCTCCGCCGTGATCGTGAAGCCGGCGTCGTCGACGGCCTGGGGCCGGATGACGATACGGGTGGCCTCCTGGACGGGCTTGGCGGCGCGGGCCTTGGAGACGACGTCGGCGAGCGCGAACGACAGCTCCTTCAGGCCCGTGTGGGCGGCCGCGGAGACCTCGAACACGCGGTAGCCGCGCTCCTCCAGGTCGGGGCGGACCAGGTCGGCGAGGTCCTTGCCGTCCGGGACGTCGATCTTGTTGAGGACGACCATCCGGGGCCGGTTGTCCAGGCCGCCGTACTGCGTCAGCTCCTCCTCGATGATGTCGAGGTCGGAGACCGGGTCGCGGTCGGACTCCAGGGTCGCGGTGTCCAGGACGTGCACCAGCACCTCGCAGCGCTCGACGTGCCGCAGGAACTCCAGGCCCAGGCCCTTGCCCTGGCTCGCGCCGGGGATCAGACCGGGGACGTCCGCGATGGTGTAGACGGTCGAACCGGCCGTCACCACACCGAGGTTGGGCACCAGGGTGGTGAAGGGGTAGTCGGCGATCTTGGGCTTGGCGGCGGAGAGCACCGAGATCAGCGAGGACTTGCCGGCGCTCGGGTAGCCGACCAGCGCGACGTCCGCGACGGTCTTGAGCTCCAGCACGATGTCGCGGGCCTCACCGGGCTCGCCGAGCAGCGCGAAACCGGGGGCCTTGCGGCGGGCGGAGGCCAGCGCGGCGTTGCCGAGGCCGCCGCGGCCGCCCTGCCCGGCGACGAAGGTGGTGCCCTGGCCGACGAGGTCGGCGAGCACATTGCCCGCGCGGTCCAGGACGACGGTGCCGTCGGGGACCGGCAGGACCAGGTCCTGGCCGTTCTTGCCGGAGCGGTTGTCGCCCGCGCCCGGCTGGCCGTTGGTGGCCTTGCGGTGCGGGTGGTGGTGGTAGTCGAGAAGGGTGGTGACGTCCTGGTCGACGACGAGGATCACATCGCCGCCACGGCCGCCGTTGCCGCCGTCCGGGCCGCCCAGCGGCTTGAACTTCTCCCGCATCACGGAGGCCACGCCGTGGCCTCCGTTACCCGCGGCGACGTGCAGCTCGACGCGGTCCACGAAGGTGGTCATGGTGGGGGTGCCTCCAGATAACTACGGGTATGTCGCTCTACTGCGCGCATGTCTCTGCCCTGCGCACACGTCTCTGTACTAACACGCAAGGGCGGACCGGCCTTCCCGCTCGCGCGGGAGAAGGCGGTCCGCCCCTGAGTGATGCTGATGCTGAGCTATCGCTCGGTCAGGCCGGAATTACTCGGCGACCGGAACGATGTTCACGACCTTGCGGCCACGGTGGGTGCCGAACTGCACCGCACCGGCAGCCAGCGCGAACAGGGTGTCGTCGCCGCCGCGGCCGACGCCCGTGCCCGGGTGGAAGTGGGTGCCACGCTGGCGGACCAGGATCTCACCGGCGAGGACGGCCTGACCGCCGAAGCGCTTCACGCCGAGCCGCTGAGCATTGGAATCGCGACCGTTCCGAGTGGACGATGCGCCCTTCTTGTGTGCCATGTCTCCTCAGTCCCTTACTTCGCCGGAGCGTCGATGCCGGTGATCTTCAGCGCCGTGTGGAGCTGGCGGTGGCCGATCCGCTTCTTGTAACCGGTCTTGTTCTTGTACTTCTGGATCCGGATCTTGTCGCCCTTGTGGTGGTCGACGACCTCGCCCTGGACCTTCACGCCGGCCAGGACCCACGGGTCGCTGGTGACCGAGTCGCCGTCGACAACCAGCAGCGTCGAGAGCTCGACGGTGTCGCCGACCTTGCTGGTGGAAATGCGGTCAACCTCGATGACGTCGCCAACAGCAACCTTCTGCTGGCGTCCGCCGGTGCGCACGATCGCGTACACGCGGAACTCTCTTTCGCTAGGAACGGATCCTCTGATGCCAGCCGCTCACACGGGCTCGGGATGGGGCCCGTGGAATCCGAGTGGACGAGCGGCCTCTCCCGGCGGACCGAGAGGTGTTTGCTCAGGGGTTCGGTGTCACAGACACCGACGGTCAAGATTACGGGGCCTTGACCAGGGGGTCAAACCGGCCCCGGACCGCTGACGGTCCGGGGCACGGCCGTGCTGCGCCGCGGCTTACGCCACGCCCTCCGCCTGCGCCGCCGACGACTCCTCGGCGGCAGCGGTCTTCTTGGCCGCCGCCTTCTTGGCCGTCGCCTTCTTGGCGGTGGTCTTCTTCGCCGTGGCCTTCTTGGCGGTGGTGGTCTTCTTCGCCGCCGCCTTCTTGGCCGTGGTCTTCTTCGCCGCGGTCTTCTTGGCGGTGGCCTTCTTGGCCGCCGTCTTCTTCGCGGTCTTCTTGGCCGCGGGCTCCGCCTCCGCCCCGGTGCCCTCGGCGGGCTCCGCGACCCCGGCCGGCTCCGGCTCGCCGACCGGCTCGGCCGACGGCGCCGGCTCGGCGGGCACCACGATCTCGGCGGCCTCACCGGCGGCCTTGGGGGCGCCCGCCGGAGCGGTCACCTTCCGGGTCGCGCGACGGCGCGGACGGGCCGGTGCGGGCTCCGCGGCCGGCGCCTCGGCGACCGGCTCGGGGGCCTGCTCCGGCTCGGCTGCCGGGGCCGGCTCGGCCGGCACCACGATCTCGGCGGCCTCACCGGCGGCCTTGGGGGCGCCCGCCGGAGCGGACACCTTCCGGCTCGCCCGGCGGCGGCCACGGCCGCGTCCGGCGGCCGCCTCGGCCTCGGCCGGGCTGCCGAACCACTCGTCGGTCCCCTCCACCGCGGGCTGCAGCTCGGCCTCCGTCACGGGGGCGGGCTCCAGCTCGGGGGCAGCGGCCTCCGCGGCACCGGCCTCGGGGGCGGGCTCGACGGCCTCGGCCTCGTGGACGTGCGGCTCGGCCTGGGTGCCCTTGCCCTTCTTCTTGCGCTTGCCACCGCCGCCGGCCGCCGTCGGCTGGTCCATGTGGACGATGACGCCACGGCCGTTGCAGTGCACACACGACTCGGAGAAGGACTCCAGCAGGCCCTGACCGACCCGCTTACGGGTCATCTGGACCAGGCCGAGCGAGGTGACCTCGGCGACCTGGTGCTTCGTACGGTCCCGGCCCAGGCACTCCAGCATCCGCCGCAGCACCAGGTCCCGGTTGGACTCCAGCACCATGTCGATGAAGTCGATGACGACGATGCCGCCGAGGTCGCGCAGCCGCAGCTGGCGCACGATCTCCTCGGCCGCCTCCAGGTTGTTCCTGGTGACGGTCTCCTCGAGATTGCCGCCCTGACCGGTGAACTTCCCGGTGTTGACGTCGATCACGACCATCGCTTCGGTCTTGTCGATCACCAGCGAACCACCGCTGGGCAGCCAGACCTTGCGGTCCAGCGCCTTCATCAGCTGCTCGTCGATGCGGTACGTCGCGAAGACGTCGACGTCCGAAGTCCACTTCTGCAGCCGGTCGGTGAGATCCGGGGCGACGTGCGCGACATAGCCGTGGATGGTCTGCCACGCGTCGTCACCGCTGACGATGACCTTGGAGAAGTCCTCGTTGAAGATGTCGCGGACCACCCGGACGGTCATGTCCGGCTCGCCGTAGAGGAGCGACGGGGAGCTGGTGGAAGCTGCCTTCGCCTTCTTCTGGATCTCTTCCCACTGCGCCTGCAGCCGCTGGACGTCGCGCGCCAGCTCGTCCTCGCTCGCGCCCTCGGCGGCGGTGCGCACGATGACGCCCGCGTCCTCGGGGACGATCTTCTTGAGGATCTGCTTCAGCCGCGCCCGCTCGGTGTCGGGGAGCTTACGGCTGATACCGGTCATCGAGCCCTCGGGCACGTAGACCAGGTAGCGGCCGGGGAGCGAGACCTGGCTGGTGAGCCGGGCGCCCTTGTGGCCGATCGGGTCCTTGGTGACCTGCACCAGCACGGACTGGCCGGACTTCAGCGCGGTCTCGATGCGGCGCGGGCCGTTGGACATGCCCAGCGCCTCGAAGTTGACCTCACCGGCGTACAGCACGGCGTTGCGGCCCTTGCCGATGTCGACGAAGGCGGCCTCCATCGAGGGCAGGACGTTCTGCACCTTGCCGAGGTAGACATTGCCGACGTACGAGGTCGCCTGCTCCTTGTTGACGAAGTGCTCGACGAGCACGTTGTCCTCGAGGACGCCGATCTGCGTGCGCTCGCCGCTCTGGCGGACGACCATCACCCGCTCGACGGCCTCGCGGCGGGCCAGGAACTCCGCCTCGGTGATGATCGGCACCCGGCGGCGGCCCTGCTCGCGGCCCTCCCGGCGGCGCTGCTTCTTGGCCTCCAGGCGCGTCGATCCCTTGATCGACTGCACCTCGTCGGCGCTGGTGGACTCGTCCTTCTTGCGGGGCTCGCGGACCTTGACGACCGTGCGCTCCGGGTCGTCGGTGCCGGTGAACCCGTCCTCGCCGGCGTCACCGGTGCGACGGCGGCGACGACGGCGACGGCGGCTGCTGCTGGAGCCGCCGCCCGGCTGCTCCTCGGCCTCCTCCTCCGCCTCGGGCTGCTCGTCGTCCTCCTCGGGCTCGGCCCGCTCGCTCTCGCGCTCCTCGGCGCCGCGGTCCTCGGCGGACTGCTCCTCGGCGCCCTCGGCGGCCTCACCGCGACGGCGGCGACGGCCACCACGGCGGCGGCGGCGCGAGGGGCGGCCGTCGGACTCGTCCTCGCCCTGGCCGCTCACGGCCTGCTCGGTCTCCGGTTCGGCCGCCGCTACGGCCTCCTCGGCCGCCGGCTCCTCGACGGGGGCGGCGGACACCTGCTCGGGCTCGGCCGGGGCACCACGGCGGCGACGGCGGCGCGCACCGGCGGGCTGCTCCTCCACGGCCGGCTCGGCGGCGGTCTCCTCCTGGCGCGCCGCGGCAGCGGCGGCGGCCGCGGTCTCCGGCGTCTGGAACATCGGCTCGGTGAAGACCGGTGCCTGGAAGACGGCCGTCGGGGGCCGCTGCGCCCGGCGGCGGCCGCGCTGCGGCGCCTCCTGCGCGGGCTCCTCCTCGGCGCGGGGCGCCTCGGCGGCGGGCTCGGCGGCACGCTCGCCCCGGCGGCGTGCGCGGCGGCGGGGGGCCTCGGCGGTCTCGTCCTGGGCGGTCCCGGCGTCGGCGGTCCCGGCGGTCCCGGCCTCGGCGGCCGGAGTCTGCTCGGCCTCCGCCTCCGCGGCCTGCGGCGCACCCGCGGGGGCGGTGGCCTTACGGGTGGCACGGCGGCGGGCGCGGGCGGGCCCCGCGTCCTCGGCGGCGGCCGGGGTCTCCTCGGCGCTCTCGGCCGGGGCGGCCGGTGCCACGGCCTCGGCGGCGGGCGCGGCGCTCTCCCCGACCGCCTCGCCGGCGTCGCTCACCTGCGGGGCTCCGGCCGGAGCGGTGACCTTACGGGTCGCCCGGCGGCGGGTACGGCGCGGCGCGGCGTCCTCGGTCTCCTCGGCGGCGGCCGGGGCGGGCTGCGCGGCGGGCGCGGGCTCTTCGGCGGCGGCCGGGGCGGAGGGCGCGGGCTCTTCGGCGGCGGGCTCCTGACCGGCCTCGTGCTGCGGGGCACCGGCCGGCGCGGACACCTTGCGGGTCGCCCGGCGGCGGCCGCGGCGCGGCGCGGCGTCCTCGGCCTGCGGCGTCTCGGCGGCGGCCGCGGGCGTCTCGGCGGCGGCTTCGGCCGGTTCGTCACCGGCCGGCTGCGGGGCTCCGGCGGGAGAGGTGACCTTACGGGTCGCGCGGCGGCGGGAGCGGGCCGGCTTGGCCTCGTCCCCGGTGGTCACCGCGGAGGCGGCGGCCTCCTCGCCGAGGGCCGGACCGGCCTCGGCAGCGGCGGTGGCCTCGGTGCTCACCACCTCGGCTGCGGCGGCGCCACCGGCCACCGGAGGACCGGCCGGCCGGGAGGCCGCACGGCGCCGGCGGCGCGGCGGCAGCGTGTCGCTGGGTGAGTGATTGTCGTCGGCACCACGGTCCTGGGACTGCGTGGCGCGGGTGGGCTCAATGGGCTCGAGCATGCGGGCGGTTCTCCCGTCACGCTCCCGGGCGCCGCGCCTGATTCCGGCCGCGGTCCGCGTGATGAGCGCGGTCCCGCTGTCCGGGGCGTGGGCGCCGCACGGGAGCTGTCGTCTCGCTCGCCGATCCCCGTAGGGCAGGGACCGGCGAAAGTCTCCTGGTCAGTGCGTCTGCCGGACCGGGGTGGCTCCCTGGCTGATCGGCGACGCGACGACGGCGGTCCTACGCAGTACCGTCCCCGGCTGCCGGGGAGGCCCCGCTCGTCACCTTCGCGGCACTCAGCCCGGCGGCCGTGGGTGGGGCGGCCGTGGCAGCGTCGCGGTCGGGCTCAAGCGGGTCGGTCACCGCGCCGGTCTCCTCATCGAGCAGCCCCTGCGCCAGCCTGGTCACCGCTGCGGGGACCGGCGGCGCCAGGTCGGCCGTAGCTCGGAGGCCGGACAGGACGTCGTCGGGTCGAACGGCAGGTGTCAGATGCCGAACAACCAGCCGCAGTATCGCACAGGCTTTGCCGTCGGGCCTATCGCCGGCGTGACCGGTGGCTTCCAGACGCGTCACCGCGGCCCGTGCGTCAAAGGTCCGCATGCCGTTTTTCGTCCGCCGCTCGACCAGCACCTCGTCCGCGGCGAGGAACGCCTCGACCGCGCGACCGGCCTCCCGGGGCTCGACCCCGTCGAGCCGGAGCTCCCACACCGAGGCCTGGAGCCGGTCGGCCAGGCCGCTGGTGCGGGCCTCGACCGCGTCGGTCACATCGAGCCCGTCCGGCAGCGACGCGTCGAGCAGGGTGCGCAGCGTGTCCGGATCGCGGTGCTCGGTGAGCTGGATCTCCAGGTACTCGGCCTCGCTGCCCGTACCGGTCGGGGCGGCGTTGGCGTACGACACCTTGGGGTGCGGGGTGAAGCCCGCCGAATAGGCCATGGGGACCTCGGCGCGGCGCAGCGCCCGCTCGAAAGCGCGCTGGAAGTCGCGGTGGCTGGTGAACCGGAGGCGGCCGCGCTTGGTGTAGCGCAGTCGGATGCGCTGCACCGCCGGTGCGGGCGGCGGGCCTTCGGGCTGTCGCTTGCCCAGTGTCGTTCAGTCCTTCGTGAGTGCGGTCGTACTGCTACCTAGAGTACGTGTGCCGGGGGCTCCCGGTTCCCGCCGGGGCTCGGCAGCGGTGGCCGGCCGGGGCTCGGCGGGGGCGCCGAACAGTGCCCGCCGGATCTCCCTGCGGGTCTGCCGCACGGTCGCGCGGGCGGTGCGCAGGGCCTGCCGGACCGGCCGCCAGATGCCGTCCCGGATGCCGTGCCCGAGAGGGGTGAGCACCGTGCGGTACACCCACCGCAGCGGCTCGACGAGGACCCACCGCAGCACCGCGGCGAGAAACCGGCCAAGGGCCCTGGAGATGATCCCCGCGGCCCGCCAGCAGTGCCCGAGCGCCGCTCCCGTCTCGCGCACCACCGCCGTCACCACGGCGGCCGACAGCCGCCCGGCGGGCACCAGCACATACCGCCACAGGGTGACCAGCGGCACGACCACGAGCCACCGCACGAGCGTGGCGAGAACGGTGCCGAGGCCGCGCACCAGCCAGGCGAGGCCCCGTCCGGCCGGTGTCAGCACATGGACGTACAGCCACTGGGCGGGCACGACGACGAGCAGGCGGACCAGCCATGCCAGGACCGCGCCGGTCCCCCGGCCGACGGGCGCCAGCACATACCGCCACAGCGCCACCCACGGCCACACGAACAACGCGCGGCCCACCCACCGCAGGGCCGCGCCCAGTCCGCGCAGCAGCCAGGCGAGGCCGTGCCCCACCGGGGTCAGTACGTGGGTGTACAGCCACTGCGCGGGGAGCACGAGCAGCTGCCGCACCAGCCACGCCACCGCCCTGCCGGTCCCCCGGCCGACCGGGGCGAGCACGGCGCGCCACAGCCACCCCAGCGGGGCGACGACCAGCGTGCGCCAGGTCCACCCGAGCGGGAGCACGACGAGGGTGCGCCAGGCCCAGGCCAGGGGGGCGAGGACGAGGGTGCGCCACAGCCGGGCGAGGCCGCGGCCGAGGGGGCGCAGCACGCTCCGGTCGACGGCCCGGCCGGCGGCGGTCAGCGCGTCCCACACCAGGCGCACCGGCACCACGAGGACCAGCACCACGATCCGTACCGGAATACGGACCACTTGGGTCACACAGCCCTCGCCCGGCGCGTAACGGGCGGGCACCCGCCGCTCGTTGTCGGTGGGCTCCATCCGGCCCCTCCCCCTGGTTCTTCCGTCGCCGTACCGCGGGTGCACCGGCCCCTCAGACGCGCCGGTGCGGCTGCTCTCCGGCGGCGGGCGCGGCCGCGTGGATCCAGTAGCGCAGCTTCTCCCCCCGCTGGTCCTCGAAGACCCCGCCGCAGGCCTCGATGACCTTACGCGAGCCGGTGTTGGTGTGGTCGCAGGTGACCAGCACCGGGTCGATGCCCAGCTCGTGATGGGCGAAGGGCAGTGCGGCGCGCAGCATCGCGGTGGCGTGGCCACGGCGGCGGGCACCGGGGCGTACGCCATAGCCGATGTGGCCGCCGTAGTGGAGGAGTTCATCGGTGAGGCGGTGGCGGAAGGTGACCCGTCCCAGATAGCTGCCGTCCGCCACCCACCACCGGGTGGTCGTGGGGACCACCCCGTCGGCGCGTACCTCACCCGGGGCGCCGCTGATCGCGTCGACGTACTCCGCGAACCCCTCCACGGTCGGCCAGCGGGTGGCCCAAGTCCGCAGCTCGCGGGCGAGGTTGGAGTGCGGTACCTGCTCGGCGCCGTCGGCGCGGAACTCGTCCATCGCGGCGAGGAAGGAGGCATGGACGCGGGCGGTGGGGGCGATGAGCTGCGGTGACATCACGTCATTGTGCAGGAGTACGCCACGGCCCGGCCCCCGGGGTGCGGGGACCGGGCCGAAGAGGTATACGGGAGGCGCTACTTGACGACGGTCAGGGGCAGCAGCTTCTTGCCGGTGGGGCCGATCTGGATGTCGAGGTCGAGCTGCGGGCAGACGCCGCAGTCGAAGCACGGAGTCCAGCGGCAGTCCTCGACCTCGGTCTCGTCGAGCGCGTCCTGCCAGTCCTCCCAGAGCCAGTCCTTGTCGAGGCCGGAGTCCAAGTGGTCCCAGGGCAGGACCTCTTCGTACTCCCGCTCGCGGGTGGTGTACCAGGCGACGTCGACGCCGAAGCCGGGCAGCGTCTCCTCGGCGGCCTTCATCCAGCGGTCGTACGAGAAGTGCTCGCGCCAGCCGTCGAAGCGGCCGCCGCCCTCGTAGACGGCGCGGATGACCGAGCCGACGCGGCGGTCGCCGCGCGAGAGCAGGCCCTCGACGATGCCGGGCTTGCCGTCGTGGTAGCGGAAGCCGATGGAGCGGCCGTACTTCTTGTCGCCGCGGATCTTGTCCCGGAGCTTTTCGAGACGGGCGTCCGTCTCCTCCGCCGACAGCTGCGGCGCCCACTGGAAGGGGGTGTGCGGCTTGGGGACGAAGCCGCCGATGGAGACCGTGCAGCGGATGTCGTTCTGTCCGGAGACCTTGCGGCCCTCGGCGATGACCTTGACCGCCATGTCGCCGATCTGGAGCACGTCCTCATCGGTCTCGGTCGGCAGACCGCACATGAAGTACAGCTTCACCTGCCGCCAGCCGTTGCCGTAGGCCGTGGAGACGGTCCTGATCAGGTCCTCTTCGGAGACCATCTTGTTGATGACCTTGCGCATCCGCTCGGAGCCGCCCTCGGGCGCGAAGGTCAGACCGGAGCGACGGCCGTTGCGCGTCAGCTCGTTGGCAAGATCGACGTTGAAGGCGTCCACCCGGGTCGAGGGCAGCGACAGGCCGATCTTGTCTTCCTCGTACCGGTCGGCGAGCCCCTTGGCGATGTCGCCGATCTCGGTGTGGTCCGCGGAGGACAGCGACAGCAGGCCGACCTCCTCGAATCCCGTGGCCTTCAGGCCCTTGTCCACCATGTCGCCGATGCCGGTGATGCTTCGCTCCCGCACGGGGCGCGTGATCATGCCGGCCTGGCAGAAACGGCAGCCGCGGGTGCAGCCACGGAAGATCTCGACGGACATCCGCTCGTGGACGGTCTCGGCCAGGGGGACGAGCGGCTGCTTGGGGTAGGGCCACTCGTCCAGGTCCATGACGGTGTGCTTGGACACCCGCCACGGGACGCCGGAGCGGTTCGGCACGACACGGGAGATCCGCCCGTCGGCCAGGTATTCGACGTCGTAGAACTTGGGGACGTAGACGCTGCCGGTCTTCGCCAGGCGGAACAGCAGCTCATCCCGGCCGCCGGGCCGGTCCTCGGCCTTCCAGGCGCGGATGATCTCGGTGATCTCCAGCACCGCCTGCTCGCCGTCGCCCACGACCGCGCAGTCCAGGAAGTCCGCGATCGGCTCGGGGTTGAAGGCCGCATGGCCGCCCGCCAGGACGATCGGGTGGTCCTCCGTGCGGTCCTTGGCCTCCATCGGGATACCGGCGAGGTCCAGGGCGGTGAGGAGGTTGGTGTAGCCCAGCTCGGTCGAGAAGGAGACACCGAGCACGTCGAAGGCGCCGACGGGGCGGTGCGCGTCGACCGTGAACTGCGGGACGTGGTGCTCACGCATCAGCGCTTCGAGGTCCGGCCACACGCTGTACGTGCGCTCGGCCAGCACGCCCTCGCGTTCGTTGAGGACCTCGTAGAGGATCATGACGCCCTGGTTGGGCAGACCGACCTCGTAGGCGTCCGGGTACATGAGCGACCACCGCACATCACAGGAGTCCCAGTCCTTGACGGTGGAGTTCAGCTCACCGCCGACGTACTGAATGGGCTTCTGCACATGCGGGAGCAGGGCCTCGAGCTGCGGGAAGACCGACTCGGCAGACATCTCGAACCTTCGTGAGCTGGCAGGGGGCGACTCTCAAGCGTAACCGCTCGAAGCCACCCCCTCGCACGGCGAGCCGGCAGGCCGCGGCGCCCCTGCTGAGCAGGCGGCTGGCGGCCGGGCCGGGAGCGCGTGGTGCGGCGGCCGGCCGCCGTGCGGTGAGGCGGCCCGCCGTGGTGCGCCCCACCGCCGCGCGCTCACGGCCGGAGCGCGGCCCGGTGCTTGCGCCGGGAGGCCTTCTTCCACCGGCGTGGCAGCTCCCGCTCCCGGTCCGCCGCACGGGCCTCCTCACGCCCGTGGAGCAGACCGAAGGTGAAGCCGCCCTCACCGGCCCGCTGTGCCTGGGTGGCCAGCTCGCGCAGCGCGCCGCGCGCCACCACGCTGTCCTGGTGGTCGCCCAGCAGCTGCTGCACCCGCTTGATCCGCTTGGCGAACTTCTTCGCCGGCCGGCCGAGCGCCGGACGGGCGGCCTCCGCCGCGTACCGCGTCCGCTTGGCGGCCTTGCGGGCGCCGTGCAGCGCCTCGTCCCGCGCCTGCCCGGCCGGGGCCGCCAGCGCGGCCTCCACCCGGCGGGCCAGCCGCCGGTAGTCCTTCAGCACGGCGCCGGCCACCACGTCGGGCGCCGGCCGGTCCGCGGCCGGGCGCAGCGGCGGCTCCTGAAGGAGGGCGTGCAGGGTCTTCAGCAGCTCCAGATAGCGGGGTCCGTCCAAGACGGAGAGCACTTCCCTGCGCGCGTCGGCGCGGCGCCGCTCGGACCAGATGCGCAGCCGGGCGGCCACCGGGCCGAGCCGCAGCGTGCGGGGCACCTCGGCCAGCGCCTGCTGCAGCCGCGCGGTCAGCACCTCGCGGTCCCGGTCCACCCCCAGCTCCGCCGCCAGCCACTGGAGCTCCAGGCCGATGGGCCGGGTGACGGCGCGGTCGAGCACCTTCGTGTACGAGCGGAAGGCGCTGCGCAGCCGGCGGGTGGCGACCCTCATCCGGTGTACCGAGTCGGGCAGATCGCGCCGTACCGCCGGATCCAGCTCGATGATCACCCGTACCTGCTCGCGGACGTACCGGAGCACCACGTCTCCGGCGGTGGGTTCCTTCTTCTTGCCGGCCGTGGTCTTGTTGTTCCCGGCCGTGGTCTTGTTGTTCCCGGCCGTGGTCTTGTTGTTCCCGGCCGTGGTCTTGTTGTTCCCGGCCGTGGCCTTGTTCTTCGCCGTCATGGCCTTGCCTCCGCGTTTGCCGGAGCCTTGGGGGCGGGACGTTTCCCCTCCCGCGCCGGGACGTGCGGGGCGCTCGCGCGCCAGGCCCGTCTCGGCGAGTGCCCGCGCCAGCTTCGACTCCGCTGAGGCGGGGCGCGCCCCGGCCGCGACCAGGGCCCGGCCGACCTCGTCCAGCAACCCGCTGTCGCCGCCCCCGAGCAGTTCCACCTCGATCTCGCGCCACCGGGCCCCGCCCGCGCCGCTCTTGGCGGACTTCCCCGCCCGCTGTGCGTGCACCTCGTCCACCGCCAGCTCCGCGAGCGGTGCGCCCCCGGCATCGTGCAGCACCCGGACCGTGCGCCGCGTCCGCAGCCGGATGAGGGGCACCAGTTCCTCCTCCAGCACCCGTGACCGGACGAGCGCGGTCAGCTCCGGGGGCGGTGTGTCGGACAGCGGCGCCCGCACTTCGTCCCGGACGCCCGGCGCAACCGGCAGCTTCAGGTGCCAGCCCGCGTCCCTGCCGCCGGTGCGTCTGCGCAGCGTGAGGGCGTCGGCGGCGAGGCGCTGGTCAGGAGTGTCGTAGTAGCGGGCGTCCAGCTCCTCGACACCCGATTCCGCCACGGTGGCGACCCGGCCGACGCCGGCCAGGTCGGGCAGCCGCGCACCGTCGTCGATCTCGTACTTCCGTTCGATTTCCCGCACGGTGTCCGCCATGCATCGAGGCTAGCCACCCGCCCCGGCCGGGGCCACCCGCCCGGACGGGGAAACCGCCCCACCGCGCGGTCCGCGGCAGGGGTCCGCGGGAACGGGTAGCGCCGCACACACCAGGTGGGTTACTCTGTGTGACGAACCGAGTACGCAGAGTACGAATCGAGCGTGCAACCCGCTCGCCACTCACTCGCCCCCAGGGGAGGGAGACACCGTGCACCCCTCAACCGCGCCCGTCACCCGGACACGCCTCCGCGTCTCGGCGGGCGCCAGGCCGTACGTTCTCACCGCACCGAGCACCCCCACCGCCCCCAAGGCCGCGCGCGATTTCGTCCACGCCGTGCTGCGCCGCACCCCGCTCTCCCCGCTCCTCGACACCGCCGTGCTGCTCACCTCGGAGGCGGTGACCCGCGCGCATCTGCACACACCGCACACGGCGGACATCCTGCTGCGGATGCTGACCGCCGGGCAGGGCCTGCGGATCAGCGTGCACGACCGGGCACCGGTCCGGATTCCGCGGCCGGTGCCCGGCGGGCAGCCGGACGACTACGGGCTCCTGCTGACCGGCCACCTCGCCGACGACTGGGGCACGACGCCGCCCGAGGACCTGCCGCGGCCCACCTCGCTGTGGTTCGAGCTCCACCTCAGGCAGTGAGGCGGCGTCAGCGCGAAGCCGACAGGGGGCGCTGTACGCGGATCGACTGGAGCAGCCCGATCGCGATCCAGACGGCGAACATCGAGGTGCCGCCGTAGGAGACGAACGGCAGGGGGAGGCCGGTGACGGGCATGATGCCGAGGGTCATCCCGACGTTCTCGAAGGACTGGAAGGCGAACCACGCGATGATCCCGGCGGCGACGATGGTGCCGTAGAGCTCGGTGGACTCGCGCGCGATCCGGCAGGCGCGCCACAGGACGACGCCGAGCAGCACGATGATCAGGCCCGCGCCCAGGAAGCCGAGCTCCTCACCGGCGACGGTGAAGATGAAGTCCGTCTGCTGTTCGGGGACGAACTGGCCGGTGGTCTGGCTGCCGTGGAAGAGCCCGGAGCCGGTCAGTCCGCCGCCGCCGATCGCGATCCGTGCCTGGTTGGTGTTGTAGCCGACGCCGGCCGGATCGAGGCTCGGGTTGGCGAACGCGGCGAAGCGGGCGATCTGGTAGGCGTCCAGTAGCCCGAGCTGCCAGATGGCGACACAGCCCACGACGCCGGTGCCGACCAGTCCGAGGATCCAGCGGTTGGAGGCGCCGGAGGAGAGCAGGACGCCCAGGATGACGGCGCCGAGCACCATCACCGATCCGAGGTCGGGCATCAGCATGATCACGGCGACCGGGACGGCCGCCAGGCCGAGGGCCGTGACGACGGTGCGGTGGCCGGGGTGCGGGCGGTCCCCCGCGTCGACCCGGGACGCCAGGATCATCGCCATGCCGAGCGTGATGGTGATCTTCGCGAACTCCGCGGGCTGGAGCGAGAAGCCGCCGGGGATCGCCAGCCAGGAACGCGAACCGTTGATGGTGGCGCCCAGCGGCGTCAGGACCAGCAGCGCCAGCACGACCGACAGGGCGTAGAGGATCGGGACCGCGCCGCGGAGGGTGCGGTGCCCGAGCCAGATCGTGCCGGCGGCCAGCGCCAGGCCGATACCGAGATTCAGCAGATGGTGCAGGAAGTAGTAGTACTCGTCGCCGTGGTTGAGCTCGGTGCGGTTGCGGGTGGCGGAGAAGACCAGCAGCGACCCCATCAGCGACAGCACCAGGCAGGACAGCAGCAGCACCCAGTCCAGTTTGCGCAGCACCGAATCACGCGCCGTCAGCTTGCCCCAGGTACCGAGCTCGGGGGTGTAGCGCCGGATCGAGAACGCCCGGGAGGTAGGGCTGGTCGTCACTGTGGGCTCTCCGATGCGGACGGCGACGGCGACGGCAGGACGTAGGGCTTGATGGGCTGAGCCTCGATGGTCCCGTCACCCTCGATCTTGGGGAGCGAGCCCTGGGGCTTCGGCAGCAGGGCGGCCTTCGGGTTGATGCCCCCCTTCTCGTCGACTCCGTACAGGGCGTTGTAGATGTTGCGTACGGCCGGACCGGAGGCGCCGGAGCCGGTACCACCCTGGGCGATCGTCATGACGATCGTGTAGTCCTTGGTGTACGTCGCGAACCACGAGGTGGTCTGCTTGCCGTAGACCTCGGCGGTACCGGTCTTGGCGTGCATCGGAATCTTGTCCTGCGGCCAGCCCTGGAAGCGCCAGGCGGCGGTACCGCGGGTGGCCACACCCGCCAGCGCGGAATCGATCTGCTGGAGCGTCTTGGGGCTGTCCGGCAGCTTGCCGTGCGACGTGGGCTTGATCTGCTGCACCTTCTTGCCGTCGGGGCTGACGACGGCCTTGCCGACGGTCGGGTTGTAGAGGGTGCCGCCGTTGGCGATCGCGCCGTAGATGGTCGCCATCTGGATCGGTGTGACGAGGGTGTCGCCCTGCCCGATGGCGTAGTTGATGGAGTCGTAGGCGTGCAGCTTCATGCCTTCGAGGCAGCCCTCACGGGCGAGCTTGGTACCGAAGTCCTTCTTCTTGGGCCAGGCCTTGGCCTGCTTGCACCAGCCGTCCTTGTTGGCCTTCCAGAAGTCGGTCTTCCACTTGCGGTCGGGGACCCGGCCGGTGACCTCGTTGGGCAGGTCGATGCCGGTCTCCTTGCCGAGGCCGAACTGGTGGGCGGTCTTGTAGAACCAGTCGTTGGGGTCCTTCTTGGGCTTGTCCCCGCCGTCCTTCTTCCACTCCTCGTGCGAGAGCCGGTAGAAGACGGTGTCGCAGGAGACCTCCAGCGCCCGGCCCAGGCTGATGTCGCCGTGGCCCTCGCCCTCGAAGTTCTTGAAGGTCTGGCCGCCGATGCTGTACGAGCTGGTGCAGGGGTAGTGGCCGTTGAAGTCGTAGCCCGCGTTGATCGCGGCCGTGGTCGAGATGACCTTGAAGATCGAGCCGGGGGCGGCCTGTCCCTGGATGGCGCGGTTCAGCAGCGGGTAGTTGGAGTCCTTGCCGGTGAGGTGGGCGTAGTCCTTGCCGGAGATGCCGCCGACCCAGGCGTTGGGGTCGTAGCTGGGGTTGGAGGCCATCGCCACCACCCGGCCGGTCTTGGCCTCCATCACGACCACGGCGCCCGAGTCGGCCTTGTAGTTGGTGCCGGTGTTCTTGTCGTGCACCTTGCGGGCGTCCTTCATGGCCTGCTCGAGCTGCTTCTCCGCTATGGCCTGCACGCGGGCGTCGATGCTGGTGACGACGCTCGCGCCGCCCTGGCCCTTCTCGCTCTTGGCCTGGCCGATGACCCGGCCGAGGTTGTCGACCTCATAGCGGGTGACGGCGGCCTTGCCGCGCAGATAGCGGTCGTACGTACGTTCCAGACCGGACCGGCCGATCTGGTCGGAGCGCAGGAACGGCGAGCGGGTGTTCTTGGCCTTGTTGATCTCCTCGTCGGTCACCGGCGAGAGGTAGCCGAGCACCTGGGCGGTGTTGGCGTTGCCGGGCTCGGCGTAGCGCCGTACGGCGGTGGGTTCGGCGCTGATGCCGGGGAACGCCTCGGAGCGTTCGCGGATCTGGAGGGCCTGCTGGGTGGTGGCCTCGTCGGTGATCGGGATCGGCTGGTAGGGCGAACCGTTCCAGCAGGGCTGCGGGGTCTTGGCGTCGCACAGCCGGACCTTGTTGCGGATCTCCTTCTCGGACATCCCGAGCACCTTGGCCAGCCGGCCGAGCACGGCCTTGCCGTCGTCCTTCATCTTCAGCAGATCGGTACGGCTCGCGGAGACGACCAGGCGGGTCTGGTTGTCGGCCAGCGGCACCCCCCGCGCATCGAGGATCGAGCCGCGGGTGGCGGGCTCGATGACCTGCTGAACGTGGTTGTTCTTCGCCTCGGTGGCGTACTCCTGGCCGTTGCGGATCTGCAGATACCAGAGCCGGCCGCCGAGGGTGAGCAGCAGGGAGAAGACCAGGATCTGGATCGCGATGAGCCGGACGCTGACCCGGGAGGTCCGGGTTTCCGGGAGATTACTCATGGCGCGCAGCGCCTCCACGAGGGGTGGTGATCGGAAGGAGACAGGGCGTCACAGTCGCTTGACCCCCTTGATGCGGCCCACCTTGTCGCGGGCCGACTTGCCGAGCAGGCTGCCGCGCTGGCTGCCGATGCCCGTGCCCGTGCGCAGGGATTTCATGGCACCGCGGCTGGCCTTGAGTCCCGTGCCGGTGGTGAGCCAGCCGTATCCCGCATCGCGGCTGCCGGCCCCGCCGCTCTGGCTGCCGGAACTGTCGCCGGCCAGCAGATCGCCCTCGGTTTTCCGCGCCACAGCCATCACGAGAGGAACCGTGAAGGGGGCCAGCAGCAGGTCGTAGAGGGTGGCGCTGAGCAGCAGTCCGACGATGCCGACGTGGCGGGCGGCGGTGTCACCGACCAGCGAGCCGACGCCGGCGTACATCAGCGTCGAGCCGACGGCGGCACCGAGGACGACGAGCAGCGGAAGCGTCGCCGAGCGGTGCCGGCCCGAGTCCGGCTTGGTCAGACCCGCGGCATAGCCGATGACGCAGAGCACCAGCGCATAGCGGCCGATGGCGTGGTCGGACGGCGGGGCGAGGTCGGCCAGCAGCCCGGCGAAGAAGCCGACCAGCGCGCCGCCGACATGGCCGTAGACCAGCGCGAGGCCGACCACGACGAGCAGCAGCAGATCCGGTACCGCACCGGGAAGTTGGAGTCTGGCGAGAATGGTGACCTGGATGACGAGGGCGACGACCACCAGCGGGGCCGAGAGCAGGATCCGGTTGATGCGCATCGGTCAGCTCCTGGGTGAAGCGCTCGCGGAGGGGGTGGCCGTGACGGTGACCGTCGGCGTCGGCTTGGGCTTCGCGGGCGCAGGCGGCAGGACGGTGTCGCGGGGGTCCTGGCGGGGCGGTGCGACGACCACGCCGACGATGTCGAGCTGGGAGAACGAGACGAACGGCCGGACCTGGAGGTTGCGGGTCAGATCGCCGTTGGACGGCTCGACCTTGACGACCCTGCCGACGGGCACCCCGGGCACGAACGGCTTGTCCCGGCTGGAGCCGAAGGTGACCAGGCGGTCGCCCCGCTTGATGTTGGCCTTGCCGTTGAGAAGCTGCACGCGCAGCGAGCGGACGCCCTGCCCGTTGGCGAAGCCGATCTCGTTGGTCTTCTCCATACGGGTGCCGACGGTGAAGTCGGGGTCGGCGGCCAGCAGGACGGTGGAGGTGTCGGCGCCGACCGTGGTGACCCGGCCGACCAGACCGTCGCCGTTGAGGACGGTCATGTCGCGGGCGATGCCGTCCCGGCGGCCGGCGTCGATGGTGACGGTCCAGGAGAAGCCCTGGGCCGAGCCGATGGCGATGACCTGGGCGCCCTTGATGCCGTACTGGCCGGTGCCGGCGGTCTTGAGGATCTTGTCGAGCTCGGCGGCGCGGCTGCGGTTGCGGTCGGAGGAGCCGAGCTTGGCCTTCAGCGCCTCGTTCTCGTGCTCCAGCGTGCTGATCCGGTTGTGCCGGCGGCCGGAGTCCCGCACGGCACCGATGGCGTTGCCGACCGGATTGACGACGCGGGCCACGCCGCCCTCGACCGGGCCGAAGGCGGAGGCGGCGGCTTGCCGGGCACCATCGAGCGGGGACTGTTCGCCGCCGCGGATATCGACCGTGATCAGCGCGAACGCGATCGCGATCAGCAGCACCAGCAGCAGCCGGCTCTCTCGTGTGTCCCTCACGTGCGGCGGCCGTGTCCTTCCTCGTAGGACCGGCCGGCTGCGGGCCCCGCCGGTCTCGTTCGGGAGTTGAGCGTTGTGCCTGATGTGACGGCGCCGGATGATGAAGCGTCAGGACACCGTGTCTGTCGGGATGTTGTGCCTGTATATCAGCGATCCGCCGGGCGGACCGGCCGGGGTCGCCAGGGGCCCCGACCGCCGCGGACGCCGTTCGGCGTCCGCGGCGTGGAGCGGGACCCGGGCCGTGCTACCTGCGCGGCTGGGAGTCGAGGACCTGCTGCAGCGCCTCGAACTCCTCGACGCACTTGCCGGAACCGAGCGCGACGGAGTCGAGCGGGTCCTCGGCGATGTGGATGGGCATACCGGTCTCGCGGCGCAGCCGCTCGTCGAGGCCGCGGAGCAGGGCGCCGCCTCCGGTGAGCACGATGCCGCGGTCCATGACGTCACCGGACAGCTCCGGCGGGCACTTGTCGAGCGTCGTCTTGACCGCGTCGACGATGGAGTTGACCGGCTCCTCGATGGCCTTGCGGACCTCGGCGGCCGAGATGACGACGGTCTTCGGCAGGCCGGAGACCAGGTCACGGCCGCGGATCTCGGTGTGCTCGTCCTGCTCGAGGTCGTACGCCGAACCGATGGTGATCTTGATGCTCTCGGCGGTGCGCTCGCCCAGCAGAAGGCTGTACTCCTTCTTGATGTGCTGGATGATCGCGTTGTCGAGTTCGTCGCCGGCCACCCGGATGGACTGCGCGGTGACGATGCCGCCGAGCGAGATGACCGCGACCTCGGTGGTACCGCCGCCGATGTCCACGACCATGTTGCCGGTGGCCTCGTGCACCGGCAGGCCGGACCCGATCGCGGCGGCCATCGGCTCCTCGATGATGTGGACCTGGCGCGCGCCGGCCTGGGTCGAGGCCTCGATGACCGCGCGGCGCTCCACGCCGGTGATGCCGGAGGGGACACACACGACGACCCGCGGGCGGGCCAGATAGCGCCGCTTGTGGATCTTCAGGATGAAGTAGCGGAGCATCCGCTCGGTGATCTCGAAATCGGCGATCACGCCGTCTTTCAGGGGCCGTACGGCGACGATGTTGCCGGGCGTGCGCCCGATCATCTTCTTCGCCTCAGCACCTACCGCGAGAATCCCGCCGGTGTTGGTGTTGATGGCCACGACCGACGGCTCGTTGAGGACGATGCCGCGGCCCCTGACGTACACCAGCGTGTTGGCGGTCCCGAGGTCGACAGCCATGTCACGGCCGATGAACGACATGTTGTTCCCCATGAGGATACGTCTGGCCTTCCCAACTGGAGCGAATGCTTACTGGAGGTCGGCAGGAGGTGATGCGCTGTGCGGCGCGGAAGCCTCCATCGTAGTTCGTAGTGCGCCCACTCGAACACGTCGGGAGGCTGTTTCGCCATTGTCAGCCGTACACGCACCCGCCCCCCTTAATGGTGACGTCGTGTCGCGATGATGCGTTCCCCCGATCGTGTCGTATACACCAAAGGGCGACCGATGTTTTTTTCGGTCGCCCCTGGTCACGAGGGGTGTGTAGCTGACGAGACGTCAGGAGATGCCGGGGAAGAAAATCTTGATTTCACGCTCTGCGGACTCTTCGGAATCCGATGCATGGATCAGATTCTCTCGGGTGATCGTTCCGAAGTCCCCACGAATGGACCCACCCGGCGCGGCAATCGGGTCAGTCGGACCGGCCAGCGTCCGCACGCCCTCGATCACCCGCTCGCCCTCGACGACCATCGAGACCACCGGCCCGGAGGACATAAAGGCGACCAGGGGCTCGTAGAACGGCTTGCCGACGTGCTCGGCGTAGTGCTGCTCGAGCAGCGCGCGGTCCAGGCTGCGCAGCTCCAGCGCGCTGATCGTCCAGCCGGCCTTTTTCTCGATACGGCCGAGAATCTCGCCGATCAGACCGCGCTGGACGGCGTCGGGCTTGAGGAGGACGAGGGTGCGCTGGCTCACGGAGGAACTCCCTGGATATGAACAATGGTCAGCGGGTGAACTGAGGCTACATGGGTGACCCGGCCCCGGGCGGCCCCGCCCCCGGCCACCTTCCCCGGGGCCCGGGGCGGCGCCCGCGCCCTGTCTCAGGCCGGCTCGCCCGGCGCCTCGGCCTGCGCGGCCCAACGGGCCTTCGCCTCATCGATCTTGCGTCCGAAGTGGACCGACGCCCACCACAGGGCCGCGAAGACCGCGCCCAGGAAGAACATCGTCGGGACCACGAAACCGGCGGCGATCAGGGCGAGCTGCAGCACCCAGCCGAGCTGGACGCCCCCCGGGCGGCTGAGCATCCCGCACAGCAGGAGGCTCAGCAGCATCCCGATGCCGCTGACCGTCCAGACCGTGGCCGCCGGCAGGTCGGTCATCTGCATCGCCACCAGGCCCGCGAAGCCGATCACGAAGAATTCACCTATCAGGGTGCTCGCACACAGGGTGCGCATGATCAGCCCCTTCCCATCAGCAGCCGGGCCTCGCCGACCGTGATCACCGAGCCGGTCACCAGCACACCCGCTCCGGAGAACTCGCCCTCTTCCTCGGCGAGGGTGATCGCCGCCTCCAGGGCGTCGTCGAGCCGCGGCTCGACCTGCACGCGCTCGGCGCCGAAGACCTCGACGGCCACGGCGGCCAGCTCATCGGGATCCATCGCACGATGGCTGGAATTACGTGTCACCACGACCTCGGCGAAGATCGGCTCGAAGGCCTCCAGAAAACCGCGTACGTCCTTGTCCCCGCTGGCCCCGACGACACCCACCAGCCGGCTGAACCCGAACGCCTCGGTGACCGCCTCGGCCGCCGCCCGCGCACCCGCGGGGTTGTGTGCCGCGTCCAGCACGACCGTCGGGCTGCGCCGTACGACCTCCATCCGGCCGGGCGAGCTGACCGCGGCGAACGCGGAGCGGATGGTGTCGATGTCCAGCGTGCGGGCGTGGTCCGAGCCGACGCCGAAGAACGCCTCGACCGCGGCGAGCGCCACCGCGGCGTTGTGGGCCTGGTGGGCGCCGTACAGCGGCAGGAAGATCTCGGGGTACTCGCCGCCCAGTCCGCGCAGGGTCAGCATCTGTCCGCCGACCGCGACCTCGCGGCTGAGCACGCCGAACTCCATGCCCTCACGGGCGACCGTGGCATCCACCTCGACCGCGCGCTTGAGCATCACCGACGCCGCGTCCACCGGCTGCTGCGCCAGCACGACCGTGGCGTCCTTCTTGATGATCCCGGACTTCTCGCCGGCGATCTGCTCGGGCGTCTCCCCCAGCCGGTCGGTGTGGTCCAGGGAGATCGGGGTGACCACGGCGACATCGCCGTCAATGACGTTGGTCGCGTCCCACGTGCCGCCCATGCCGACCTCGACGACCGCGACGTCCACGGGGCTGTCGGCGAAGGCGGCGTACGCCATGGCCGTCAGCACCTCGAAGAACGAGAGGCGGTACTCCTGCTGGGAGTCGACCATCTCCACGTACGGGGCGATGTCCCGGTAGGTCTCGATGAACTGCTCGGCGGAGATCGGGGCGGCGTCCAGGCTGATCCGCTCGGTGATCGACTGGACGTGCGGGCTGGTGTAACGGCCGGTGCGCAGGTCGAAGGCGGACAGCAGGGCCTCGATCATGCGGGCGGTGCTGGTCTTGCCGTTGGTGCCGGTGATGTGGATGGACGGGTAGGCACGCTGGGGTTCGCCCAGGATGTCCAGCAGCGCCGCGATGCGCTGTACCGACGGGTCGAGCTTGGTCTCGCCCCAGCGGCCGGCCAGCTCGTCCTCGACGGCGCGCAGCGCACGGTCGACCTCGGGGTCGGCCGGGCGGGCAGGGATCCCGTCCCCCTGCGGCGGCCCGGCCTGGGCGCGCAGGGTCCGGCTGCCGGCCTCGATCACCGCAAGATCCGGGTCACGGTCGGTCTCCGCCTCGACCAGTTCGTCGAAGGCTTCGTTCGGGTCGGGGTCGTCGTTCTGGGGGCGCTCGCTCACGCCGACCAGTCTACGAGGCACGTGTGACAGCGGTGCGCTGCGCTGCCCCCTCCCGGGTACCACGCCGCCTGAGGGAGCGGGAGGCCGGCGCGACCGGCCCCGGACCGCGCCCGTACGCCGGGCCCGGCCCCGGCCCGGCCCCGGCCCGGCCCCGGGCCCGTACGCCGGAGCCGCCCCCTCCCCTGCGCCCGTGCCGCCTATGCCAGCGCCGCCTTCATCATCGCCCGCGCGGCCGGTGCCGCCAGCCCGTTGCCGGAGACCTCGTTGCGGGCGGCATGCCCGTCCTCGACCATCACGGCCACCGCCACCCGGTGCCCCTTGCCGTCCTCGGCGTAGGAGACGAACCAGGCGTAGGGCGTACCGTTGTTGTCGACGCCGTGCTGGGCGGTGCCCGTCTTGCCGCCGACGGTCAGTCCGCCGATCTTCGCGCCGGACCCGGTGCCCTTGTCCACGACCGTCCGCATCGCCGATTTCAGCTGCCCGGCCGTGTGCGCCGACACGGCCTTCCCGCCGCGGTACGCCGCCGGGCCGAAGTCCTGGACGGTGTTGCCGCCGCCGTCGGTCAGCTTGTCGGCCAGCTGCGGCTTCTTGAGCTCACCGCCGTTCGCGAGGGCCGAGGAGACCATCGCCATCTGCAGCGGGGTCGCCTGGTCGTCGAACTGGCCGATCCCGGACAGCGCGGTCTGCGCCTCGTCCATGTCGGAGGGGTAGACGCTCTTGCCTGCCCGCACCGGGGTGTCCACCTTCTCGTCGTTGAAGCCGAACTTCTCGGCCTGCGCCTTCACCTTGTCCTTGCCCAGGTCGACGGCCATCTTCGCGAAGACGGTGTTGCAGGAGTACTGGAGCGCGGTGCGGATGTCCGCGTTCTTGCAGGGCGCGGCGCGGTTCTCGTTGGTGAGCTTGGTGCGGGTGTGCGGGAGGGTGTACGGGTCGGGGCTGTGGGTGGGCTCGTCCACCGAGGAGTACAGACCGTTCTCCAGCGCGGCCGCGGCGACCACCAGCTTGAAGGTGGAGCCGGGCGGCAGCGGCTGCCGCAGCGCCCGGTTGACCTCGGGGTGGTCCGGGTCGGCGGACATCTTCTGCCAGGCCTTCTGGTCGGACCCGGCGGACCCCGCGAACGTCCCCGGATCGTACGAAGGGGTGCTGACCATGCCCAGGATCCGCCCGGTGTCCGGGTCCATGGCGACGGCGGCGCCCTTCTTGCCGTCCAGCGCCCGGTAGCCGGCCTTCTGCACCGCGGGGTCGATGGTGGTGGCCACGTCGCCGCCCTTGGCCCGGGTGCGGGTCAGCGCGTCGGCGGGGCTCTGCAGCCGGCTGTCGGAGCCGTCGAGGAGGTCGCCGTAGAGGCTCTCCAGCTGGTTGTGGCCGAAGATCTGCGAGGTGAAACCGGTGACCGGGGCGTAGAGCGGGCCGTCCTTGTAGGTCCGCTTGTACTTGAGCGTGGAGGAGGTGGCGGCGGAGCCGGTCACGGGTTCCCCGCCGACGAGGATGTTGCCCAGCGGCGCCGCGTACTTGCCGATCGCCACCCGCGGATTGTGCGGGTCCTCCTTGTACTCGCCGGCCTTCGCGCCCTGGAGCCAGGTGACCCAGCCCATCAGCGCGACGATGAGGGCCAGGCAGAAGATCGAGGCCCGGCGCAGGGGCTTGTTCATGGAGCGCGGCTCCTCGGTGGGGGACGGGCGGTGGTGCGGGCATTCCGGCATTCCGGCATTCCGTTCCACCGTGCCCCGGCTTTATGAGAGCGCGATGAGAACCGCCGGACCGGCCCCTGCGGGACAACTTCCCGCCGCCTTTCGCCCTCTTCCACGGCGGGCTGTCCACGCCTCCGGGATCAAGATCATCACCACACAGCGCACGGGAAGGCTGGAGCTGAGGACCGGTGCCGGCAATCAGTCAGCGGATGCATTTGGTACTGCTCACCGCCTGGACGGTGCTGTGGTTCGTCCTCGTCGAACCGCACGGCGGCTTCTCCTGGCACTATCTGCGCACCGGCGGCGAACTGATCTACCAGGGCGACGCGGGCGACGGCTCCGGCGGCCTGAACCTCTACGCGCACCACCCCGAGCTCCAGATGGGCCCGCTCAGCTTCCTGACGGCCGGCCTGTTCAACCCCTTCCCCGAGGCCACCGGGCAGTTCCTGGCCGCGGCGCTGATGTCGCTGCTCGGCCTGGTGATCGTGGTGCTGGCGGGCCGCAGCGCCGCCTTCCACTTCCTGGGCACCGGCACCAACCACCAGCGGCTGCGGCAGCGCGTACTGATCGCCGGGCTGGCCTTCATCCCCATGTGGATCGAGGTCGCGGTCCGCTTCGGGCATCTCGACGACGTCCTCGCGCTGTTCTTCACCGCCCTCGCGGTACGGGCCCTCACCCGCGGCAACGCCGCGCTCACCGGCGTCTGCCTGGCCCTGGCGATGGATTCCAAGCCCACCGCGCTGGCCTTCCTCCCGCTGCTGCTCGCCCTGCCGAGGGAGAAGTGGCTGCGCGCCGGGGTGTGGTGCGCGGGCCTGGTCGCCCTGGCGTGGCTGCCGTTCTTCGCCGGCGACCCGCAGTCCTTCGCCGCGGCGAAGTTCGCCATCCCCAACCATCCGGCATCCGCACTGCGCTGGCTGGGCGTCGGCGACCCCGAGACCCCGGGCTGGGACCGCCCCGCCCAGGCCGCGCTCGGCCTGGCACTGGGCTCGGTCGCCGTGTGGCGGGGGCGCTGGGCGGCGGTGGTGCTGCTCGGCGCCAACGCCCGTATCGTCCTCGACCCCAGCGTCTACACCTACTACACCGCGTCGGTGCTGCTGGGCACCCTGCTGTGGGACGTGATCGGCCAGCGCCGACTGGTCCCCTGGTGGAGCTGGCTGGCCCTGCTGATCCTCTACGGCAGCGTCTTCGCCGTCCCCGACGACGCCGCCCGGGGCCTGATCCGTCTGGCGTTCGTGACCGTCTCGACGGCGTACGTCCTGCTCTGGCCGGTACGCGAACGGGGCCGGCGGGAGCCGGGACGGCGCAGGCCCCCCGCCCGTACGGACGAGGGGCCTGCACACGACGGCCTTGGGGACGGCCCGGGGCCCGCGGTTACGCCTGGGGCAGGGCCGCCAGCTGCGCGGTGATCCGGACGATGTCCGCCTCCGCGGCCTGAAGCCGGCCGCGGATCTTCTCCACGACCTTCTCCGGCGCCTTGGCGAGGAACGCCTCGTTGCCGAGCTTGGCGGTGGCCTGCGCCTTCTCCTTCTCGGCGGCGCCCAGGTCCTTCGTCAGCCGCTTGCGCTCGGCCTCGACGTCGATCGCGCCGGACAGGTCCAGTGCGACCGTGGCGCCCGCGACCGGCAGCGAGGCGGTGGCGCTGAAGCCCTCGCCGGCCGGCTGCAGCCGCAGCAGCGAGCGCATCGCGGCCTCGTGGGGCGCCAGCGCCGTACCGGACAGCTCCAGCTGCGCGGGGACCTTCTGGCCGGGCTGCAGCCCCTGGTCCGAGCGGAAGCGGCGGACCTCGGTCACCACCTGCTGGACGGTCTCGATCTCCCGCTCGGCCGCCACGTCCCGGAAGCCGCCCGGGGCGTCGGCCCCAGCAACGGCCACCGCCTTCGGCCAGTCGGCGATCACGACCGACTCACCGCCGGTCAGCGTCGTCCACAGGGTCTCGGTGACGAACGGGACGATCGGGTGCAGCAGCCGCAGCGTGACGTCCAGGACCTCGCCCAGCACCCGGCGCGAGGCGTCGGCGGCCGGGCCGCCCGCCATGAACGTGGTCTTGGACAGCTCGACGTACCAGTCGAAGACCTCGTCCCAGGCGAAGTGGAAGAGGGTGTCCGACAGCTTCGCGAACTGGTAGTCGTCGTAGTACGCATCGACCTCGGCGACAACCGAGTTCAGCCGGGACAGGATCCACCGGTCGGTCGCCGACAGCTGCTCGGCGGGCGGCAGGTCGCCCTCCACCGTCGCACCGTTCATCAGCGCGAAGCGGGTGGCGTTCCAGATCTTGTTGGCGAAGTTCCGGGAGCCCTGGACCCAGTCCTCGCCGATCGGGACGTCGACACCGGGGTTGGCGCCGCGGGCGAGGGTGAACCGGACGGCGTCGGAGCCGTACGCGTCCATCCAGTCCAGCGGATTGACCGCGTTCCCGAAGGACTTGGACATCTTCTTGCCGAACTGGTCGCGGACCATGCCGTGCAGCGCGATGGTGTGGAACGGCGGGGTGCCGTCCATCGCGTACAGCCCGAACATCATCATCCGGGCGACCCAGAAGAAGAGGATGTCGTAGCCGGTGACCAGGACGGAGTTCGGATAGAACTTCCCGACGCTCGGGGTCTGCTCGGGCCAGCCGAGCGTGGAGAACGGCCACAGCCCGGAGGAGAACCAGGTGTCCAGGACGTCGGTGTCCTGCGTCCAGCCCTCGCCGCTGGGCGCCTCGTCGTCGGGTCCGACGCAGACGACCTCACCGTTCGGGCCGTACCAGACCGGGATGCGGTGGCCCCACCACAGCTGCCGCGAGATGCACCAGTCGTGGAGGTTGTCGACCCAGCCGAAGTAGCGGGACTCCATCTCCTTGGGGTGGATCGCGACCTTGCCGTCGCGGACCGCGTCCCCCGCGGCCTTCGCCAGCGGGCCGACCTTGACCCACCACTGCATCGACAGCCGCGGCTCGATGGTGGTCTTGCAGCGCGAGCAGTGGCCGACGGAGTGGGTGTACGGGCGCTTCTCGGCGACGATCCGGCCGTCGGCGCGCAGCGCACCGACGATCGCGGACCGGGCCTCGAAGCGGTCCAGGCCCTGGAACGGGCCGTGCGCCGTGATGACGCCGCGCTCGTCGAGGACGGCGAGATTGGGCAGGCCGTGCCGGCGCCCGATCTCGAAGTCGTTGGGGTCGTGGGCCGGGGTGACCTTGACCGCGCCGGTGCCGAACTCCGGGTCGACGTGCTCGTCGGCGACGACCGGGATCCGGCGGCCGGTCAGCGGCAACTCGATCTCGGTGCCGACGAGATGGGCGTAGCGCTCGTCCTCCGGGTGAACGGCGACCGCGGTGTCGCCGAGCATCGTCTCGGCGCGGGTGGTCGCCACGACGATGGAGTTCTCGCCCTCGCCGTAGCGAATGGAGACCAGCTCGCCGTCGTCGTCCTGGTACTCCACCTCGATGTCCGAGATGGCGGTCAGACAGCGCGGGCACCAGTTGATGATGCGCTCGGCGCGGTAGATCAGCTCGTCGTCGTAGAGCCGCTTGAAGATCGTCTGGACGGCCTTGGACAGGCCCTCGTCCATGGTGAAGCGCTCCCGCGACCAGGCGACGCCGTCGCCGAGCCGGCGCATCTGGCCGGAGATCTGGCCGCCGGACTCGTTCTTCCACTGCCAGACCCGCTCGACGAACGCCTCGCGGCCCAGGTCGTGCCGGGAGACGCCCTCCTTGGCAAGTTCGCGCTCGACGACGTTCTGGGTGGCGATACCGGCATGGTCCATGCCCGGCTGCCACAGGGTCTCGTAGCCCTGCATGCGCTTGCGGCGGGTGAGGGCGTCGATCAGCGTGTGCTCGAAGGCGTGGCCCAGGTGCAGGGAGCCGGTGACGTTCGGCGGCGGGATGACGATGGTGTACGGCGGCTTGTCGCTCTTCTCGTCCGCCTCGAAGTAACCCCGCTCTACCCAGCGCTCGTACAGCGGCCCCTCTACATCGGCCGGCGTGTACTGAGTCGGCAGTTCGGGGGCGCTGTGGTTGCTCTGCTGAGTGTTCTCGGTCACGACGCACAGTGTACGGGCGCGGATGTCGCAGCTTCGAATCGGTTTCGCCCCCCGGGCACCGGCTGTCAGCGGCGTCATACAGGATGTCGGAAGCGTATAAACATCACGCAGCACTCAACTGGCTTCAGTTGTCACGAGGGGAACCGCTCCATGAGCTTCAACCAGCCGCCTCCCGGCCCGTACGGCCAGCAGCCCCAGCAGCCCGGCCCATACGGCCAGCCGCAGCAGCCGCAGGCCCCGCAGCCGGGCTACGGCTACCCGCAGCAGGGCGGCCAGGTACCGGGGCAGCAGCCGGGCTACGGCTACCCGCAGCAGGCCCCCCAGCAGGGCTACGGCTACCCCCAGCAGGGCGGCCAGCCCGGCTACGGCCAGCAGGCTCCGTACGGCGGCCAGCAGACCCCCTACGGCACGATCCCGCAGGGCGCTCCGGAGAGCGGTGGCAACGGCAAGAAGATCGGCCTGATCGCCGGCGCGGTCGCGGTCGTCGCGGCGATCGGCGTGGGGGCGTACTTCGCGTTCGGGTCGGGCGGGGAGGTGAAGCCGTACACGATGGTCCTGCCGGACAGCCTGCTGAGCGGTCAGTACACCAAGGCGACCGACGCCGGGTCCGGCGGGTCCAAGCCCATCGCCGACGACAAGGAAGCCAAGGCGATGGGCATCACCAACGGCACCTCCGTCGACGCGAAGTACCAGAAGAGCAAGGCAGATCTGCTCACTGTCGGCGGCGTCTACGGCAACATCGCGGACCCGACCGGAGCGGTGGACAAGATGTTCGCCAAGATCGACGAAGGCCAGAAGCAGAGCGAGTCCAAGGCCAAGGTGGAGACGGTCACACCAGTCACCGCGTACTCCCCGGATGGCTTCGACGGCGAGGTCATGAAGTGCAAGGCCTACAAGGTCTCCTTCACCTCCGGGACCATCACCGCGTCCGGCGGGATGAGCGTCTGCATTTGGGGAGATTCCAGCGCGGTGGGCGTGGTGATGAACCAGGCGATCCCCTCGCCGAGCGCCCCCTCGGCCCAGGCCGCCACCGCCGAGCAGCTCTCCGAGAAGACCTCCAAGATCCGCAACGAGGTCCGCAAGGAAAAGTAGCGGTCCAGCCCGGTCTTGAAGCTTCAAGGCGCTCGATGAGGTGGCCTCGTCGGGCGCCTTTGCTCACGGAGGCGGAACCGCACACTCGGCAGAGCCTTGGCCAAAACCTTGCGCATCCCAGAGAAAGGGACGTATGGACTGCTAGCCTCACCTCGACCGAAAGATCAACAACGAGGGGGGTTGTTCATGCACAAAGCGATACGTCGCCTTGCCGCAGCGACTGGAGTACTGGTGGCGGCAGGTGCGCTTCCGATCGTGGCGACCGCGCCGGCCCAGGCCACCACCAAGCAGTGCACGTCGTTCCTTGCCGAAGGCGGGTACAAGGTGGGACCGAAGGTCCGTGCCGCATGCAAGATGACAGGGGAGGGCGGGCTCATCGAGCGGAATAACAACGTCCCCTTCTGCCAGGCGTACCTAATCACGATCAAGGTCGACTCGAGGATTGCCGAAAGGGCATGCCAGCTCGGTGCCGACGGGCCATCATCTCACGTGTAACAACACGGAGCCGCCCGGCAGCGATCACGCTGCCGGGCGGCTCTTGCGGTGCGTGCGGAGCGCCTACGCGCTCTTCTCCTGCGGCTCCCCCGACTCGCCGCGCCCCCGCGGCACCAGGGTCGGGTTCACATTCGAGTGCACGACGTCCTCGGTGATGACGACCCGGGCGACGTCCTTGCGGGACGGGATTTCGTACATCACCGCCTGGAGGACCTCCTCCATGATGGCGCGCAGCCCGCGGGCGCCGGTGCCGCGCAGGATGGCCTGGTCGGCGATGGCCTCCAGGGCCGGGCGGTCGAAGTCCAGCTCGACACCGTCGAGTTCGAAGAGGCGCTTGTACTGCTTGACGAGCGCGTTGCGCGGCTCGACCAGGATCTGCAGCAGGGCCTCGCGGTCGAGGTTGTGGACCGAGGTGAGGACGGGCAGGCGGCCGATGAACTCCGGGATCATCCCGAACTTCACCAGGTCCTCCGGCATGACGTCCTGGAGCTGGTCCTTGGACTCGATCTCGCGCTTGGAGCGGATCGTGGCGCCGAAGCCGATGCCCTTGGCGCCGGACCGGGCCTCGATGATCTTCTCCAGACCGGCGAAGGCACCGCCGACGATGAAGAGGACGTTGGTGGTGTCGATCTGGATGAATTCCTGGTGCGGGTGCTTGCGGCCGCCCTGCGGCGGGACCGAGGCGGTGGTGCCTTCCAGGATCTTCAGCAGCGCCTGCTGGACGCCCTCGCCGGAGACATCGCGGGTGATCGACGGGTTTTCGCTCTTCCGGGCGACCTTGTCGATCTCGTCGATGTAGATGATGCCGGTCTCGGCCTTCTTGATGTCGAAGTCCGCGGCCTGGATCAGCTTGAGGAGGATGTTCTCGACGTCCTCGCCGACGTAGCCGGCCTCCGTCAGCGCCGTGGCGTCGGCGAAGGCGAACGGCACGTTCAGCATCCGGGCGAGGGTCTGCGCGAGCAGGGTCTTGCCGGAGCCGGTGGGGCCGAGCAGCAGGATGTTGGACTTCGCGAGCTCGATGCCCTCATCGCCGCGGCCGGGGCCGTTCTCGCCCGCCTGCACCCGCTTGTAGTGGTTGTAGACGGCGACCGAGAGCGCCTTCTTGGCGGGGTCCTGGCCGACGACGTAGCCGTTCAGGAACTCGTAGATCTCCCGCGGCTTGGGGAGCTCCTCCCACCGCACCTCGGAGGTCTCGGCGAGCTCCTCCTCGATGATTTCGTTGCAGAGGTCGATGCACTCGTCGCAGATGTACACACCAGGTCCCGCGATGAGCTTCTTCACCTGCTTCTGACTCTTTCCGCAGAATGAGCACTTGAGCAGGTCGCCGCCGTCACCGATGCGTGCCACGAGGTGCTTCCCCTTCGCCTGGGATCCGCATTGCTTCACGGACCCGGGTGCTTGCCTATCGACGGTACCTTGCCGGGCCCCCCGTTCGGGCCCCCCTTGGACCGACTCGGTTCACTCGATCCGATTTGGTCCAAGGGGGCAACGCTCCGGCTCACTTCGCGAGGATCGTCAGCCGATGGAGACGGACGACTTCCGCGTCGAGACGATCTGGTCGACCAGACCGTACGCCAGGGACTCCTCGGCGGTCAGAATCTTGTCACGCTCGATATCGTCACGGATCTTCTCGACCGGCGTGGAGGAGTGCTTGGCCAGCAGGTCCTCCAGCTGCGAACGCATCCGCAGGATTTCGTTGGCGGCGATCTCCAGGTCGGAGACCTGGCCGCGGCCGGTCTCACTGTAGGGCTGGTGGATCAGCACCCGGGCGTTCGGCAGCGCCATCCGCTTGCCGGGGGTACCGGCGGCGAGCAGCACGGCCGCGGCGGAGGCCGCCTGGCCCATGCAGACCGTCTGGATGTCCGGCTTCACGAACTGCATCGTGTCGTAGATGGCCGTGAGCGCCGTGAAGGAGCCGCCGGGGCTGTTGATGTAGATCGAGATGTCCCGGTCCGGGTCCATCGACTCCAGGCACAGCAGCTGCGCCATGACGTCGTTGGCCGAGGCGTCGTCGATCTGCACGCCGAGGAAGATCACGCGCTCCTCGAACAGCTTCGCGTACGGGTCGTACTCGCGCACGCCCTGCGAGGTGCGCTCGACGAAGCGCGGGACGATGTAGCGGGACTCTGCGCGCGGGCCGGAAAACTCGGACTCCGCGCCCTGGGAGAGGCCGCTGCCGGGGTAGTTGTTCATCGTGGTGTTCACCGTCCTGGTGGCGATCAAGTGGGCTGGGGGCTGTAGGGCGAGTGGTACGGGGCTCAGGCCCCGGTGCCGCCCCCGCCCGGAACGCCGGCGGCGGAGGTCATCACATCGTCGATCAGGCCGTACTCCTTGGCCTCATCGGCGGAGAACCAGCGGTCGCGGTCCGAGTCCTGGGTGATCCGCTCGACGGTCTGACCGGTGTGGAAGGCCGTCAGCTCCGCCATCCGCTTCTTGGTGTGCAGCAGCCGCTCGGCGTGGATCTTGATGTCCGACGCGGAGCCCGCCAGGCCCGCGGAGGGCTGGTGGATGAGGATCTCGGCGTTCGGCAGCGCGAAGCGCTTGCCGGGGGTGCCGGCGCTCAGCAGGAACTGTCCCATGGAGGCCGCGAGGCCCATCGCGATCGTCACCACGTCGTTCTTGATGTACTGCATGGTGTCGTAGATCGCCAACCCGGCCGAGATCGAGCCGCCCGGGGAGTTGATGTAGAGGAAGATGTCCTTGTCCGGGTCCGCGGCGAGGAGAAGCAGCTGCGCGGTGATCTTGTTGGCGATGTCGTCGTCGACCGGCTGGCCGAGGAAGATGATCCGCTCGCCGAGCAGCCGGTTGTAGACCTGGTCGCCGAGGCCACCGAAGGTCGGCTCAGCGGCGGCGGAAGGCATCGGGATCGTCACGTGTCCACCTGCTCGTTGTCGGACGGCTCCAGGCCGTCTCAGCGTCGTCTGCTGGGGCGTGGGGAGGCGGCGCCGTGTGTGGCCCCGGCGCGGTTTCAGGGACTCCCCTGCCCTCGTATCTACGGACCCTAACGCGCAGGTCGGACAACGCCATCCCGCATCGATAACTGTTCGCTGTGAGCGCAGGCTCACGGGGCGGTACGACCACGGGCCCGAACACGCGGACGTGCGTGTTCGGGCCCGTGCTCACAGAGCTGCGCGCAGGCGCAGGGCGGTGTCCGGGGCTCAGGCCTCGGGCTTCTCCTCCGCGACCGCCTCGGTCTCGTCGGCCTCGGTGGCCTCGACCGTCTCGGCGGTCTCGTCCTCGTCGTCGAGCTCGATGACCTCGCCGTTGCTGTCCTTGACCGTGGCGGCCTCGACGACGACCGCGAGGGCCTTGCCGCGGGCGACCTCACCGACGAGCATCGGCACCTGGCCGCCCTCGACGACGGCCTGGGCGAACTGGTCGGGGGACATGCCGGAGGACTGCGCGCGGCGCATGAGGTGCTCGGTGAGCTCCTCCTGGCTGACGTTCAGCTTCTCCTTGTTGACCAGCTCGTCCAGGATGAACTGGGTCTTGATGCCCTTCTCGGCCTGCTCCTTGGTCTCGGCGTCGAACTCCTCCTCGCTCTTGCCCTGGATCTCCAGGTACTTCGCGAGGTCGAGGCCCATCTGGCCGAGCTGGTGGTTGACCAGGTTGTGCTTGCGGGTCTCGATCTCGTCCGCGAGCAGCTTCTCCGGCATCGGCACCTCGACGAGCTTCAGCAGCTCGTCCAGGACCTTCTCCTGCGCCTGGGTGGCCTGGTCGTACTTCTTCATCTGCTCGAGGCGCTTGCGGCTGTCCGCGCGCAGCTCCTCGAGGGTGTCGAACTCGCTCGCCAGCTGGGCGAAGTCGTCGTCCAGCTCGGGCAGTTCGCGGGACTTGACCTCGGTGACCTCGACCGTGACCTCGGCCTCCTTGCCCTCGGCGGAACCGCCCTTGAGCTCGGAGGTGAAGGTGGCGCTGTTGCCGGCCTCCACGCCGGTGACGGCCTCGTCGATGCCGTCGAGGAGCTCGCCGGAACCGACGGTGTACGAGACACCCTCGGCGACGCCGTCCTCCAGCACCTCGCCGTCCACCTTGGCCTCGAGGTTCAGCGTCAGGACGTCGCCGTCCTGGGCCGCGCGCTCGACCGGGCTGGTCGTCGCGAAGCGCTCACGCAGCTGCTCGACGGACTTGTCCACGTCCTCGTCCGACACCTCGACGGCGTCGACCTCGACCTCGATGCCGGAGTAGTCCGGGATCTCGAGGGCGGGGCGGATGTCGACCTCGGCGGTGAAGGCCAGCAGCTCGCCGTCCTTCAGCTCGGTGATGTCGACCTCGGGCTGGCCGAGGACGTTCAGCTCACCCTCGTTGACCGCCTCGGTGTAGAACTTCGGGAGCGCGTCGTTGACGGCCTCCTCCAGCACGGCGCCACGGCCGAACCGCTGGTCGATGACCCGGGCCGGGATCTTGCCCTGGCGGAAGCCCTTCACCGTGACCTGCTGGTTGATCTTTTTGTACGCCGCGTCGAGGCTGGGCTTGAGCTCCTCGAAGGGCACCTCGACAGTGAGCCGAACCCGAGTCGGGTTCAGGGTCTCCACGGCGCTCTTCACGGTTCGGTCTCCTTGGGGCTGACTTCTGGGGTTCTGCGTGAGATCTGCCTGTGCCCGGCTGATCCGGGTCCGGCCGATCTCGCCCGGTACACAGACACACGGGCACGCAGCTTGCATAGTAACCGCAAGAAGGATGACGCCCACAACGCGACCTTGGACGGCCGCTCCCGGGCGGCGCCGCCACGGTGGGCCGGGGCCCCGCCCGACACCGTGTCGTCGGGCTGACCTGCTGCTGGTCGGGGTGGCCGGATTCGAACCGACGACCTTCCGCTCCCAAAGCGGACGCGCTACCAAGCTGCGCCACACCCCGTCGGTGCGACACGTAGGGTACATGGCCGCAGGCGGTACGGCTGCCAGTTACCCGGATGCCCCGTGGGGCGATGTGCGGGCCCGGACGGGCCGTCCGCCTCGTCCGCGCGAGGGGATGTGCGGTGCACCGCCGCGACCCGCTAGGATGCACTGCGTGCCGAGGTCCTGCGACCTGCGGCGCTCGCGGGCGTAGCTCAATGGTAGAGCCCTAGTCTTCCAAACTAGCTACGCGGGTTCGATTCCCGTCGCCCGCTCTCACCAGGAAACCCCGGGCCGGATGGCCTGGGGTTTTCCGCTCTCCGGAACGAGCCACCCGGTGTCCGCACGCCCCTTCGCGCCGGGCCGCGGCCCCCATAAGGTGGCCCGCATGGAGATCTGGCTCAACCCCGCGTGCTCCAAGTGCCGTTCGGCCGTGGAGATCCTGGACGAAGAGGGCGCCCGCTACACCGTGCGCAGATACCTCGAGGACCCGCCCAACGCCGATGACCTGCGCGGCGTGCTGACGCGGCTGGGCCTGGCGCCCTGGGACATCACCCGGACCCAGGAGGACGAGGCGAAGACATTGGGCCTCGCGCAGTGGGAGCGCACCGACGCCGCGCGCGAGCGGTGGATCGCGGCGCTGGCGGCACACCCCCGGCTGATCCAGCGGCCGATCATCACGGCGGACGACGGCTCGGCGCTGGTGGGACGGAGCGAGGAAGCCGTACGCGAGGCAGTGGCGCGGACCGGGGGCGAAGAGGCCTCGAAGGGCTGAACCCCGTGCGGCGCCCGGCACGGGGCCGGCGGACACCCGGAGGCGGGCCGCCTAGAAGGTGATGTGGTTGATGGTGTTGGCGATCGAGTTGAGGAACCGGTTGATCGACGGGGCCATGCCCGTGGAGGCGAGGAAGAAGCCGAACAGTATGGCGACGAACGCCGGACCCGCCTTGATCGACTTCCCTCTGATCAGGACGATCAGAACGATTCCCAACAGCAGCACCACTGACAGCGAAAGAGCCACACTGATCACACCCTCGGTCGGAACGCCTCACCGGCCCGGGGGCATGCCGCGCACACCCCCCTGCACCCATCGTGCCACCAACTCCATGCCCACTGCAGGGCGGTGACGAATCATCGGCCAACGCTTTGCCCGATTCCCGTCGATGGTGGCTACGGCGCGGCGGCAGGGTGACGCGCGGGCGGCGTGGCGGTGCCCGCCCGGCGCCACGGACGGACGGGCCACCTCGCGCCGGGCCGCCGCCGGGAATTTCTCCGCCTGCCACGGCGTCGGCAATTCACCACAGCTCGCCACGACTATTCCGCCCGGGCATTCTGATCATTTTCCGGCCCGGAGAATTTCCCACCCGTGGCATCCGTCACTGCGGTGAAGGGCGCCATCAAGGCTGATGAGCATTCGGACATAAGACTAAGGAATCGGACATTCCCCCTGAGTCGTTTGCGGGGGATACAGGGCGATTTGAGGGGACGATAGGGAGCGAATCGGGCGGCGATGGTGTGGGCTGTCCGGGGCGATAGCGCATGTTATCCACGCCCCGTCCGCTGTGTAACCCAAGGAAATAGGGGAATGCCTTCGAGGCGGTTTTACGCATTCGCCGGCCGCCGCTATCGTGCCTCCAATGTTTCCCGCTGCCCCGACACCGCGCACCGAACTGCCCCCTGCCCGCGCGGCGGAGGGCACCGACCGGCCGGAGCCCACGGACCGGTCGTCCGGGGCGGACGGCGCCAAAGGTGCCGAGGGCGCGGCGCCACCCGCACCCAAGAGCGATGGCCGCAACGCCTTCTTCGACAACGCGAAGTATCTGGCCATCGTGCTGGTGGCGATGGGGCACGCATGGGAACCGCTGACCGACGGCAGTCGCGCCGCCGAGGCGCTCTACATGACCGTCTACACCTTCCACATGCCGGCCTTCATCATCATTTCCGGCTACTTCTCGCGCAGCTTCGACATGCGCAAGGACCGGCTGCAGCGGCTGGTCACCGGGGTCGCGGTCCCCTATGTCCTCTTCGAGACCGCCTATGCGTTCTTCAAGCGCTGGGCGGACGACGATCCCGGGCACCCCATCAGCCTGCTCGACCCGTGGTTCCTGACGTGGTTCCTGGTGGCGCTGTTCATCTGGCGTCTGACCACCCCGCTGTGGAAGATCGTCCGCTGGCCGATTCCGCTCGCGGTGGCCATCGCCGTCATGGCCTCCGTGTCCCCGGACATCGGCGATGACCTGGATCTCCAGCGGGTGCTGCAGTTCCTCCCGTTCTTCGTCCTGGGACTGGCGCTGCGGCCCGAGCACTTCAAGCTGGTGCAGCGGCGGGCCGTGCGGATCGCCTCGCTGCCGGTCTTCGCCTGCGCGCTGGTGATGGCCTACTGGGCGGCGCCCCGGATGAGCTCGGCGTGGTTCTACCACCGCGACAGCGCCCAGGAGTTGGGCACCACCTGGTGGATCGGCGTGGTGATGACGCTGGCGCTCTTCGGCTGCTCGATCGTGATGACGGCCTGTTTCTTCTCCTGGGTACCGACCCGGCGGACGTGGTTCACGGTGCTGGGCGCCGGGACGCTCTACGGCTACCTGCTGCACGGTTTCCTGGCCAAGGGCTCGCGGTTCTGGGGCTGGTTCGACGACTACGAGTGGCTGCACTCCCCGCTCGGCGAGATCGCGGTCACCCTGCTCGCGGGAGCCATCGTGACGGCCCTGTGCACCCCGCCGGTCCGCAGGGTGTTCCGCTTCGCGATGGAGCCGACGATGGCCTGGGCGTTCCGGAAGGACCCGGCCGACACGGCGCGGGCCCGCGTCAGCGCCTGAGCGCGTCGTCACGGGGCCGGCCGGGCATCGTCACGGCGGCGGCCGGGCGTCCGCCCCGGGCTCCGGTCCCCTCGTGTGACGCGTCCTCGTGCCAGGCGTCCTCGGGTTACGCGTCCCGGCAGATCAGCAGCAGCGCGCGGTCGTCGTTGACGTCCTTGGCGACGGCCTCGATCAGGTGCCAGGCGGCCCCGGCGAAACCACTGGCGACATAGCGGTCGGCCTCGCCGGTCAGCCGGTCGATGCCCTCGGCGATATCACGCTCGGCGGACTCGACCAGACCGTCGGTGAACAGCATCAGGACATCGCCCGGCCGCAGCGTCCCCTTGACCGGGTCGAACTGGGCGCCGTCGTAGACACCGAGCAGCGGCCCCTCCCCCGGCTTCTCCTCCCAGCGGCCGCTGCCGGCACTGAGCTGGAGGGCCGGCAGGTGTCCCGCGGAGAGGAGTTCGTAGTCGCCGGACTCCAGGTCGAGGACGAGATGGATGGACGTGGCGAACCCCTCGTCCCAGTCCTGGCGCAGCAGATAGCCGTTGGCGGCGGGCAGGAAGCCGTGCGGCGGCAGCGAGCCGAGCAGGCCGCCGAAGGCACCGGACAGCAGCAGCGCGCGGGAGGCCGCGTCCATGCCCTTGCCGGAGACATCGGTCAGCACCACTTCGAGGATCTGGCCGCCGTGGGTGCGGGAGGCCACCACGAAGTCGCCGGAGAAGAACTGGCCGCCGGCCGGGCGCAGCGCCATCTCGTGGTGCCAGCCCTCGGGGAGCGCGGGCAGCGTGCTCTGGACCCGGATCCGTTCGCGCAGGTCGAAGAGCATGGTGCCGCCGCGCCGCCAGGGCACCCCGACCCGGCTGCGGAACTGGGCGATCAGCAGGCCGGAGAACCCGACCGCGGCGACGACCAGGACCGTGCCCGGAGTGATCCGTTCCGGCCCTTCGTCATACGGGCCGAACAGCGCGGCCTCGACGACCAGCGCGGCCGCGGAAGCGGCGTACAGGATCAGGAGGTTGGCCGGCCGCAGCAGCAGTCCGCCGGCGATGACCGGGAGGACCAGCGCCGTCGGGGCGATCCATTCGGGCCATCCGAGGGTGCCCGCGGCGAGGGCGGGTATGGCGAGGAGGAGGACGGCCAGCGCGAACCGGTCGGAGCCGTCGCCGCGGAAGTAGTCGACACCGGCCTTGCGCACGCCGATGCGGGCCCGGTGCAGGCTTTTGTGCACCCGGGCCGTCAGGGCTTCCGTTCCCTGGCCGGTTGTCATTGTTCTGGGACCTTATCCACCCGTTCGGCGGCGCGTCGATTCGCCGCACGTCGCCCCGGAGAATAGCCGGGAAACACCGTTCGAAATGCGGTCGCGCGGCCGGAGAGCACCCTGCTGGGCATGGGCCATGGCGAGCGCATCGCGGACATTGCGGGACACCGAGTGGGACGACTGGTCGAACGCGCTGGAGCGGGCGTTCGGCGGGGTGCCGCCGTCCGAGGAGGAGCGTGCGCTCCGGCGCGCCCTCACCGAGGTCGCACGGGCCCTGGCCATCGGTGCCGGACCCGTTCTGCCCCTGGAACGAGGGGCGTTGGCGGCTGTCCGGCGACGCGGCGGGCGCGGTCTGCGAGCGGGCCGCGGCCCCGGCCGGTCTGGCGCTGTCGGTGCGGGAGCTGGGCTCGGCCTGTCCGGGCGGGTTCTCGCTGCGCGCGCCGGCGTCGGCGGGGCGGGTGCGCGAGCTGCGGCCCGGTGCGGTGGCGGCCGCCTCGTGGGCGTTCGGGTCGCAGGTGGCGCCCTGGCTGCCGCACGGGTTCTGAGGGCCGGTGCGGCCCTCCCCGGCGGTCAGCCGCCGCCGGTGGACGGCTGGCAGCCCGGACACCAGAAGAGGTTGCGGGCGGCGAGCCCGGCGGTGCGGATCTCGCTGCCGCAGAGGTGGCAGTCCTGGTGGGCCCGGCGGTAGACGTACACCTCGCCGCCGTGGTCGTCGACCCGCGGCGGGCGGCCCATGGCCTCCGGCAGGTGTTCCGGGCGGACGGTGTCGATCCGGTTGTCCCGGACGCCCTCGGCCATCAGGAACACCAGGTCGGACCAGATCGCGTCCCATTCGGTGCGGGTGAGGTCGCGGCCGGGGCGGTAGGGGTCGATGTGGTGGCGGAAAAGGACCTCGGCGCGGTAGACGTTGCCGACCCCGGCGATGATCTTCTGGTCGAGCAGCAGCGCCGCGATCGTCGTACGGCTGCGGGAGATCCGCTGCCAGGCGCGGGTGCCGTCGTCCCCGGGGCGCAGCGGGTCGGGGCCCAGCCGGTCGTGTATCGCGCGCTTCTCGTCCTCGGAGATCAGGGCGCAGGTGGTGGGGCCGCGCAGGTCCGCGTAGGCGGCCGGGTTCGCGAGCCGGAGGCGCACGGTGTCGGTGGGCGGCGGGGCGGGGGCCGGGCCGAAGCCGAGCTTGCCGAACAGGCCGAGGTGCACATGGATCCAGCGATGGGGGTACCCCCTGGACCGATGGGGGTCCCCCCGGTCGAACGGAGGTGAGACCGGGGGATCGTCGGAGGTCCTTGGGGGACCGAAGCCGAGGAAGAGGTGTTTGCCGTGCGCCTCCGCGGTGGTCATGACCTGGCCGTCCACGAGGGCGGCGCCGTCGGCGAACTTGCCCTGGGGGCTGCTCGCCCGTACCGGTCCGCCCTCGAAGCGGGCGCGGTGGTCCAGGGCGAGGCGGTGGATCGTATGCCCCTCGGGCACGGGTGTCCTCCAGCGGGCGCGCCCGCCCGCCCCGGCGGCCGGGGCGGGCGGGCGACGGGATGAACGGGGGTCAGCCCTGCGGGTGGTGGGCGGGGATGGCGGGCAGCTCGCCGGTGGTCTCGTAGGCCGAGAGCATGTCGATGCGGCGGGTGTGCCGCTCCTCGCCCGAGTAGGGCGTGCCGAGGAAGACCTCGATGAAGCGGGTCGCCTCTTCCTGGGTGTGCATCCGGCCGCCCACGGAGATGACGTTGGCGTTGTTGTGCTCGCGGCCGAGCTTGGCGGTCTCCTCGCTCCAGGCCAGCGCGGCCCGTACGCCCTTGACCTTGTTGGCGGCGATCTGCTCGCCGTTGCCGGAGCCGCCGATCACGATGCCGAGGCTGTCCGGGTCGGCGGCGGTCCGCTCCGCGGCGCGCAGGCAGAACGGGGGGTAGTCGTCCTGGGCGTCGTAAATGTGGGGACCGCAGTCGACGGGCTCGTGGCCGTGGGCCGTGAGCCACTCGACGAGGTGGTTCTTGAGTTCGAAACCTGCATGGTCGGAGCCGAGGTACACGCGCATGCGATGAGTGTGACACGTGCGGCGGCGGGTAGGCGCCGCTGGGTCTTACCGGGCTGTGTGCACAGAAAGCGACTCTCCGCCTTCCGTACGCAAGCACAGCGCGAAACCATCCAGGGTTTCGCACAACAATCCGGCTCCAGACCTTCCAATCAACGGTTAACGAAGATCTAATGCGGGGGGATCCATCCGCGAACGCACGAAGGACGGTCACATGGGCGCGCACCCTTCCCCGAGCTCTCCAGGAGCAGGGGGCACCCCCACCTCCACCTCGGTCCCCACCCCCGGCACCGGCGGCGGCGGGTCCACCGGGGGGCAGTCGCAGGACGGACTGCAGGCAGGGCTCAAGAATCGCCATCTGTCGATGATCGCCATCGGCGGTGTCATCGGCGCCGGCCTGTTCGTCGGCTCCGGCGCCGGTATCGCGGCCGCCGGGCCCGGCATCCTGCTCTCCTACGCGCTGACCGGTCTGCTGGTCGTGCTGGTCATGCGGATGCTGGGCGAGATGGCCGCGGCCTCGCCCACCTCAGGATCGTTCTCCGCGTACGCGGACCGGGCGCTGGGCCGCTGGGCCGGGTTCACGATCGGCTGGCTGTACTGGTTCTTCTGGTCGGTCGTGCTGGCCGTCGAGGCGACCGCGGCCGCCTCGATCCTCACCGGCTGGGTCCCGGCCGTCCCGCAGTGGGCCTGGGCGCTGCTGGTGATGATCGTGCTGACCGGTACCAACCTGATCTCGGTCGGGTCCTTCGGCGAGTTCGAGTTCTGGTTCGCCGGGATCAAGGTCGTCGCGATCGTCGTCTTCATCGTGGTGGGCGCGCTGGCGATATGCGGGCTGCCGCCGGGCGGTGCCCCGGTCGGCACGGAGAACCTGACCGGGCACGGCGGGTTCCTGCCGCACGGTCCCGGCGCGATCCTCTCCGGCATGCTGCTGGTGGTCTTCTCCTTCATGGGCAGCGAGATCGTGACGCTGGCGGCGAGCGAGGCACCGAACCCGGTGCAGGCCGTCCGCAAGGCCGTCAACAGCGTCATCTGGCGGATCGCGCTCTTCTACCTCGGCTCGATCGCGGTGATCGTGACGCTGCTTCCGTGGAACGCCAAGGCGGTGGAGAAGAGCCCGTACGTGGCCGTGCTGCAGTCGCTGGACATCCCGTACGCGGGCACCGTGATGGACGTCGTGGTGCTGACCGCGGTGCTGTCCTGTCTGAACTCCGGGCTCTACACCGCCTCCCGGATGGCGTTCTCGCTCGGTCAGCGCGGCGATGCGCCGAAGTCGTTCGCCACCGTCAACAAGGGCGGGGTGCCGGCGGTCGCGATCTGGGCGTCGGTCGCCTTCGGCTTCGTGGCGACGATCTTCAGCTACACCTCGAAGGACACCATCTTCCAGTTCCTGCTGAATTCGTCGGGCGCGGTGGCGCTGTTCGTGTGGCTGGTCATCTGCTTCTCGCAGCTGCGGATGCGCCGGGTCATCGAGCGGGAGACGCCGGAGCGGCTGACGGTGCGGATGTGGCTGTACCCGTGGCTGACCTACGCAACGATCGGGCTGATCGTCTTCGTCATCGGCTACATGTTCTACAACCCGGACGGGCGCCAGCAGATGGTGCTGTCGGTGGTCGCGGCCGTGGTGGTGCTGGCGGTCGGGCTGATCCTCGACCGGCGGCGGCCGCGGACGGCCGTGGCGGACGGGGCGGACGGGGCGGACGGGGCGGGTGCTCCGGGCGTCGGCGCCGGGGTGACGGACCGGGCGTAGGACAGGCAGCACGCGAAGGGGCCGGGCCCCGTGCGCACCACAGGGGTGCGTACGGGGCCCGGCCCCTTCGCGTGCGGTGTGCGGCCCGCTCAGCCGCGGCGCCCGGCCAGCTTCCAGGCCGTGGGCAGCGCGCCCATGGCCAGCGCGGCCTTGAGGGCGTCGCCGATCAGGAACGGGACGAGGCCGGCGGCGACGGCCTGGCCGAGGGACATGCCGGTGCTCAGCGCCAGGCAGGGGACGCCGACGGCGTAGATCACGGCGGTGCCCGCGGCCATGGTGGCGGCGGTGCGCAGCACCCCGCGGTCGCCGCCGCGCCGGGCCAGCGCGCCCACGACGGTGGCGGCGAGCAGCATGCCCACGACATAGCCGAAGGTGGCGCCGCCCGCGCCCGAGGCACCGCCGGCGAACCACGGCAGGCCCGCCATCCCCGCCAGGGCGTACAGCGCCAGCGACAGCGCACCGCGGCCCGCGCCGAGCGAGGCGCCGACCAGGAGGGCGGCGAAGGTCTGGCCGGTGACCGGGACCGGTGAGCCGGGAACCGGGACGGCGATCTGCGCCGCGATGCCGGTGAGCGCGGCGCCGCCGAGCACCAGCGCGGCGTCACGGACGCGGGCGCGGGAGGCGGTGGCGGCCGGCAGCAGATCGGCCAGGACGGTGCCAGGACGGGAAAGAGCGGCAGTGCTCATCGGGGCTCCGCGGGTGTGAGAGGGACAGGACGGGACGCGCTGACGTTAGTCCAGCGGACCGCCGGAGATCATCGTGTGGCGGCGACAAAGCCGGAGCGGCCCGCTTGGAGAGTTCCGAACAGGAGTTCCGAACCACCGCCAGAATGCCGGGCGCCGGCGGGCCGTGCGGCGTCATCGCAGGTCACGTGATGCTCATCACGGCCCGGGCCGCCTCTGGACGCCGGTTTTGTGGTAGCGCGCGACATGCGGCGACACTGGGCGCGCCCCGCGGTGACCTGTGGAGTTCCCCCAACCCGCCGGCGGCCCCCGCCGCCCCGGCCCTTGCGAGAGTACGAGCCCATGCACGACGCACCGACCCATGCCGTCGAATCCTCCCCGGGGACGGCCGCCGACGGGAAAGAGCCGCTGGCCGCGGGCCTCAAGCAGCGCCATCTGACGATGCTGGGCCTGGGCGGAGTGATCGGCGCGGGCCTGTTCGTGGGCTCCGGCGCGGGGATCGCGGTCGCCGGTCCCGGGATCGTGCTGTCGTATCTGATCGCGGGCGCGCTGGCCATGCTGGTCATGCGGATGCTCGGCGAGATGTCGGCGGCGATGCCGGCGTCCGGGGCGTTCTCGGTGCACGCGGAGCGGGCGCTGGGGCGCTGGGCCGGCTTCAGCGTCGGCTGGCTGTACTGGTTCCTGCTGGTCGTGGTGCTGGCCGTGGAGGCCACCGGTGCGGCGCAGATCGCGAACGGCTGGGCCCCGGCGGTGCCGCAGTGGGGCTGGGTGCTGATCTTCATGATCGTCTTCACCCTCGCCAACCTGGCCGCGGTGAAGAACTTCGGCGAGTTCGAGTTCTGGTTCGCGACGCTGAAGGTCACCGCGATCGTGCTGTTCCTCGCGCTGAGCCTGCTGGCGGTCTTCGGGGTGCTGCCGGACACCGAGCCCGTCGGGCTGGCGAACCTCACCGGGCACGGCGGCTTCCTGCCGCACGGCTGGTCCGGGGTGGTCTCCGGGGTCCTGGCCGTGGTGTTCGCCTTCGGCGGCCTGGAGGTCGTCACCATCGCCGCGGCCGAGTCGGACGATCCGGCGCGTGCGGTGGGCCGGGCGGTGCGCAGCGCGGTCTGGCGCATCCTGTTCTTCTACGTCGGCTCGATGCTGGTCATCGTGACCCTGCTGCCCTGGTCGTCGATGCAGCCGGGCAAGAGCCCCTACGTCGCGGTGCTGGACAGCCTCGGGGTGCCGGGCGCCGGCCAGATCATGAACATCGTGGTGTTCGTGGCGCTGCTCTCCGCGCTGAACGCCAACCTCTACGGCTCGTCGCGGATGATCTTCTCGCTGGCCGAGCGGGGCGAGGCGCCGCGGGCGCTGCTGAAGGTGTCGGGAGGGGGGTCCCCCCGCTCGGGCGGAGCCGAGAGTGGGGGAGGGGTGCCGCGGCGTGCGGTGCTGGCCTCGGTGGCGTTCGGGTTCGTCTCCGTCCTGCTGAATCTGAAGTGGCCGGATTCGGTCTTCCTCTACATGCTCAACGCGGTCGGCGCGGTGCTGCTCTTCGTCTGGGGCCTGATCGCCGTCTCCCAGCTGCGGCTGCGTCCGCGGATCGCCCGCGAGACGCCCGAGAAGCTGACCCTGCGGATGTGGGGCTTCCCGTATCTGACCTGGGCGTCGCTGGTGGCGATGGGCGGGGTGCTGATCCTGATGCTGACCGATGACACGGCCCGGCCGCAGCTTTTGTGGTCGGCCGGGGCGACCGGTCTGGTGCTGCTCGTCGCGGGCGTACGGGCGCTCCGGGAGCGTCGCGGGCGCCGCTGACTCCCGGCCGGCGGGGGTCACCCCACGTCACAATCGACCACACATTGGACACACACGGTGCCGAACACGTCTGAATACCGAACATTCGCTGCACGACTGTTGCCCTGAGCGGACACCGGCGCTCAAACTGAGCCCGCTTTGCCGAGGACCCCGAAGTACAGCCGTCGGCAGGCCCTGCGCGATCCGCCCGCAAACCGGCGGGGTCCGGGGGGCCCGGCAGCACCGTCGCACCGGTCGCGGCCCGGGGGAACGCAGTATCGCCTTGCTCCGCTCTCACCTACTGGGACAGGTACGACATGAATCGGACACCCTCGTCCGCCGCATCCGCGCGCGAGCACGGCGACGCGGTCCAGGGCGCCGGCCCCGACAGCTCCTCGCTGTCCAACGGCCTCAAGCAGCGCCACCTCTCGATGATCGCCCTGGGCGGGGTGATCGGCGCGGGCCTGTTCGTCGGCTCCCGCGCCGGCATCGCGGCGGCCGGTCCGTCGATCGTGCTGGCCTATGCCGTCTCCGGCGCGCTGGTCATGCTGATCATGCGGATGCTCGGCGAGATGGCCGCGGCGAATCCGGCCTCCGGCTCCTTTTCCGTGCACGCCGAGCGCTCCATAGGCTCCTGGGCCGGGTTCACGGTGGGCTGGATGTTCACCGCGCTGCTGTGTGTGGCGGTGGCCGCCGAGGCGCTGGGCGCCGCGGACGTGATGCACCAGTGGTTCCCCGGCACCCAGCCCTGGGTGTGGGTCCTGCTGTTCATGCTGCTCTTCACCGGAACCAACCTGACCGCGGTCTCCAACTTCGGTGAGTTCGAGTTCTGGTTCGCCGCCCTGAAGGTCGCGGCGATCGGCCTCTTCCTGATCCTGGGCCTGCTGGCCATCTTCGGTGTGCTCCCCGGCACCCACGCCCCGGGCACCTCGCACCTCACCGGTGACGGCGGCTTCCTGCCCAAGGGCGTCGACGGCCTGATGGTCGGTCTGCTGGCGTCGGTGTTCGCCTACGGCGGGCTGGAGACGGTGACCATCGCGGCCGCCGAGTCCAAGGACCCGGTACGCGGTGTGGCCCGCGCCGTGCGCACCGCGATGTGGCGGATAGCCCTCTTCTACGTCGGCTCGATGGCCGTCATCGTCACGGTCATCCCCTGGAGTGCCCCCTCCATCGCCAAGAGCGGCCCGTACGTCGCGGTCCTGGACTATCTCAAGATCCCGGCGGCCGGCCAGATCATGAACGTGGTCATCCTGATCGCGCTGCTCTCCGCGGTGAACGCCAACCTCTACGGCGCCTCGCGGATGGCCTACTCCCTCATCTCCCGCGGCCAGGGCCCGGCCTTCCTCGCCAAGGTGAGCAGCGGCGTCCCGCGCCGGGCCGTCCTGCTGTGCTCCGCCTTCGGCTTCCTCGCGGTCCTCTTCAGCTTCCTGTGGCCCACCACGGTCTTCCAGTGGCTGCTGAACATGGTCGGCGCGGCCGTCCTGGTGGTGTGGGGCTTCATCGCCGTCGCCCAGCTGCGGATGCGGCGCCGGCTGGAGCGCGAGGCGCCCGAGAAGCTCGTGGTGAAGATGTGGGCCTTCCCGGTCCTGACCTGGGTGGCGCTGGCGGGCATCGTCGTCGTGCTGCTGCTGATGGTGCGCGACGAGAACCAGCGGATCCAGCTGCTGTTCACCGGTGGCTTCGGGGCGGTGCTGGCCGTGATCGGGCTCATCCGGCAGCGATCGCTGGGCAGCGGCGCCGGCCTGGCCAAGGAGTAGCCGCTCCGCAGCGCTCCCCCCACTCCCCACAGGCGGGGCGGGACCTCCTTCCGAGGTCCCGCCCCGCCTCCGTCTTCGGGACCAGGCCGGTCGCCGCACCCGGCTGTTGATCACTCCTGCTGATAGCGTGCTCTTGCACATTGATTGCAACTACTGCTCATCAGCAGCTTGGAGGCGGGATCGGCATGGCCACCTACACACTTCCTGAACTTCCGTACGACTACTCGGCGCTGGCTCCGGTCATCAGCCCCGAGATCATCGAGCTGCACCACGACAAGCACCACGCGGCGTACGTGAAGGGCGCGAACGACACCCTGGAGCAGCTCGCCGAGGCCCGCGACAAGGAAGCGTGGGGCAACATCAACGGCCTGGAGAAGAACCTCGCGTTCCACCTCTCCGGCCACATCCTGCACAGCATCTACTGGCACAACATGACCGGTGACGGTGGCGGCGAGCCGCTGGAGAAGGACGGCGTGGGCGAGCTGGCCGACGCGATCGCCGAGTCCTTCGGCTCGTTCGCGCAGTTCAAGGCCCAGCTGACCAAGGCCTCGGCCACCACCCAGGGCTCCGGCTGGGGCGTCCTCGCCTACGAGCCGGTCTCCGGGCGGCTGATCGTCGAGCAGATCTACGACCACCAGGGCAACGTCGGGCAGGGCTCGGTCCCGATCCTGGTCTTCGACGCCTGGGAGCACGCCTTCTACCTGCAGTACAAGAACCAGAAGGTGGACTTCATCGAGGCCATGTGGCAGGTCGTGAACTGGCAGGACGTCGCCAAGCGGTACGCCACCGCCAAGGAGCGCGCACACAGCCTGCTGCTGGCGCCGTAGCGCCCTTGCCGGCGGCACCCGGTCGTCCTGCCTCGTGATCGTCTTCTCACCCTTCACCTGGCAGGCGGAATGACGGAGCGCCCCCGCACGTCCGATACGTGCGGGGGCGCTCCCATGGGCATCAGTGCATGGACGTCGGCCGAACCATGGACATCAGTCGAAATTGGGCCCCTGGGTCCGGGTCCGCTTGATCTCGTAGAAGCCGGGGATGGACGCGACCATCAGCGTCCCGTCCCACAGCTTGGCGGCCTCCTCGCCCTTGGGGGCGGGGGTGACGACCGGGCCGAAGAAGGCGATCTGCTCGCCGTCGTGGCCGGGGACGGCGATGACCGGGGTGCCGACCTCCTGGCCGACCAGGTCGATGCCCGCCTTGTGGGAGGCGCGCAGCTCGGCGTCGTAGGTGTCCTTGTCGGCGTACGCGATCAGCTCGGCGGGCAGGCCCGCGTCGTCCAGGGCGGCGGCGATGCTCTCCGGGTTCACCCCGAGGCCTTCGTTGTGGATGCGGGTGCCGAGCGCGGTGTAGAGCCTGCCCACGACCTCGTCGCCGTGCAGCTGCTGCGCGGCGATCGCCACGCGGACCGGGCCCCAGGCCTTGCCGCCGGGACGCATGTTCTCGGCGTACTGGGCGGGGAGCTCGTCGAGCCTGTTCTCGTTGAGCACCGCCAGGCTCATCACGTGCCAGCGCACCTCGACCGGGCGGACCTTCTCGACCTCCAGCATCCAGCGGGAGGTCATCCAGGCCCAGGGGCACAGCGGGTCGAACCAGAAGTCGGCGGGGGTCTTCGCGGAGTCGGACACGGGGTCTCCTTATGAGAGCTGTGCTGGGTCGGTTCACGATGCTGTTCCGTGGACGGTTCAACCGACGGCGGGCGTGCCATGATTCCCGTTGTTCGATATTCGAGACGAGGACGAGGGAGTCACGCCGTGCCAGGTGAGAATCTGTCCCGGGACGAGGCGCAGGAGCGGGGACGGCTGCTGAGCGTCGACGCCTATGACGTGGCGCTGGACGTCCGCTCAGCGGTCGCGTCCGGTCCGGAAGCGGAGACCTTCCGCTCCCTGACGACGCTGCGCTTCCGCTGTGCCGAGCCCGGCGCCTCGGCCTTCGCCGACCTGCTGGCGCCGTCGGTCACCTCCATCACCCTCAACGGCCGGGAGCTGGACCCCGCCGAGGTCTTCGACGGCACCCGGATCACGCTGGACGCGCTGGCCGCCGAGAACACCCTGGTCGTCGACGCCCGGTGCGCCTACAGCCGGAGCGGTGAGGGCATGCACCGCTTCGTGGACCCCGAGGACGGCGAGGTCTACCTCTACACCCAGTACGAGCCGGCCGATGCCCGACGGGTTTTCGCCAATTTCGAACAGCCTGACCTGAAAGCCCCGTTCACCTTCGAGGTCACCGCCCCCGAGGGCTGGCAGGTGCTCAGCAACGGTGCCCGGGACGGCGAGGCCGAGGGCGGACGGCACCGCTTCGCGACGACCGAGCCGATCTCGACGTACATCACGGCCGTGGTCGCCGGCCCGTACCACTACGTCTGTGATGTCTACCGGCGTACGTTCGAGGACGGCACCGAGCTGGAGGTGCCGCTGGGCGCGCTGTGCCGCAAGGGCCTGGCGAAGCACTTCGACGCGGACGACATCTTCACCGTCACCAAGCAGGGCCTGGACTTCTTCCACGACCACTTCGACTTCCCCTACCCCTTTGGGAAGTACGACCAGGCCTTCGTCCCGGAGTACAACCTCGGGGCCATGGAGAACCCCGGCTGCGTCACCTTCCGCGAGGAGTTCATCTTCCGCGGGAAGGTCACCGAGGCGTCCTACGAGCGGCGGGCCAACGTCATCCTGCACGAGATGGCGCACATGTGGTTCGGCGATCTGGTCACCATGCAGTGGTGGGACGACCTGTGGCTCAAGGAGTCCTACGCGGACTTCATGGGCGCCTTCGCGCAGGTGGGGGCGACGCGCTTCGCCGACGGCTGGATCACCTTCGCCAACCGCCGCAAGTCCTGGGCCTACCACGCCGACCAGCTGCCCTCCACCCACCCGGTCACCGCCGACATCCGTGACCTGGAGGACGCCAAGCTCAACTTCGACGGCATCACCTACGCCAAGGGCGCAGCCGTCCTCAAGCAACTGGTGGCGTACGTGGGGCAGGACGCCTTCCTGGAGGGCGCGCGGCGCTACTTCAAGCGGCACGCCTACGGCAACACCCGGCTCGGGGACCTGCTGGCGGTGCTGGAGGAGACCTCGGGCCGGGACCTGGCGTCCTGGTCACGGTCCTGGCTGGAGACCGCGGGCGTCAACTCCCTGACCCCGCAGGTCACCTATGACGCGCAGGACCGGATCACCGAGCTGAGCATCCTCCAGGAGGCGGCGCCCTCGCACCCGCAGCTGCGGGTGCACCGGGTCGCGGTCGGCCTCTACCGGCGCCAGGACGCGGATGCGGCGCTGGTGCGCTACGCCCGCGCCGAGGTGGACGTGGACGGGCCGCGGACCGCCGTACCCGCGCTGGCCGGCGTCGAACGCCCCGAACTGGTGCTGGTCAACGACGAGGACCTGACGTACGCCAAGGTCCGCTTCGACGAGGGGTCGCTGGCCACCCTGCGGGCCCGGCTCGGCGATCTGGCCGACCCGATGGCGCGGGCGGTGTGCTGGGCCGCGCTGTGGGGCCTGACCCGCGACGGGCTGATGCCGGCCCGCGACTACCTCGACCTGGTGCGGCGGTTCGCCGGCCGGGAGACCGGCATCGGCGTGCTGCAGTCGTTGCACGGACAGGCGCAGACGGCGCTGGAGCTGTACTCGGCGCCGGACCGCCGGGAGCAGGCCGCCAGGGAGCTTGCCGAGGCCGCGCTGCACGAGCTGCGGCTGGCCGAGCCCGGCAGCGGCCATCAGCTCGCCTGGGCCCGGCACTTCATCGCCCTCGCCGCCGCCCCCGCCGATCTCCAGCTGCTCCAGGGTCTGCTGGACGGCACCGCGAAGGTCGACGGCCTGGACGTGGACCAGGAGCTGCGCTGGACGATCCTGGAGCCGCTGGCCGCGCACGGCGTCGCGGACGAGAGCGTGATCAACGCCGAGCTGGCCCGCGACAACACCGCCTCCGGCAAGCGCCACCAGGTGCGCTGCCTGGCCGCCCGCCCCTCGGCCGAGGTCAAGGCCGGGGCATGGGAGCAGGCCGTGGAGTCCGATGTGCTCTCCAACGCCCTGGTGGAGGCGACGAACGCCGGGTTCGCGCAGTTCGGGCAGCGGGAGCTGCTGGTCCCGTACCGGCCGCGCTACTTCGCGGCGATCGAGCGGGTGTGGCGGGAGCGTTCCATCGAGATCGGGATGGAGGTGGTGCGCGCGCTGTTCCCGGCCTGGCTGGTGGAGCAGGACACCCTGGACGCCGCGGACGGCTGGCTGGAGGGGCACCCGCAGGCGGCGCCCGCGCTGCGCCGGCTGGTCCTGGAGAAGCGGGACGATCTGGCGCGGGCACTGCGGGCACAAGCTTGTGACGAGGCGGCCGGGCCGAGGCCGTAACCCCCGGGGCGACCAGCCCCTTTCGGCAGTCGAACGCCCGTACTTTAGTACAGGGTTGTCCGGTTTGTGGTACGGGCGTGTAACAGCGGTTAGGGGGCGGAGCGGGCGCGGGAATCGAGGTGACATGAACCACGACACCCCGCTCTCCCCCCTCCCCCTCCGTCACCTCTCCGAGGCGCAGTGCCGGGTGATGACCACCCGGCAGCTGCGGGAGCACGGCGTCCCGGCCGCGGAGACCACCGAACGCTGCCGCGCCGGCGGCCCCTGGCAACAACTGCTCCCCGGTGTCTATCTGCTGCACGCGGGGCCGCCCACCAGCGAGGAACGGCTGCATGCGGCCCTGCTGTACGCCAGCCACCGGGGGCCGGCGGTGCCCCGGCAGGGCGACGGGTCCGACGGCGCCCCCGAGGCGATGATCACGGGTCTGGCGGCGCTCGCCCTGCACGGCTTCACCGAGGCGCCCCCGCTGCTCGCCCTGGACCGCATCGAGGTCCTGGTGGCCCGCACCCGGCGGCTGCGCTCGACCGGTTTCGCCCGGATCGTACGGACCGTGGAGCTGCCCGTCGCCCAGGAGATCACCGGGGTGCCGGCCGCGCCGGTGCCGCGCGCGGTCGCGGACGCGGTCGGCACGCTCACGGATGCCACGACGGTGCGCCGGCTGCTGACCGAGGCGGTGCGCGGCGGCCACTGCGAGGCGACCTCGGTGGTGCGGGAGCTGAGCCGGGCCAGGCTGCTGACCCGGCCGCACGTGGCGGACGCGGTGGACACCCTGCTCGCCGAGGGCCGGGCGCTGGCCGAGCAGCGGCTCTATGCGATGGTGCGCGCCCACGGCCTGCCCGACCCGCTGTGGAACGTCGAACTGCGGCTGCCGGGCGGGCCGCAGCTGGGCGGCGTGGACGCCTTCTGGCCGGAGCACGCGGTGGCCCTGGAGATCGACACCCGGGCGCCGCGCCCCGAGGAGGACCCGCTGCAGTCGCCGTTCTTCCACAAGCGCGAGCATCTGGAGCGGCTGGGCATCACCGTCGTCCGCTGTCTGCCGCGCACCCTGCGCACGTCCCCCGAGCAGCAGGCCGCGGTGATCCGTACGGCGCTGATGGCGGCGGGGGACCGGGAGCCGAGCGCGTATGTGGTGGTACTGCCGCGTTAGGGGCCTGTCAGGGTCCGTCAGGGTCCCTGTCAGGGGGTGTCCCCCGGCGCTGTCAGCTCCGCTTGAGCAGCAGCTCGACGTTGCGGTCCCGGGACGTTCCCGCCAGGTCGCTGCGGGCCTCGGGGGCGTTGAAGGACAGCTCGCGGTAGAGGGCCGCCAGCCCGGTCTGCGAGAGGTCGCCGAAGTCCGTGCGGTGCGGGGCGGCCGACTCGATCAGGGTGGTGAACAGCGACAGCGTGCCGTCGTGGTTGTCCACCAGCTCGATGACCCGGGCCAGCTGCGGGAAGTCGATGTGCGAGGCGGTGGAGACCTCCCAGAAGCTGCCGTGCGCGATGATCTCGTTCTTGTGGCTGTGGCCGTTGATCCAGCCGACGACACGGGGGTGGGCGGCCAGCAGCTCCACCAGCTCGGCACCGTTGTGCCGCTTCTCGTGCGGGCGGGCCGGGTCGGGCCGGGAGTTGTTCATCGTCTTGCTGGTGTGGTGGCTGAAGACCAGCACATGGGCCTTCTCCCCCTTCTCGTTCTCCTTCAGCGTCCGCTCCAGCCAGCGCAGCTGGGCGTCACCGACCGAGCCGGTGTAGTGGCCGCCGGGGTCGGTGGTGTCCAGGCTGATCCCGAGCACGTCGTCGGAGACCCGGAAGGTGTAGTAGAGGCGCATCCCGTCGAGATGGGCGGAGGTGTAGCCGTGGCCGTGCGGACCGGGTCCGGTGTGCGCCGGGTCGAGGTGGGCGCGCAGATACTCGGCCCGGGTGAAGGGGGCGCGCCGCTCGTCGGGGGTGACCCTCCTGGCCTGCTTGGCGTGCGCCGTCAGCAGCCGCTTGAAGTCCGCCCCCTCGGGGTCGAGGCCGTCCTTGACCGCCTTCCAGACCTTCGCGGCCTCCGCGGCGGGCAGCGTCTCCAGCTTGCGGCCGCCGGTGGCGATCTCGGTCCAGAAGGGGTCGCCGGGGGCGTAACAACCGCCGGGCAGCGAGTCGTGGTTACCGACCGTCGAGTACCAGGGCAGGTGCAGACCCGGGCTGTGGACGGTGCGGATCGCGGCCGCCAGGAACCCGTCCAGCCGCGGGAAGCCCCGCTCCTTGTCGGCGTCGCGCAGGGCGCGCTCCGGCTGCCAGTACAGCGTCAGCCCGCTGTCCTGGACCCCTTCGTAGCGGCGCGGGTCGCCGGAATTCGGGGTGATCCTGCCGCCGCTCATCGCGGTCAGGAACCACTCCAGCTCCAGCTTGGAGTTGTTGTCGGTGTTGTCGCCGGTGGTCATCACGAAGGACAGCGGGGCGCCGGTGGCGGGCCCGCCGGGCAGCGCGTTGACCCGCTCGACCAGCGAGACGGCCCCGGCGACCGACAGCGCCTCCTGGGGCCGCCAGGCGCTGGCGGTCTCGGCGCGCAGGTACTCGTAGCGCAGCGGGCTCTGCACATCGACCAGGTGCAGGTCGGTGAACTGCACGAACGACGCCAGCGCGGTACGCCGCTTGTCGCGCCCGCCGTGGGCCGTGGCGAGGTCGGCGCGGACCACCCGGTCCCAGGCGGGGCCGTCACCGAGCCGGCGGTAGCCTCCGCTGCCGCGCGGGGCGGACACCCCGGCGAGGGTGGTGCCGCGGGTGTACGGCGTACGGGGGACGGCGGGGGCTTCGACCGGGACCGGCGCGGCCGGGGCCGGGCCGGAGGTAACGGTGGCGGCCTCGGCCTGGCGGTCCGGGCCGACGCCGAAGGCGAGCCCGAGCCCGGTGGCGGCGCCGACCGCTCCGGTGGCGGTGAGGAACGTACGGCGGTCGAAGGTGGCAGCGGACCGTATACGGGACATACGCAAGGCTCCCCGGGTGCGAACGCGAAGGCGGCCGGGCAGCACAACTGCCCTGTCACCTGGGATGGTTGGCATCCGGGATGACCTGCGCGTGAACGCCGTGGCAACGCGGAGAACCCATCACCGCACAGGGATCCGCCGGTCACCTTCCGGTCATGGAGCGCTGCCCGGCGGTGCGGCCGGCGGTCACCGGCCGTTCACCCGCCGGGGTAACCGGACCCGCCACGGACCGCCCCCGGCTCCCTCACGGTCCGCCGCCCGGGGGACCGCCCCGGGGACCGCGTCGACGCCCCACCGTCGACCGCCCCGTACGCACCGTGAGCACACCGGCGCACTACGCGCCGGTACGCCCTCCCGGCCCGCCACGGAACGGAACGGATTGGACAACGCGACGGGTATCACACACATGATGGAGGCACTACTGAGCAGGTGTCCCGAGCAGACACCCATGTCAGGCCAGAAAGAAGGAGTCCCATGAGGATCGGAATCGTCGGAGCCACCGGACAGGTCGGCGGCGTGGTGCGAGGCATCCTCGCCGAGCGGAACTTCCCGGTCGAGCAGCTGCGGCTGTTCGCTTCGGCCCGGTCCGCCGGACGGACGCTGCCCTGGCAGGACACCGAGATCACCGTCGAGGACGCGGCCACCGCCGACTACTCGGCGCTGGACATCGTGATCTTCTCGGCGGGCGGTGCCACGTCCAAGGCGCTGGCCGAGAAGGTCGCCGACGCCGGCCCGGTCGTGATCGACAACTCCTCGGCCTGGCGCCGCGACCCCCAGGTCCCGCTGGTCGTCTCCGAGGTCAACCCGTCGGCGATCACCGACCGGCCCAAGGGCATCATCGCCAACCCGAACTGCACCACCATGGCCGCGATGCCGGTGCTGCGCCCGCTGCACGAGGAGGCCGGTCTGGTCTCCCTGGTCGTCGCCACCTACCAGGCGGTCTCCGGCAGCGGTCTGGCCGGTGTGGAGGAGCTGGACGGCCAGGTCCGCAAGGCCGTCGAGCAGGACGCCACCAAGCTGACGCACGACGGTGCGTCCGTGGAGTTCCCCGAGCCGGACAAGTACGTCCGCCCGATCGCCTTCAATGTGCTGCCGATGGCCGGCGCGATCGTCGACGACGGTCTGAACGAGACCGACGAGGAGCAGAAGCTCCGCAACGAGAGCCGCAAGATCCTGGAGATCCCGGACCTGAAGGTGTCCGGCACCTGTGTCCGCGTCCCGGTCTTCACCGGTCACTCGCTGCAGGTCAACGCCCGTTTCGCGCGCCCGATCAGCCCGGCGCGCGCCCAGGAGCTGCTGGCCGGCGCCCCCGGCGTCACCCTCTCGGACGTGCCCACCCCGCTCCAGGCCGCCGGCCAGGACGCGTCCTTCGTGGGCCGGATCCGCAACGACGAGACCGTCGAGAACGGCCTGGCGCTGTTCGTCTCCAACGACAACCTCCGCAAGGGCGCGGCGCTGAACGCCGTCCAGATCGCGGAGCTGGTCGCCGCGGAGCTGCGCGGCTGACGTCTGCTGCCTGCACCCGGCGGGTGCCCCTGCGGAGTCTCCGCAGGGGCACCCGCCGTTTCCGGCCCCGGACCGCTCAGGCGGCCCGCACCAGCGGTCGCGGTCAGAGCGCCAGATGGCGGCGCAGCGCGGCGTCAACCTCGGCCATGCGCCGGCGTGGCACCGCGCCGACCTTGTGGAGCACGCGTTCCGGCGCGACGGCGCGCAGCTGCTCGCACTGTGCTTTGGAGTCCTTGGGCAGACGGCACTCGTCGGCCCCGAGGAAGACCTGGAAGGAAAGCACCCGCGAGGTGTTCGACGTCAGGGGAACGACCGTGACCACCCCACGCCGGTGGGACTCAACCGACTGATTGGCGCCGTTGTTGGACACGATCAGGGCCGGGCGGATCTTGTTGGCCTCACTGCCGAGCGTCGGCTCGAGGTCAACCATGTAGATGTCACCACGCCTCATCGGCAAGTCCGTCCCTGCTCGTGCGGTCCCACAGCGCCGCGTCCTCGCCCTTCTCCCACTCCGCGAAAGCCTCGGTGTACTCGGCTTCGAGCTGCGCGGCACGCAGCAGCTCAATGGCCGCGTGTATCACGGCGGACCGCGATTCGCCCTTTGTTCTCGCCGCGTACTCGTCGACGAAGGCAACATCCTCCTGCGGCAGGCTCACACTGATCTTCATACCCTCGATGCTACCGAGGTAGCCAATATCTTGCTACCGCGAATGCCACCCACACTTTCGCCGGGACAGGGCGCGGCGCTGAACGCCGTCCAGATCGCGGAGCTGGTCGCCGCGGAGCTGCGCGGCTGACGTCTGCTGCCTGCACACGGCGGGTGCCCCTGCGGAGTCTCCGCAGGGGCACCCGCCGTTTCCGGCCCCCTAGCCGACCGGCCGCACCTCGAACTGGAAGCAGCCGTACTCCACGGCCCGTACGTGCACCAGCGCCGTCCGCGGGTCGGCGAACGCTTCCCCGAGGGCCGCGTCGAACGCGGCCTCGGCATCCTCGGGGACCTCCAGGTACCGGCCGCCGATGATCTGCCCCTGGTCGTTGTAGCGGCGCAGCACGCGCAGCGCACCGGCACGCATGTCCGGATACCGGCCGGCCGCCCCGTCCGGCCCGCCGCACGCCTCGGCGTGGACGAACACCGGCCCCTGCTCGTCGTACGCCCCGGGCGTCGCCCCGGCCCCGGCCGCCCAGCGGCGCAGCGGCGCATACGAGACCAGCGCCACCCGCTCGCCGGCCCGGACGTCGCGCAGACAGCAGCGCAGCAGCGCCCCGATGCAGTCCAGCGGCACCCCGTCCGCGCGTGCGGTGAACGGCTCGGTGGGCCGCCCGGCGTCGTCGGTGACCTGCAGTTCCTCGAGCGCGGCCTCCGGGATGGCGAGAGCGGTGTGGTGGTTGGTGTGCGGGTGGGTGCGGTGCGCGGTGTGGGTGGTCATGCCTCCAGCGTCGGCCTCGCGGGCGCTGTGTGCTGGCGGGAATCGGACGCTGCGCTTGCGGCCGCGGTGCAGCGGGCGCCAGACGGGCGGCGACCGATCCCGAGCTGCCCACGATCAAGGGGCCCCTGCCGTGGAAGGATGACGGAAACGCCGCATACGAGGCCGCTTACGAGGAGATGACCTGGTGCCTGGCACGAATCTGACCCGCGACGAGGCGCAGCAGCGGGCGCGCCTGCTGACCGTGGACGCGTATGAGATCGATCTCGACCTCTCCGGCGCGCAGGAGGGGGGTACCCCGGGCGACGACGGGAACGGGGGTGGCACGTTCCGGTCGGAGACGACGGTGCACTTCGATGCGGCCGACGCGGGCGCGGAGACCTTCATCGACCTGGTGGCGCCGGCCGTGCACGAGGTCGTGCTCAACGGCGAGGCGCTGGACCCGGAAGCGGTGTTCAAGGACTCGCGGATCGCGCTGCCGGGGCTGCGGGCCGGCCGCAACGAGCTGAAGGTGGTGGCGGACTGCGCCTACACCAACACCGGTGAGGGACTGCACCGCTTTGTCGACCCCGTGGACCAACAGGCCTATCTCTACACGCAGTTCGAGGTACCGGACGCGCGGCGGGTGTTCGCCTCGTTCGAGCAGCCGGACCTCAAGGCGACTTTCCAATTCACCGTGAAGGCTCCGGAGGGCTGGACGGTGATCTCCAATTCGCCGACGCCGGAGCCGAGCGGCACCCTCTGGCGCTTCGAGCCGACGCCACGGATCTCCACCTACATCACGGCGCTGATCGCCGGTCCTTACCACAGCGTGCACAGCTCGTACGAGAAGGACGGGCGGACGGTGCCGCTGGGCATCTACTGCCGGCCGTCGCTGGCCGAGCACCTGGACGCGGAGGAGATCTTCGCCGTCACCCGGCAGGGTTTCGACTGGTTCCAGGAGAAGTTCGACTACGCCTACCCGTTCGCGAAGTACGACCAGCTCTTCGTGCCGGAGTTCAACGCCGGCGCGATGGAGAACGCGGGCGCGGTGACCATCCGCGACCAGTACGTCTTCCGCTCGAAGGTGACGGACGCGGCGTACGAGGTGCGGGCGGAGACGATCCTGCACGAGCTGGCGCACATGTGGTTCGGCGACCTGGTCACCATGGAGTGGTGGAACGACCTGTGGCTGAACGAGTCGTTCGCCACCTACACCTCGATCGCCTGCCAGGCCAACGCCCCGGGCTCGAAGTGGCCGCACTCGTGGACGACGTTCGCCAACTCCATGAAGACCTGGGCGTACCGGCAGGACCAGCTGCCGTCCACCCACCCGATCATGGCCGAGATCAACGACCTGGACGACGTCCTGGTCAACTTCGACGGCATCACCTATGCCAAGGGCGCCAGCGTCCTCAAGCAGCTGGTCGCCTATGTCGGCATGGACGAGTTCTTCCAGGGCGTCCAGGCCTACTTCAAGGCGCACGCCTACGGGAACACCCGGCTGTCGGACCTGCTCGGTGCGCTGGAGGAGACCAGCGGGCGGGACCTGAAGACCTGGTCGAAGAAGTGGCTGGAGACCGCGGGGATCAACATCCTGCGGCCGGAGATCGAGGTGGACGGCGCGGGCGTCATCACCTCCTTCGCGGTCCGGCAGGAGGCCCCGGCGCTGCCGGCCGGCGCCAAGGGCGAGCCGGTGCTGCGGCCGCACCGGATCGCGATCGGCGCCTATGAACTCCAGGGCGGCAAGCTGGTCCGCACCGAGCGGATCGAGCTGGACGTGGACGGCGAACTGACCGCCGTGCCGCAGCTGGTGGGCACGGCCCGGCCGGCCGTCATCCTCCTCAACGAGGACGATCTGTCCTACGCCAAGGTCCGGATGGACGAGGAGTCGCTGAAGACCGTCACCGAACACCTCGGTGACTTCACCGAGTCGCTGCCGCGCGCCCTGTCGTGGGCGTCGGCCTGGGACATGACGCGGGACGGCGAACTGGCCACCCGCGACTACCTGTCGCTGGTGCTGTCCGGCATCGGCAAGGAGTCGGACATCGGCGTCGTCCAGTCGCTGCACCGCCAGGTGAAGCTGGCGCTGGACCTGTACGCGGCTCCGGAGTGGCGCGAGACGGGGCTTGCGACCTGGACGGCGGCGGCCCTGGAGCAGCTGCGGGCGGCCGAGCCGGGCAGCGACCACCAGCTGGCCTGGGCCCGTGCGTTCGCCGCCTCGGCCCGTACGGACGAGCAACTGGACCTGCTGCAGGGCCTGCTGGACGGCACGCAGGAGGTCCCCGGGCTCGCCGTGGACACCGAGCTGCGCTGGTCGCTGCTGCACCGGCTGGCCGCCACCGGCCGGGCGGACGAGAAGGACATCGCGGCGGAGCTGGACCGGGACAAGACCTCGGCGGGCGAGCGGTACGCCGCGACCTGCCGCGCCGCGCGTCCGACTGCGGAGGCGAAGGCCGAGGCCTGGGCCTCGGTGGTGGAGTCGGACCGGCTCCCCAACTCCACGCAGGAGGCCGTCATCGGCGGCTTCGTGCAGACCGACCAGCGGGAGCTGCTGGCGTCGTACACCACGAAGTACTTCGACGTGGTGAAGGACATCTGGAACTCCCGCAGCCATGAGATGGCGCAGCAGATCGCGGTGGGCCTCTACCCGGCGCTGCAGGTCTCGCAGGAGACGCTGGACGCCACGGACGCCTGGCTGGCGTCGGCCGAGCCGAGCGCGGCGCTGCGCCGGCTGATGACCGAGTCCCGGGCCGGGATCGAGCGGGCGCTGAAGGCGCAGGCGGCGGACGCGGCGGCCTGACCGTCCTGCAGGGGCCCGGCGTCGCGGATGCCGCCGGGTCCCCGCCATAGGGGGGCTTACGCGCCGTGGCGGCGGAATGTCCTTCCGCCGCCACGGCGTCGGCCGCGCCGGTCTCCGCCCGGCCCCGCCCCCTCCCGCGTCGCCCGGGTGCACGCGGGGTGCGGCTCAGCCGCCCAGGGCGTCGAAGCGGCTGCCGAGGGCGGCGCGGCCGGCCGCGGTGAGGTCGCCGTGCAGGCGCAGCCGTGCCAGGCCGCCGTCGGGGAAGACGTCCAGCCGTACGTGGGTGGCCGTCACGGACCGCGGCAGCCGGAAGCGGTGCGGGGTGTCGGGCTGGAGCCGGGTCTTCGGCAGGATCTCGAACCAGGAGGCCTCGTCGGCCGGGTCGCCGTCGCACCCGGACAGGGCCGCCCAGCCGGCCGAGTTGCCCTTGAGGTAGGCGGTGTCGATCTCCACGGCGCGGATCTCGCCCTGTGCGGCGAGCCGGAAGCGGACCCAGTCGTGGGTGCCCTTGACCCGGCGGCGGCGGTTCTCCCAGCCGTCGTCCATCTTGCGGGACAGATCGGGCCGGATGATCTGGGTGGGCGAGGAGTAGAAGCGGTCGGACGCGTCCTCGACGGTGCCGCCGTGCAGCACCGAGGCCAGGTCGAGGGTGCCGAGCGCATCGAGCCATTCCGGGTCCGGCACGACCTCGCCGTGGACCCGCAGGCGCGCTATCCCGCCGTCGGGGTGCTGCTTGAGGCGGAGGTGGGTGAAGCGGCGCTCCACGGTCACCTCGAAGCCGTTGGCGGCGTGGCCGCGGACGGGGGTGCGCGGGACCAGCTCCTCCCACTTCACCCCGCCGGCGAGCAGTTCCTCGGGGCCGGGGGCGCCGGGGAGCGCGGTGGCCTCGACGCTGACCTGCTGGGGGTAGTTTCCGCGGAAGTGGGCGGTGTCGACGATGATGCCGCGGATCACGCCGGGGGCGGCGAGCCGGATCAGCGCCCAGTCGTGCGCGTCGTCGTCCGGGAAGGGGTGGTCGCCGTCGGTGCCACGGCGGCGGCGGGTCTCCCAGCCGTCCATGATCTTGCCCTTGTGGCCGAAGTGCTCCGGGTCGAAGACCGCCGGGGTGGGCTTCAGCAGGTTCTCGCGCTCGGCGAAGAACTCGTCGTTCGCGGCGATCACCCCGGCGCCGAGGCGGCGGTCGGCGAGGTCGACGAGGGAGGTGAAGGGGAAGTCCCCGCCGCGGTAGTCGGCGTAGGGGTCTCCGCCACCGTACGGGTTCGCGTCGTTGGCGTGCGGATCAGTGCGGTCGGCGGCCGGGTGGGCGGTCATCGTTGCCTTTCGACGGGGTGAGCGGTGCGGACCACTCCACGGTCGCAGCGACCCACCCCTCAGGTCCATCGAAAGTTTTTGAGGAATACGTTCAGCTGGGCTGAACAGTGGTGTCTCCCGGCGTCTGGGCGGCGGCCGCCTGCCTCAGCGCGGCGAGCACCCGGGCCAGACCCGGCGCCCCCTCGGAGCCGCGGCGGACGGCGGCGACCACATGGCGGCGCGGCTGGTCGGCGTGCAGGACCCGCACCGCCACTCCCCCGCCACCGCGCCCGTCCCGCACGCCGGGTTCCGCCGCACCGCGCCCGGCGCCGCCCAGGCCGCCCGCCATCGCCATCCGGGGCACCAGCGCCACTCCCATTCCCGCCGCCACCATCGCCCAGATCGCGCTCCAGTCGGCGGCGGCGTGCGCCTGCTCGGGCACGAAGCCGGCGCTCTCGCAGGCGGTCGTGGTGATCTGCGACCAGGGCCCGCTGCTGCCGAAGATCCAGGGCTCGTCCGCCAGGTCGGCCAGCCGCAGCCCCGGCTCACCGGCCAGCGGATGGCCGGCCGGCAGCGCCACGTCCAGCGGGTCGGCGAGCAGCGAGACCCGGCTGAATTTGGGGTCGCGCGGGGTGGGGGCGTGCGCGGCCAGGGACAGCGCCAGATCGACGCTGCCCTCGGCCAGCAGCTCGTAGGCGGCCTCCGCCTCCGCCTCCCGCACGACGACCGACAGGCCGGGGTGGCTGCGGCGCAGCTCCAAGGCGGCCGGGACCACCAGGGCGGGGATGGCGGTGGAGAAGGCGCCGATCCGCACCTGGCCCGCCTCACCCTGGAGGTAGCCGAGCAGGTCCGCGTCCGCGCGCTCCAGCTGGGCGAAGACCGCCTCGGCGTGCCGCAGCACCAGCTGTGCGGCGTCGGTCAGCCGGACGCGTCGGCCGTGCGCCTCCAGCAGCGTGACCCCGAGCGCCCTGGCCAGCCCGGTCAGCTGCTGGGAGACCGCCGAGGGCGTCATGTGCAGCGCCTCGGCGGTCGCGGTGACCGTGCCCAGCTCGTGGAGGGTGCGCAGGATGCGCAGCTTCTTGAGGTCCCAGTCGGCCATGCGGGCAGCGTACGCACCCGCCGTGGCGCGCACCCGCCCGCGGACGGCGGCGGGGGAGGCCGGCCGGGTCAGCCGCGGCGGTTGGCCTCGCGGCGGGCGAGGATGGCGGCCTGGCGCTCGTCGAACTTCCGCGCCTGGCCGTCCAGCCCGTCCATGTACAGGCCCAGCTCCTCCTGCGCGGCCAGCCCCGCCGGGCCCAGCCCGCCGATCTCCAGCACCTTCAGGAAGCGCAGCACCGGCTGCAGCACGTCGTCGTGGTGGATCCGCAGGTTGTAGATCCCGCCGATGGCCATCCGGGCGGCCGACCGCTCGAAGCCGGGCATGCCGTGGCCGGGCATCCGGAAGCCGGTGACGACATCGCGCACCGCGCACATGGTCTGGTCGGGGGCCATCTCGAAGGCCGCGCCGAGGAGGTTGCGGTAGAAGACCATGTGCAGGTTCTCGTCGGTGGCGATCCGGGCCAGCATCCGGTCGCAGACCGGGTCACCGGAGTGGTGGCCGGTGTTGCGGTGCGAGATCCGGGTGGCCAGCTCCTGGAAGGCGACGTACGCCACCGAGTGCAGCATGCTGTGCGAGTTATCCGACTCGAAGCCCTCCGACATGTGGGCCATGCGGAACCGCTCCAGCTCGTCGGGGTCGACCGCCCGGCTGGTGAGCAGGTAGTCCCGCATCACGATGCCGTGCCGGCCCTCCTCGGCGGTCCAGCGGTGCACCCAGGTACCCCAGGCGCCGTCGCGGCCGAAGAGGGTGGCGATCTCGTGGTGGTAGCTGGGGAGGTTGTCCTCGGTGAGGAGGTTGACCACGAGGGCGATCCGGCCGATGTCGCTGACCTTGGACTGCTCGGGGTCCCAGGCGTCACCGTCCAGCGGCCCGGGGAAGTTGCGCCCGTCGCTCCACGGTACGTACTCGTGGGGCATCCAGTCCTTGGCGATCTTCAGATGGCGGTTGAGTTCCTTCTCGACGACCTCTTCGAGCGCGTAGAGCAACTGGGCGTCGCTCCAGGCGGCCTGGCCGAGCTCTCCGTTATGGCGGGCGGGGGCGATGGTCACGGGGGAACTCCTGGGGACGACGACCTACGGGTCCGTAGGTTTGACCTACGGACCCGTAGGTTACGTCATCGTAGGTTAGGACCGGTTAAACACCTCCCCCCGTTCAAACCGGTCGAAAAGCGCGCGATAGCCGCCTCGCAACCCCCTTTTCACCTGCGGAAATAGCTGGGTACGACAAAGGGCGCGGCCCGGTTCTGTCACCGTTGGGCGCCCGGACCGGACCCCGCCCGGACCCTGCCCGGACCCGGGTCCGGGCAAGGTCCGGGCATGACGAAGGGCGCCCCGCGGTCAATGACCGTGGGGCGCCCTCAAGGCGTCACTGGTGCCCGGCGTCAGCCCTTGGACTGGGCCTGCTTGCGGGACTTGTCGCCCGCGACGACCAGCCCGGCGATGATCAGGAAGAGCACGAGGGGTGCAGCGACATAGAGGCCGAGCGTCTGGATCACGCTCAGGCCCGGACCCGGGTCGTCACCGTCGTCGCGGGTGAGCGCAAACGCGGGGGACGACATCAGCAGCATCAGCGCGGTGCCGGCGGTGATGGTTCCGGCGCGCAGGACATTCTTCTTGACCTTGTTGCTCACGAAGTCAACGTATCGGACGCCCCGGCGCCCCGCGCGCGCGGGGTGGCACAACCGGCGGCCGGGTGCGCGGGAGCGGGCTCCCGGGGCGTGCGGCCCGGAGCGCCGGGCGGGACTACCGGCGGCCGCCGGACACTTCACGCATCAGCGCATGCAGGCGGGGGGAGGCGGCCAGCTCCTCCAGGGTGCACGGACGGCCGTCGGGGCCGGCGATCGGAAGGCGCCAGTTCGGGTACTCCTGCCACGTCCCGGGGAGGTTCTGCGGGCGCCGGTCCCCCACCGCGTCGGGCAGCCAGACGCCCACCATCCGCGCCGGGGTCCGCAGCAGAAAGCGGTGAACGGCCCGGACGGCCGCTTCCTCGTCGGCCGCCCCTTCGGGCAGCAGGCCGCGCCGCACCAACTCCCGCAGCCACTCGGTGCGTTCACAGCGGGCGCGGGAGCGCTCCCGCTCCGGCGGCCCGGCGAGCAGCCCGAGCCGTTCGCGCAGGGCGACGTCCTCACCGGTCAGCCGGGCCGCGGTGGGCGGCAGATCGTGGGTGGTGACGGTGGCCAGACAGGCGCTGCGCCACTCCTCGGGCGCCAGGATGCGGGCCAGGGGGGCGGGGTGCGGGGTGGGCTCCGCCGGGATGGGTTGCACGGTGGGCTCCGCAGCAGGTTCCGAGGCGGGCTCCGCAGCCGGCTCCGGGCCGTCCTCCCCGTCCCGGCCGCCGCCCTCCCCGCCCCCGTAATCCCGCTCGAACCACAGCACCGACGTCCCCAGGACGCCCCGCTCGGCGAGCGCCGCACGGACCCCCGGCCCGACGGTGCCCAGGTCCTCGCCGATCACCGCGGCGCCGGCCCGGTGCGCCTCCAGGGCCAGCACCGAGAGCATCGCCTCACCGTCGTAGCGGACATAGGCGCCCTCCGTCGGCGGCCGGCCCTCGGGGACCCACCACAGCCGGAACAGCCCCATCACATGGTCGATGCGCAGCGCCCCGGCGTGCCGCAGCATGCCGCGCAGCAGCTCCCGGTAGGGGGCGTGACCCGCGGCGGCCAGCGCGTCCGGGCGCCAGGGCGGCAGGCCCCAGTCCTGGCCGCGGGAGTTGAAGGCGTCCGGCGGCGCCCCGACGGACATCCCGGCGGCGAAGGCGTCCTGCTGCGCCCAGGTGTCGGCACCCGAGGGGTGGACGCCGACGGCGAGGTCGTGCACCAGCCCGATGCCCATCCCGGACTCCCGCGCGGTCCGTTGCGCGGCGGCCAGTTGCTGGTCGGTGAGCCAGACGAGCCGGCTGTGGAAGTCGATCCGGTCGAGCAACCGCGGCCGCAGCCGGGCCGTGGCCGGGGAGCGCGGGTCGCTCAGCCCGTCGGGCCAGCCGCGCCAGTGGGGGCCGTGCCGCTCGGCGATCGCGCACCAGGTGGCGTGGTCCTCCAGCGCCTGACCCTGCTCGGCGAGGAAGTCGCAGTATGCGGCCCGCCGGCCCGGGGTGAGCGGGACCGCGCACATCAGCTCCAGGGCCTCGCGCTTGAGCGCCCAGACCGCGTCCCGGTCGATCAGCGCGCCCCCGTCGAGCACCCCGGTCCGCAGCGCACCGGCCCGCGCGGCGAGCTCGTCGGCCCGTAAGCGGGCGGCGCCGGTGAGCCGGGCGTACTCCGGGATGTCCTCGATCCGCAGATGGACCGGGTCGGGGAAGCGGCGGGAGGAGGGGCGGTAGGGCGAGGGATCGGTGGGCGGGCCGGGGACGGCCGCATGCAGCGGGTTGAGCTGGAGGAAGCCGGTGCCCAGCGCGCGCCCCGACCAGGCGGCGAGGTCGGCGAGGTCCCCCAGGTCGCCCATGCCCCAGGACTGCCGGGACAGGAGGGAGTAGAGCTGCACCAGGAAGCCGTGGCTGCGGCCGGGCGGCGCGGGCACCCGGTCGGGCGCGACGATCAGCGGGGCGCCGGCGGCGCGGCCGTCGGGGGCACGGGCGTGCAGCACATGGACACCGAGGGGCAGCCGGGCCAGGGCCGCCGGACCGGACGCCGCCAGGCCCTTCACGGCCGTCCCGCTCTCGGTCTCGACCCGCAGGACGGTGCCTTCGGGGAGATGCGCGAGGTCGGGCGGCCGGCCGGGGCGCGCGACGACGGTGCGGGGCAGCAGGGCGCGGGCCGCGCGGTCCTCGTATGCGGCCAGGGCGCTGCGGACGGCCTGCGGGGTCGAGGCATCGACCCCCAGTGCGGCGAGCACGGCGACGACGGTGTCGCCGGTGATCTGGACGCTCCGGCCCGGCGAGGGCTCGTAGGACGTGGCGATGCCGTGCAGCCGGGCGAGCCGCGCGCGGCCCATGGGTCCTCAGACCTCCATGGACTCCGTGCCGTGGCCGGCGGCCGTCGGCTCGCTGGTCAGCGGCAGTTCGGCGGAGATCGGGACCTCGCTGGTCAGCGGGGCGGCGTCGGCGAGCGGGGGCTCGCTGGTCAGGGGCGGCTCGACGAAGCTGAAGGATCCGGAGCCGTCGAGGCCGGAATCGGGGTCGGACACCCCGTCGAAAATGTCGGTCTCCATCGTCGCACCTCCCGGTTTGGAGGACAGAGCGTCGAGGAGCAGCTGAGCGGATGCGGCCACGAAGGCCTCCCGTTCATCGGTAATGGGACACGTGGGCCCTACCCACTCGACACGATCGCAGACGTATCTGCTCACGAAACGTGACCCAGGTCACATTATGCCTCACGCAGGCGATTTCACTGCGCCGGGCGCCGGGGGGCGCCAAGAACGCGGGGGAACCGGGCCCCGGGACGGAAGTTCTGCGGGCCGGCGAGCCCTCCGGATTCCGCCCGCGAGCCCCCCGGATCCCGCCCGCGGCACCGGCCGGAACCCGTCCCCCGGCCGGCCCTCCGGCCCCCCGCCCTCGCCTGGTTGACACCCGAACCGCCACAATGGTGGGCTCACGGCCGGAGGTCTGCCCGAAGGGGCATCGGCGGGGATAAACGGGGCGCCGGTGCGGACCGGCGAGTGATGGACGGGGACGAGGAGCAGCCGTGCGAGGCCGGGGCGTATGGAGCGTCGGAAGTATCGGTAGGAGCGGCAGGGGGAACGGCGCGGGCGCCCGAGCGCGGGTGGCCGGAACCACCGCACTGGCCGCCGCGGTCATCGGAGGCCTGCTCGGCGGGGTGCCCAGCGCCCAGGCGGCGCCCGCGGACCCCGCCGTCGGTGCCCCCGACCGGCCCGACCGGCCGGCCGGCGCCGGGCACGCACCCGCCGTCTGGCCGCGCCCGCAGTCGATGCGGGAGCTGGGCGACGCCGTGCCGCTCGGCCGCGAGGCGGTGCTGGTGGCCGCTGCGGACACCGACCCCCACACCCTGGACGCGCTGCGCGGCCTGCTGCGGGACGCCGGGGTGCACACCGTCCGGCAGCAGGCGCCCGGCGACCGGCTGCCCGCGGCCGGGCCGGTGATCCACGTCGGCGGCGAGCAGGCCGCGGACGCGCTGCGGGCGCTGCGGGCACCGGCCCGCGGGGACCTGCCGGCCGGCGGCTACCGCCTGGCGGTGGGCCAGGTCGCGGGCCGGGACACCGTCGCCCTGGACGGCGTCGGCTCCGACGGCCTCTTCCACGCCGCGCAGACCCTGCGGCAACTGGTCACCCACGGGGCCGGCCGGAAGCAGCTGGCCTCGGTGGCCGTACGCGACTGGCCCGGCACGGCGGTGCGCGGCACCACCGAGGGGTTCTTCGGGCAGCCCTGGAGCCAGGCCCAGCGGCTCGCCCAGCTGGACTTCATGGGCCGCACCAAGCAGAACCGCTATCTGTACGCGCCGGGCGACGATCCGTACCGCCAGGCCCGGTGGCGCGACCCCTACCCGGCCGGGCAGCGCGCCGGCTTCCGGGCGCTGGCCGAGCGAGCCCGGGCCAACCACGTCACGCTGGGCTGGGCCGTCGCCCCGGGCCAGGCGATGTGCCTGTCGTCCGAGGAGGACATGCGGGCGCTGCGGCGCAAGGTGGACGCGATGTGGGCGCTGGGCGTGCGCTCCTTCCAGCTGCAGTTCCAGGACGTCAGCTACAGCGAATGGCACTGTGACGCCGACGCGGACGCCTTCGGCACCGGCCCCCGGGCCGCGGCACGGGCGCAGGCCAAGGTCGCCAATGCGCTCGCCGCGCATCTGGCGCAGCGGCATCCACAGGCCGGGGCGCTCTCCCTGATGCCGACCGAGTACTACCAGGACGGCTCGACGGCGTACCGCCGGGCGCTGTCCGACGCGCTCGGCGACCGGGTCGAGGTGGCCTGGACCGGTGTGGGCGTGGTCCCGCGGACCATCACCGGCGGCGAGCTGTCCACGGCCCGCCAGGTGTTCGGCCACCCGCTGGTGACCATGGACAACTACCCGGTCAACGACTACGCCCAGGACCGGATCTTCCTCGGGCCCTACCGGGGCCGGGAGCCGGCCGTCGCCACCGGTTCCACGGCGCTGCTGGCCAACGCCATGCAGCAGCCGCTCGCCTCGCGCATCCCGCTGTTCACGGCCGCCGACTACGCGTGGAATCCGCGCGACTACCACCCGGGCCGGTCCTGGGACGCGGCCGTCGACGATCTGGCGGGCGGCGATCCCCGTTCCCGTGCCGCGCTGCGCGCGCTGGCCGGCAACGCCTCCTCCTCGCTGCTGGACCGGACCGAGTCCGGCTATCTGCAGCCCCTGATCGACCGCTTCTGGAAGGCCCGCGAGGTCGCGGTCAACCACGGCCGGCCGGGCCGGGATGCGGATCTCGCCAAGGCCGCCAAGGCGCTGCGGGCCGCGTTCGCCACCATGAGCACCGCGCCCCGGGACCTGCGCCCCGACCTGGCCGCCGAGGTCCGTCCGTGGGCCGAGCAGCTGGCCCGCTACGGCAGGGCCGGGGCCCAGGCCGTCGACACGCTCATGGCGCAGGCGCATGACGACGGCGACGCCGCCTGGTCGGCCCAGCGCACGGCGCAGCGGCTGCGCAAGGAGTGCGCGCACAGCCCGGCGACGGTCGGCAAGGGGGTGCTGGCCCCGTTCCTGGAGCGGGCGATGACCGAGGCGGACGCCTGGACCGGCGCCCGCCGCACCGCCCCCCAGCCCGGCGACGGCGCCGCCGAACGCGACGGCCGGACGTCCCTGACCGTCCCCTTCGAGCGGACCCGCCCGCTCGCCGCGGTGACCGCACTGACCGACCCGGGCCCGTCCGCGGCCGCCGTCTCCATGGAGGCGCATGTCCCGGGCGAGGGCTGGCGCCGCCTCGACCGGCTCTCCGCCAGCGGCTGGACCGAGGCGAAAACGCCCCGGCTGCGTGCCGACGCGATACGGCTGACCTGGGCGAAGAGCGCGCACGCCCCGTCCGTGCACGCCTTCACCCCCTGGTTCGACGACACCCCGGCGGCCGGGCTCGAACTGTCCCGCAAGGAGTCGGACGCCCAGAACGGCGGCAGCGCGACGGTGGACGCCCTGATCTACTCCCGCCGCCCCGGCGACGTCCGCGGGAAGCTGGCGGTCAAGGCGCCCAAGGGCTTCACGGTGCACGCCCCGAAGGAGGTCACCGCACCGCGGGGCGGCACCGCCACGGTCCGCATCGCCGTCGACGTCCCCGAGAACGCCCCCTCGGGGACGTACGAGATCCCGGTGGAGTTCGGCGGTGCCCAGCGGACGCTGACGGTGCGCTCGTATCCGCGCACCGGCGGCAAGGACCTGGCGCGCGGCACCGTCGCCACCTCCTCCGGGGACGAGACCGCGGATTTCCCGGCGTCGGCGGCCACCGACGGCAACCCCGCGACCCGCTGGTCCTCCGCCCCGGAGGACGGCGCCTGGCTGCAGTTCGCGCTGGCCCATCCGACCCGGCTCGGCCGGCTCGTCCTGAACTGGCAGGATGCCTACGCCGCCCGCTACCGCGTCCAGGTCTCGCCGGACGGCCGCAGCTGGCGCACGGCGGCCACGGTCCGGGACGGCAAGGGCGGCCGCGAGTCCGTCCGGATGGACGCCGAGGACGCCCGGTTCGTCCGCATCCAGGGCGACAAGCGGGCCACCCGCTTCGGCTACTCGCTGTGGTCGGTGGAGGCGTATGCGGTCGCGGAGACACGGCACCCGGGCCACGACAAGCGGTGAACGGTGCCCGGCGAGCGGCGGCCGGGAACGGGTGCGGTGCGGCGGGTGCGCCGGCGGCCGTCGTGGACGCCGCGGGATCCTCGTCGCCGCGGCGGGTGGCCACGGGGCGAGAATCCGGCGGCGTCCGCCCCGGCCGGAGCGGGGCGCACGACCTGCGCGGGCTGCACGAGACGTGCGGGACGTGCGACACCACCGTCAGGACGCAGAAACCCGGACCTACGCCGATACGGCGTCGATCCGGGCCAAGGCGTCATCCGCGCCGTACGGCTGCAAATACGGCAGCCAGCGCGGGTCACGATGGCCCGTGCCGATGATCCGCCACGCCAGTCCTGACGGCGGGGCGGGCTGATGCCGCAGCCGCCAGCCGATCTCGGCGACATGGCGGTCGGCCTTGACGTGGTTGCAGCGCCGGCACGCGGCGACGACGTTTTCCCAGGTGTGCTGACCTCCGCGGCTGCGCGGGATGACGTGGTCGACGCTGGTTGCGACGCCACCGCAGTACATACAGCGCCCGCCGTCACGGGCGAACAGCGCCCGGCGGGTCAGGGGAACGGGGCCGCGAAAGGGCACCCGCACGAACCGCTTCAAGCGGACCACGCTCGGAGCGGGTATGACATGGGTCGCACTGTGCATGAGGGCGCCGGATTCCTCGAGGCTGACAGCCTTCTCGTTGAGGACGAGGATGAGCGCGCGGCGGAGCGGTACGACGCCGAGCGGCTCGTACGACGCATTGAGGACCAGGACATGCGGCACGGGTGCCTCCTTGTACGCCGGCGGCGCGTGGCTCGCGCCGGGACGATCTCCCCACAGTGTCCCCCGGTGCCTGGTGAGAGCGCCACCATGACCGAGTAACGGGTCGGAGGTGTTTTCCACCACACACCGGCACGTCCGGCCGGATACGGCTCATTTCGGCCCTGCGCACAACTATCCGACTCGAACAAGGGCGCGGACCGCTCCTGTTGCCCCGTTAGTGTGGTTGGTCAGCCCGGCTCACAGTGTCCCACCGGGGCCCGGGTCTGCTGTCCCACACGGAAGGTTCGACTGTGTTCTGGTCCGCTTCGCCGGCCGCTGCCGCGCACCTGAGCGCCGCCACGCCAGGCTCCTCCGGCCCGACGTCGCTCGACGACGCCACGGACAAGGCCACCAACGCCGCCGGCTGGGTGCAGGAGAACTGGGGGACGTGGCTCACGTCCGGCCTGCAGATCTTGCTGATCATCGTGATCGCGGTGGTGCTGCGGCATGTGATCCGCCGCACGATCACCAAGCTCATCGAGCGGATGAACCGCACCGTGGCCGCCGCCCAGGGCACCGCGCTGGGCGGTCTGCTCGTCAACGCCGAGAGACGCAGACAGCGCTCCGAGGCCATCGGCTCGGTGCTGCGCAGCGTCGCCTCCTTCGTGATCATGGGCACCGCCGCCCTGACCGTGCTCTCGGTGCTGAAGATCAACCTGGCGCCGCTGCTGGCGAGCGCCGGTGTGGCCGGGGTCGCCATCGGTTTCGGCGCCCGCAACCTCGTCACCGACTTCCTCTCCGGCGTCTTCATGATCCTCGAGGACCAGTACGGCGTCGGCGACGAGATCGATGCGGGGGTGGCCACCGGCACGGTCATCGAGGTCGGCCTGCGGGTCACCAAGCTGCGCGGCCCCAACGGCGCGATCTGGTACATACGCAACGGTGAGGTCAAGCGGATCGGCAACCTCAGCCAGGGCTGGTCCACCGCCGCCGTTGATGTGGTGATCGCCGCCGACCAGGACCTGGAGCGCGCCCGCGAGACCATCACCGGCGCCGGCGAGGAGATGTCCAAGGCCGAGCCCTGGAACGAGCAGCTGTGGGAGCCGGTGGAGGTCCTGGGCCTGAGCGAGGTCCACCTGGACACCGTCACCATCAGCGTTTCGGCCAAGACCATGCCCGGCAAGGCCCCCGGCGTGGAGCGCGAACTGCGCTGGCGCATCAAGCGCGCCCTGGACGCCGCCGGCGTCCACCTGGCCCCGCGCCCGCTCCCCGAGGAGGAGGACGAGGAGGCCGCCGACCCCTCGGCCGGCATGGCCGCCCCCTCGGCCCTCAACAACCCGACGTCCCCGCAGTCCCTGGCGACCAATCCGATCGCTTCGCCGTCGAAGATGGGGAAGTAACCCGGCCATCCGGAGCTGAGGGCCCGGACTGTCGACGGAGGGGCGTACCGCGCGGGTACGCCCCTTCTGCGGTGCGCCGATGCTGTGCACCGGCGCGACGTCCCGGGGCAGCGGGTGGGCAGAGGGGGCGACGGGCGGCGAAATCTTCCCGTCCGCACCGTTGACGACGTCATCGCCCGCCGCTTAGCTTCCCGTGGAAACGATGGGAAGGTTTCTTAACAGATTCTCGGCGGGCGTGGGCGTTCCGGCGCCGTCGGCGAACGGGGGGCGGCGCCATGGCCGGTGGGCACAGCGCGCAAGGGAGGCAGGGCACGCCGGGGATACGGGGCACGCCCGGGACGCCGCGGGTGTTGCGGGCCATGAACGACCGGGCCGCGCTCGATCTGCTGGTGTCGCAGGGCCCGTTGACCCGTACGCGGATCGGGGAGCTGACCGGGCTGTCGAAGCCCACCGCCTCGCAGCTGCTGGCACGGCTGGAGGCGGCGGGGCTGGTACGGACGACCGGGAATGTGACCGGGCGGCCGGGGCCCAGTGCGCAGCTGTACGAGATCGACCCGGTGGCGGCGCATGTTGCCGCGCTGGCCGTCGATCCGCTGGGGATCACCGCCGCGGTCGCCGACATCACCGGGCAGGTGCTCGGGGAGGAGCGGGTCAACACCGACGCCGTTGCCGGGGAGGCGCCGCACCGGACCGCGCAGCTGGTCGCGCGGGCCGTCGACGGGGCGCTGGCCAGGGCCGGGCTGGCACGCGGGCAGCTGCACGGGGCGGTGATCGGCACACCCGGTGCGCTGGACCCGCGGACCGGACGGCTGCGCTATGCGCCGCATCTGCCGGGGTGGCATGCGCGGGCGCTGAAGGACGAGCTGACCGGGGTGCTGGGCACGCCGGTCACCCTCGAGAACGATGTGAACCTGGCGGCGGTCGCCGAGCAGCACGACGGGGCCGCACAGGACGTCGACGACTTCGTGCTGGTGTGGGCGGACAAGGGGGTCGGTGCCGCCCTCGTGCTGGGCGGCCGGCTGCTGCGCGGGGCCACCGGCGGCGCGGGCGAGATCGGTTACCTGCCGCTGCCCGGCGCCCCGTTGACCCGGGGCGGTGACCACGGCTCCGCGCGGGCGGACGCCGGCGGCGGCTTCCAGCAGCTGGTCGGCTCACCGGCCGTGCTCGCCCTGGCCCGGGAGTACGGGGCCCCGGACGTCCGTACCGTCGAAGGGGCGATGGCGCACGACGGGGTCCGTGCCGAGATCGCGCGACGGCTGGCGACCGGGATAGCGGCCGTGGTCGCGGTCGTCGACCCGCGGCTGGTGGTGCTCTCCGGCGAGGTCCCCCGGGCCGGCGGCCAGGCGCTGCGCGCCCTGGTCGAGGAGGAGTTCACCGGGCTCCCGCTGTCCCGCCCCGCCGTGCGCCTGAGCCATGTCGACGGCCCCCCGATCCTCACCGGCGCGCTGCGGACGGCGCTCGCGACGGCACGCGATGCGGTGTTCCACACCGGCTGAACGCCGGGCTCCGGCCCGCGGATCCGCGCCGCGCGGGGCGTCCCCGTCCTGTTCTTCGCATGCTTCCCGTTCTTCGCACTCTTCGCACAGAAGGCCTTCGTCGAAGGCGTCACGCTCACCGGAGTGAAGGGCTGATCCGTATGCCGTCTCCCCAGGGACGCACCCCGCACCCCCGCACCCCGCACCCCCGCGTCAAGCTCGCCGTGGTCGGCGGCGGCTCCACCTACACCCCCGAACTCATCGACGGTTTCGCGCGCCTGCGCGAGGTGCTGCCGCTGGAGGAACTGGTCCTCATCGACCCGGCCGCCGACCGGCTGGAGCTGGTGGGCGGCCTGGCCCGGCGGATCTTCGCCAAGCAGGGCCACCCGGGCCGGATCTCCTGGACCACTTGCCTGGACGCCGGTATCGACGGCGCGGACGCGGTGCTGCTGCAGCTGCGGGTGGGCGGCCAGGCCGCCCGCCACCAGGACGAGACCTGGCCGCTGGAGTGCGGCTGCGTCGGCCAGGAGACCACCGGCGCCGGCGGCCTCGCCAAGGCGCTGCGCACGGTCCCCGTCGTCCTGGACATCGCCGAACGGGTGCGCCGCCGCAACCCCCGTGCCTGGATCGTCGACTTCACCAACCCCGTCGGCATCGTCACCCGGGCGCTGCTCACCCACGGCCACCGGGCCGTGGGGCTGTGCAATGTCGCCATCGGCTTCCAGCGCGGATTCGCCGCGCTGCTGGGCGTCTCCCCCGTCGAGGTCGAGCTGGAGCACGTCGGCCTCAACCACCTCACCTGGGAGCGGGCGGTACGCGTCGCGGGTGAGGACGTCCTCCCCCGGCTGCTGGCGGACCACGGCGACGCCCTGGCCGAGCGCCTGCGCCTGCCCCGCGCGCTGCTCGACCGCCTCGGCGTCATCCCCTCGTACTACCTGCGCTACTACTACCAGCACGACGCGGTGGTACGGGAGTTGCGCAACGCACCGTCCCGCGCGGCGGAGGTCGCCGCCCTCGAACGACAGCTCCTCGGCATGTACGGCGACCCGGCACTCGACGAGAAGCCGGAGCTGCTGGCACGGCGCGGCGGCGCCTTCTACTCGGAGGCCGCGGTGGCCCTCACCTCCTCCCTCCTGCGCAACACCGGAGACACCCAGGTCGTCAACGCCCTCAACCACGGCGCCCTGCCGTTCCTGCCCGACGACGCGGTGATCGAGGTGCCCGCGACCGTGGACTCGACCGGCGCCACGCCCCTCCCGGTGCGCCCCTTGGAGCCGCTGTACGCCGGGCTGGTCGCGCATGTCACCGCCTACGAACACCTCGCCCTCGAGGCCGCGTTGTGGGGCGGGGGCGGCCGGAAACCCGACCGGGCCGGCGGACGCAACGCCGTCTTCTCCGCTCTCCTCGCGCACCCCCTCATCGGCCGGACCGACCACGCGGACCGGCTCACCGACGCGCTGATCGCGCACAACCGGGAGCACCTGCCGTGGGCCTGACCGCCACGGCGCTCGCCATCGACGCGGGCAACAGCAAGACCGACGTGGCGCTGGTGGCCACGGACGGCAGGCTGCTCGGCACGGCACGCGGCGGTGGCTTCCGGCCGCCGGCGGTGGGGACCGGCCCGGCGGTCGACGTCCTGGCGCCGCTGGTGCGGTCGGTCCTGGCGCAGGCCCGGCCGGCGGGCCGGGTCGGGCACCTCTCCGCGTTCCTCGCGGGCGCCGATCTCCCCGTCGAGGAGGAGCGCCTGGCCGCCGAGATCGCGGGCCGGGGATGGGCGCGCACGGCCAGCGTCCGCAATGACACCTTCGCGCTGCTGCGGGCCGGGCTGCCGGACGACGGGGAGCGGGTGGGCGTCGCCGTGGTGTGCGGGGCGGGCATCAACTGCGTGGGGGCCGGCCGGGACGGTGCCACCGCGCGCTTCCCGGCCCTCGGCCGGCTCTCCGGCGACTGGGGCGGCGGGGCGTTCCTCGCCGAAGAGGCCATGTGGCGCGCGGCCCGGGCGGAGGACGGCCGCGGCGCACCGACCCGGCTGGCACACGCCCTGCCCGCGCACTTCGGCCTGGCCGGCATGCCGGAACTGATCGAGGCGTTCCATCTGCGGGCCCTCCCCGGCCACCGCCGCCATGAACTGGTGCCGCTGCTCTTCTCCGTGGCGGCGGCCGGTGACCCGGTCGCCCGCGTCCTCGTGGCCCGCCAGGCGGAGGAGATCGCGCTCCTGGCCACCGTCGCCCTGAGGCGTCTCGGTCTCCTCGGCGAACGGGTCCCCGTGGTGCTGGGCGGCGGTGTCCTGGCCGCCCGTCACCCGCTCCTCCACGACCGGGTCACCCAGCTCCTCGCAGAGCGTGCCCCCCGGGCGGTGCCCCAGGTGGTGGTGGCCCCGCCGGTGCTGGGGGCGGCCCTGGACACGCTGGACCGGGCGGGCGCGGAGGCCGGCGCTCATGAACGGCTGCGGGCGGCCTGGCGGGCGCAGCCGCCCGCCGCTCAGTCCCCCACCGGAAGCGCCAGGTCCCGTACGTGACCGGCCAGGAGCAGGACCGCGGCGTCCACGGCGGCCCGGGGGTCCCGGTCACGGATGGCGTCGGTGAGGCGGGAGTGCGGGTCGTCAGGAGCCGCGGTGGCGGTGTCCAGGCAGGCGGCGCGGCGCAGTTCCTCGCGCAGGGCGGCGCTCAGGGAGCGGTAGATGTCGGCGAGGACGGGGTTGTCACCCGCCTCGGCGACCAGGACGTGGAACTCGGCGTCGGCGGCGGTGAAGGCCTCGCCGTCCTGCGCGGCGAGGGCGGCCCCGCGGCGGGCCAGCGCGGCTTCGATGCCGGCGAGCTGGCGGTCCGTACGGTGCTTGGCCGCCTGGCGGGCGGCGACCACGTCGAGGCCCTGGCGGACCTGGGTGACATGGCTGAGCTCGGCGCGTTCGAGGCGGCGGCGGAGGGCGAGGGCGCTGTCGTCGTCGCAGAGCACGAAGGTGCCGTCGCCCTGCCGGGGCTCCAGGAGGCCGGCGTGCACCAGGGACCGTACGGCTTCGCGGACCGAGGCGCGGCTGACCCCGAGGGTTTCGGACAGCGCGCTCTCGGGCGGGATGCGGCTGCCCACCGGCCAGGTGCCGCTGACGATCTGGGCGCGGATCTCGTCGGTCGCCCTCTCCACCAGCGACACCCTGCCCTTGCGGACCGACTGCACGGGATCACTCCCCCTTCGGCACGGTGTCCGGGCCCCGGTATCACCTGATGTCTGACGATTCTCCGCCCACTGTAGTGCCGGCCCCCGCGGCGCGGCGGGCCCCGCCGGACCGCGGCCCGAACACCCCCCCTCGAACAAGATCTCCGAACAAGATCGGGGCAATCGCGGTGTGTGTGTCAGTGGCTGCGGACATACTGCTGCCCATGCACCGGTTCTTCTCGTGAGCGCTCCCGGGCGCCGTGCGCGAAGGCCGGTCCCGACGTCAGCGACCGGGGGGTGGGTCCGTGTCCAGCACCAGCGCGCCGGCCGGCGGCGCGGCACCGCCCGCCGCCGGGCGCAGAACGGCCTGGGCCGAGGGGCTGGACGAACTGCGCGCCGCGGCGACGACGGAGCCCGGCCGGCTGCGGGTGATCGGTGCCGTACTGGCCCTGCTGGTGGTGCTGTTCGGCGCGGTCACGGCCTGGCAGGTCGCGGACCGGGCGGCGGCCGCGGACGACGTGGTGGAGCGCAGCCAGCCGCTGAGCGCGGACGCGGCGAGCATCTACCGCTCGCTGGCGGATGCCGATACGACGGCCGCGGCCGGTTTCCTGGCCGGCGCCAAGGAGAGCCGGGCGACCCGCGACCGCTATGCCGCCGACATCTCCACCGCGTCCGCGCTGCTGGTCAAGGCGGCCGCCCACAACAGCGGTCCGGCCGGCGGCGCGCAGATCGCGAAGCTCAACAGCGGACTGCCGCGCTATACGGGGCTGGTGGAGACGGCGCGCACGAACAACCGGCAGGGGCTGCCGCTGGGCGGCGCCTACCTGCGGTACGCCAACGAGCAGATGCGCACCGAACTCCTCCCGGCCGCACGGGCGTTGTACGACGCGGAGACGGACCGGCTGGCGGCGGACTACGGCGCGGCCGGGGCACGGCCGTGGTACGCGATGGCGGCGGGGGTGGTGGCCCTCGGTGCGCTGGGGTGGGCGCAGCGGCGGCACTACCGGCGCACCAACCGGGTGTTCAACAGGGGCCTGCTGGCGGCTACGGCGGCCTCCCTGGTGCTGCTGGTGTGGCTGGTGGCCGGGCATACCGTGGCGCGTACGGGGCTGACCGGTTCGTACGAGCACGGCGCCCGGTCGCTGCGGGTGCTCAACGAGGCGCGGATCGATGCGCTGCAGGCGCGCGGGGACGAGAATCTGACGCTGGTGGCGCGCGGTGCGGTGCTGACGCACGGCCAGCAGGATTTCTACGAGGCCGGTTTCCGCTCCCGGATGGCGGATCTGACGGGCGGGGGCGGGCCGGGGGCCGCGCCGGCGAAGAGCAGGCTGGGGGCGGCGCTGACGCTGGCCGACGACGAGGCGGGCCGGCGTCCGGTGCGTGCGGCGCTGACCGGCGTGCGCCAGTGGCAGGCGCGGCACGGCGAGGCACGGACGGCGGACGAGAAGGGCGATTACGCACAGGCGCTGGCCAAGGTGATCGGCACGGCCGCGTCCACCGGGCAGTCCTTCGACCGGGTGTCCGCCGGACTGCAGCAGGCGCTGGTGCACGAGCAGGCGGAGTTCCGGTCGGCGGCGGACGCCGGGCGCAGGGCGCTGGACGGGCTTGTGGTGGGGGCCGGGCTGCTGGCGGCGTCGGCGGCGGTGGGCGCGGTGCTGGGCATCGGCCGCAGGCTGGCGGAGTACCGGTGAGGAGGCCTGGTGAGAGGGGCATGCGGATGCGCGCGGGAGAGCTGGTGAATCTGCGTGCCGTCCTTGCGCCGGTCGCGTCCGGGATGGGGGTGATGGCCGCGGTCGCCGCCGTGCTGGTGCCGGTGCTGGGCGGCGACGCCGAGCGGGCCGGGCACGGCGGCGGGCGGGCCGGGCACGGCGGCGGGCGGGTCTCCTCGTCCGCGCCGGCCCACCGCGCGTACGGACCGGGGGCGGCGCCGCCCGCACCTGCCTCCGCATCGTGCACGACGCGCACCGCCGCGGCGAGCCTGCGCCCGTCGGCGGAGGACGGCGCGGCGGTGAAGCGGATCAAGGAGCGGGACCAACTGGTCGTCGGGGTGGACCAGAACACCTACCGGTGGGGGTACCGCAATCCGTCCACCGGCACGCTGGAGGGTTTCGACATCGATCTGGCACAGGCGGTCGCCGAGGACATCCTGGGGCCGCACCCCCATGTGGTCTTCAAGACGGTGCCTACCAACCAGCGGATCCCGGCGCTGCAGAAGCGTGCGGTGGACATGGTGGTGCGGACGATGACGATCAACTGTGCCCGCAAGCAGCAGGTGGCGTTCTCGACCTCGTACTTCCAGGCGGGGCAGCAGGTGCTGGCCCCGATCGACTCGGCGATCAAGGCGTTCGACGCTTCGCTGCGGGGCCGGCGGGTGTGCACGGCGGCGGGTTCGACGGGTGAGACGGCGCTGAGGGCGCAGGCGCACGGCGCACAGGTGCTGACGGTGCCCAGCCAACTCGACTGTCTGGTACGGCTGCAGCTGGGCCAGGCGGATGCGGTGGTCACGGACAGTGCGCTGGCGGCGGCGCAGGCGGCGCAGGACCCGAGGGTGGAGCTGAAGGGCAAGCCGTTCACGGACGAGTCGTACGGCGTGGCGATGAACAAGAACGACACCGATCTGGTGCGGCGGGTGAACAAGGTCCTGGACGACTACCGGGGCGGCGGCGGGGACAGCGCCTGGATGCGGGCGTACCGCAAGTGGCTGAAGGCCGATCTGCCGGGCATATCGGGGCCGCCCGCGCCGCAGTACCGCGACTGATCGCTCCAAGGAGCGGAGTAGTGCCACTGACCGCCCCGGGAGGGCCGGATGCCGTCACTATGGAAGAGGTCGTGGGAGGAGCAGACCGCAGCGGCCGCCCGGCCGCGGCAAACGCCGTGCCACGTACGCGTATTGGAGAGGTGATCGATGGGGGTCCCCAGGCCCTTCCCCGGTTCTCCGGGGGAGCCCGATGCCCCGGTTCGGGACCAGGAGGAGGTGGACCGCGCCCTGGCGCGGCTCGGTGCCGAGTACGAGGCGATCGAGACGTCGCTGCTCGCGTTGCAGGACCACGCGGGGCGGCGGCTGCTGGAGGGCGCCGGTCTGACCGGCACCACCAAGGAGCGCTGGGCCGCGGCGGAGCGCTCCATCACCCTCCTGTGGACGCTGTTCGATGCGTACACGGCGGCGCTGGAGCAGGCGCGTGAACTGCGGGAGCGGCGGCGCCAGCCGTCCCCGGAGGACCTGGCGGAGCTGACCGGGCTGCTGTACGGCGACGGGGTGACGGTGCCGGGCGCAGGCCCGGCCACGGTCGGCGACGGTACGCCGGGCGGCCCGGCCCCGGAGGGCGAACGGTTCAGCCTGGACGCGCTCGTCGAGCGGATCAACGAGCTGTACGCCCAGTCGCTGGACGTCATCGTCGCCGCCGATGCGGTCTGGTCGGCGCTGCCGGCCCGGATAGACCTGCTGTCGGCCGAGTTGCAGCGCACGCGTTCGCTGGCGCATTCGGTGGGCGTACGCCCCGGCGAGCATCCGGCGGGCGACGACCTGGAGCGGATCACGGACGAGCTGCTGCGGCTGCGGGAGCGGGTGATCGCGGATCCGCTGGCGTTCTGGGTGTCGTCGTCGACGGGGAGTTCGGCGCCGGGCGCCGGCCGTCCGGACACCGTGCGCTACGACCGTGCGGCCCGTGCGCTGGAGGACATCCGGCGTGAGGTGGCGGCGGTGCTGGACGTGCGGCAGGACGCGGAGCGGCGGCTGATGCAGCTGCGGGACGTGCTGTCGCGGGCGGACCGCACGCTGACCGAGGCGCGGCAGGCCCGGGGCGAGGTGCTGGCGAAGATCGCCGCGTCGGAGGTGCCGGCGGTCAGCGGCCCGCCGACGGCGCTGCACGAACAGCTGGCCGCGGCCGCCGACTACCGCAGACGGGCGCAGTGGCACCGGCTCTCGCCGCTGCTGGAGCGCCTGGAGGAGCGGGCGGAGGACGAACTCCTGCGGGCGCGCGAGTCGTTGACGGCGGTGACCGCGCCGCTGGCGGTCCGGGCCGAGCTGCGCGGCAGGCTGGACGCGTACCGGGGAAAGCTCGCACGTCACGGTTTGGCGGAGGATCCGCTGCTGACCGAGCGGTACGACCTGGCGCGGCGGATGCTGTGGAGTGCGCCGTGTGATCTGCGGGCCGCCGAACAGGCGGTGTGGCGCTATCAGCAGGCGGCGGCGGAGGCGCTGGCCGTGCAGCAGCGGGAGGACAAGGGGGATTCGTGACGGAGCGGGCCGACGAGCGCTGCCAGCGGCGGGAGTGCGCGGGCAGTTACGAGGATGTCGGCGGCGGTGAGCTGTACTGCGACCTGTGCGGGCTGGCGCCGGTGGTCTCGCCGGACGGGCTGCTGTCCTCGCCGCCCACGGGCCTGACGGGCCGGGTGCTCACGGACGGCGCGGCGGGCCGCGAGGCGGCGGGGGCGTTGCTGACGGTCCCCTCCCCCGCCCCCGCTTCCGGCGCAGGTTCCGGCCCCGGCACACGCACCGCCCGTTCCTCGCCCTCGCGGCGCTCGGTCCCCGCCCGCCATTCGCGGTCGGTGTCCGGCAGGGGGCCGGCGCGCGGTATGGCGGCGGTGTCGGCGCGCGGCGCGGGCAGCGGCGCGTCGTCCGGGGCGGCGCGGGGGCGGCTGGGCGCGGGGCTGGTGACGGTGCCGGAGGTGCCGCGGCCCGATCCGCGTACGGCGGTGCTGAAGCATCCGGAGGTCCCGGAGCGGAAGCGGTTCTGCAGCCGTACGGACTGCGGTGCGCCGGTGGGCCGGGCACACGGTGAGCAGCCGGGCACCACGGAAGGCTTCTGCATCAAGTGCGGCCACCCGTACAGCTTCGTGCCCAAGCTGCGGCCCGGCGACATGGTGCACGGGCAGTACGAGGTCGCGGGCTGCCTGGCGCACGGCGGGCTCGGCTGGATCTATCTGGCGACGGACCACGCGGTCTCCGACCGGTGGGTGGTGCTCAAGGGGCTGCTGGACACCGGCGACGAGGAGGCGCTGGCGGTGGCGGTGTCCGAGCGGCGCTTCCTCGCCGAGATCGAGCACGCCAACATCGTGCGGATCTACAACTTCGTGGAACACCTCGACCGGGCGACGGGCAGCCTCGACGGCTACATCGTCATGGAGTACGTCGGCGGCAAATCGCTCAAGGAGCTCGCCAACGACCGGCGCACGCCCCAGGGCAGGCGCGATCCGCTGCCGGTCGAACAGGCCTGTGCGTACGGCATCGAGGCGCTGGAAGCGCTCGGCCACCTGCACCGCCGCGGCTACCTCTACTGCGACTTCAAGGTCGACAACGCCATCCAGCAGCACGACCGGCTCAAGCTGATCGACATGGGCGCGGTGCGCAGGATGGACGACCACCACAGCCCGGTCTACGGCACGATCGGCTATCAGGCACCGGAGATCGCCGTGCTGGGCCCGTCGGTCTCCTCCGACCTCTACACCGTCGCCCGCACCCTCGCCGTCCTCACCTTCGACTTCCAGGGCTATACGAACGTCTTCGCGGACTCCCTGCCCGATCCGGACCACATCGAGGTGTTCCGCAGCTACGAGTCGTTCTACCGGCTGCTGGTACGCGCCACGGACCCGGACCGGGCGCGCAGGTTCGCCTCGGCGGAGGAGATGGCCGAGCAGCTGACAGGCGTGCTGCGGGAGGTGGTGGCGCTCCAGTCGGGCGAGCCGCGGCCCGCGCTGTCCCCGCTGTTCGGGCCCGAACTCCGGGTGGTCGACACGGAGCTGATGGCCGCGGCGGAGGGCGACAGTTCGCTGCTGGGCGCGCGGGGGGCGGCGCGCCGCGCGGAGCCGGGCCCCGGCGGCCCGGCACTGCGCCCCCTGGACATCGCCGGCGCCGCCCTGGCCCTGCCGGTGCCGCGGGTGGATCCGGACGATCCGCACGCCGGGCTGCTGGCCGGGCTGCTGGCCGCCGCGCCCGCCGAACTGCTGGCCGCCCTGCGCTCGGCGCCCGCCGACTCCCTGGAGGTCCGGCTGCGTGCGCTGCGCGCCCGTCTGGAGACGGGGGACGGCGCGGGGGCGCAGCGGGCGCTGGAGGAGATCGCGACGGCGGAGCCCGCCGGGCAGTGGGCCGCCGCGCGCCGGGGCGGCACCGGGCCCGGCGCCGGGGGAACGGACTGGCGGGTGGTGTGGCACCGCGGCCTGGTGTCGCTGACGACCGGTGACCGCGAGGGCGCCGCACTGGCCTTCGACGCGGTCTACGACGCCTTCCCCGGCGAGCCGGCGCCGAAGCTGGCGCTGGGGATCTGCGCGGAGCTGCTGGGCCAGCTGGACAACGCCGTGGAGTACTACCGCCTGGTGTGGGCGACCGACCGCAGCTATGTCGGCGCGGCGTTCGGACTGGCACGGGTGCACCTGGCGGCGGGCGACCGCACCGGCGCGGTCGGTGCGCTGGAGTCCGTCCCGGAGTCGTCCATCCACTACATAGCGGCGCGAATCGCGGCGGTCCGCGCCCGGCTGCGGGGGCGCCCGCCGCGCGATCCGCTGACGGCGGATCTGCGGGCGGCCGCCGAACAGGTCGAAGCGCTGGCGGACTTCGGTCTGGACGCCGAACGAAGGGAACAACTCACCACCGAGGTACTGGGCAGCGCCCTGGACTGGGTACTCTCCGGTAGCCACGGTGCCGGGCCGGACGGTCCGGCGGGCGTGGCCGGGCGGCCGTCGCTGCTCGGCTGCCCGCTGGACGAGCGCGGTCTGCGGTTCGGCCTGGAGCGGTCGTACCGCCTGCTCGCGCGGCTGGCGCAGCGTGGTGAGAAAAGGATCGAACTGGTGGAACGGGCCAACCGCTTCCGCCCCAGGACGTGGGTGTGACATGGGTGTGACTGAGCCGTCCCGGTGCCCGGGCTGCGACGAGCCGTGCGCTGCGGGAGACAACTTCTGCGGGCGGTGCGGCGCCGCTCTCCCGGCGCCCGCCGCGCCGCCGGCGTACGGCGCCCGGCCCGCGCACGGCGCCGGCGCCGTACCTCCCGTGCCGCCCCTGCCACCGGCGCCGCCCGGACCGGCGGCCGCCTACGGTGCGGTTCCGGCCGGACCGCCGCCTCCTCCGGACCCGCAGGCCCGGCTCCCGTACGGGGACGCGGGCACGGCGCCGGTGCCCGCGCCGTCGCCGTCGCCGTCGCCGGTACCGGTGCCGGTGCCGGGCAACGCCCCGCCGCTGCCCGGCCATGCGCCCTCGGTGGCCGGTCCCGGGCCGGTCGCCGGTCCCGCGCCGGTCGCCGACCCGCCGCCGCCTGTGGGCCCGCCGGTGGACCCGCCCGCCGTGCCGCCCGTCGACCCGCGCGTCGCCGGATACGAGGCGGGCGCGGACGCGGCGGGCGCCGACGCGGCGGGCACGGAGCCCGTCACGGCGGCCGCGGAACGGGGCGCGCCTGGCCCGGCCTCCCGTACACCAAAGGCCGCACCCGCTCCGCCCGTCGCGCCCGCCACAGCGCCCACCGCCACGCCCGCCGATGTCCCCGCGGGTGGCCCCGCACCGGTCGGTGCCCCGTCCGGCACCCCCGCCCACGGCGCCCCCGCCCACGGCACCGCCCGCTGCGCCGCCTGCCGTTCCGGCGCCGTGGGGCCGGACGGCTACTGCGAGCACTGCGGGCACGCCCGGCCCCGTGAACGCGACCACATGGAGCGCGAGTTGGCGGGCATCGCGGCGGTCAGCGACCGGGGCCACCGCCACCACCGCAACGAGGACTTCTTCGCGCTCCGTGCCGCCGCGCTCCCCGACGGCACCCCGGCCGTGGTCGCGGTGGTCTGTGACGGCGTCTCCTCGGCGACCCGCCCCGACGAGGCGTCCACGGCGGCGTCCGAGGCCGCCGGCGAGGCGCTGCGGACGTCGCTGCCGCGCGGTACCCACCCCCAGCAGGCCATGCACGAGGCCATCCTGGCGGCCTCCTCGGCCGTCGACGCGCTGGCTCCCGACTCCTCCTCGGCGCATGATGAACACCGCCAACAGAACGCCCCGGCCTGCACCTTCGTCGGTGCGGTGGTCGGCGGCGGGCTGCTGACCGTCGGCTGGGTCGGCGACAGCCGCGCCTACTGGATCCCCAACGACCGTACGGCGCCGCCCGCCCGGCTCACCGAGGACGACTCCTGGGCCGCCCAGATGGTCGCCAACAACCTGATGTCCGAGGCCGAGGCGAACGCCGACGAGCGAGCGCACGCCATCACCGGCTGGCTCGGCGCGGACGCGTACGAGGTCGAGCCGCACACCGTCACGTTCCAGCCGGACGGGCCCGGTGTCGTGGTGGTGTGCACCGACGGGCTGTGGAACTACGCCGAGTCCGCGGAGCAGATGGCCGCGGTGCTGCCGTACGACGCGCCCAGCAGGCCGCTGGAGAGCGCCCGCACGCTGGTCACCCACGCCCTCGACGGCGGCGGGCACGACAACGTAACGGTGGCTCTGGTGCCGTTCCCGGCCCCCGCGGGACGGGCAGGATCGGCCTGACCGGCTCACCACCGCCCCGGTGGGATGCCGGTTCGGAGAGCGGTTCGGATGACGGCGGGGCGCACGGCACAGGGCGCGACGTACGCGGTACGGCGCGCCCTGTGTCCGAAAACGTGCGCCCCCGCACCACGCACCACGCCTGACGCAGCACGCACGACGCAGCACGCACGACGCAGCACGGCCCCGACAGCCCCGATCGACCGGTTACGGCGTCTCAAGGAGCGGAACGGATGGCCCACTTCACCAAGTCCCGTGTGCCGCGCTTCTGCGCCGAGGTGTACCAGAACCCCTACCTGCCCGAAGGCGGGCGCGAGGTGCACGCCATCGTGACGGTCACCGCGACCGGGGGCGGCACGACCGGGGGCCGGCCGGTCCGTCCGGCGGGCACCGGCGGCCCGGACGCCGGAGTGGTGATCATGGTGGACTGCTCCGGGTCGATGGACCATCCGCCGGAGAAGATGCGCGGCGCCCGGGAGGCGACGGCCGCCGCCATCGACACCGTGCGCGACGGTGCCGGCTTCGCGGTGGTGGCCGGAAATCACCGGGCCGCCGAGATCTTCCCCGGCGACGGCAAGCTGGCCGTGGCCGGTGCGGCCACCCGCGCGCGGGCGAAGGAAGCGCTGCGGAAGCTGAGCGCGGGCGGCGGTACGGCCATCGGGACCTGGCTGCGGCTGACCGCCCGGCTGCTGTCGGGGGCCGCGGTGGGTGTCCGGCACGCCGTGCTGCTCACCGACGGCCGCAATGAACACGAGTCACCGCAGGAGCTGCGCGCCGCCCTGGACGCCTGCGCCGGCTCCTTCACCTGCGACGCCCGCGGTGTCGGCACGGACTGGGAGGTCAAGGAGGTCACCCGGATCGCCTCGGCGCTGCTCGGCACCGCCGATATCGTCGCCGATCCGGCGCACCTCGCCGCCGACTTCACCCGGCTGATGGAGAGGGCGATGGGCAAGGAGATCGCCGATGTCACCCTGCGGCTGTGGACCCCGCTGGGCGCCGAGACCGTCTTCGTCCGGCAAGTGGCGCCCGCCGTGGCGGACTTGACGGGCCGGCGCCGGGATTCCGGCCCGCGGTCGGGGGACTATCCGACCGGCTCCTGGGGTGACGAGTCCCGCGACTACCACCTCTGCCTGCGGGTCCCCGCGGCCGCCGTCGGCCAGGAAATGCTGGCCGGCCGCGTCTCGCTGATCATCTCCGCACCGGACGGCCCCGCCCCGTGCGCCACCCCGCCGCGGCGGCTGGCACAGGGGCTCGTACGCGCCGTGTGGACGGACGATGTGACTGCTTCCACATCGATCGATCCGCAGGTCGCGCACTACACAGGACAGGCGGAACTGGCATATCTCATCCAGCAGGGACTGGATGCCCGTAAGTCGGGTGATACCGAAGGCGCCACGGCGAAATTGGGCCGTGCGGTGCAGCTCGCAGGCGCCTCGGGGAACGAGGAGACTGCGAAACTCCTTGCGAAGGTGGTGGACGTCGTCGATGCGGCGACCGGTACTGTGCGACTGAAGGCGAAGGTCGCCGAGGCGGACGAGATGACTCTCGAGACGCGCTCGACGAAAACCGTTCGCATGAAGAATTAGCCACGATCAGTACCGAGCAGTTCCACCGCAGCACATCGGTACGGAGGGGGAAGAACCGACATGCCGACCTGCCCGAGCGGCCACCAGTCGGTGGCCGAAGACTGGTGCGAGGTGTGCGGCCAGCGGATGGCGGGCGCTGTGCCCCCGCCGCCCTCCTTGCCTGCAGGTTTCCTGAACACGCCGCCCGGCCCACCGCCCGGACAGCCCGGTCCGCCCCCGGCCAACCCGGCCCTCCGCCCGGACAGCCCGGTCCGCCGCCCGGACAGCCCGGTCCGCCGCCCGGCGGCCCCGGTCCGGGCCCCGGTTTCGGTGGTCCCGGCGCTCCGGACGGCCCGGGCGGCCAAGGTGGTCAGGGAGGCCAGGACGGCCAGGGCGGTTACGGCTTCCCGCCCCCCGCACCCGGTCCCGGCGGCCCCGGCACCCAGGGCGGCCAGGACGGCTACGGCTTCCCGCCGCCGGCCCCCGGCCCCGCGGCCCCCGGTCCCGGCACCCAGGGCGGTCAGGGAAACCCGGGCGGTCAGGGCGGCTACGGCTTCCCGCCGCCCGCACCGGGCCCCCAGGGCGGACCCGGTCAGCCCGGCCAGGCCGGCCAGTCCGAGACGTGCCCCCAGTGCGGTACCCCGCGTGAGGCGATGGCGCCGTTCTGTGAGGGCTGCCGCTACAACTTCCTCACCAACTCCCCGACGTCCTACGCGCCGCCGCCCACCCAGCAGCCGGGCCCGCAGGGCGGCCAGGGCGGCTATGGCTTCCCGCCGCCCGCACCCGGCCCGCAGGGCGGCCAGGACGGCTACGGCTTCCCGCCGCCGCAGCAGCCCCAGCCCCCGCACGGCATGCCCCCCGGCGGCCCCGGCCGGCCCGGCCCCGGCGGGTTTCCCGACCAGCCCGGCCCCGGCGGTCCCGGTCAGCCTGGCCCCGGCGGCTTCCCCGGCATGCCCGGCCCCGGCCCGGCCGGTCAGCCCGGCCCGCCGCCGCAGCAGCAGGGCGGCGACGACTGGACGCTGAATCCGCCGAGCGCCCAGGCCGGACCCCCGCCGATGGCACCCGCACCGCCCGGACCGGGCCCGCAGGCCCCGTTCGAGCAGCCGTCGCCGTTCCCGGCGCAGCCGCAGGCCCCGTACGAGCAGCAGCCGCAGGCTCCGTTCGAGCAGCAGCAGCCCGGCCCGTACGAGCAGCCGCAGCAGTCCGCGCCGTACGAGCAGCAGCAGATGCCGCCGCAGCAGCCCGGACCCGACCAGCAGTGGAACGGCGGCCCCGGCCAGGGGCCCGCGGCACCGCCGCAGGGTCCGCAGCCGGTCGTCGGCAACGGCTGGGTGGTGGCGATCACGCCGGACCGCGAGTACTTCATGGCGATGATGGGCCGCAGCGGCCCGGAGGCGGCGGGGCTCAATCTGCCCTCGTACTCCCCCGAGCAGGTGCTCCCGCTCGCCAACGGACAGATCGCGGTCGGCCGCCGCCGGAACAGCACCGGTGAGGCCCCGGACATCGATCTGGGCAGCGCGCCGGAGGACCCGGGCGTCTCGCACCAGCACGCGCTGCTGGTGCAGCAGCAGGACGGCAGCTGGGCGGTGGTGGACCAGAACTCCACCAACGGCACGACGATCAACCTCGCCGAGGACCCCATCCAGCCCTATGTACCGGTGCCACTCCATGAGGGCGACCGGGTGCACGTCGGTGCCTGGACGACGCTGACCGTCCGCCGCGGCTGACCCTCGGCGGACCACCGAGCGACCCCGGGGCGTGATCAACGGATCACGCCCCGGCCGCACTTCCGACCGCATTCCGGCCGCTTTTCCCGCTGCCCTCCCGGTCGCCGTTCCGGGCGTGAGGGGCCTCTCCGTCCTACGACCGAAGTCCTCGGCCGGGGCGTCTGCCACCATGGACGGGTGAACAAGATTCCACGCGGCACGCTCGAGGAGCAGACCTTCTACGAACAGGTCGGTGGCGAGGAGACCTTCCGGCGCCTGGTACACCGCTTCTACCAGGGAGTCGCCGAGGACCCGCTGCTGCGGCCGATGTACCCGGAGGAGGACCTGGGCCCGGCCGAGGAGCGGCTGGCGCTCTTCCTCATGCAGTACTGGGGCGGCCCCCGTACGTACAGCGACGGACGCGGACACCCGCGGCTGCGGATGCGGCACGCCCCCTTCACCGTCGACCGGGCCGCCCACGACGCCTGGCTGCGCCACATGCGGGACGCGGTGGACTCCCTCGACCTGTCCGAGGCGCACGCCACGCAGCTGTGGAACTACCTCACGTACGCGGCCGCCACAATGATCAACACCGCGGACTGACACGGCCGTACGCGCGTCGGCGCGGGCTGACACGGTCGTACACAGGGCGGCGCGGGCTGACACCTCGTACGCGCCCCGGCGCAAGCCGGTCAGCGCCGCCGCGGGCCGGTCGGCGTCGGCGCCGGTCAGCCGTCCGCCCCGCCGCCTCGTCAGGCAGGCGTCACCGTGAGCCCCGAGAGCCCCGTCAGACCCTCCGGGCCCCCGGTCCGTACGGCGACCGACCCGTACGGGGTGCTGAGCCGCAGCCAGCCGCCCGCGGACAGCAGGCTCAGCGGCTGGGGCTGCGGTGCGGTGACGGGGTCAGCGGCTCCGGGAGACGTACCGCCCCCCACGAGCGCACCCGCGCGCACCGGGCGCAGGAAGCCCAGCGAGTGCGCGGCATGGGCGGCGCGCAGCGGAAGGTGGGTGTCGCCGAGGGTCCGCGACCAGATCTCCCGGCCGATACGGTCCCGTTCGCCGCGGTTGCGGTGCTGCGGCGGCAACGCCTCGTCCCGGGCCCGGAATTCGGCGACCGCGCCGGCCACCGCACGCACCAGCGCCTCGGGCGCGGGCAGTCCCGGCACCCGCTGCCAGCCGCCGCGCGGCGGCAGCAGCCCGGTCCAGGGCGGGCCGGTGACCGCGGCGGGCACGGTCACCACGCCCGCCGGCTCCTCGATGCCTTCGAGAAGCGCGCCGGCCAAGACGGTCGCGTCCACAGCGGTGTGCCGGACGCCCGGAGTACCGCTCCCGGCGTCCGGTGTGCTGTTCCCGGCCTCCCCGGAGCTGTCCCCGGCGAGCCGGGCGGTGCGGATCGCCAGCACCTCGAAGGACGGCGGGCGGCCGAAGACGGCAAGCACCCCGCCATCGGCCTGGAGGCGTACCGCGGCGGCCTTGTCGTAGTGGATCAGCCGGGCGAGGAAGGCGGCGAGATCCGCCGCCTCCCCCGCGTCGGCCAGGTGCAGCACCGTCATACCGCGACGGTTCCCTTCGGTTGCGACGTCTGGTGCGAGGCGTCGTCCAGATACTCCTTGAGGATCGCCTTCTCCTCCGCGGTGAGGCGGCGCGGACGCTCCTCGGTGAAGTTGTACGGGACGACGACGGTCGAGGCGCGCAGGTAGAGCGTGTCCTCGTCCTTGACCTCGTAGCCGACCGTCATCGACGCGGCGCTGATCTTCGTCACCCACAGTTCGACGGTCACCGGGGCGGGCCGGTGCACCAGCGGCCGCACATAGTCGATCTCGTGCCGGGCGACGACCGAGCCGCCCGTGAACGACGGACTGCCGCCCCCCGGCGCCAGCCGGCGCATGAAGTCGATCCGCGCCTCTTCGAGGTAGCGGACGAACACCGCGTTGTTGACATGGCCGAAGGCGTCCATGTCCGACCAGCGCAGGGGGCAGGAGTAGAGGTGACGCACGGCGGTCAGCCCCGGGTCAGCTTCTTGTACGTGGCGCGGTGCGGACGGGCCGCGTCCGCACCGAGGCGCTCGACCTTGTTCTTCTCGTACGACTCGAAGTTGCCCTCGAACCAGAACCACTTGGACTCGCCCTCGTACGCCAGGATGTGCGTGGCGACGCGGTCGAGGAACCAGCGGTCGTGGGAGACGACCACGGCGCAGCCCGGGAACTCCAGCAGCGCGTTCTCCAGCGAGGACAGGGTCTCGACGTCGAGGTCGTTGGTCGGCTCGTCGAGGAGCAGCAGGTTGCCGCCCTGCTTGAGGGTGAGCGCCAGGTTGAGGCGGTTGCGCTCACCACCGGAGAGCACCCCGGCCGGCTTCTGCTGGTCCGGACCCTTGAAGCCGAACGCGGACACATAGGCGCGCGAGGGCATCTCGACCTGGCCGACGTTGATGTAGTCGAGCTCGTCGGAGACCACGGCCCACAGGGTCTTCTTGGGGTCGATGTTCTCGCGGCTCTGGTCGACGTAGGAGATCTTGACGGTCTCGCCGACCTTGATGTCACCGGAGTCCGGGGTCTCCAGGCCCTGGAGCATCTTGAACAGCGTGGTCTTGCCGGCGCCGTTCGGGCCGATGACGCCGACGATGCCGTTACGGGGCAGGGTGAAGCTCAGGTCGTCGATCAGGACCTTCTCGCCGAAGGCCTTGTTGAGCTTGTCGACCTCGACGACGACATTGCCCAGACGCGGGCCCGGCGGGATCTGGATCTCCTCGAAGTCCAGCTTCCGCATCTTGTCGGCCTCGGCGGCCATTTCCTCGTAACGGGCCAGTCGCGACTTGGACTTGGCCTGCCGCCCCTTGGCGTTGGAGCGCACCCACTCCAGTTCTTCCTTCAGACGCTTGGCGCGCTTGGCGTCCTTCTGCCCCTCGACCTTGAGACGGGTCTCCTTGGTCTCCAGGTACTTGGAGTAGTTGCCCTCGTAGCCGTGCAGGCGGCCGCGGTCGACCTCGCAGATCCACTGGGCGACGTGGTCGAGGAAGTACCGGTCGTGGGTGACGGCGACGACGGTGCCGGGGTACTTCGCGAGGTGCTGCTCCAGCCACTGCACGGACTCGGCGTCCAGGTGGTTGGTGGGCTCGTCGAGGAGCAGCAGGTCGGGGGCCTCCAGCAGCAGCTTGCACAGCGCGACGCGGCGGCGCTCACCACCGGAGAGGTTGGTGACCGGCCAGTCGCCGGGCGGGCAGCCCAGCGCGTCCATGGCCTGCTCGAGCTGGGTGTCCAGGTCCCAGGCGTTGGCGTGGTCGAGGTCCTCCTGGAGCTTGCCCATCTCCTCCATCAGCGCGTCGGAGTAGTCGGTCGCCATCAGCTCGGCGACCTCGTTGAAGCGGTGGAGCTTGCCCATGATCTCGGCAGCGCCGTCCTGCACGTTCTGCAGCACCGTCTTGGACTCGTCCAGCGGCGGCTCCTGCAGGAGCATGCCGACGGTGTAGCCGGGGGAGAGGAAAGCGTCACCGTTCGACGGCTGCTCAAGACCGGCCATGATCTTCAGCACCGTGGACTTGCCGGCGCCGTTGGGACCCACGACACCGATCTTTGCGCCCGGCAGGAAGCTCAGCGTCACGTCATCGAGGATGACCTTGTCGCCGTGCGCCTTGCGCGCCTTGCGCATCGTGTAGATGTACTCAGCCAAGAGAAACCGTCCGGCAGATTTGGATGGATCAGGGTCTGTGCGGCACCGCCCCAGGGCCGTCATACGCCGTGACCATGGGAAGGGCAGATACACCCATCTTGCCGTACGCCTGTGCTCTGGCGGAAACGAGTAGGTCAGAGCGCCCCTGCTCAGCGCCGACCCGCGACGAGGCGGTGTCCGCCCGGTTGCCCTCTGTCAGCGTTCTGCCCGCGTTGATCACTGTTGAGCGGCGTGCGGCGTGCGGCGCGCGGCGAGCTTTTCCGCTGTGCCCGGCGTCCGCCCCCCGGGCCGCGCTTCCCCGCGGGAGGAAGCGGCCCGGTGGCGCCGGACGCGGAAGGCCCCGGAGCGCCGTCGCGCTCCGGGGCCTTCCTGCCGACCGACGGCCGCTCGCTCACCCTGAGGTAACCGAGCGGCCGCCGGTGGTCGCTGTTCGCCGGCTCTCAACGGCTCCGGTCAGGTACCACCGGACGCCGGGTCACCGGGTCCCTGGCGTCACTGAGCCGGGGTGCCGGTCTTCTTCTTGCGGAGGAAGAACACCGCGGCGCCGCCGACCACGACGAGGACGACCGCGACGCCCGCGATCATCGGAGTGGCGTTGCTGGAACCGGTCTCGGCGAGGTCGCCGCCCTTGTCGCCGCCCGTGCTGCCGCCGACCGAGGCCGGGCTGGGCTGCGAGGAGGGCTTGCCGCCGCCGCTGCCGGCGGTCTTGCAGTCCAGGACCCCGGAGAAGGACTTCTTGAAGCCGCCCTCACCCTTGATCGTGATGTTGTACGGCTGGTCCTCGGACACCGGGACCGTCACGGTCTGCGACTTGCCCGGGGCGATCTCGTAGTTCTTGCCGGAGAGCTGGAAGCGGAAGGCCTCATCGCCCTTGTTGGCCGCCGTGACGTCCACGCCGCCCTTGGCGCAGTTCTTCTCGGCGGTGATCGCCGGGATGGCGCCCTGCTTCTTCCAGGAGACCGTGGCGGCCGCGGAGACCGTGGACTCGCTGGAACCGGCCAGGATCTGGGTCTGGCTCTTGGCGTGCTCACCGATGCCGGTGAAGGCACGGCCGACCGGGACCTTGGTCGCGGCCTGCGCGGTCAGCGAGGTGCTGCCGTCGGCGGCGCCCTTGGGCACGTCGAAGAACAGCTGGGTGCCATCGGTCGCGCTGGTGACCGGCTTGCCGTCCTTGCCGACGACCTTCACACCGGCCGGCACACCGGCGGCGGGGGAGATCGTGACGCTGTCGGCGTTGGTGTGCACGGTGACCGGGCCGAGCTTGCTGCCGGACTTGCCGGAGACCGCCGGCGGGTCCAGGGTCAGCGACGCCTTGGGCTCGCCGACGTTCTGTGCGCTCTTCTCGAGGTAGTCGGCAAGCTTCTCGGCCGCCGGGTCGACCGCGTCCACCTTGGCATGGTCGGAGAAGCGCCAGATCGCGACCTGGGTGCCGGCCGCGGCGGTCTTCTCGGTGAGGTTGCCGGCGCCGGCCTTGGAGGCGAGCGTGGCCAGGTCGTTCACCTGCGGGTACGAGTTCTGCAGAATCCAGCGGATCTTGCCCGCGTCCCCGTTGTTGTGCAGCGACGAGGCGCTCCAGGGCACTTCCTGGTACTTCGCCTGCTGCTGCGTCGGGTTGTGGATGTCGATGCAGTACGTCTGGAGCGTGCCGCCGTTGTCGACCGCCATCTCGAAGAGGCCCGCGCCCACGCGCTGGTCCCCTCCGTCGTTGTGCACGACCGCCTGGTCGAAGGTCTTCAGACCGCCGAGCGTGGCGGTGGCACCCCCGTGCGTGGGGGTCGTGTCATCCGCCGCGGCAGTGCCCGCGGTGGCTATCGCACCCGCCGCGACCAGGCCCGAGGCCACGACCGCGGCGGCAAGGCGAGCTGCGCCCCGCCTCTTCATCGAAAGCATGAATTTCCCCTCTGGGCGAGGCGGTCGAGTGGGAGAGGATGCCTCGCCGAAAAGATCCCAAAGAACTCAACAGCCGAACACGTCAGCCCCCGTGAGTACTTGTCGGATCTTATGGAGCAGGTGCATCAGGGTCCCCAGTAATGGCATCCCATAAGCGATCCGAATCGCAATCGTTACCGACAACGGGCACCCTGGCCTGTCATTATCGACAAATCCCCGGAACTTTTCGGTACACAGCGACCTTCTCAGGCGAAAGGGTTAGGGTGGAGGCCGGCGGAACGGCCCCTTCCAGCGGTTCGGACGGTGGCGAAATCGCTTCGGCAGCCCGTCTCTTGGCGGGTGACTGCCGCGCGGTGGGTGGCCGGCGCTTGGTAGGTGACTGTCTTCCGGCGGGTTGCTTTGCGAGTGCAGGTCTCGTGGCGGGCACAGGTCTCGTGGCGGGCGCCGGCCTCGTGGCGGGTTCCGTGGCGAGTGCCGGTTTCTCGGCGGGCGTCTGTGCGTCGGCCTGCGCCGGGTCCTCTCCGGCCACCGGCCGTTCCCCCTCTGCCGATTCTGCCGATTCTGTCGGTTCAGTTGGTTCAGTTGATTCAGTTGGTTCAGTCCGTGACCCCGCGGCGCCCGGCGGTGTCCGGTCAGCGGACAACATCCCTTCCCCGGGCTCTTGTTGTCCGGGAGGCTCCTGCCGCGACGAGGGCAAGAGGTGCGGTGCGGATGACGGGGCCGGTCCGTGGTCGGCGTCCGTACGCGGCGGCCGGACGACTCTCCGGAAGGCGGCGGTGCCGCGGGCGAGATCGTGGCCGATCGCCACGGCGTCGACCTCCGCCGAGAACCAGCGCTGCCCGCCCCGGTCGGGCGGCTGCTCCCCTTCCCGCAACCGCAAGCGCCCCTGGACGACGAGTGGTTCCCCCACCGCCACCGACGCCGCGACGTTGTCGGCGAGCGCCCGCCACGACCGGACCGTGTAGAAACTCGTCCCCCCGTCGGTCCAGCGCTCCTGCGCCCTGTCCCACCGACGGGATGTAGCCGCCAGCCGGAACCTCGCCACCGACACACCCGCCGTCGTCTGCCGGTGCTCCACCGCCGTTGCGGCATTCCCCACCAGCGTCACCATCGTGTCGTTCACGGAACACGCCTCCCCCGCGTCATGCGCTCGCTCCCGTCATGTGCCGCTCGCGCTGCGTTGACCTCATGCTGCACGGATTCGGCGGGCGCCGCGGCGGCCTGTGGACGGTCGGCCGACTGTGGACAACTCGGCCACCCGGGAGGGGGAATCCACCGTCCCGGCCCACCGCCCCGCGCCCGCTGTCACGCGCCGATGCCACTCGTCAGACGCGCCGCCAGGCACCGCCACGAGGCAACAGCCGTCAGGCACACGGGCACGGCCGGCGGCAGCGCAACACCCCTCACCCCCCCCATCAGGCGCCCGACGCCACCGCGTACTGCTCCCGTACCTCGCGATAGCGCAACAGCTCGGCGGCGACCGGCTCCAGGACTCGCGCCCGTCCACACCCGGCCGCCGCACCCCGCAGCCGCCGCTCGGCGTCCTGCCCGTAACGCCTGGCCGGTCCGCGTGCCACCACCCGGCACAGCCACGCCAGCGCCGGCCCGCCCACCGAGCCGAGAAGCGCGGGCAGCAGCCCGAAGACCCAAGCCGTCGCCCCACCCGCCCCCGTGACGGCGCCCAGCAGCCACAGCACACCGACGACTTGGAGTACGGACAGCAGCCCCTGCAACGAGGCGGCAACCTTCCACCATCGCGGTTTCACTCCAGGCCCGCCCCGCAGCGACTCCTCGGCATCCGCCGCCACCTTGTCCAACGCCTCCGGCAGCCCGTACGCCCCCCGGTCCGCCGCCTCCCGCACCGCCTGGGCCCAGGGCGCCGGCAATCCGTGCGCCGCCTCAGCAGCCACCGTGCGGACGGCCTGCTCCACCACGGGCCGTGCCGCGGCCCGGCCGTCCACCGCCGGCTCCCCTGCCTCACGGGCCGCGCCACCGGCCGCAGGCAGCTCACCGGACGCCCCCTGCCGCCCCGCGCCCGTGCGCCCCGCCTCCGCCCGCCCGGCGCCCGTGAGCCCTCCCCCGATACCCGCTGCGCCCGTTGTCCCGCCCCCGGAGCCCCACAGTCCCCACCGGCTCCCGCGGCTCCCCCGCCACCCCCGCATCCGCGCCCACGGTGACCCGCACGCGCGCTCCGCGTACCGCAGCCAGTCCCGTTCCGCCGCGCGCCCCGTGGCCACCGCCCCGACCGCCTCCGCCAGCCGGTCGTCGAACTCCGCACGGGCCTGCTCGGTCAGCCCGACCCGCCTCTGTGCCGCATATACGGACCGCAACCGCTCGGCGGCCGCATCCACATCCGCCGCCAGCCGCCGGTCGGCCGCTCCCCGCTCCGCGACGAACTGGCCCAGTGACTCCCGCAGTTCACCCACACCCCTGCCGGTCGCGGCGGACAGTGCCAGCACCGCCGCCCCGGGCTCCCCGTGTTCGCCGAGGGCCAGCCCGTCCTCGTCCAGCAGCCTGCGCAGATCGTCCACCACCTGGTCGGCGGCGTCCCCGGGCAGCCGGTCCACCTGGTTGAGGACGACGAACATGACCTCGGCGTAGCCCGCCAACGGCCGCAGGTAGCGCTCGTGCAGCACCGCATCCGCGTACTTCTCCGGATCCACCACCCAGATCATCGCGTCCACCAGCTCCAGCATCCGGTCCACCTGAGCGCGGTGCTCGGTGGCCGAGGAGTCGTGGTCGGGCAGGTCGATCAGGATGAGCCCGTGCAGCTCGGAGCTGCCGTCCGCCGGTGCGTGCCGCCGGTGCGCGGGCACGCCCAGCCGGTGCAGCAGCCCTTCCGCGCCCGACCGGCTGCCCGGCCAGACACAGGCCACCGGCTCCGCGGTCGTCGGCCGCCGCGGCCCGACCTGCGAACGGTTCGCCCCGGCCAGCGCATTGAAGAGCGACGACTTACCGCTGCCGGTCGCGCCCGCGATGGCGACGACGGTGTGCTCGCCGGACAGCCGGTAGCGCTCGCCCGCCGTCTCCAGCACCCGCCCCGCGCCCTCCAGCGCCCGCCCGTCCAGCCGGGACCGGGACAGCGCGATCAACTCCCGCAAGGCATCCAGCCGCCCGCGCAGCCCACCCCCGGCGGCCCGCCGCCCACCACCCGCCACCCACCGGTAGGGGCCCACGCCCCCACCCTCCACACCCGCCGGCGAACGCGGCTGAACCATCGCGTCACCACGGTCGCCTCCGCGGCGGTCACCACGCGCCTCGGCACGGCAGGCGGTCCGTGACTCAGCATGCGACGCGCCAAACGCCCGCACGCCTGACACACCATGGCTCCCACCCGACGACGCCACACCTGCCACCACGGGCGTCTCCACCCGCTCCTCGCTCCCCGCCAGCCGCCCCAGCGGCCTGGGCACCCCCACATCCCGCGCCCGCCGCGCAATCAGCCCGTCATCCCACGGCCCACCCACCACCGCCGCCCGCACCACCGGCTCCGCCCCCACGCGTGTCTCCCGCTCCCCGCCCTCATCCGGCTCCCGGCCCCCCACAGGCTCCACGAGCGCGTCGTCCCCCTCCACGAGCGCGTCGCCCCCTTCAGCCCTTCCAGGCCCTTGATCCCCTCCAGGCCCTTCAGCCCCTCCAGGCCCGTCAGCCCCCAGCCCCGCCGACGTCACCCAATCCCCCGAAGCCACAGCCTGCCCCGCCCTCTCCTCGGCCTCCCCGTCCCCCGTCTCCCGCCTCTTCCCGGGCCTCTCCCCGGAACCGACCGCCGCCTCGGAATCACTCACCCCGACACCTCCTCCTTCTCCATCTCCCTCTCCATCCCCTTCTCCCTCGCCCTCTCCCGCTCGCCCTCGTCCCGCGCCCGCTTTTGCCTCTCCGACTCCTCCTGCCGCTCCCTCTGCACCAAGGACAGCGCGGCGATCAGCTCCGCCTGCTGGTCCAGCGGCACGGTCAGCCGGTCCAGCGGTGCCAGCCGCCGCTCGCGCTCGCCGTCCAGGGCCCGCTCCACGTACGTGGCCAGGAGCCGGGCACCGCGGTCGCAGAGCCGCAGCGCGGTCTGGGCCCCCAAGAGATCGGCCAGGTTCTCGCCCGCTGTACGGGCCCGCCGGCCGCCGAGCAGGGCGGTGGCCAACAGCGCCGCCGATTCCTCCGGCTCCACCGACCCCGCCCGTTCACCGGCCTGCCCGGCACGCGCCTCACGGGTCTCCTCCTCGGCCAGCTCCTCCAGACAGCGCCGCCAGCGCCGGACGATCACGCCGAGCCGTCCGCCCGCGCCCGTCGCGCCCGCGGCGGCCGACATGGAGACCTCGGTGGCCGCGGGATCCTGCCGCCAGGCACTCGCGGCCCGCTCGTCGGCCTCCTCGACGGCGCAGGTCAGCAGCGAGGTCAGGCCGTCGGTCAGCGCGTCGAGCAGTTCGTCCGACCGACGGCCCGGCCCATGATCACGCCAGTGGGCCCGGGCATCCCCGGACAGCACCTCTCCGGCCGCGACCTCCTGCCGTACCCGCTCCGCGGCCCGCTCGTACGCCTCCTCGACGCGGCCGGCCAGCCGCAGCGCCGCGGCGTGCTGAGCGGCGGCGGCCCCGGCCAGCGCGGGCAGCCGGCTGCGCAGCGAGGCGATCACCCCGGCGGCCGTACGGTCCGCCGCGGCGGTGCGGGCCACGGGGTCCTGGGCATGCCGCTCCAGCCAGCCCCGCAGCGCCGCCACGGCCGTGGCGGGCAGCAGGCCACTCCCGCCGCCGGCCGACTCGGGCAGCTCGGGAATGGTGAACCGCGGGACATGTCCGAGCCCGGCCCGCTGGAGAAGTTCCGCGTACCGCCCGGAAATGTCCGTGGCGATCTGATGCGGCACCCGGTCCAGCACGGTCACCAGCGTGACGTCGTACTCCTTGGCCGTACGCAGCAGATGCCAGGGCACCGCATCCGCGTACCGGGCGGCCGTGGTGACCAGCACCCACACATCCGCCGCGCAGATCAGCTCGGCGGCCAGCTCCCGGTTGCGTGCGACCAGCGAATCGATGTCCGGGGCGTCCAGCAACGCCAGCCCGCTGGGCAAGGCCCGATCCGTCTCGATCCGCACCGTGAGCAGCCCCGCCTCGCCCCCACCCCCCGTCGCAGTCTCACCAGGCCCCCCACCCGGCCCTGCCCCCCTGACACTCCCCACGCCCTCGAACGCCCCACCGTCGTACCCCTCGCCCCCGTACGCCCCACCGCCTCCGCCCCCATAGCCACCACCGGCGCCACGCACGACCGCGCCGCCACCGGCCCCCCGCCCCTCACCCACGTAGTCATAGCCTCCGGCCGCTCCGGCCACTCCGGTCGCTCTGCCGACGCCGCCGACTCCGCCCCCACCGTGCACTCCGTAGTGGCCCGGCCCCAGGCCGTCACCACCCGCCGGGTACTCGTCCTCACCGCCGTCGTCCTGCTCAGGAACCCACACCCGGGCGAGCTGCGGCAGGACTCGCGGCCCGGCGAACCAATGGAGATCATCGGGATGGCAGACCAGTACCGGCGTACGCGTCGTCGGCCGCAGCACCCCCGCTTCCGAGACCCGCCGCCCCACCAGCGAATTCACCAGCGTGGACTTGCCCGCCCCGGTCGATCCGCCGATCACCGCGAGCAGCGGGGCCTGAGGGGAACGCAAACGGGGAATCACATAGTCATCGAGCTGGGCCAGCAGCTCGGCCCGGTTGCGCCGGGCCCGGGCAGCACCCCGAAGTGGCAGTGGAAAGCGTGCGGCGTCGACGCGGTTGCGCAGAACGGACAGTGCGTCGATCAGCCGGGGTCGTACGTCCAAGGTCGCCACATGTGCAGAATGCCCAATTTCGTTGGGTTTTTGAAGCGTATAACCCCTTGTGCGCGCCGCAAGAACCCCCACAGAACGGGATGAGTGACGCATGGGACGTTCGCGACAAGCGCGGCGCAGGCATAACGAGTGCACAACACCCGCCGCACGGGAGGCCAAAAGCGATGCAGGATTCGTACCTGCCTGCGATTATCGGGACCGCTTCACCGAACCTCCACAACGTGCCACGCAGGTGAAGCAACCGGGACGAGGCACCCGGACCTCTATCCTTGTCCGCGGTCCGTGATCCACGCCCACACCCGGCCCCCGTAGCTCAGTGGATAGAGCAGGTGCCTTCTAAGCACTTGGCCGCAGGTTCGAGTCCTGCCGGGGGCGCCATCGCCCGTACGGTGTCCAGCCCTCCCTCGTGGAGGGCTTTTCGCTGGTCAGGGGCGGTTTAGCCGGTCCGGCGCGGCGGCTTCGGCAAGGCCGGAACGACTCCTGGAGGCGGCGGTGGGAGTCCGGCCGAAGTCGGTCTTGTACGGCTCTCGGCGGCTGGTTTTCCCGAAAACTTCCCGAAGGTTTTCGGCGGCCCTTTCACGGCTGTGGGCCCAGCGGGCAGCCGCTGAGGCCCTTCGATCCGCCCCTGGAGTTCGGTCAGCTGTGTCGAGCGCGAGATGCGCAGCTCGCCGCAGGCCGGGCACTGCCTGAGAGCGGAGTACGTCCACCGGCAGTGTGCGCGAAACCGCGTCGAGCTCGGCCGGGGCAGCCTGGACGTTATGTCGCCCACAGCCCCGAGTGGGCGGTGGTGAATCCGGGTGAGGCCTTGCGCGCAGCCTTCACAGCTCTGGAGGAGGAGGTGGCTGCAGGCGCCCTCACTGCCTACGGAGTAGCCACCTGGGACGGATTCGCTACAGGGTGTCTGAGTGTTCCGCAGTTGGACCGGCCGGCCTGAGAGGCGGCCGGTACCGTTGCTCACCACCTGCGTGCGATTCAGTTGTCGGTATCCCCCGTCACCGCAACCGCGTTCCGGCGGGCACTTTACGAACGGGGTCCCATCCGCTCAGGCGGCCCAGCGGGGATGGCAGGTCTTCGCCTCCACGCCGCTGTTCGGAGGCGAACTGCCCGAACTGGTCACGCGTGAGCTCGCGGACCTTCTGGGGCCGGATCTCAGCCTCGATGTAGGCCCTCCTGGACCTCGGTGCGGCGGACGGGCCTGGTTCCGGGTGCCGGCCCGGCCGCCGGGGCAAACGTTGTCGCCGCCGCAGTGGTGCTCAGCTCGGGCAGGTCGGTCTCGCAACGCTGTTACGAGGTGCGGGTGCGCAGGTCTTCGTTGATGCGCTGGGCTTCTTCGAGTTGGTCTTCGAGGATGATGATGCGGCAGGCTGCTTCGATGGGGGTGCCGGCGTCGACGAGTTCGCGGGCTCGGGCGGCGATGCGTAGTTGGTAGCGGGAGTAGCGGCGGTGACCGCCTTCGGAGCGCAGCGGGGTGATCAGGCGGTGTTCGCCGAGGGCGCGGAGGAAGGCGGGGGCGGTGCCGATCATTTCGGCGGCCCGGCCCATGGTGTAGGCGGGGTAGTCGTCGTCGTCGAACTTGTCGACGGGGCGGGGACTGCGAGGGGGCATAGACCTCTTCTTTCGGGGACGCATCGAGGGGCCCGAGTGCCGTTCCGGCACCCGGGCCCCGAGCTTTCAACACCATCTACCGGCTGACTGCGCCGGCTTTCTTGTTCCGCCGGCCCGCCTGGGAGGGCGGGGCTGCGGGGATCGCGGATGCGTGACCGGGGACCACCTTCCAATCCGGGGCCTGCGGTACCCGAGCGGTCTTCTTCCTCGCCCGGGCGATCCTGATGGCGTCTGCTCCTTACCTCATTCGGTTACTCGGTTGTACTGCTGGATATCGGGTACTGCATGCGACCCCTGGGGCCGCTCGGCCCGGCAGTCAGTGAAGGAACCACCAATTCCGGCCCCGTCGCTCCACTGCCGTTCCGCGTCCTGCTCTGACCTGCTTGCACGGCAGTTCATCTCTGCCGTGCCCTCTTCGACTTCTTGGGTACGGGGAAACACTAACCTCCGCACGCGCCCATGTCTACGCTCGCCGTGACAGATTTTCTCAACAGCCAGAGAGCGGACTTCTGCCTCATGCGCACCCGGAAGAGTGCCATTCGGGTTGGCCGGCCCGGCGGGCACAAGCTGAGCCCGGCGGCACAACCGACTCAAGCGGGGTGTGGGCGCAGGAACGACATGACGACAACCCACACGATAGCTCCGAGGCCCCCTCTCACCTTCGAGGACGACAGCCCCGCCGGCCTCCCACCCGCCCGCGGCGCAACCCGTGCCTTCGCCGACAGCCTCACCCCGGCCCGGCTTCCGGTACTGGGGTGAGGTTGTCGGTGAATGCGCGGGTCGCCTCGCGGGCCCGGTGGACACTGTCCGGGCTTTTGCCCCGCACCACGGCCGGTACGCGAGGAGGGGCGCTGCTGATCTTCGCGCCATTCCTGCGCATACGCCCCACCTGTGACCTGTTGCGCCTTTTGCCGTGACAGGCAGTGCGCCCGCCTCTTCGGTTCCCACACCCCGGCAACGCGCTACCTGGTGCAGGTTTCACCAGGTGTGGCCGACAGAAGCTCGACCACCGCCCTCACAGAAAATCTGCCGCGTCGGCGATAGACATGCGACCTCGCAGGGGTTAGTGTTTTCGTCGTAGCCAAGAGATCGAAGGCACGGCAGAGGTCGAACTGCCGCGCGTGCAGTGCCAGAAGAGGCACGGCAGTGGAGTCGCGGGGCCGAAAGATGTGCACAAGGGCCCCGCGACTGACTGCCGGGCCGGGCGGCCCCCGGGGCCGCGAGCGGAACAGCCGATCCGCAGGAGCAAGCAGGTCGGCAGGAGGATGAGAAGGAGGCAGACGCCATCAGGATCGCCCGGGCGAGGAAGTGAGTCCGCTCGGGTACCGCAGGCCCCGGATTGGAAGGTGGTCCCCGGTCACGCAGCCGCGATCCCCGCACTTCCCGCCCTCTCCCGGGCGACGGTGCGGAAACAGAAGGCCGGCACCGCAGTAAGCCGGCAGATGGTGTTCAAACCCCTCGGGGCCCTGGTGCGTGTTCGGCACCAGGGCCCCGCGATGCATTCCCCGCCATCCGAACTCCGTTTCCGCGCCCGAGCACGGCCGCCGTGCCCCGGGGACGTTCAGCCGGCGTCGGACAGCCTGACCCCACAGCAGCCAGGCAGACGAGCTCGGCCGATATCGTCGCCGGAGCTGTTCGCCATCAGCCTGACGCGAACCGGACTGAGCACCGCGGTCGAGGTGTCCCCTGACCTCGCGGCAGCGTCCGAGCCTCCGCGCCTGTGAACATGGGGCGGACGAGGCATACCAGCCGGCGCACCGCCGTGGTCAGCAGACGGCGAGGGAGATGGCGGTGTAGCGCGCGGTGAAGCCGGCCACGGTCAGGGCGTGGAAGGGGCCGGGACCGTCGCGGCATGGAGCCAGCCGCGAAGCTTCGGCTTCATCGGCTCCACCAGGTCGGCCGCCCGCTCCGCCAGCGCGGCAGCCGGGTGAGGGCCCTCCCCGGCGCTGTCCGTGGTCGTCCAGGGCGCAGTCATCACCGGACGGCCGGCCCCGAGGCGGTGGCGGACTTCCAGGTACTCGAGGGGGTCGGAACGGCTAGGACCGTCTTCCGCTCTCGCTCTTCCGGCCGCTGAGTTGGCCGCTGCCGGGCGGATTCTTTGCCCACAGCGGTCCGGTCAGGCTTGAGCCGGGTGCCCCAGCAAGGCCGACGCCGTCTCCAGTGGTGTGAGACCGGCCGGTGGCACGAGCGCGGCAGCCGGGCGGCACACGAAGCCGAGGCGGCTCAGGGCTCGGGTCACTTCACCGGCGGAGAAGTCACGGCGATCCTGCCGGGTGATGATCTCCCCGACCTGCTTGACGGGGTAATGGCGGCGACCGATGAGCACGGACTCACCTGTGATGGGTTCGGCTTTGATGCCCTTCATCGCATCCTGCACCTCGGTCTTGAGCAGGTCGAAAGGGAAGCGGGCGATGACGACGCGCATAGTGCCTCTACAAGGTCGAAGAGAAGCCGGAAACGGATCGCCGGCCTGGGCGGAGAGGGATCAACGGGTGAGGACCACGACGCCCAGGGCGTGCCCGTCCTCACCGATCACGGGTGAGGCCCGCAGCGCGCGTTGACGCATGGCGCGTTCCGCGTCGTGTGCAGACATCATGGGCGAAGTGAAGGGCCCACGGTCGTAGATGAGGTCCCGCAGCCGGGTCTCCTCGGTGTACCAGGAGCCCCGGTGGTGGGCTGTCATCTGGGAGCGGGTGATCAGGCCCGTACACCGCCCGTCCTCGTCACGGACGAGGAGATGGTCGGCACGGGCCCCGATGAGGACGGACAGGGCCACGTCGACGATCATGTCGTCGCCGACCTGTGGTCCCGGCGACGACATGACGTCGCCGGCTGCCCTGTCGGAACGGTCCGCCTGGGGGTAGCTCTGCAGCATCAACGAAAGCCTCCGTGACAATGGTGATCCGACGAACCGAGCGTGATCGTTCCGGAACCGGCCTAGGCGGCCGGGGCCGAGGAGGTCTGCCGCGCAGTCGGTGTCGCGGTTCGGGCTGATCCTGCGGCACGGCGGGCCTGGGCGGGGCGGCTGCGGCGGCCGCGTGTGGAGGAGCCGCTGCGCTTGGTGCGTTCGACGACCGGTGCGGCGATGGTGACCGGGGTACCGGAGGGTGCCTGGGCGCCGGTGATGCGGCTCAGCTCGGCCTCGCCCGAGCGGACCTGGGTGGTCTGCGGGGTGATGCCCGCGTCCGCCATCAGGCGGTTCATGGTGCGGCGCTGGTTGGGCAGGACGAGGGTGACGACGCTGCCGGACTCGCCGGCGCGCGCGGTACGGCCGCCGCGGTGCAGGTAGTCCTTGTGGTCGCTGGGCGGGTCGACGTTGACGACGAGGTCGAGGTTGTCGACGTGGATGCCGCGGGCGGCGACGTTGGTGGCCACCAGGACGGTGACATGGCCGGTCTTGAACTGGGCCAGGGTGCGGGTGCGCTGGGGCTGGGACTTGCCGCCGTGCAGGGCCGCGGCGCGGACACCGCTGTTCAGCAGGTGCTTGGTGAGGCTGTCCACGGCGTGCTTGGTGTCCAGGAACATGATCGACCGACCTTCGCGGGCGGCGATCTCCGTGGTGGTGGCGTGCTTGTCGGCGCCGTGGACGTGCAGCACGTGGTGCTCCATCGTCGTGACCGCGCCCGCCGAGGGGTCGACGGAGTGGACCACGGGGTCGGTCAGGTAACGCCGGACCAGCAGGTCGACGTTGCGGTCCAGGGTGGCCGAGAAGAGCATCCGCTGCCCCTCGGGACGGACCTGGTCGAGCAGCGCGGTGACCTGGGGCATGAAGCCCATGTCGGCCATCTGGTCGGCCTCGTCCAGCACGGTGATGCCGACCTGGTTCAGCCGGCAGTCACCGCGCTGGATGAGGTCCTTGAGCCGTCCCGGCGTGGCGACGACCACCTCGGCCCCGCCGCGCAGTGCGCTGGACTGGCGGCCGATCGACATTCCGCCGACGACGGTGGCCAGCCGCAGCTTGAGCGACCGGGCGTAGGGGGTGAGGGCGTCGGTGACCTGCTGGGCCAGTTCCCGGGTGGGGACCAGGACCAGTGCCAGCGGCTGGCGGGGCTCGGCGCGCTGCCCGGCGGTACGGGCCAGCAGGGCCAGACCGAAGGCGAGAGTCTTGCCCGATCCCGTACGTCCGCGGCCGAGAACGTCGCGTCCGGCCAGCGAGTTCGGCAGCGTGGCGGCCTGGATCGGGAACGGGGCGGACATGCCTTCCGCACTGAGGGCCGCCAGCAGCGCCGGCGGCATGTCCAGCTCGGCGAAAGTCTCGGCCGGGGGCAGGGCGGGAGTGTGGGTGACGGGCAGGGCGAACTCTCCCTGCAGTGCCGCGGGACGCCGTCCGGAGCCCCCGGAACGCCCGGTGCCCGAGCGGTTCGGCCCACCGGAGCGGTAGCCGCCGCGGCCTGAGCCGGACGAGCCGGCAGAGCGGGAGTAGCGGTCATTCGTGCGAGCTGTGCGGTTCATGGAGAACCTTCCTCGATGCGGTACGTCGAGGAATTCCCGGCGGCAATGAGCCGCACACAAAGAATCGCAAGAACGAACCGATGAAATGGGATGAAACGAAGCGGGGAGAAAATGTGTCGCCCCTGCACGCCGAAGCGGGACCGGAAATTTCGCAAAGAAGAGCGAAACAGCTGCCGGATCGTCATTCGGGCGGATTGCCGCCGCATCATGGCGGTCGGGAGTCGAACTTGCCCGCGCGCTTGCCGCGTGTGCGGCCATTGCGGGGAACGCGGGAACCCCGAAAAGCAACGAGCTGGGGCCGCACCCAAGGTGCGGGCCCCAGCTACGGTGTAACGCGTCAGGCGGGAACGATGTTCTCGGCCTGCGGGCCCTTCTGGCCCTGCGTGACGTCGAAGTTCACCTTCTGGCCTTCCTGCAGCTCGCGGAAGCCCTGGGCGGCGATGTTCGAGTAGTGGGCGAAGACGTCAGCGCCGCCACCCTCCTGCTCGATGAAGCCGAAACCCTTTTCCGCGTTGAACCACTTCACGGTGCCAGTAGCCATGTCATATCTCCTTCGGGGCAGTGCCCGGAGCCCACACCCTGCGAGCTCCGTATCGCTGCGTTGATTGCCCGTCCGGAAACAAACACCGGAAATACGAAAGCGCTCCGCCGTGTACGACGGCGAGCACGCTTGAAGTCTTGGGAACCACAACTGCAACTGAGATCGACGGTAGCACGGTACTGGCGACCATGCCCGGCACATGATCCCGACGCTTACGGGAGCGTAAAAAACCCCTACCGCACCAGTGGCCATTTCTGTAGTCGCGGCGTGAGATATTCGGCATCAGCGCTCGCCCGCATTCGGCCGGAAAATGCGTCGACCCCTCGCCCGACCGGGCTCCGCAGGCACGGGCCGGACGCCGCCCTCGGCGCCTGCCCCGACCGCACCGCACGACCGTCGGGGGCAGCACGGCGCAGCACGCCAGGAGCGGCGTGCCGGGCGAGCTCGCGGGGGCGGGGCATGAAGCCCCTTTTCCGCAGGCCGACCCACGGGCAGCGCAGACATCCCGGCACGCGGCGCCCGGCCACGGGGAAAACTTTCGTCTGTTGCCGCAGTTGAGGAAAAACTACACCGACAACAGCAGATATCGGCAGTACGCCCGCTCCCTGAGGGCCGTCGGCGAAGACTCGCCGTCCCGCTGCGCCCCGAAGGCGGCGATCCCGCTACTCCCGCTGCCGGCTGCACACCGCGGGCCCGATGAGTCAGCGGCCTGGGCGGCGCCACTCGTGTACTCGTCGAACTCGCGTCGGCTGATGCCGGTTTGAGTAGGAGCGGGGGCGTAGAGGACCACGGTGGTGCCGGGTGGCGCGGCGACGCGCTGTCGGCGCACCTCGACCGTCTTGCTGCCCGCCAGGATCGCGGTAGCCCTATTGAAAGCGTCCCCACCAGGCGCCTTCTAAGCACTTGGCCGCAGGTTCGAGTCCTGCCGGGGGCGCTCCGCCAGACCCTCCCCTTCGGGAGGGTCCTTTTGCTGGTCCTTGCCGAGCACACCGGCGCGTCAGCCGACGAGGCCGGCCCGTCGCAGCAGCCTCAGCCAGTCGTCGTACTCCGCCAACTCGTCGTCGATCGACGCAAGCCGTGCGTACTCCATGGTGGCCAGCTGCTCCAGAAAGAACGCCTCCAGCCCGGGCGCGAGCCGCTCGAAGCGCTCCGCGTCGACCCACTCGCCGTCGTCGTCCGGGATGCCGAGGACGGCGCCGTCTGCGCGGTCGAGGAATACCGGCGCCTCGTTGATCATCCCGACGCAGAACAGCTTCTCCGGGCACAGCCCCAGCGGGGAGTCGGCCACCGGCCCGCAGTAGAACTGGTGCTCCTCGGCCTCCTCCAGGCCGAAGAGCTGCACGGACGGCCCGCAGCTTGCACCGTCCAGCACACGGCAGAAGTCCAGAAACTCCCGCGGCGCCCCGTCGGCCTCCGAGGTGGCTGCCGTCTCCTCGTCGATCGTCCCACCGAGCGTGAACCGGAGCAGGTCCGGGCTTTCCGCCAGCGCCGACCGCAGGGCGTCCACCGTCGCGCTCAGACGGGACGGTCCCGGATTCGCGTCAGTCATCCGGCCACCACCCGACATCGGTATCGATCGGATTGCCGTCCGGAAGCTTGCCGATCTGCGGGCGGATCCGCTGCGTGCCGATCGCGAAGTTCGTCGTCCGGTCGAACCTCCGCACGCCACGCCTCCGGACCACCGGTCTGGAACTCGTTGACGTGGTCGGGTTGCATTTTACGGGCGGCCACCGCGCCCCCTCGGCGACCTCGGGGGCGTCCTTGTGGTTCCTGCGGATCGGGCCATCCCTCACGACCAGCTCCTGACCCGGGTGCAGGCCGATCCGGCGCGAGAGCTGTCCGGCGAACATGCGGTGCAGGCGCGCCAGGCGGAAGGTCGCGTGACTCACCGGCCGGCCGTGACCGGTACCGACAGTGGCCTCCTGCCCCGCATCCACCGGTCCTCCCCGGCTCCCGGGCGTCCGTGCCGCGGCACCTCACAACTCCCGAGGAAGAAGACCATCACCACTGCTTTCGATCCGATCGTCCTGGGCGGCAAGCACCTGACGAACCGCCTCGTGACGACGCCGATGACCCGCAGCCGCGCCTACGGGCCGGGGGCGCCGAGCCGACCGAGCTGATGGCGACGTACTAGGGGCGGCGCGCCGGGACAGACCCTGCTCGTCCACGGCGCCGGCGGCGGCGTGGGCACCGTCGCGGTGCGGTTGGCCGCCGCCCGCGGCACCCGCCTGCACCGCCGACTCGCCGACACCCTCCCGCACACCCCGAGGTCATATGGCCCGGGGCCAGGGTTCAGCAGGTGATGTCCTTCGGCTCGGCTGGGGGTGGCGCCGCCGCCGGCCGGCGGGGGAACAGCAATTCGGCCAGTGCCCGCCGGTCAAGCTTTCCGCTTGGCGTCAGCGGAAGGGAAGGAAGCGACCGCACGATATCCGGCACCATATATGCGGGAAGAGAGCGCGACAGCTCTCGCCGTATCGTTTCCGCGTCCACTCCCGCAGCGGCCTGGGAGACGACCGCGGCGACCAGGACATGCGCGCCTGCCCGTGTCGGGCGTGCGATAACCGCTCCGTCGGAAATTCCGGAGACAGCCCGGAGCCAGAATTCGATTTCGGCGAGTTCGATACGGAAACCGCGCACCTTGACCTGGTCATCGTTGCGGCCAAGATACTCGATCCCGTCGGCCGACTTTCGCCCCAGGTCTCCCGTTCGATATTCCCGCACCACTCCCTTTGCGGTCGGCTTCGTCCTGAATCGGTCGGCGGTCAGGGTGTCCCGGTTCAGGTACCCGAGTGCGATGCTCTCGCCACTGACGCAGATTTCACCCGTGACACCTTCTTCGACGGGCCTGCCCACCGGGTCGCAGACCTCCACCGTGAGGTGCGGCAAGGCGTGCCCGATCGGCGATCTGACCTGGCCCTGCAGTGTCTTTGAGTCAAGGATCTTCGCGGTCGCGTAGATGGTCGTCTCCGTCGGCCCGTACAGGTTGATCGCCGTCAGGAGCTGCCCCTGCTGCTGATCGACATCGGCGAGGAACGAGGAGACGGTGGGCAGGTCGACGGATTCGCCGGCCAGGAGCAGGTACCGGAGACGCAAAGGACGCGGCGCCCGGTGACAGGCTAGCGCCAGGAAGCGGAAGACCGACGGCACCTGGCTGTACACCGTGACCTGCCGGCTGGACAGCAATTCCAGGAATGCTTCCGGTGACATGGCGGTCTCGCTGTCGACGAGAACCGCGCAGGCTCCGGTCGCCCAAGCACCCCACAGCTCGGAAACCGAAACGTCGAAACTGAGCGAATGACTGACGCTCCAGACGTCGTGCTCGTTCACCTCGACCAATTGCAGGAAAGCGTCGAGGAATCGGCACACATGACGGTGCGTGATCAGGCAGCCTTTCGGCGTTCCGGTCGACCCGGAGGTGTAGATGACGTAGGCGAGCGCCGAGTCGTCGGTCGAAGCGGCGGCCACGCGCCCCGAAGTCGGCGCAAGAAGGGCCGGATCGACGAGCCTGATGCCGAGTCCGAGGGCCTTTGCACCGGCAGTCGGGCCCACGACCACCCGCACCCGGGAATCGTCCAGGATGAAGCGCACCCGCTCGGCCGGATGGCTGGGGTCGAGCGGTACGTACGCCGCGCCGAGCCGCAAGATCGCCAGCAGGCCGATCGCGGCCGAGGGCCCGCGGTCGGCGAGGACGCCCACAAGGTCACCCGGCCGCACGCCTTCACCGGCCAGTGCGTTGGCGGTGGCGGCCGCCCGCATGTCGAGCTCGCGGTAGGTATAGGTCAGGTCACCGGCGCTCAGCGCAACTCGTTCCGGGAAGCGCGCCACGGTCGTGGCAAAGATCTCGGACAATGTGGCGGTCATGCTGCCGCCGCCAGGGCCCGGGTTGCCGAGTCGAGCAGAGGTTCAACTGGTGCGGTGGGGTCGTGCACCATGGCTTCCACCGTGTCGGCATAGGCGCGGCACAATGCCTGCGCCGCCGACGGCGTCAACGTATCGGACCGGTAGAGGGCCCAGAGCGCCAGACTGCCGTCGGGCTGCAGCGTCGCTGACATGTCGAAAGCACGGCGCGACGTTCGTGGCGGAATCGTCGCCGACAACGCACCGACCGTGTCCCCCAGCCGAAGCGACGGGGCAGCCATGCCCGGAGCGTCCTGCAGGGAAAACTTCATGTCGAAGTAGTCAGGATTTCCGGAGAGGTCGACCAGCTCTTCCATGTGTACCTCGGCTCGCGCATTCGATTCGAACCACCAGGCACGGCAGTGCTCGACCAGATCGGCGGCGGTCCCGGTGATCTTCTCGGCACGTGTCAGCCGTCCGTTGGCGATGTAGCCGATGGTGTTCGCGAGTTCCGGCAGGTAGCGACTCGCGGTGGAGGAGCCGACGATCAGGTCGTCGTCGGTGCGTGCCGCGCGTGCCGCGATCAGGTAGGCGGCCAGCAGCACGTGAAAGGGGGACGCTGCCGCGGTGCGGGCAACGCGGCGCACGCCCTCCATGACCGGCGTCCCGATGCCGGCCCGAACGGACTCCGCCAGTCCGGGGGCACCGGACGCCGAACGCAAGCCGGCGAGCCACGGCTTGGGGCCCTGGTAGCCGGCGAGCCGGTCGCGCCACCAGCCGAGGGCGTCGTGCCGGGTGCCGCGCGCATCGAGGTCGGCCTGCCATCGCGCGTAGTCGCTGTACCGGAGTTCCAAGGCGGCCGCCGGTTCCCGGCCTTCGTATGCCGCCTCGATGGTGCGCAGAAGGACGTCGAGCGACCATCCGTCGAACAGGGCGTGGCTCGCGCGCAGGTGCAGCCGGCACCGCCCGGCCTCGTCGGTCTTCAGCTCGCATCCGAACAGGTCCTGGTCGAGAACCCCACCGATACCCGATGCGGTCCACTCCGCCCGTCGAAAGGATGCGGTGCCGGCCGGCGCAACGAGCTGGGCGTAGCCGTCTCCCGCGCGGATCAGGCGGGTACGCAACGCGGGCTGCAGCTCGGCCGCGACGGTCAGTGCCCTGTGCAGCCGGTCTGCGTCCACGGCTCCGTCCAGCGTGAAGACCCAGCCGAGGTCATAGTGCAGGTAGTGTCCCGGCCCGTCGAGCAGGGCGAGCATCGACCGCTGCTGCAGCGTGACCGGATGGCGGCCGGTCACCGCCTCCGCCGGTAAGGCGGTGTCGTCGTCCGGCTGCAACGCCTGCAGGCGGGACACGAAGTCGCTGAGCACAGGGTGGTCGAGGACCAGTCTGACGTCGACGTCGAGGCCGAGGGTTTCACGGATACGGGTGACGACCTGGACCGCCAGGATCGAGAACCCGCCGAGCTCGTAGAAGTCGTCGTCGCCGGTGATGTCGTCAAATCCGAGAAGCTGTGCCCAGATGTCGATGACCTCGGTCATGAGGTCCGGCGTGGTGGTGTTCACGGTGGTCATGGCTGGATCTCCTCGGCGAGGTGGGGTGAGCTGTTCCGCAACGGGATCCGGGCCGCAAGGTGGGAGCGCAACACCAGGTCATCCATGGTGTCCATCAGCCAGAGCTCGGACAGCGGCAAGCGCACCGCGATGCGGTTTTGATGGGTGGCCACGATGGCGCGGAGCCGGTGGTACGCGGCGCCGGTGACATCACCGGAGAGCTGCAGATAGCCGGCCAGGAGGGGACGGTGCTCCGCGCCGGTCCGGGTGCGCAGTTGCGCGAGCGCGGTCGCGGATGCCCGGTCTGCCGCCTGTACCGGAAGGTAGATCCTTCCGGTGTTGAAGCGTCCGATCCACGGCCCGCGGACCAACACTTCGATGCGTCGGTCCAGTCGAGCGGGGAGTTCTGCGCCTTCTTGGAGTCCTCCGACGAGGGTGGCGTGCATGCGGTCGGCTCGCATGGCGACTCCGGGCCACCAGACGCTCGACGCGACCTCGCTACGGCGGAGATCGTCGAGAAAGGCGGTGATACCGGTATCGGCGGCCAGCCGCCGGCTGTCGACCGGAACCACGACCGAGCGGATCGGTGGCCAGTACTCGGCCACGCCGGCGTCGGGTCCGAGAGGGGCTCTGGCGCGGCTGTTGAGCAGAGGCAGTTGCCGTTCACGATAGCGCTGGTCCAATATCAGCGCCTCGTTGGCCGCCCAGTCGTACGCGGCAGCTTGCCGGGACAGATCCGTGAGGGGATCCAGCAGGGGCGCGGTTGCTTCGCTCATCGGCGCTCTCCATGATCCGTGGTCAGCCACCGCAGGCCGTAGGCGCGGATGGTGTGCGGCGTGTCCGGCTCGGCTCGGCTCAGCAGGTCGCTCAGACCGTGGAGGTCGTGCGGAACCGGCTGTACCTCGTCCGTCACGTTGACCAGGACCGTGATCGTGTCCAGGCCGCTGCCGCGGGTGAATCCGAGGATCCCGGGCGGGGTGTCCAGCAGAGCGAAGGCGGCCTCCGGCCGGAAGGCCCGAGGATGCCGGGCGCGGACATCCAGCAACTCGGCCATGCGCCGAAAGCACCGCGCGGCCGGGGACCGCGGCTCGGCCAGGAGCGCCGCGACGTCAAGATGTTTCGCGCGCCCTCCGGCCCGCGGCTCGCCGTGCTCGCGTGCCAACTCCGGGTCGTACGGCAGGGCGAACAGCGAAGGCAGGTAGATCTGCGTGACACCGGGCAGCGTGAGCGCGATGGCTTGTGCGGCGATGTGCCGGTCGAGCGTGGCCCCTGAGTCGGCGAGCAGGCTGCCGAACGTGGTGTTCAGCTCGTATACGGCACCGTTACGGACCTGAACGCCCCCGCCACAGCGCTGTGCCCGGGCGGCGAGGGCATCGACAGCCGCGGCCGGCAGCGGGGGGTCGTGGGGACGCAGGTAGAGGCCGTCATGGGTGGCGGTGATGTTGATTCCACTCGGCTGACGCCCGGCAGGCAGGGCGGCCAGCCATGTCCGCAGTGCGGCGCTGTCACCCGCCAGCAGCGTGTGCGCGATGAGTGGGGGAAGGGCGTAGCGGTAGGCGGCGTCGGCTCCCGTGCGCCGTCGGTAGTCAAGGTGCGGCGCCAGGTCGTCATCGACTTCGGCGATGACATAGTTCCCGGGGGCCCGGCGGCGGGCGGCAGCGACCAACTGCCGGGCGACGTCGAACGTCCCGTCGGCGTGGATGCTGAGACTGCCCGGTTCCTTCCAGGCGAACGCGAGTGAGTCGAGCCGCACCGCCGCTCCGGTCCGTTCGACCAGCCGGGTGAGCTCGTCGGCCATCGCCGTCAGCAGACGCGGACTGCGATAGTTCACATCGATCTGGCCGCGGCTGTAGGACGTCCACACGTCCACCGGCCGACCGGTGTGGTCGCTGAATTGCGACACGGGAAGCCCGGCCCGCGGGCGGGCGAGTTTGCTGAGGTCCCAGCTGGCGTCGACCCGGATGAAGAAGTCGGTGACCTCATCGTCGTTGGCGAGGAACCGGGTGAACCACGGGTGGCTCGCGCTCACGTGGTTGACGACGAAGTCGAGAATCAGCGTCGTCGACGTCGACAGCGCTTCGATGTCATCCCAGGTGCCGAAGGCGCCCTCGACCGTGGTGTAGTCCTGGACGGCGAACCCGAAATCGCCGGTTGCCAGGTACGGCGGCAGCAGATGCACCGCGTCGATGGCGCCGCCGAACCGTCCGACGAACCTGGTGAGTGCCGCCAGACTCGATACGCCTGCCTCCGCCTTCACATGGTCCGGATACGCCTGCAGGATCACTGAAGGTGTCACTGGCCGGACCCGCTTTCGGCGATGCGGCACAGCCGGTCGAGTTTCCCCTCGGCGTGGAGGGATCGATACAGCTCCAGATCGGTCTCCGTGTCGATCTCGAGCCAGCCACCGGCCACCGGAATCGCAGCGACCGCCGGCCCGGCACTGATCATCTGGTCGACGAGCGTCGTCATGTCCATCTGGTCCCGCGTGGCGGCCGGCAGCGCGCGTAGCCAGTCGATGCCTTCGGCCCGCAGCCGGAGCACGCCCATGAATTGCGCCTGCACGTCGCCATAACCGCCCGGACGACCGCCGATGCGGGTGAGGCGACTGCCGTCGGCGGACAGCAACAGGGTTTCCGCGTCGGCGAGCGGGTCCGGCATCCGTTGCTGCCAGAGCTCCCGCCAGCGGGTGTTGACCGGCAGTACGCAGGCCGCTTCGCTCGGTGCGAGGGCGGCCTCTATCACCTTCTGCTCGAAGACGATGTCTCCATAGACGACCAGGACGTCGTGCGGCCAGCCGAGAGCGTCGAGGCCGACGGCCAAGCTGCCCACGATATTCGTCGTGGTCGCCCGTTCGTTGACTATCACGCTGTGGGCCGGCGGGCGGAGCTGGGCGGCCCGGGTGCCGCCCACGACCGTCGCCGACACTCCCGGAAACGCGGCAAGCATCCGAAGGGAGCGCTCCAGGAGGCTGGTGCCGGCCAGCTCCACCAGGCACTTGGGGCGATCGGCGGTGTAGCGTCCGAGGCGGGTACCCTCGCCGGCGGCCAGAACCAGTGCATCCATCAAGTTTTCCTCGCGAATAGGCGCTTCAAGAGAAGGTCGAGTGACACGGTGTTGCCGGGCCGCTCCGGATGCCACAGAATCCCCACTTCACGTGCGGCCCGGGAGCTGAACGCCTCGACCGTGCCGTCGCCGGCACCTGCGAGGGTCACCAGGCCCTCCGGCTCACCGGTGCACCGGTAGGCGTGAAAGGAGTTCACCACTCCGGGGCCTACGCCGGCGTCGGTCCCGTCGGCGGTGGGAACGAGTGCATGCGTCCCGGATGTATGGCCGGTTACCGCGGTGAGGGTTCCGCCGGCGTCCCGCCAGAGCAGCTGTGCTCCGCGGCACACCCCGAGGACGGCCCGGCCGAGTGATCGTGCCCAGTCGAGGCCGGTCCGCTCCACCTGCTCGCGGACGGCGTCCGGCGTTTGGCCACCGGGGACGCCGGAGAGGTCGCCGCCACCCGACAGGATGATCCCGGCCGAGGACGTGCCGTGGCACAGGGCGAACTCGGCCGCGTCGGGGTCATTGGGCAGGGGGACCAGGCGGACTCCCCACCGCTGCGCCCGGTCATGCCATCGACGGTCGAGTCCGTCGTGTCCGGCCGCGTCCGGGCCTGCGTGGACCAGGCGTTGGGTGATGAAGACCGGGAGTGGCGTCGGGTCGGTCATAGCGGCATGACCCGGCGTGCGCCGCAGTCCAGATCGATCGCCTTCTCCCGCACGATGCGGTGAAACAGCTTCTCGCCGACACCGATCGCAGCCGGAACGGACAGCTCCGCGGCACGGATGGCCATGTGGGAGTTGGCGCCGCCGTAACGCGTGACGAGCCCGGCGATCGGATAGCCGAAGATCCAGTCGTGGCCGGGGTCGGCCGCCTCGATGACGACCACCGATCCGCTGGGGTCGGTGACCCTTCCGTCGATGACGGTGATCAGGGCCCGTACGCGTCCGTGCCCGATGAAGTTCGGTGCTGCCGCAGCGACCTCGAACCAGCGCAGGCGATCGGGGCCGTCGCAGTATTCGGGCAACCGGACATGCGCGCTGTGCTCGAAGGCTCGGCGTCGGCTGGCGGCCACTGCCCGGAGCTGCCCGACGTCGCCGGCCCAGTCACCGGGCGGCATCCACAGATCGCCGATGCGCAGGTACGCCAGTTCCGCGCGGGAGATGCCGCGCGCCTGATAGTGGCGGGCGATCGTCTCCAGGGCATCGGAGAGATGCCTGGTGAAGTCGAACTTCACCCGCTCGCGCAATTCGATGGCGTCGCTGATGAAGCGTGCGAGATCGGCCGCCGGCAAGTCGACTCCGAGGCTTCGCAGCGCATCGGAGACCTGGCTGGTGCTCGCGGTCGGCCAGGGCAGGATACGGGTGACCGCGGCGCGTGGACGGGGTTGGGCGAAGTGCGCCAGGAAGCTGTCGGGATCGCTGCCGTAGGTGGGCGACTCGATGTCGTAGGTGCCGGGCCGGAGGTGCCGGTAGCGCGACAGGAACGTTGACCACGGCAGCTGCCCTGCCGCCACCTGCTGCCCCTCGCTGACCAGCTCGTTGGACACGGTGTGCAAGCTGGTCATGAACGCATCGAGGTGATCGGACGTGCTCAGTCCGACGTCGACGAGGGTGCGTACGAACGACATCGCGACGAAGCCGGCGCGGGCGGCGTCCGCGAACGTCGGGGTCCCGTCGCATCGGATGAAGGCCAGCTTGCGTTCGGCGGTGGCCAGATCCGCTGCGTCGGAGTCGATCCTGGCCGAGCGCTCGAAGTAGGTCTCTGCCTGTTGCGGAACGCCGAGGGCCCGGGTGGTCACCGACAGCAGACCACGGCGGAGCGCTTCCACCTGATCGGCGGTGAACCCGGCGGCGCCGAGCCCGGTGGCGTTCTCGGGCCACCGGAAGTCGAGACAGGTAGCCGCGATGTCGAATTCGATCTTGTCGTGCAGGTGCGGTGCGCGCCGGAGGGTGTCCGTGTAGTGCCGGACGAGGCGCTGGGCGAGACCGTCGTCGACGGTCGCCGGTATGAAGGAGCTCAGGCAGGCCCGCACATCGACGAATGCGTACCCGGCGACATCCACCATCAAGGGAACGCCCCGCAGATCCCGGTACCCGAGTCGATGACGACTTTGCGCCCACACCTCGTCGGTGATGAGGTACTCGTACAGCGACCGGGCCAGCGGTTTGGGGCGAAACCCGATCATCTCCGCCGGATTCCAGTCCGACATTCCGCTGAGTTGCACTCCGGCACCGAGCGTCGGGGCCGCGCGGACGCCGGCCATGCTGCGTTTCGCGGTGTGCACACCGATGGCGTAGGAGGTGTCCGGCATCGTCTCCTGAGGTGACCTGCCGCCGAGCCGACGTACCTGCAGCAGAACGATGCCGTCGTACTCGGCGGTCAACGCGAACTCGATGTCCAGCTCGTCACAGCCGATGAGCTCTTCGAGCTCCCGGGCGAGGGAGGTGGCCGCGGTCACCCAAGCCGGCATGCCGGTCACGGCAGGGGCGTCCCGGGCGACATAGAAGGTCCGGCTGTTGCCGCTGCCCTGGGTCACCGTGTCGGTCCGGCCGGATGAATCATCACATTCGATGACGTAGTAAGGGGCCTTCGTCAGGGGCTCCCGCGTGGTGATGACGCCTGCAGCCTGCACCGAGGTGAGGGCCGGCTGGATCAGGATCTCGTCGCCCGGCCGGGTCTGGAGGTAGGAGGACCAGACCTGAGTACAGGCGGCTTCGACGGCCTCCCGGTCGCGGGGGTCGATGCCGATGACCGACTCGTACGCGCCGGCTTTGGACTCCAGCCAGGTGTCCTCGGAAGCGGCCGAGCTACGCACCACAATGAGCGGAACGCCGGCGAACTGCGTGGCGATCTCCTCAAGCACCTCGGTTTTCGCCCACCGCCAGCGGACATCGGTGACGGTAAGCTGCGGCAAGGTGTGTCCGCCGGTCAGTTTGTCGACGAGCCGGCCGAGGGTCTGTGCCTTGGTGCCGAGCAGGAATCGCGCCCGGGTGTCCCGGCCGTCGTCGTCGGTCCAGTCGGTGACATCGATGCGGACCGGGCAGCCGGTTCCTTCCGCGCAGACCACGCGAGCCAGCAGCATTCCGTTGCCGAAGACCTCGACGCAGGCGGCATCGTCGGCCGGCGGTGTGGGGTGCGGTAATCGGAAGAAGGCGTGCCGGTACAGCGTCACCGAGGCGCTGGGCGGCAGCCCCAGACGGGAAAACTGATCGCGCGCATGCTCCAGCACGGCCGCACGGCGTCTCGGGTGGGTCGCGGGTGGGATCAGGTCGTCCGCCCAGACCAGGCGGAACTCGCTCAAGGTGGCCGACCGGCCGAGCTGTGGCAGCGCCGAGGTCATGCCGTCACCTCCCCGGCCGTGGCGTCGGTGGCTGCACGCAGCCGGGCGCAGACCAGTGCCAACACCAGGATCACCACGAGCATCGCCACCCAGTACCCGGTGAACGACAGGTATCCGGCCGCGAACGCGGCTGCGGCACTACCGACGGTGCTGCTGCCCGTGAAGGCGGCGCTGAATGCGGAACTGTAGGCACCGCGTCCGGAGAGCGGTGAGATATCGAGCAACAGAACCGGAAAAGCCGGGCTGAACAAGCATTCCCCCAGTCCGAAGAGAGCAGCGAAAAGGAACATTCCCGCCACCCCGTAACCGGCGAGACCACACACGGCGGCGAGCAGCGCGGCGACCGCCCAGAGCGCACACATCACCATCGGCAGCTTCTGCACGGTGATGCGTCGGGCCACCCGCGTGATCGCCAGCTGCGCGCCGACGATCACGGCGGTGTTGACGGCGACGAAAGCACCAACCGTCCACGAGGCCGCGTGAAGTGTGTTGAGCAGCAGGAGCGGCGCGGCCGTCTCCAGCTGAGCGAAGCCTGCAATCATGGCGATGCTCGCCGCGGCGAGCAGCAGACGCAGCCGTCGGTCGCCCAGTGCGCCGACAATTCCTCTGGACGACGCACTGTCCGAAGCCCCCGCTGCCTCGGCCCGGGTGGCCAGCAGCACCGTCAGGCCGAGCACTGCGTACGACAGCCCGTTGAGCGTGAAAGCCAACTGGTAACCACTCACCTGATGGGTACGCGTGACCCATGCGCCGAGCAGCGCCCCCACCCCGAGGCCAAGATTGATGATCATGTAATTGACGCTGAACAAGCGAGGCCGCTCAGCGGCTGAGCCGAACCCTCGCATCAGGCCCGGTAACGCGGCGTTGAACACGCCATTGCCGGCTCCGATTATCACGAGCGGAAGCGCGACGAACGCCGTGCGACCGGCGAGCAGCACATAGCCGCCCAGTTGGAGCATGGTTCCCGCGACCACAACGATGCGACTGCCGAAGCGGTCGATGACACGGGCGACGGAAAGAGCGCTGACGAGATTCGCCAGTGCCAGCAGGCTCAGCAAAGCACCGGTGACCGCCGAACTGTGTCCCAGCACCGTGTGCAGGTAGTAACCGAGCAAGGGCAACGCGAGCCCGGTACCGATGGATGATGCGGCAAAAGCTGCCCAAAAGATCCACAGACGGGGAATCGCCGCAGCTCGAATACCCCGATCCGCGCTCAGCTCAGTCACGGTTCTCTTCCCCGCTGTCCCGGTGGCCGCTCAACAGTTCGTGCGCATGTCCGAGATCGCGGGCGGGGATTCCTACCACGCCGTGGGCCGTCTCGAATTCGAAGACGAGCAGGTCCAGTGCTCGATCCACGGCAGTCATCATGGCCTCGAAAGTGGCGGCCTCGCCGAAGACACCGCCGAGATTCAAGGTCGCGACGCCGCCGGCAAGCTCTGTTCCCACTCCGACGAACGCGCGGTACGCCGTGATATCGGGAACCTTGGCAACCTCGCGGAGTCCTCGTACCCGCACGAGCCGGCTGGGACAGGTCGGAGCGGGGCAGTAATACTGGAAATACACCCGGTCCAGCTCTAGTTCTTTGACCGTGACGGGCCGGCCGACAGCGACGCGCCCTCCCAGCTCCACGAGGTCGAGCCCGGCGGCACGTTGCGCCAGTTCCGCCTGCAAGCCGCCGAGTCGGCCGTTGACCTCGATGATGCGCGGGCCGCTCCGGGTGAGTTTGACCTCGACATGGGCGAATCCCGACCGGATCCCGACGGCGCCGACCGCGGTAACGGCAAGGGAACGGACCTGGTCGGCCTGCACATCGGACAGATGAGCCGGCCAGAACTGCCCCGTCTCGCGAAACGGCGGCAGTTGGGGAAATTTCCCCGAGATCATGAGGACGTCCACGACTCCGTCGATGACGAGGCATTCGACGGAAACGTAGTCACCGATTCTTCCGTTCGGTTGGCCGACCAGGTACTCCTCCACCACCAAAGAGTCCTCGGCACCGTCCAGTAGCTGCGCCACCAGTGCCGCGCCCTGTGCCTCGTCCGTGATGTGGAACGTATTCCGGCTCGCCGCGCCACGCATCGGCTTGACGACCGCCGGCAGGCCAACAGCGGTCACCGCTTCGACCCACTCGGAAGCGTCGCCAATGCGCCGACAGCGCACCGGCGACACACCTGCATCGGCAAGCGCCATACGCTGCGGATACTTCTCGGTCAGCTTGGTGAGGGTCGGAGCATCGTGGAAGGGCACTTCGAGTGCAGCGGCCAAAGCGCCGGTCAGCGGTAACGCATCCTCGCTGAATGTGACGATGCCGGCGATGTTATGGGCTTTCATCTCGCGCACGGCGTGGTCAAAACCATTATCGAGCGTCACCAGGTGACCCGCCCGGGCCAGCAGAGGGCGAGCGGCCGTCGCGGCCGCAGAGGGCGCCGCCACCAGAACCGCCGGGCCGATCTTTTGGACCGCGGCACCGATCTCCTGAGCAGAAGCCGCGCCCGAGTCGAACACGACCGCAAGAGGACCGGTCGGGCTTGCCGATCCCTCGCCGGACGGCGTCTGCGCCTCATACCGGTCGACGCTTTTTTCGCGCGCAGCCACGCGCTGGTGAATCCTGTTGATCACCGAACCTCCCCCGTTCGGGGACGGACCATACATAGATCATTCACACGGCACAAGGGAATTCGATCTCTGTTGTGGATCGCCAAAACCGCTTTGCTCTTGATCGCCGGAGCAGCTCCGGAGGTCCGCGCGGAAGGCGGTGAAACGCCCTCCGTCGCAGTTCACAGCCGAGGCAGTCGCTGTGCACCCGTCCGGCCGGAAGTGGCGCCCGAGCCGGTCGCCGAGGCTCCGGAGGCAAGACCGAAGTCGTCCACAACTGTTGTCAAGTGGCCGAAAGCTGTGTGTGGGAATCCTTTTCACGTGGCATCGCCTGATCCGCTCGCAGCGGCCCGCCCGGCCGGCGCCCGGCGTAAGGGGTTGTGCGCCGGGCGGAGTGGTGGGCGCTGGAGGGGTCGACGGGGGCGCAGGGGACAGTCCGGCGTGAGTGCGGGGTGACCGGAGCCCCCGGGAGCGCCTGCGCTACTGGGCGCAACGCCCAGGTGGCTACTTGACTTTGGTCATCGCGATTCAGTCCCGCTTGTTGGGTAATGACTGTTCCATCCCGTTCTCTCTGGATATGCCAACGTGAAGCGTTGGCGGCATGTGCTTGGAGGCGAACCATGGCCGCCCGACCTCTCGTCGCGCGTCAGACCAACCAGCGACTGCGGTCCCTCATCCAGGAAGCCTCGCTGTCGAACTCCGCTCTGGCCCGCCAGGTGAACGTCCTGGGGGAGGCACAGGGCCTGGATCTGCGGTACGACAAGACTTCCGTGAGCCGGTGGCTGGGCGGTCAGCGGCCCCGCGGCCGGGTTCCCGCCATCATCGCCGAGGCGCTGAGCGGCCGGCTGGGCCGTACGGTCTCGACCGAAGAGATCGGTATGGCCAACGGCAACAGCGTGACGTGTGGGGTCGGACTGCACTTCGCGGCGACCGTGGAGGACGCGCTGGAACAGGTCCGTGAACTATGGCACATGGACGCCGAATCCCGGGGGCTCTTGTCCCGGTCCGCCATGACCGCCTCGGCGTTGGTGGAACCCAGCAGGGACTGGCTGATCAGCTCGCCTGACCCGCAGGTGGCGCGCAGTTGGCGGCTGGGGCCGCGGGTGGGGATGACCGATGTGGAGCTGGTGCGGGCGACCACCCAGGCGCTGGCCGAACTCGACCACCGGGTCGGCAGCGGGTATGTGCGGCCGGTGGTGGTCTCGTGCCTCAGCAGTGTGCTGTCCGGGCTGATGGAGGGGAGTTACGGCGAGACCACGGGGCGGCAGCTGTTCGCCGCGGCCGCCCGGCTGACGGAGTTCGCCGGGTACACGGCGCTGGACACCGGGCAACCGGGCCTGGCACAGCGCTACTACATCCAGGCGCTGCGGCTCGCGCAGGCCGCGGATGACCGTTGCTACGGCGGTTATGTGCTGGCGGCCGGTCTGAGTCATCTCGCCGTCGGCGCCGGCTGCGCCAGGGAGGCGGTGCAGCTCGCCCGGGCCGCGCAGGAGGGCACCCGGGGGCGCGCCCCGCTGGCCGCCCAGGCCATGTTCTACGCGACCGAGGCCCGCGGCTACGCCATGCTCGGGGACGCGCGGATGTGCAAAATACTGGCGGACAAGGCCACGGACGCCATGGGGCATGTCGTTCCGGGGGACAGTCCCGAATGGATCGCGCACTTCGACCGGGCCTATCTGGCGGATGAACTGGCCCACTGCTACCGGGATCTGAAGCAGCCGCGTGTGGCCGCCCGCCGGGCCGAGGAAGCGCTGGCCCGCCACCCACGGACCCGGGTGCGCCGCCGGGCCATCGATCTGCTGCTGCTCGCTTCGGCCTTAGTACAGGCCGGTGACGTCGAGGAGGCATGCCGGGCCGCCGTGGAGGCGGTGGCGTTGCTCAGCCGGCTGAAGTCGGCGCTCGGTGAGCGGTACCTGCAGAACTTCAGGGACGAGCTGCGGCCGTACGGTGACGCGCAGCCGGTGCGTGAATTGGACGCCCTGGTCCAGGAGAGCGGCGTGCGGGTGCCGCGGTGACGTGCGTCCGGTGGGGTGGAGGCCTCCCGTGGGTGGAGACGCCCGGTGGGGTGGAGACGTCCAGTGAAGGCGGAGGCGTCCAGTGGAGGCGGAGGCGTCCAGTGGAGGCGGAGGAGGGTGGGGGCAGGCAGGACTCGCGGGGTGCCCGTCATGCGGTGCCGACGGCCGGCCGGCCGGTTCCGTCACGCGGGGAGGTGGTGCGGAGCCGGTGCCTGCCTGGCCGTCGGCGGTAGGGAGCCACCCCGGAGGGGGCGGCGCGGCGGCGGTGGTGTCCGGTCGCCGGTGGCGGTCCGGCCGGCCGCTTGGGGTGGGGGTGGGTGAGGTGGGGACGTCGCCCGGTGGAGCCCCGGGCGGCCGTCCGGCCGGATTCGGGGCGTGTGCGTTACGGCGCCAGGCCGCTTGGCACACCGGTGGTCAGGGGTATCGCGGCCCATACGGTGCAGCCGTTGTCGGCCTCGGTTCTGCGGCCCCAGCGCGAGGAGGACTCGGCGACCAGTTCCAGGCCGCGGCCGTGCTCCTGAGCCTGGCCCGGGCGTCGCATCCGGGGGACCGACGGGGTCCCACCACGGTCGTGCACCTCGATGTGCAGCAGGCTTTCCGACCTCCATATCCGGCAGGTGATGTGTCTGCTGGCGGAATACTGAATGGCATTGGAGAAGAGCTCCGACAGGACGAGCAGCGCCGGATAGCGTGTGTCGTCGTCATGGATGCTTTGCCCGTCGAGCCAAGCGCGGACCAGGTTCCGGCAGATTGGCACCGCCCGCTTCACCGCCGGCAGACGAAATACCACGCACTGCACGGAACGCCAGCAGTCGGCGGGAATCAAAGCTGCCCTTTCCTGAGGCCAGCTCGCGATATGCCGGGCGGTCACCATAACTTCGGCCGCATGCGTTGTGGTGGGTAACATGACTACTACCCCTTTCGTACGTGCCTCATGGACCTCGATGCCGCTTTCGCCTCATGAAACACGGCCAGCGCCATCGCTCGATCTGCCCTGGCGGCGGCCTTCGCAGTGCGCCGCGTCGCCTCCGGTGCGTACCGGGCCGCTTTCTGACCTCGCCCTTTCCCGATAATTCAAGCATTCGGGGCGTCCGCCCGGGAAGGCGCGCAGTGCAGCGCCGGGAGCGGGGCGGGTATATGGGGACGCGAAATACTATCACCATAAAAAAACGGTTGCGCATTACCGGTAATGGAATTTCCCGGTAATGCGCGGAGGGGTGCCAGAGTTTCGGGCGGCAAGAATCTACCAGAAATCGCGGCGGTTCGGAATTGCGGCATCCGTTTGCGTGCATGAGGAGAGGGGAGGGAGAGGTGAGGCGAGGTGAGAATTTCGTGGCTTCGTGCCCCCGGCCGGCTCGGCCCTCGCCCCCCGGCCCCCGGCACCCGGCCCCCGGCCCCCGGCCCCCGGCACGCCGACGCCCGGCGGGCCGTTGTGCGCTCCGCCGGGCGTCTGCGGTCCCCGAATGGCCTGCGGGGCCAGGGGCTAATTCGCGGTCAGTTCCAGGCCCAGGTGCTCGGCGATACCGGCGGCGAGGGCGGCGAGGGTCGGGTGTTCCCAGACGAAGTTCCTCGGCAGCGAGACGGCGAAGGAGCGGTCGATGCGTACGCGCAGCTCCATGGCCAGGAGGGAGTCGAATCCCAGCGACTTCAGCGGGGTCTGCGGGTCGAGGGAGCTCTCCCCCAGCCGCAGCACGTCCCGGACGTGGCCCGCCAGGTGCTCTTCCAGCGCGGCTCTCCTGGCCAGGCCGGGCGGCAGGGCGGCGAGCCGGGTCCGCATGTCGTCGGGCTCCTCGGGCGGCGGCGTCCGGTCCGCCGGTGCCTCGCCGGACACCCCGCTGAAGAACGGCAGATGGCGGCCGGCGGGCGGCACCCAGGTGTCCGGCGGGCCGGGGATCACCCCGGTCTGCACCCACCGGCGGGCCAGCAGCGCCCGCAGCGCCTCCAGGCCGTGGTCGGTGGGAATGGTGCGGTAGCCGCGGCGGCTGAAGTCGGTGGCGACGCCGATCTCGCCCCACGGGCCCCAGTTGACCGCCACGGTCGGCAGCCCCTGAGCGGAGCGCCAGGCCGCGAACCCGTCGAGCCAGGAGTTGGCCGCCGCGTAGGAGCCCTGGCCGGGGTTGCCCAGCAGGGAGGCCATCGAGGAGAACGCCGCGAACCAGTCCAACGCGTGGTCCTCGGTGGCGTGGTGGAGATGCCAGGCGCCGACGACCTTCGGCATCCAGACCCGTTCCAGCTGGTCGTCGGCCACGTTGGTGATCACGGCGTCGTCCAGGACCATGGCGCAGTGCACCACCCCGCACAGCCGGAATCCCTCGCTCACCGCCGTGGAGACCAGCCGCCGGGCGACATCCGGATCGGCGATGTCGCCCAGGACCACCGATACCTTGGCAGTCCTGCCGAGCACCGTGGCGAGCGTCTGCGCGACCTCGGGCTCCGGGGCGCTGCGGCCGTTGAGCACCACATGGCCGGCGCCGTGCGCGGCCAGCCATTTCGCCGTGGCCAGCCCCAGGCCGCGTAGTCCGCCGGTGACGATGTAGGCGCCGCCCTCCTCCACGGGCAGGTCCCTTTCGGGCAGCACCGCGGGGGCGTCCCCCTCGGCGGGCACGGTCAGCACCAGCTTGCCGATGTGGTCGGCGGCCGCCATGGTGCGGAAGGCCGTGGTGGCCTCCGCGAGCGGATACTCCGTGCAGTGCAGGGGCTTGAGCCGGCCCTCCTCGAACGCGCCGAGCACGTCCTTCCACACCGTGGCGAAGGCGTCGGGGCGGTTGCGGTGCAGTTCGATCAGGTCGACGGTGCTCAGAGTGACATTGTGCCGCAGCGGCAGCATGCCGAGCGGGGCGTCCGCCATGATGTCGCGCACCCCCAGCTCCACGAACCGGCCGAAGGGCCGCAGCGTCTCCAGGCCGGTGCGGATGGCCGCCCCGGACAGGGAGTTGAGGACGACGTCGACGCCTTCCCCGCCCGTCGCCTCCCGGGTGCGTTCGCCGAACTCCAGCGTGCGGGAGTCCATGACGTGGCGGATGCCCATGCTCCGCAGGTAGCGGCGCTTGTCCTCGCTGCCGGCCGTGGCCAGCACCTCCGCGCCCAGCAGCCGGGCCACCGCGATCGCCGCGAGGCCGGTGCCGCCGGTGGCGGAGTGGATCAGCACCCGCTCCCCGGCGGCGAGGCGGGCCACCGAGCGCAGCGCGTACCAGGCGGTCAGGAAGGCGATCGGCAGCCCGGCCGCGGCCACCGGTTCGATGCCGAAGGGGATGGGGGCGACCGCGTCGGCGGGGAGGGTGAGGAAGGAGCCGAAGGCCCCGCCGCGCAGATCGACGGCGATCACCTCGTCCCCGACCTGGGGGCGTTCCACCCCGGCGCCGACCGCGCTCACCACACCGGAGCACTCGAAGCCGATCCGGTAGCGGACGTCCAGGTCGCCGGGGAGCAGGCCCATGGCCGTGAGCACATCGCGGAAGTTCAGGCCGGCGGCGGTGACCCGCACCTCGACCTCGCCGGGTGCCGGTGCGCGCCGGCCGGTGGCGGCGTACTCCAGGCTCGACAGATCGCCCAGCCGGCTCGCGCGCAGTCTGAAGCCGTCCTCGCCGTAGCGCACGGTGCACGGGGTGGCGGCCTGGTCCTGCCCGCCGTTCGGCGCGGCGTGTTCCAGGCGGGCGACGTGCCGGCGGCCCGCCCGCAGCGCGACCTCGTCGTCGTCCGCGTCGGCCAGCAGTTCCAGGGCCACGTCCTCGGGATCGGCCTCGTGCGGGTCGGCGTCCACCAGCACCGGCCGGATCTCGGGGTGCTCCAGCGCGCCGACCCGCAGCAGTCCGCGCAGCGCGCTCTGCCCGAGGTCGACCTCGTCGTCGGGCAGTACGCTGCGGGCGCCCCGGGTGACGACGTACAGGCGCGGTGCCGAGGAGGTGGCGGTGATCGCCTGCATCGCGCCGAGCAGCCGGCGGGTGCGCCACAGGGACTGCACGGTCGGCTCCCCGCCCTCGGCACGTCCGCACACCAGCACCACCCCGCGCGGGGTTTCGAGGGTGGCGGACAGCCGGCCGGTGAGGGCGTCGCGGAACGCGGCGAGCGAGGTGTCGTCCAGCGGACGGTCCCAGACCACCGTGCGGGCGCAGCGGGAGCGCAGCGCGGCGGCCAGCGCCTGGGCCGAGCCGTCCGCTTCGCCCACGACGACCCAGCTCCCCGGGGCGTGGCCGCCGTCCGGTGCCGCCCGGGGTGCCGACCGCCAGCCGATGCCGAGCAGCCAGTCGTCGACCTCCGGGGTCTCGCGCAGGGCCCGCCGGGCGAAGCGCAGGCCGTTGACGACGAGGACCACGGCGCCGTTGTCGTCCAGGAGCCGGACGTTGGCCACGATGGCCTGTGCGGTGATCTCGCTGACGTGGGCGTGGCAGTACGCGGCCTGCGCGGGGTCGCCGAGGATGCGGACCGCCTGCATGCTCACCGGCAGCACCAGTGACCGGTCGTCCTCGTTGATCAGGGGCGCCACGGCGAGCTGGGCGCAGACGTCGAGGAGGACGGGGTGGACCGGCAGGCCGGGGTCGGGGGCGCAGGCCTCGGGCGGCACCCCGACCTTGGCCCAGAAACTGTCGTTGTGGCGGCCGGTGTGCAGTGCGTGGACACCGGTGAACGCCGGGCCGTGCTCCAGGCCGCGCAGCCGCAGGCTGTCGTAGAGGGCGGCCGGTTCCAGGGGCACCGGGTGGCGCAGGCTCATCGCGTCGACGGATCTCGGCCGCAGCTCGGGCCGTACGGTCAGCCGGTGCAGCACCGCGTCGGCCTGCACCTCCCAGTCGCCGTTCTCGTTCCGGGCGAGGATTTCGCAGTGCGCCCGGTCCGGTGCGGTCAGGGTGACGGCGGTGGAGACCTCGGTGGTCTCGCCCAGCCGCAGCAGCTGGGTGAAGTGGACGTCGGTGACCTCCACTTCGTGCGGTGCCGCGCCGAAGACCTCGCAGGCGGCCGCGAGCGCCAGCCCGCAGTGCGCCGCCCCGGGGAGGACCGCGTTGCCGTGCACCCGGTGGTCCCCGAGCCAGGGCAGCGCCCCGGTGCCGGCGTCGGCGCGCCAGCAGTGCCGTACGGGTTCGCCGGGGAATTCGGTGTGGTGGCCGGGCAGCCCCGCCCGGGGGGCTTCGGCCATCTCCGCGGGCGGGGCGGTGGAGGCAGCGGTGTCGGCCCAGTGGTGGCGGCGGTCGAAGGTGACGGTGGGGGCGTCGACGAGGCTGCCGTCGTCGTAGAGGCGCCGCCAGTTCACCGGCACCGCGGCGCAGTGCAGCGCGGCGAGCTGGGTGCGGAAGGTGGCCTGCTCGTCCTCCTCACGGCGCAGGGTGGGCAGCACGACGGGGTCGGTGACGAGACCGGCCAGGCTGCGCTCGATGGAGTGGGTGACCACGGGGTGCGGCGAGATCTCGGTGTAGATCAGGTGCCGGTCGGCCGCCGCGGCCGCCACCGCCTCGGCGAAGCGCACCGGGCGGCGCAGGTTGTCGCACCAGTAGTCCGCGTCGAAGGCCGGTGTCCGGCCGGCGTCGACGACCGTCGAGTAGAACGGCACCTTGGGCGAGCGGGGGTCGAGACCGGCCAGGGCCGACCGCAGGGCCGGCAGCACGGGGTCCACCAGCGGGCAGTGCGAGGCGACGTCCACGGCGATCGGGAACACCGGGATCTTCCGGGCCTCCCAGGCGGCGGCCAGCCGGCTCACCTCCGTGGTGCGTCCGGCCACGACGGTGGAGTCGGGTGCGGACAGCACGGCGACCGAGACGGTGCCGGCCGCGCTGTCGGCGAGTTCGGCCCGCACCGTGTCGGCGTCCAGGCCGACGCTCAGCATGCTGCCGGACCCCGCGATATCGCTCAGCAGCCCGGAGCGCCGGCAGATCACCCGGACCCCGTCGGCCAGGGTCAGCGCCCCGGCGACCACCGCCGCCGCGACCTCGCCCATGGAGTGCCCGATCACCGCGGCGGGTTCGACGCCGTACGAGCGCCAGGCCGCGGCGAGGGCGATCTGCAGGGCGAACAGGACCGGCTGCACCGTGCCGCATCCGTGGACGGGCCGGCCGCCTCGCACCACATCGAGGACGGCGACCTCGCTCTGCGCCCTGATGAGCTCGTCGACCTCGGTCAGCGCGTCGAGGAAGGCCGGTTCGGTCTTCAGCAGCCGGCGGCCCATACCGGGCCACTGGGAGCCCTGGCCGGAGAACACCCACACCGGCTGCCGCGCCACGGCGGCGCCCACGGCGCCGGTCACGACCGCCGGATGCCGCTGCCCGGCCGCGAAGGACCGCAGGGCCGTGAGGAGTTCTTGGCGTCCGGAGGCCACCACCCCCAGCCGGCCGTGGCCCGCGCAGCGCCGCAGGGCCAGGGTGTGCGCGAGGTCGCGCAGCGGGACGTGCGCGCCGTCGCCCTCCATCCAGTCCGCGAGCCGGGTGGCCGCGGCCGGCAGGACGTCGGGAGAGCCGGCCGGCACCAGGAAGACCTCACAGGCGCCCCGGTCCGGCCGTCCGGAGTCCTGCCGGTGGGCGGAGGGACGCTCCGGCGCCTGTTCCAGCAGGACGTGGGCGTTGGTGCCCGAGAAGCCGAAGGAGGACACGGCGGCCAGCCGGGTGGGGGTCCGCAGGGGCCAGGCGGACAGCTCGGTGGGGACGAAGAAACGGGTGCCGGCCGCGGAGATGGCCGGGTTCCAGCGCCGGAAGTGCAGGTTCGCGGGGATGGTGCCGCGTTGCAGGCACAGCACGCTTTTGATCAGTCCGGTGATGCCGGCGGCCGGTTCCAGATGCCCCACATTGGTCTTCACCGAGGTCAGGGCGCAGCGGCCGGGCCCGTTGCCGTAGACCTCGGCGAGGCTGGCGAACTCGATCGGGTCCCCCACGGGGGTGCCCGTGCCGTGCGCCTCGACCATGCCCACGTCCCGCGGGTCGACGCCGGCCTGTTCCAGGGCCTCCTGGTAGAGGGCCGTCTGGGCGGTCACCGACGGGGCGGCCAGCCCTTCGGAGGAGCCGTCCTGGTTGGTGGCCGAGCCGCGCAGCACCGCCAGGACCCGGTCACCGTCCCGTACAGCGTCGGCGAGACGTTTCAGCACCACGACGCCGCAGCCCTCGCCCCGTACGAACCCGTCGGCGCCGGCGTCGAACGTCCGGCAGCGGCCGCCCTCCGACAGCATGCCCATCCGAGCGAAGGACCGGGTGATGCGCGGCTGGAAGCTCAGGGTGACGCCGCCGGCGAGCGCGAGGTCGCACTCGCCGGCCATCAGCGCCCGGCGTGCCATGTGCACGGCCACCAGCGAGGAGGAGCAGGCGGTGTCCAGCGCCACGCACGGCCCCTGCAGTCCGAGCAGGTAGGAGATCCGGCCGGCGGCCACACAGTGGCCGTTGGTCAGGATCGACCCCTCCAGTTCCTGGGGCTGCCCGGCCAGCCGGTCCATGTAGTCGCTGTAGCTGATGCCGGCGAAGACGGCCGTGGGGGTGCCGTTCATCCGGTCCGGTGGCAGGCCGGCGTGTTCCAGGGCCTCCCAGGTGACTTCCAGCAGCAGGCGGTGCTGGGGGTCCAGGACGTCGGCCTCCCGGCCCGCCACGCCGAAGAAGGCGGCGTCAAAGCCCGTCACGTCGCGCAGGAAACCGCCCTGGCGGGGTGTCGGCGCCCTGCCCCCGGGGCCCGGGGGGTCCTCCGGGACGAGGCGCCGGCGCTCGGCGGGCAGTTCGCCCACCGCGTCCCGCTCCTCGACCAGCAGCCGCCACAGGGCCGCGGGCGAGTCGGTGTCGCCGGGGAGCCGGCAGCCCATGCCGATCACGGCGATCCGGTCTGTCTCATGGGTGGGGCGCGTCTCGGCGCCCGGGCCGTGCATGTCGTTGCTCATCGGGGTCTCCGTACGTGGGAGGTGATCTGCCCGTGGTCACACGGCTTCCGGACTGCCGAGGAGAATGGCGTTCTTCACGCCGCCGACCTGGTAGTTGAAGCTCAGCGCGTAGTCGAAGTCCAGCGGCCGCGGCCGCACTCCGGGGACCGGGTCGAAGGGCAGCCCGTCGGCCGGCTGCTCGCAGTTGGCGGTGGGGCAGACCTGCCCTCGCTCCATCATCATCAGCGTCATGGCGACGCCCAGGCAGCCGGCCGGTGCGCCATTGTGGCCGAAGCAGCCTTCCTGGGACGTCATCAGGACGTCGTTGTCGGCTCCGTAGAGCTCCTTGATGGCGTTCGCCTCGAAGGCGGTGACGATGACGTTGCCGTCGCTGCCGCCGTGGACGTACGGCACATCGCGCAGCTGCCACCGGTCGCCGAGGCAGCGGCGGACCGCGGTGACGAGTTCCGCGCCGGTCTCGTCGCAGGCGAGGGGGTTGGCCAGCCCGTCCCGGGTCATGGCGGTGGCCAGCACCTGGCCGTAGATGTGCGCCCCGCGCCGGGCGGCGTGTTCCCGGCTCTCCATGATCACGGTGGCCGCGCCCTCGCCGTGGTTGATGCAGTCCGCCCGGCGGTCGTAGGGCCGCATGAGGGAGGTGAAGGACGGCAGCAGTTCGGGCATGTCGGTCGTGCGGAGGGCGTCGTAGGTCTGCTGGGCCCCGCTCAGCAGCCGCTGGATGTTCTGGATGAGGTGGACGTTGAAGACGTCGACCCCGGTCACCACGGCGATGTCGACCTCGCCCTGGGCGATCATCCGCCGGGCGTTGCCGATCTGCACGGCGGACGACGCGCAGCCGCACGAGACGGTGTAGCAGGGGCCGTTGGACTGGGTCAGCGCCGCTTGCACCAGGGCGACATCGGAGGGGGTCACGGCTTGCTGGGCCGCGACGAACAATTCCATGGCGTCCGGCGCGGAGGTCTTTCCGGGGTCGGCACTCAGCACCGAAAGATAGCTTTCGACATTGGAGTCCACACCTCCGCGACCGACCAGAATGGCGGCTTCACTCAGCGCTCCGCCACAGAAAGCCAGTCCGGCATCGGTGGTGGCTTCCGCCATCGACACCAGTCCGAACCGGTGCGCCGGGGTGTAATGCTGGGAGAAGAACGGCGGAACGTCCGGGAGGCGTTCGTCGAACATCGCCTGGGTGAGCTCGACCGAGCCGTAATACACCTCGTCACGCTTGAGGCAGGACTGGCCGTTGGAGACCACGTCCCACATGTCGTCGGCGGTGAAAACCGGCTCCGTACGACCGGGCAGACAGAACCCGACACCGGTCACCACGACATTCCGGCCTTCACCTGCGGTTGCGTCTTTACCGGATTCTCGGTTCATGACAGGACTCCGTCCCTCACGAGGTTCAACATGGTCGCTCTCCTCTGCACATCGCTTGTTTCCCGGTGACGCACAGCGTCTATTCGGCGATTCTTGTGCGGTAACACCAGCGGTACACGGGGACCGGCTCTCCGCCCAAGTCCGCGTATTCGCCGTAGAATTCGAAGCGCTCATACCCGTTGCCGCGCAGGATCCTTATCGGATCGCCCGCATTGTCGCGCGCGTACTGCGGCAGGCCATTTCCCTCCGGCCCGTCGACCAGGATCACCATTCTTCTTTGCGCCATGCTGTCCTCCGGTGTGCTGTCGGAGTGGGTGTGTGGGGGGCAGGCTTCAGATGGGCGGTCGGGGGAGCCGGGCGCAGCTCGCTGCGGGGGGCGGCCGGGACGGCCGGGGCCGGACGGCTGCGAAAGGGGGGCCGGGCCGTCGCCCCGGGCGGCGCGCCCGAAGGGTGGCCGGCCGGTCTCAGACGGCCGGCTGTGCCTCGTGGCGGAAGCCGGGGAGGGGGGCGCCGGCCGGGCCGGCGGCGGTGTGCGGGGCACCGCACCGGACCGCCGCGGCCACGGGGACGGCCGGACGGATGCGGGTGCGGAGGCCTCCCGCGGAGCCGGCGGCGTGGCCGGAGGTGCCGCTCGCGGACGGCGGTACGGTGCCGTGTGCGGTGGTGGGGGCGGCGCCGTGTGCGGTGGTGGGGGCGGTGCCGCGGACCGGTGAATTCCCCTTGCGGGCGGGGACACTGCGGGACTTCGCACGGCCATGAGGGGCGGGGGCGGTGTGTGCCCTGCCGGGAGCGGGGGTCGTGAGGGCCGCGCCGGGAGCGGGGGTCGTGAGGGCCGTTCCGGACCTGGCGGATACCGGTGCTGTCACGGTGAGGCCCGGGATCAAGGCGCGCAGACCGTTGACCCAGCGAAGGACGGAAATGGTTCGCATGAAGCCCCCTCACCGAATGTGGGGGCCGATCAGCCGGTGCCGACGTATCGGCACCGGCTGACGGATCCAAAACCCTCTACCGGGGACGCCCATACGGCATCTCGGTCTGACCGCAACCAGGCGCTGGGCCGGGCCAACGGGTAGGCCAGGTGCCGCTCCCCGGAGAGGATGGGCGGCCCACCGGTTGGATGCGACTAGTTATCCATGCGGCTCGCCGGGCTACAACAGTCAATCGATAAGGCCACCCGTTCGGAGCAGCGCGAAAAGAACAAAGCCGTACCAACTTGCGCAATGGCCCGCGGAGATGCCTTTATTCCACTCATGACCGATGAGGCGTTTGATAACTCACTGCTCCTGCCCGGTGGCGCACGAGAACCGTGCACAGCAGCAAGCGCGTCGCTTGTCATTCTTGTATGGGGAGCGCAGCGACAACTGACCTGCTGTCCCTAGGCAGCGGGAAACCCGCCGACGAGGACGGGAGGCACCGGAAGTCGCCGCGACCCCGGCAAACGTTCACCCGCAACACAACTCCCCTCCTTCATAGCCCTGTTGGAGAGGAGTTCACCATTGTTCCGTAGCAGCGACAGCGTCATGGGAGACCGTCTTACGGCCGTCCGCACCGGGGAGTCCGGCCCCTTTTCCGACCTTGGCCGGCTGTTGTTCCCGCACCCTCGGCCAACCGCACGCCAAAGCGCTCCGGGCCGGGGACCGCAGTTCACCACCGCCCCACCGGCATGAAGTCAGCACGATTCCCAGGGGGTCGCTTTCCCGCCTCAAGAGCGCAGCACGCCATCAGTACCGGGCGGCCGAATAACTCCCCAGCAGACAAGGGTGATTCGATAATGAACAACAACGCCGGGGACCGGCTTCCCTGGGAGGCCGACACCCACACGATGTCGCTCACCGACTACGGGGAACGGCGGTGGCCGGCCGCGATGCACGGCCTGGAGCCCCTGACCATGTCCCCCTACCAGGCCGGATGGCGGCTGCGTGTCGTTCCCAGCATCGGGCACGTCCTGATCCGGAAGGTCACCCGCCGCGTCGTCAACCGCGCCCTGCACTGCTGGATCGCCGACGAATGCGGGCTGTCGACGGTGAAGAACAGCCTTGCCGTGCTCGTGCGGGTCCTGGAACAGGCCGTGCGGGACGGGGTGCTCGACGCCAATCCGGCCCGGGTGGCCGGCTGGCAGCAGGAGTACCAGCGGGCGCAGAGCGAACGCACCACTCCCAGGGCGCTGGCCCTGCCGGACGTGCAGACGCTGGAGCGGCTGGCGGCCACCCTCGTCCAGCGGTCCTCGGACGGCTACCAGGGGTGGGGCGACATCGTCAGGTTCGCCGCCTGGACCGGTACCCGCTTCAGCGAGGTGTCCGCCCTGCAGGCCCAGGACATCGATATGAGCACCTGGACCTGGCAGGTCCAGCGCTTCACCGTGTCCGAGCCGGCGGGCCTGGGCGACCGCGCCTGCCGGGGCAGGCACCACCGGGTGGTGCCGCTGCGCCCCGCCGCGCGGGAGTTGGCCGCCGGCCGGCTGGAGGCGGCGCGGCACACGCCGGCGGCCCGGCTGTTCACCGGTCCGCACCGGCGCCGGTTCACCGCCGCGGTGCTGCGGGACACCACCGGCTGGGACGACGTGGTGGCCGAGCTCGGTCATGAATACCTCCGGCGGCAGGATCTGCGCCACACCGGGCTGACGTGGATGGCGGACGCGGGGCTTCCGTTGCCCTTGCTGTGCGGCGCCGCCGGGCGACCGCCGCAGGACGCCCGGCGCTATCTGCCCCCCGACGGGACGGTGCGGCCCGGGGAGAGCCATGGGGAGCCACCGGCGAGTTCGGCCCCCGCCCGTACGACGGGCGGGGGCCGAACCGCTTTCCGGCGTCCCCCCGCCGGGTGACGGCGCCGGGCTGCCCGGACGGGTCCGGGCGAGCCGGGTGCGGCCCGCCGGCGCCGGCCGGATGCCGGATTGTCATCCGGCCGGACGGGCCGTCACCGTCACAGGTAGGTGAACGACCCGGCGTTGGCGCTGCCGGCCGCCGTCTGGACGGTCACCTGCACCGTCGATCCGACCGTGCCCGGCGGGACGGTGCCGGTCAGGGACGTACCGCCCGCGTTGACCACCACGCCGGTGGCCGGGGCGGCCCCGAAGAGCACGGTCGCTCCGAGGAGCCCGGTCCCGACGATAGTGAAGGTGGCGCCCGCCGCCGCCGAGGACGGCGACACCGTTCCGGTAACCGTGGGGGGCGCCGCCAGGTAGGTGTAGCCGCCGGGGACGGTCGCGGTGCCGCCCGGGGTCGTCACCACGACCGGGACGTTGCCTCCTGCGGGGGGTCCCGCGGGGGTGACACCGAACAGGACACTGCCGGTGGGGTCCGTGCCCACGACGGCCGCGGCATTGCCCCCGAGGGTGACGGTGGCGCCCTGCAGGCCGGTTCCGGCGATGACGAACGCGGTGCCGCCCGCGACCGGCCCCGAGTTGGGGGTGATGACCGCGGCCGTCGGCGGGACGGGCGCCACGTACACGTACGACGCCGGGTTGCTGGTACCGCCACTGGTGGTGACGGTGACCTGCACGGCACCCGCGGCGTGCGCCGGGGCCAGGACCGACACGGTCAGCCCCAGCGGGTCCTGTCCGACGATCGTCGCGGTCGACGTCCCGAAGAGGACACTGCTGGCGCCGCCGAGGCCGAGCCCGACGAGCTGCACGGTGTTGCCGCCCGTGGTCGGCCCCGAATTGGGCACTACGCCGAGCAGTACGGGTCCAAGAGGCAACGCCGGCAGGGCCGGCTGGATGGTGGGTGTGGACATGGAGTCCTCCTGCTGAGTGAGTTCGCTGCCGGGTCCGTCCGTGACAGACACGGCTCACGAGCCGGGACCCGAGCACTGGCAGCGGCCAGCCGTACGGGGAGGACAGCTCACACGGCGCACAGCGGCCGGTCGCACCGTGCGGTGCGGCGGGGCCGTCGTACTGCCGTCCGTCCTTCGGGCCCCCACAGCGCAAAGGGCTGGAGGGTGGGCCGACCGCGGAAGCCCGAGGGGGATGGACAGCCCACCGACCAGGCACCATCAGTAACCCAGAAGAGGTGATGCCGGACAATCGCGTTGACGCCGGAACACCCATATGGCTCAGCGTGAAGCCGGGAAGTTCACCACCGGGCGCGGACCGCGTCGGCGACCCGTGCGGGGTAGTCGTCCAGGGTGAGGGCCGCCGAGAGGTCCTGGCCCTGTTGCAGCATGGCGGCGACGGCGGCCGGGGAGTTCAGGGCGGCGTTACGGGCGTCGAGGGCTTCCTGGGTGGCCGGGGCCAGGAACTCCCCAGCGCCGCGGCCGCCTTGCTGGCACCGGGTCACATAGGGGCGCAGGAGGCGTTCATAGCGGGCGAAGGCCGTGTGGTGGTCCCCCTCGGCGAGGGCGAGCTCTCCGGCGAGGACGTAGGCGCCGATGATCGCGGAGCCGGTGCCCATGCCGCCGACCGTGGCGCCGTAGGCGGCGTCCCCGAGGAGCGCGATACGGCCCGTGGACCATCGCGGTACATCGGCGCGGCTGATGGAGTCGAAGTAGACGTCGTCGGCCTGCCCGAGTGTGGCGATGAGTTCCGGCGTCCGCCAGCCGGCGCCTTCGTAGGCCCGGGCTATCGCCTGCTTCCGGGCGCGGGGATCGCGCCGGTCGGATATCAGCTCCTCCTCGGAGGCGAAGACACAGAAGACTTCGCCCGCGTAGCCCCGTTCCCCGCTGCGGCGGGGGGTGCGGCCGACGGTGGCGAGGCGGCCGGGTTCGCCGTAGCCGACCGGGCGGGCGGCCAGGTCTCCGGCGTCTTCGGGCAGGTCCCAGGCGGCGACGTAGTAGCCGAGGTGCCGGACGAAGTCCTTTTCGGGGCCGAAGGCGAGCCGGCGCACGGTGGAGTGCAGACCGTCGGCGCCGATCACCAGGTCGAAGGTGCGCGGCGCGCCCCGTTCGAAGGTGGCATGGACGCCGTCGGCGGTCTCGGTGAGGGAGGAGAGGGAGTCGCCGAAAAGGTACTCGGGGGTGGCCGGGTCCCCGGGCGGGCTGCCGGGTGTGTGGTGGCTGCCGGGCGGGGTCAGGCTGTGCCGGTGAAGGATCCGGGACAGCTCCGAGCGCAGTATCTCGACCTCGCCGCCGCTGAATTCGGGAGGCATCGCGGCCAGCGGACGCCCCTGCCCGTCGATGAAGGTGAGGGGGTCGCCGCCGCCCGTGCTGTGGGCCCTGATGTCGTCCAGGACGCCCATGCGCTCCAGCACCGTCAGCTGGGCCGCCCCGCGGAAGTCGACCGCGAAGCCGCCGCCGCGCAGGGCGGGTGCCAGCTCGATCACGGTGGGCCGGAAGCCGTAGCGGCCGAGCCAGTAGGCCAGGGCCGGGCCGGCCACGCTGGCACCGGAGATCAGAACGGAGCGCCCCGGCGGTGCCGTTCGCCGCTCCTGGTCCCGGTCCGGCCGGGCTGCCCCCTCGCGCCCCGTTGCCGTTTCGTACGGCATCTCATGCGTCATGTCGTGCGTCATCGCACACTCCCCCGTCGATCCGATCCATCGTACCGATGAGAGAAACTGTATCCGACGGACACCATTCTGTATACCCCGGACACAGTTTTAGGATGCGGGGATGGCGGGAGACGACGGCAAGCGCAGCGTGTTCGGAGATCAGGCGGGCAGCGTCGAGCTGCTGTGGGGCGGGCGGGAGCGGCCCAGCCGGGGCCCCAAGCCGGCGCTGAGCCTGGAACGGATCACGCGTACGGCGATGGCCCTCGCCGACGCCGGCGGGCTCGGGGCGGTCTCCATGCAACGCGTCGCGGCCGAACTGAACTTCACCAAGATGTCCTTGTACCGCTATGTGCCGGGGAAGAGCGAACTGGTCGCGCTGATGATCGATACGGCGATGGGGGAGCCGCCGGTCGTGGCCGCGCCGGCCGGCCCCGGCCAGGACGAGCGCGGCGGATGGCGGCCGGCGCTGCGCGCATGGGCGAAGGCCCTTACGGCGGTCTACCACCGGCACCCCTGGCTGCTGGGCGCGGCCGTCGGCCCCCGCGTCATGGGCCCCCACGAACTCGGCTGGACCGAGTGCGCCCTCGCCGCGCTCGCGGACACCGGCCTGACCGGCGGCGAACAGCTCGACACCGTGGTCGTGGTGCACGGCCACGTCCGGACCCTCGCCCAGGTGTCGGCCTCGATGGGGCTGGGCAGCGCGCGGGCCAAGAGCCCGGAAGGGGTCATGAGCGCCGCGCTGAACGAACTCCTCGCCGGCCGCGCCGACCGCTTTCCCGCGGTCGCCGCGGCCGTCGCCGGCTCCGGAACCGACGCCACGTCCCGCGACCGGGCAGGGGAGTTCGGCCTGGAGCGGATCCTGGACGGCCTGGAGGCCTATCTGAGCGGGGCGCGGGGCGGCGCGTAGGACGCCGCCCCGCGCGGCGGTGCTCAGGACGCCGGCCGCGCGGCGGGCTTCGTCGGCAGGGATCCCAGCCAGTCGACGAGGAGGTGGTTGACCTCCTCGGCGCGTTCCTGCTGGACCCAGTGGCCGCAGCCTTCCAGGATGTGGGAGGCGGACAGGCCGGGAAGGGTCTGCGGGAAGGCCTTGATGGCGTCGGCCATCCAGTTGGTGGGGGCGTCGCGCTCCCCGCCGATGAAGAGGGACGGCTGCCGCAGCGGCGCCCCGTCCCAGGCGGCGAGGTCCTCCCAGTCCCGGTCGACGTTGCGGTAGCGGTTGAGCCCGCCGGTCAGGCCGGTCCGCTCGAATTCGCCCGCGTAGAAGTCGAGATCGGCGTCGGTGAGCCAGGGCAGGGGCAGGGGGTTGTCGGCGGGGAAGCGGTCGGACAGTTTGCCGCCCGGCCGGACCGAGAACCCTCCGACGTGGTCCCCGCCGGACGGCGGCTCGGCATCGCCCGAGGCCACCGCGTAGAACCCGGCGAGCCAGCCGCGGACATCGGGTTCGATCTCCGACTCGGCCCGGCCCGGCTCCTGGAAGTAGTTGACGTAGAACTCCCCGGGGCCGCCGAGCCGCGCGAAGCCCTCGGTGGGCCGGGTCCCGCCGCGGGGCGTGTACGGCACGCTCAGCAGCGCCACGGCGGTGAAGAGGTCGGGCCGCAGCAGCGCCGTGTTGGCGGCGATGGGCGAGCCCCAGTCGTGGCCCACGATGGTCGCGGTCTCCTCACCGAGGGCGCGCACGACCGCCACGTTGTCGGCGACGTGGGCGAGCATCCGGTAGGCCGCCACGTCACGGGGTTTCGAGGAACGCCCGTAGCCCCGCACGTCGATGGCGACCGCCCGGTAGCCCGCGGCGGCGAGCGCGGGGAGCTGGTGGCGCCAGGAGTACCAGGACTCGGGGAAGCCGTGGACCATCAGGACGAGGGGGCCGCTGCCCTGCTCCACGAGGTGGATGCGGCCGCCGGGGACCTCGACCGTACGGTGCGTCGCCGCCGGCAGCGGGGCGGCCGGCGGCGGAACCGGGGCGGCCGGGGAAGTGGGCGGCGTGGACGGCGTCTTGGCAGACTGCGGCATGCATCCTCCTCGGGGAGTGCGGCGGCGCCGGTGGTGGCAACGCCTGCGGGCGGCGGCCACGGGCGCGGGCCCCGGTCCGGCGCGGCCCGCGGCCCCGGTGACCGCTCCCCCACGATCATCGCGGTGCTCCACCGCGCGCAAGAATTTTTGCCGGGACGGCAAACCGGCCGGACGCGAGCCCCGCGCCCTCGGGCCTGTCTTCCCCACCCCGCCGCCTCGCGGCGCCTGGCACGCCCTGCGGGCGAACGACGGGACTTCGCGGACAGGCCTCGGCCACTGCCTACAACCGCACCGACCGCCGCGGTTGTTCCTTGGCGCCCGTCAGCAGGCCGTGCAGGGACGCGAATTCGTCGACGCACTTCGCGGTGCCGTTGACCACGCAGTCCAGGGGATCGTCGGCGACCGTCACGGGCACGCCCATCTCCTCGCGCAGCCGGTGGTCCAGGCCGCGGAGCAGGGCGCCGCCGCCGGTCAGGGCGATCCCGCGCTCGACGATGTCACCGGAGAGCTCCGGGGGGCATTCGTCGAGGGTGCGGTGGACGGCGCGGACGATCGCCTCGACCGGTTCGGCCAGCGCGCCGCGGATCTCCTCCTCGCTGATCTCCTGGATCCTGGGCAGGCCGCTGATGTGGTCGCGGCCGCGGACCGTGTAGGAGAAGGGGCGGTCGGGTGCGCCGTCCTCGTCGAGGTCGACCGGGGTCCAGACCGCCGAGCCGATCGCGATCTTGATGTCCTCGGCGGTGCGCTCGCCGATGGCCAGGGAGTGCTGCTTCTTGATGTGGGCGGCGACGGCGGCGTCCAGCGCGTCGCCGGCGACCCGTACGGACTGGGCGGTGACCAGGCCGCCCATGGAGATGACGGCGACCTCGGTCGTCCCGCCGCCGATGTCCACCACCATGCAGCCGACCGGCTCGTCCACGGGAAGGCCGGCGCCGATCGCGGCGGCCATCGGCTCCTCGATGAGGTGCACTTCGCGGGCCCCGGCGCCGCGGGCGGAGTCGATGACCGCGCGCCGTTCGACGCCCGTGACGCCGGAGGGGACGCAGATGACCACCCGCGGCCGGGCGAACCGGCGACTGGGCAGGGCCTTCTTCATCAGGGCGCGCAGCATCCGCTCGGCGGCATCGAAGTCGGCGATGACACCGTCCCGCAGGGGGCGCATCGCGGTGATCCCGGAGGGCGTACGGCCGATGGTCCGCTTGGCGTCCGCGCCCACGGCGATCACCTCGCCGGCGGCGTTGACCGCGACGACGGACGGTTCGTTCAGCACCACACCCTTGCCGCGGGCGTACACCAGGGTGTTGGCGGTGCCGAGGTCGATGCCTATGTCGTAGGTTCCGGACGAAGTGCTGGACGCCATGGGGGGTTCGTGTGCTCTCTCGCGAGGGAGTGGGGGCCTGGGACATTGCGCCGCAGACAACCCCATGGGCGAGCAATGGCGTTCATTGCGGGCAGTCAATAAGACTACCGGGGGCCCTGAATGGTTCCCTCACCTCACTCTCACCGGCTGCCGCCGTCCGGGGCGTCCTGGTCCGTCCCGTCGTCCGTGCGCGGTTCCCGCGACAGCGCCTCCGCCAGGTCGTCGAGGGCGTCGAGCTGCAGGTCCGCGACGCGCAGGGCGACACCACGGCTCTCGTCCTCCGCGTCCCACCTCTCCCATACGTCCCGCAGCTCGCTCCAGTTCAGTTCGTCCCGCTCCCGTACCGCGCGCGTGGCCTCCTCCAGGCAGGCGCGCAGTTCGAAGGCGAAGGCGGTGGCACCGGGTGAGGCCGCGGCATCGCGTTCGGGGAGGTGGACCTCCAGGATCATGGTGACCCGGCCCATCGTGGCGAGCGCGGCGCCGGCCGCCTTCGCCGACGCCCGGGACAGGCCGCGGTGGCGCACGGGTTCCTTCTCGGCGCGGGCCTCGCTCTCCTCCCAGGCCGCGCGGGCCGCCCGGGAGTCCAGCAGGGCGTCGCGGATCTGCCGGGGGCGGCGTTCGGCGGGCGTGGCGTAGAGGTCGAACACGGCCAGGGCGTAGCGCCCGTTGGCCTCCAGCCACGCGGCGAGCCGGTCGCGGAGCTTGGGGGTCTCCCAGGCGGGGAACAGCGCGTACGACAGCATCGCCAGCAGCCCGCCCAGGAGGGTGAGCACCACGCGTTCCTGGACGGTCTGCTCCCAGCCCGCCCCCGCGAGGCCGAGCAGGAAGACCACATACGCCGCCCCGCAGGCCGAGGTCACCGAGACGCCGGTGCGCATCAGCAGGTACATCAGCCCCACGCTCACCACGGCGAGCCCGCCGCTGACATAGCCGCCCGGATGCGCCAGGGCCATCAGCGCGCCCGCGACGGTGACCCCGACGAGGGTGCCGAGGAAACGGGCGATACCGCGGGAGTAGGTCTGGGCGAAGTCGGGGCGCATCACCATGACCGAGGCCAGCGGCGCCCAGTAGCCGTGGCCGAACGGGAGCACGGTGCCCAGCAGATAACCGGCGGTGGCGACCGCGGAGACCCGCAGGGCGTGCCTCAGGATGTGCGAGGACCAGCGGGCCTCGCGGTGCAGGGAGCGCAGCGCGCCGGGCACCAGCCGGGGGACGCTGGGACGCAGCAGATGGCCGCGTTCGGCCTCGGTGGTGGGGCGGGTGGAGCGGACCGGTTCGTCGGTGAGCTCGACGGCGTCGGCGAGCAGCGAGATCAGCCGGTAGGCGGAGCGCCGGGCGGCCCCGTGGAGCATCGGGCCGGTGGCGGGCACTTCGAGGACGGCCATCGCCTCCGGGGGCAGCCGGACCGGCCGGGCGTGCCGTACCGCGTGGGCGACGGCGTCCAGGACGGTGGCCGCGGCGCCCAGCAGGTCCCGGGCCCGGTCACGTTCGGGCCCTTCCAGGGGGGCGCCGACGACCGGGTCGGCGAGGGAGGCGAGGACCGGCCGGACGCGTTCGGCAAGCCCCCGGGGACCGTGCAGCTGTACGGGGCGGCGCCGGGCCTGACGGGGAGTAATGGCGGAGGCGAGCCGGGCGTCCATCAGGGGCGACGGGTCGAACGGGGCGACCGGGTCGTGCCGCAGCCGCCGGGCGTAGTCCGCCTCGTCGGCCAGCGCGTCGGCGAGCGCGTCCCGCTGGACGCCCCAGGGCCGCACCGGGAGCAGCACGATGAGAGTCGCCTGGACCAGACCGCCGAAGAACATCAGGGCGGCGTGTTCCAGCGCGCCGAGGACGGACGTCGGCAGGGTGACGGTGACCAGCATGATCGCCACGGTCTGGGTGCCGATCAGCCCGGCGACCGGCCCGATCGCCCAGGCCATCCCGGCCAGCAGGGTCCAGCCGGCCAGCAGCAGGACGAAGGAGACGAGACGGGCCGCGGCCAGATAGCCGAGGAAGGTGGAGACGGCCAGCGCGCCGGCGACGGCGAGCGCGAGCACCGGGCGCGGCCGCATGCTGCGCTGGAAGGTGACGATCCCGGAGGCGTACGCGCCGAAGGCGGAGGAGACCGCGAGCGTCGGGTCGCCGCGCCACAGGCACAGGCCGATGACGAGGGCGACGCCGGCCGCGCCGCGGAGGGCGATCAACGGGGTGAGCTTGGTCCGCTCGATGGTCAGCCCCGAACGAGCCGCCTCCTTGAGCGCACGCGACCAGGTCATAGCGAGAGGATACGGGCCGAAGACGGACGTTCCGGGCCACGGGGAGCGGGTGTGGTGCCCCGCGTCCCGCCGCCCGCCGACCGGGAAAATCCCGGTAAACCAGCCTCCCTGCCTGCGTAAAGCGTCCCAGGTCACGAAGGGGATGCCCGGATTCCGCGGGGCGGTGCGAGCAAACCGACACCCCGGAAGGGAAACCCGGGCCCGCGCCACCCCCTCTTGCTGGCCAGCCGGGGACGGTTCCCGGATGTCGGCAAGGAGAAGGCCCCGTGCGCAAAGCCCTGTTCCCCGCGGTGATCACGCTGATCACCCTGACCGTCCTCGTCGGTACGTCCGGCTGCGGCAGCGGCGCCACCCAGGCCTCTCCCCTGCGGTTCGGCGGCCCCAAGTCGGGCGCCGCACTGCATGCCACGCCCCCGGGAAAGCGGTCGCTGGTGCAGTGGCCCACGCGTCCGATCAGCTTCGAGGAGGAGAGCCGGGTCGGCGGCGCCGGCGAGAACACCCCGATCGGCGTGACCACCCTGCACGGCCCCAAGTCCGGCTTCACCGGGAAGGTGTGGGTGTGGGCACCGCCGGAGTACTACGAGAAGCGGAACGCGCGCAAGGGCTTCCCGGTGATGGAGGCGCTGCCCGGCGCGTACGGCTTCCCCACCAACTACTGGATCGGCTCCGACCTCAAACTGGAGGAGAACCTGGCCCGGTGGTCCAAGAACGGCACCAGCCTGCCTTTCATCGTCGTCATGCCGGTGCTCAACCCCAATGACAAGCAGTACTACGACGGCAGCGACATACCGGGCCAGCCGAAGATCGGCACCTGGCTCAGCCAGGACGTGCCCGATCTCGTACGGCAGAACTTCCGCACCCTCAAGACCCGCGACGCCTGGGCCGTCATGGGCTCCTCCTCGGGCGGGTTCGCGGCGCTGAAGAACGTGCTGCAGAACCCGGAGACGTTCAAGGTGGCGATACCCAACGGGCCGGACATCGTGCCCGACTCGCCGCTGTGGAACGGCCACGCCAAGGAGGAGCGGGAGAACAACCCGGAGGTCCTGGCCCGCCGGCTGATCGCACGCGGCGGACCGCCGGTCTACCTCGCCTTCCAGGACGGCTCCCGGGAGAACACGGTGCTGCCGAAGGTGCGGAAGTTCATCGCGCGCTACGGGCACGGGCCGGTGCACACCCGGCTGCAGATCGTGCCGGGCGGCACGCACAGCGCACAGACGTATGTGCAGGGGCTGGGCGAGGGCACGATGCGCTGGGTCAGTGCCCGCATGCAGGGGCCGACCGCCTGACCGCGGCCGCCACGGGCGGCGCGGGAGCCGCGTCCCCCGCCGCCCGGCCCGCCGTCACGCCCCCACCGCGCCACCCCCGCGGCGACGCCCCCTCACCCCGCCGTCACGACACCACGTCCTTGCGCGCGAACCCCCGGAACGCCAGCGCGCACAGCACCAGCGCATACGCCACCGAGACCGCCGAGCCCTGGATCATCCCGGACCACTCCCACCCGGGCTGCAGCGCGTCGGCCCAGGAGTACTGCCAGTGGGCGGGCAGCGCCTCGCGCCAGCTGCCCAGGGCGGTGACCTGGTCGAGGACATTGCCGACGATGGTCAGCCCGACGGCGCCGCCGACCGCGCCCAGCGGCGCGTCGGTCACCGTCGACAGCCAGAACGCCAGGGCCGCGGTGACCAGCTGGCTGACGAAGAGGTAGCCGACCACGACCGCCAGACGCGGCAGCGCCTCCGACGCGGACAGCGCGCCGCCGGCGGGCAGTTGCAGCGGGCCCCAGCCGTACGCCGCGGTGCCCACGCCCAGCGCCACCAGCGGCAGCAGCAGCATCGCGGCGGCGCTGAACAGCAGCCCGACGGTGAGCTTGACCCTCAGCAGCCGGGCCCGTGGGACCGGCGCGGCCAGCAGGTAGCGCAGCGAGGACCAGCTCGCCTCGGACGCGACCGTGTCACCGCAGAACAGGGCCACCGGGACCACCAGCACAAAGCCCGCGGAGACGAACAGGGCGGTGGCGGCGAAGTTGGCGCCGGAGGCGGTGGCGGTGTCCATCAGGGTGATCCGGCCGTTGCCGCGGCCGTGCGGGTCGCCGCCGATCGCGAACGCCGCCACCAGCACGAACGGCAGCAGCGTCAGAACGGCGGCGATCACCAGGGTGCGGCGCCGCCGCAGCTGGCGGCGTGCCTCGACGCGCAGGGGCAGGGTGCGGCGCGGCCGGTAACCCGGCGCCCGCGCCGTGGCGTGCGCGGTCATCGGTCACCTCCGATCAGGGTGAGGAAGGCGTCCTCCAGGCGGCGGTGCGGGCCGATGCGGTCCACCGCGACCTCCAGCCGGAGCAGTTCGGTGAGCAGCCCGGTGGTGGTGAGGCCGCCGCCCAGCCGCACGAGCAGGCCCCCCTCCGCGCGCACGGCCGAGACCACCCCCGGCAGTGCGGCCACCTTCTCCACCACGGCGTCGCCGACCGCTTCCGCGGCGCCGACCAGCACGGTGTCACCGGAGCCGGTGATCTCGGCGACCGGGCCGGACCGCACCAACCGCCCTCGGTCCATCACGACCAGGTGCGTACAGCTCTGTTCGACCTCGGACAGCAGATGGCTGGAGACGATGACGGTGCGTCCGGCGGCGGCGTAGCCGATCAGTACCTCGCGCATCGCACGGATCTGCGGCGGGTCGAGCCCGTTGGTCGGCTCGTCGAGGATCAGCAGCTCCGGCAGCCCGAGCATGGCCTGGGCGATCGCGAGCCGCTGCCGCATGCCCTGGGAGTAGGTGCGGACGGCGCGCTGCAGGGCGTCACCGAGGCCGGCGATCTCCAGCGCCTCGTCGAGGTGCGCGTCGGCGGCGGGCCGGCCGGTGGCCTGCCAGTACAGCTCCAGGTTGGCGCGGCCGGACAGATGCGGCAGGAAGCCGGCGCCCTCGACGAACGCCCCGACCCGGGACAGCACCCCGGCGCCCGGCCGGACGGCCTGCCCGAAGACCCTGATCTCCCCCTCGTCGGGCCTGATCAGCCCCATCAGCATGCGCAGGGTGGTGGTCTTGCCGGCGCCGTTGGGCCCCAGCAGGCCGAGCACCTGCCCCTTCTCGACACGGCAGCTCAGATCCTGGACGGCATACCCCGCCGCGGACTTGGCGTAGCGCTTGCTCAGGCCGCTGATCTGCAGCGGGACCTCGGCGAGCGCCGGATCGGGGGCGGGCGCCGCGGCCTTGCGGCGGGCGGTGAGCAGCAGCAGCGCGGCCACCACCGCGGCCGCGGCGGGCAGCTGCCAGGTCCAGGCGGGCAGCGGGGCGGCCGCGCTGCGCACCTGGGGCGCGGTGGGCACGTTCAGGGCGCCGCCCTGCAGCGAGACGTGGTAGGTGGCGGGTTCGGCCGGTGAGGCATAGCCGAGGTCGGTGGCGGAGAGCACCAGCCGCAGGCGGTGGCCGGCGGCGAGTTCGTGGTCGACGGCGGGCAGGTGCAGCCGCACGGTCCTGCCGTCGTGGGCATCCTTGACGCGGTAGGGCGTGACCAGCTGGGAGGGCAGGACCTGGCGGCGGCCGTCCGGGGCGACGTCGTAGACCTTGGCGAAGAACACCGCGTCCCGGGAGCTGGACCGCACGTGGACGGTGGCGGTGGGGCTGCCGGTGAGGTGGAGGGGGGTGCGCAGCGGCGCCGAGGCGAAGGCCGCGTACTGGCCGGGGAAGTCCACGGACAGCCCGCCGGCGCCCAGCGAGGAGAGGTTGCCGAGCGCGCCGACACCGGGCACCGCGGAGATCGCGGGCGGTCCGGCACCGGCCGGGTTGCTGAAGGCCTGGGGGCGGCCCGCGAGGCGGACCCGCCGGGGATCGTTTTCCAGGCCGGGGTAGCTGCCCCCGCTCGCGCCGCGCAGCCGCACCGCGCCGTCGGTGGAGTCCACTCCCCCGGTGCGGCTGATCCGGAACGCGGGCCCGGTGGCGGCGTGCCGGTCGCCCTTCAGATAGCGGTCGAACCAGTCCTCGGTACGGGTCTCCAGGCGGCCGAGCTCCCGGTCGCCGCCGTCGTGCCCGCCGGCGATCCAGTCGACGTCGACCGGGGCGCCGTTCTTGCGGATCGCCCGCTGCATGGCGTCGGCCTGGCCGAGCGGGAACAGCGAATCGGTCTGGCCCTGCATGATCAGCGTCGGCACCTTGATGCGGTCGCCGACGGCGGCGGGGCTGCGGGACTCCAGGAGCCGGCGGGCCGCCTCGTCCGGTCTGCCCTTCTCGGCGACGCGCTCGTACGTCCGGCACAGCTCCGGCTCGAACCGGACACAGCCGCCGGGTGCCGAGGGCGGGGCGGTCGGCGAGCCGGTGGTGCCCGCGGGGCCGGTGGTGAAGAAGATGCCCGCCCACAGCTTCTTGAAGACCCCGTGGGGGAAGAGGGCGTCGGCGAGGTTCCAGTAGGTGATCTGCGGGGCGATGGCGTCGACGCGCCGGTCGTAGCCGGCCGCCAGCAGCGAGATCGCGCCGCCGTAGGAGCCGCCGGCCACGCCCACCCGGGGGTCGCCGGCCTTGTCGAGCCGGACTTCGGGGCGCTCGGCCAGCCAGTCGATCAGCCGGCGGACGTCGGCGACCTCGCCGTGCGGGTCGTTGAGCCCGATCTTGCCGGTGGACCTGCCGAAGCCGCGCGCCGACCAGGTCAGGACGGCGTACCCGTCCCGGGCCAGCTTCTCGGCCTGGGGACGGAGGGTGTCCTTGGTGGCGCCGAAGCCGTGGGCGAGCAGGACGGCGGGCCGCCGCCGCGCGGCGCTCCCCGCCGTGAAGAAGGAGGTGTCGATCCGCACTTCCTTCTTGCTGCCCGGCCGGTCGGGCATCGTCATCACCCGGCCCGTGCGGTGGACGGCGGGCGCGGCGTCCGAGGGGGCGGCCGCCGCCCAGGTGCCGCCTCCCATGAGGACGGCCAGCGCGGCCGCGGCGGCGTACCGGCGCCGGCCGCGCGGTCTGAGGCCTCGCAGATCCATACCGTGAATCCTAGGGACGGGCCACGGCGGGCGGCCGGTACCCCGGGACGACCCCCGCGGCCTGCCCGGGGAGTAGGGTTCGCGCCTTCGTACCGCGGCTGCGGTACGGGGACCGCGGCCCGTGGCTGCGGCCCCGTGGAACAGGGGCGCCGCACGCCCGTCAGTACTGCGGCGGCCCGAACCCGCCCTGCGCGGGCGGCGGGGTGCCCGGCGGCATCGGCGGGGCACCGGGCGGCGCCGGCGACGGGCCGCTGACCGGGGGCACCGGGCCGGCGGGCGGCTGCCAGGCCGGCGGGCCCGGCGGCGGGGCCTGCGGACCGGCCGACGGTGCGGGCCGGCCGCCCGGCGCCGCGAAACCCGGCGCGGCGAACTGCGGGCCCGGCGCCGGCGCGAACCAGGCGGGGGCGACCGGCTCACCGCGGACCGTCAAGGCGAGCAGCGCCGCCGAGCCGAACAGGTCGAGCAGCAGCCCGATGTCACCGATGACGCTCAGGCCCGGCGTGGAGTCGCTCATCTCGAAGAGGGTGCCGTGGCCGGCCAGCGCGATCACCGTCACCAGGGCGCCGGGCAGCGCCACGACCGCCAGCCCGAAGGCCAGCCCGCGGGCCGCCGGGCCGCGCATCAGGCTGCTCAGCATGGCCACCGCGGTCAGTACGAGGAAGACCAGGGCGGACCAGCCGGGAGCCATGCTCAGCAGCGCGCTGAGGATGCCCTTGCCCAGGTAGAACACGGGGAGGGATGCGGCGTCGCTCTGCACCAGGATGTAGCCCTGCCAGACCAGGTTCCACAGCACCATCACGCCGAGCAGCAGACCGGCCGCCAGGCCGGCCGTCCGCGCCGGGCGCTTCGGCGGGTCCGTGGGGGTACGGCGCGGCCAGGAGCGCATACCGGCGAGCAGCACGACGCAGGCGGCGAAGGACAGCAGGAACAGGCACGCGCTGCTGAGGAAGACGCCTTCGAAAGGCGCGGTGTCGATGTCGGCGTGCAGGTACCAGCGGTTGTCGCTGGTGTGGAGGCCGGTGCTGAAGGTGGCCTGCGTCGCGGTGGCGAAGGTGACGGTGGTGGCGACGGCCAGCAGTCCGCCGGCCACCCGCCGCCCGGCGAAGGCCGCGAGCGCCGCCGCCAACTGGACCGCGGCGAGGCCGACATGGAAGGGGGTGGTGGCCTGGTTCAGGCCGGCACGTTGACGGGCCCAGGCCTCCCAGAGGCCGCCGAGGCCGAACTCGCCGGCGTCCGCGGCCAGCCAGTAGGCCGTGAACAGGAAGAACAACAGGCAGAAAACTCCGCCGGTGATACGGGCGCCCTTGGCGAGCGCCATGGATTGCGGCATTTCGTCCCCCGGTTGTGTCGATGCGCGGCGAGGGAGCACCGTAGCAACGCCGAGATGACGGACCCCCTGCCGGTACGGCCGGCAGGGGGTCCGTCGGAACGTCCCTCAGTGGTTGCTGGGGAAGCCCAGGTTGATACCGCCGTCGGACGGGTCGGGCCAGCGGGTGGTGACGACCTTGCCGCGGGTGTAGAAGTGCACCCCGTCGTTGCCGTAGATGTGGTGGTCGCCGAAGAGCGAGTCCTTCCAGCCGCCGAAGGAGTGGTAGCCCACCGGCACCGGGATCGGCACGTTCACGCCGACCATGCCGGCCTCGACCTCCATCTGGAAGCGGCGGGCCGCGCCGCCGTCCCGGGTGAAGATCGCGGTGCCGTTGCCCCACGGCGAGTTGTTCATCAGCGCGATGGCCTCGTCGTAGGTCTCGACGCGGACCACGGACAGCACCGGGCCGAAGATCTCGTCACGGTAGGCGTCCATCTCGGGCGTGACGTGGTCCAGCAGGGACACCCCGATCCAGTGGCCGTCCTCGTAGCCCTCGACGGTGTAGCCGGTGCCGTCGATGACGACGTCCGCGCCCTGGGCCGCGGCGCCGGAGACGTACGAGGCGACCTTGTCGCGGTGAACCTTGGTGATCAGCGGGCCCATCTCGGAGGCCGGGTCGTCGCCGGGGCCGATCCGCAACTTGTCCGCGCGCTCCTTGATCTTGCCGATCAGCGGGTCCGCGGTCTCGCCGACGGCCACCACGACGGAGATCGCCATGCAGCGCTCGCCGGCCGAGCCGTACGCCGCGTTGATCGCGGAGTCGGCGGCCAGGTCGAGGTCGGCGTCCGGCAGGACCAGCATGTGGTTCTTGGCGCCGCCCAGCGCCTGGACGCGCTTGCCGTTGGCGGTGCCGGTGGTGTGGATGTAGCGGGCGATGGGGGTGGAGCCGACGAAGGAGACCGCGGCGATGTCCGGGTGCTCCAGGATGGCGTCGACGGCCACCTTGTCGCCGTGGACGACATTCAGCACCCCGTCGGGCAGCCCCGCCTCGGCGGCCAGCTCGGCGAGCTTGAACGCGGCGCTGGGCACCTTCTCGCTCGGCTTGAGGACGAAGGTGTTACCGCAGGCGATGGCCAGCGGGAACATCCACATCGGCACCATCGCCGGGAAGTTGAACGGCGTGATGCCGGCGACCACGCCGAGCGACTGGCGGATCGCCGCCACGTCCACCCGGGTGGAGACCTGCGTGGACAGCTCGCCCTTCAGCTTCTCGGGGATGCCGCAGGCCAGCTCGATGATCTCCAGACCGCGGGCGACCTCGCCGAGCGCGTCGGAGTGCACCTTGCCGTGCTCGGCGGTGATCAGCCGGGCGATCTCCTCGCGGTGCGCGTCGACCAGCTCGCGGTACTTGAACAGCACCGAAGTGCGCTTGGCCAGGGAGCTGCTGCCCCAGGTCCGGAAAGCTTCCTTGGCCGCGCGCACCGCGGCGTCGACCTCGTCGGCCGAGGCGAAGGCGACCTGCTTCTCCTGGGCTCCGGTGGCCGGGTTGTAGACCGGGCCGAAGTTGCCGGAGACGCCCTCGACGGGCTTACCGCCGATCCAGTGGCTGAGGGTCTTCATGCGGAGGGCCTTTCTGGGTGACGACTTCGAGCGGGAGTCAGAGGTGGCGGCGGCGCCCGGCGGTGTGCCGGTCGTACGCCTCCCGGGCAGCCACCGCCGCCGGACGTGTCGCGGTCTCGGCAACAGGCACATCCCACCAGGCCTGAGCCTCGGGCGCGCCCGGCACAGTGTCAGCCGTTTCGGTCTCGACATAGACACATGTGGGCCGGTTCGCGCCCCGCGCCTCGGCCAGCGCGGCACGCAGCTCACCGACGGTGGCCGCCCGCAGCACCTGCATGCCCAGCGACGCGGCATTGGCCGCGAGATCGACCGGCAGCGGCGCACCGGTGTACGTGCCGTCCGCGGCGCGGAAGCGGTAGTCGGTGCCGAAGCGCTCACCGCCGGTGGCCTGGGACAGCCCGCCGATCGAGGCATAGCCGTGGTTCTGGACGAGGACGACGTTGATGTGGATGCCCTCCTGGACCGCGGTGACCAGTTCGGTGGGGTTCATCAGATACGTACCGTCGCCGACCAGCGCCCACACCGGCCGGTCGGGGGCGGCGAGCCGGACGCCGATCGCGGCCGGGATCTCATAGCCCATGCAGGAGTAGCCGTACTCCAGGTGGTACTGCCTGCGGGACCGGGCACGCCAGAGTTTGTGCAGGTCACCGGGGAGGGAACCGGCCGCGTTGATGATCACGTCGGTGTCGTCGACCACGGCGTCCAGCGCGCCCAGCACCTGGGTCTGCGAGGGCCGCACCGACGGGTCGGCGGCCCCGTACGCGGCGTCCACCCGCCGCTCCCAGCCGGCCTTCGCCTCCCGGTAGGCGGCCTCGTACTCCGCGTCGACCCGCTCGCCGGACAGCTCCTTCGCCAGCGCCTCCAGACCGGCGCGGGCGTCGGCGACCAGGGAGAGCCCGCCGAGCTTGTGGGCGTCGAAGGACGCGATGTTGAGGTTGACGAAGCGGACACCGGGCGCGGCGAACAGGGTCGACGAGGCGGTGGTGAAGTCGGTGTAACGGGTGCCGACGCCGAGGACCACGTCGGCCTCGCGGGCGAGGGCGTCGGCGGTGGCGGTGCCGGTGTGGCCGATGCCGCCCACGTCGGCGGGGTGGTCGTGGCGCAGCGAACCCTTGCCGGCCTGGGTGGACGCGACCGGGATGCCGGTGGCGTCGGCGAACGCGCACAGCGCGTCCTCGGCCTCGCTGTGGTGGACCCCGCCGCCCGCGATGACCAAGGGCCGGCGGGCGCCGCGCAGGGCCCGTACGGCCTCGGCGAGGGCGTCGGCGTCGGGGGCGGGCCTCGGGACGCGCCACACCCGGTCGGCGAAGAACTCCTCCGGCCAGTCGTACGCCTCGGCCTGCACGTCCTGCGGCAGCGCGAGGGTGACGGCGCCGGTGTCGACGGGGTCGGCGAGCACCCGCATGGCCTGCAGGGCCGCGGGGATCAGCGCCTCGGGCCGGGTGACCCGGTCGAAGTAGCGGGAGACCGGGCGCAGCGCGTCATTGACCGAGACATCACCGGCAAAGGGCACTTCGAGCTGCTGGAGGACGGGGTCGGCGGGCCGGGTGGCGAAGATGTCGCCGGGCAGCAGCAGGACCGGGAGGCGGTTGACGGTGGCGAGCGCGGCGCCGGTGACGAGGTTGGTGGCGCCGGGGCCGATGGAGGTGGTGACGGCCTGCGCGCCGAGCCGGTCGCGCTGCCGGGCGTAGCCGACCGCGGCATGCACCATGGCCTGCTCGTTGCGGCCCTGGAGGTACGGCAGCACCGGGGGTCCGGGGGTTGTCCCCTGGTGGGACGCAGCCCCCGATTCCAGCAGCGCCTGCCCGAGGCCGGCGACATTGCCGTGGCCGAAGATGCCCCAGCAGGCGTTGATCAGGCGGTGCCGGCGGCCGTCCCGCTCGGTGTACTGGTGGGCCAGGAACTCGACCAGGGCCTGCGCGACCGTCAGCCGGCGGGTCGTCGGAGCGTTCATCGGGCGTCTCCTGTGGGCGCTTCGTAGAGGGGGAGGCGGGGGTCGACGGGCTGAGCGGGCCAGGTGGAGCGGATCCAGCCGTGGTCGGGGTGATCGCAGATCAGCCACTCACGGGTCTCGCCGGGCCCGGCCATCACATTGAGGTAGTACAGAGCGTGGCCGGGCGCCGCGATCGACGGACCGTGCCAGCCGTCGGGGATCAGGACCGCGTCACCGCTGCGGACCTCGGCCAGCACGTCGGTGCCGCGGCCGTGCCCCGAGGGGGTGACGCGCTGGTAGCCGACGCCTTCGGTGCCGTGCGCGGACTCGACCTCGAAGTAGTAGATCTCCTCCAGCTCGGACTCCTCGCCGGGGCGGCACTCGTCGTGCTTGTGCGGCGGGTAGGAGGACCAGTTGCCGCCGGGGGTGAGCACTTCCACCGCGATGAGCCGGTCGCACTCGAAGGTGCCCGCGGCGCCGAAGTTGTTGACCTGGCGGGAGCAGTTGCCGGTGCCGCGCAGCTCGACGGGGACGTCACAGGCCGCACCGTAGCGGGCGGGCAGACGGCGCTCGCAGCGGGCGCCGGTGAGCGCGAAACGGCCGCCGGCGCCGCTCGCGATCTGCACATGGGCGTCACGCGGTACGTACGCGAAATCGGTGACCCCGCTGAACACGCTCTCCCGGCCGGTCAGTTCGAACATCTCACCGGTCTTACCGGCCTCACCGGTCTTGCTGGTCTCACCGGCCTTGCCGGCCTCACCGGTCTCACCGCTGTCGGTCAGCACCGTGCAGCCTCCGGACAGCGGCAGCACGATCCATTCGCTGTCACCGGTGGCGAAGGAGTGGTGGCCACCGGGCGGCAGGTCGAGGACGCGCAGCGAGGAGTAGCCCCAGCCCGCCCGCTTCGGATCGATGTCCAGCGCATACGGGCCGTCGGCCGCCGCTGTGGCCTTCAGGTGGAATTCAGTGCTCATGTATCGAGTCTCCTGCGGAAATCGCGGTGTTCACAGCAGGCCTCCGGTGGTGTCCACGGTCTTCACCGTTGGCCCACGGCGGTGGTCACCTCCGGCCGGCGGGGTGGTCACAGCAGGCCCACGGCGGTGTCCACGGCCGCCGCGACATCGCCGTCGGCCGGGTAGAGCAGGGAGCGGCCGACGACCAGGCCCTGCACCGTCGGCAGCCGCAGCGCCTTGCGCCACTTCTCGTAGGCGGCTTCCTGGTCCTGGACGGTGCTGCCGATGTCGCCGCCGAGCAGCACCGTCGGCAGCGTGGTGGTCTCGCAGACCCGGGCCATGGCGTCGGGGTCGTCGGTGACCGGCAGCTTCAGCCAGGTGTAGGCGGAGGTGCCGCCGAGGCCGGAGGCGATGGCCACCGAGCGGGTGACGGCCTCGGCGCTGAGGTCGTTGCGGACCGCGCCTTCTCTCCGGGAGGAGAGGAACGGCTCCACGAAGACGGGAAGTTGCCGCTCGGCCATCGCGTCGATGGCACGGGCCGTGGTCTCCAGGGTGGTCAGCGAACCGGGGTCGCTGTAGTCGATGCGCAGCAGCAGTTTGCCGGCGTCGAAGCGGAGCCGGGCGAGATCCTGGGGGCGGTGCCCGGTGAACCGGTCGTCCATCTCGAAGGCGGCACCCGCGATACCGCCGCGGTTCATCGAGCCCATCACGACCTTCCCCTCGAGGGCCCCGATCAGCAGCAGGTCCTCCAGGATGTCGGCGGTGGCGAGCACCCCGTCCACACCGGGCCGGGACAGCGCAAGGACCAGGCGTTCGAGCAGATCGAGGCGGTTGGCCATGGCGAGCTGCCGGTCTCCGACCGCGAGCGCGCCGCGGGCCGGGTGATCGGCCGCGACGATCATCAGCCGGCCGCTGTCGCCGATGAGCGGGCGACGGGTGCGGCGGGCGGCGGCCTCCGCGACGGCTTCGGGGTGCCGGGCCCGCAGCGTCGCGAGGTCACTGATCCGAGGGTTCAAGGCTCAACTCACCTTCTTGAGTGCACAGGTGGGGCGGGGACGGCTGCGGGGGCGACCCCGGGGCGACGGAGGTGGGCGGTCCCGGGGCGACGGGGTGGTCGTCGACGGGGCGGCGGGGTGGGTGCGGCCGCAGGGGTGACAGGGACGAATGCGGCCACAGGGGTCACCGCCCCGCGAGGAACGCGTCGACCTCGTCGGCCGTGGGCATCGCAGACGAACAGGCGAGACGGGAGGCGACGATCGCGCCGGCGGCGTTGGCGTAGCGCATCATCGGCTCCAGGTCCCACCCGGCCAGGAGGCCGTGGCAGAGCGAGCCGCCGAAGGAGTCGCCGGCGCCGAGGCCGTTGACGACCTCGACGGGGGTCGGCGGGACCTCGGCGATGCGGCCGTCCCGGTGCACGGCGAGCACGCCCTTGGGGCCCTGCTTGATGACGGCGAGCTCGACACCCATGTCCAGCAGCGCCTGGGCGCAGGCCTGGGGATCGCGCAGTCCGGTGGCGACCTCGGCCTCGTCGACATTGCCGACCGCCACCGTGGCGTACCGCAGGGCGGCTTCGTAATACGGGCGGGCGGCGGCCATGGCTGCGGCGCCGCTCGCGCCGCCGTCCCCGGAGGCACCGCCCTCGCCGCCCCAGAACATCGGCCGCCAGTCGAGGTCGAACACGGTGGTCCCCGTCCTGGCGCGGGCCTCCAGCGCGGCGAGGGTGGCACTGCGGCTGGGCTCCTCGCACAGCCCCGTGCCGGTGACCCAGAAGATCCGGGCGCCCACGATCGCGTCCTGGTCCAGTTCCTCGGGGCGGATGACCAGATCGGGGGCCTTGGGGCGGCGGTAGAAGTAGAGCGGAAAGTCGTCCGGCGGGAAGATCTCGCAGAAGGTGACCGGCGTCGGATAGGCGTCGACGGGGGTCACCCAGCGGTCGTCCACACCGAAGTCGCGCAGCGCCTGGTGGACGTAGTCGCCGAACGGGTCACTTCCGGTGCGGCTGATGACCGCACTTAGCCGGCCGAGCCGGGCCGCGGCGACCGCCACATTGGTGGCCGAGCCACCGAGGAACTTCCCGAACGTCTCCACCTGCGCCAGCGGCACACCGGTCTGCAGCGGGTAGATGTCGACTCCGATGCGGCCCATGGTGATCAGGTCGTACGGCTCGGTCATGTGCGCCCCTTCGGGTCGGCCGGCGCGGCGGATTCGGCGGGTTCGGCTCTGAGGAAAGGTCTAACGGGGAGAGTCAGACCCTGTCAACACTTTGTCCTTACATACTGACGTTGAAGGGAGTTGTCGAGGCCGGGGCGCCGAAGGGGAGTGCCGGGCCCAATGAGCGGAGGCCCGACCCACCCGGAACACTCCCCGAGGCAATCCGGGAGGCAATCCGGAGCGCCGCGGAGGGGCGCCGCGGAGCGCCAATCGGAGCACCGCGGAGGAGCACCGCGGAGGAGCGCCACGGAGCGCCAATCGGAGCGCCGCGGAGCGCCGAACGAGGCACCGCGCACCACCAAACGAGGCGCGCGCAGCACCAACCGGGGCGCCACGGGAATACTCACCGGAGCCATCAAAGTCCTTAAGTCCTAATGTCAGGACGAAGTCTTGACACTCCCCGGGGCGACAGAGAGGCTGTGCCCCACGACCCACCCCAGCGCCTCCCGGTCACCGTCGACCGGCGAGAGGAGAGCCGCAGCATGTCCGTTCCCCATGCCGCCCCGCCCGTCCTGGACCGCCTTCGCGTCGGTTCCGCACCCGACTCCTGGGGAGTCTGGTTCCCCGACGACGACCACCAGGTGCCCTGGCAGCGTTTCCTGGACGAGGTCGCCGAAGCCGGCTACGAGTGGATCGAGCTCGGCCCGTACGGCTACCTGCCCACCGACCCCGCCGTCCTGCGCGACGAGATCACCCGCCGCAGCCTGCAGGTCTCGGCCGGCACGATCTTCACCTCGCTGCACCACGGCCCGTCCGTATGGGACAAGACCTGGGCGCACGTCTCCGAGGTCGCCACCCTCACCCAGGCGATGGGCGCGGGACACCTCGTCGTCATCCCGTCCTTCTGGCGGGACGACAAGACCGCCGAGGAGATCGAGCCGCGCGAGCTGACCGCGGAGCAGTGGAAGCACCTGACCACCGGCATGGAGCGGCTGGGCAAGCGCGTACGGGACGAGTTCGGGCTGGACATCGTCGTCCACCCGCACGCCGACACCCACATCGACACCGAGGAACACGTCGAGCGGTTCCTGCACGCCACCGACTCCGGCCTGGTCAACCTCTGCCTGGACACCGGCCACTACGCCTACTGCGGCGGCGACAGCGTCAAGCTGATCCGCACCTACGGCGAGCGGATCGGCTACCTCCACCTCAAGCAGGTCGACCCGGACATCCTCGGCGAGGTCGTCGCCAACGGCACCCCGTTCGGCCCGGCCGTCAAGCAGGGCGTGATGTGCGAGCCGCCGCTCGGCGTGCCCGCCCTGCCGCCCGTCCTGCAGGCCGCCCAGGAGCTGGACGTCGACCTCTTCGCCATCGTCGAGCAGGACATGTACCCCTGCCCGCCCGACCAGCCGTTCCCCATCGCCGAGCGCACCCGCCGCTTCCTGCGCTCCTGCGGCGCCTGAACCACCCGCCGCAGCGGGGCCGTGCACCACCTCAAGACCGCACGCCACCCCGAGGCCCCCGAGGCCGCGCGCCACGCCCGAGGCCCCGCACCACGCCCCGAGGCCCCGCGCCACCCCAGGGCCGCACACCGCTTCAAGGCCGCACGCCGCCCGCAGGCCGCGCGCCGCCCGCAGGTCGGGCGGCTTGAGGCGTGCGCCCTGTAGAGGTAGGCCTCGTGCAGGTACGTCTCGCATGCGTATGCCGCACGACCGCCTCCTCACACCCCGGCAACGATTACGGAGAGTAATCAGTTCCCAGCGTACATCACACTCTGTAGCACGTAAGGAAACGTAAGGACTTGAGGACGACATGACTTCGCACGAAACGCTCGGCGTGGCGGTCATCGGCACCGGCCGGATGGGCGCCGACCACGTACGCCGGATCAATGAGGTGATCAGCGGTGCCCGAGTGGCGGCCGTGGTCGACATCGACGCGGACCGCATCAAGCACCTCGCCGACGGCATCGACGGGTGCACCCCCTATACCGACCTGGCCGCCGCCATGGACGACCCCGCGGTGGACGCCGTACTGATCGCCTCGCCCGGACCCGCGCACGAGGCGACGCTGCTGGAAACCTTCGCGCGCGATCTGCCCGTGCTGTGCGAGAAGCCGCTGACGCCGGACGCGGCCTCCGCGCTGCGCGTCCTGGAGGCCGAGCAGGCGCTGGGGCACCGCCGCGTCCAGGTCGGCTTCATGCGCCGCTACGACGCCGACTACCGCACCCTCAAGTCCCTTCTGGAGCAGGGCACTTACGGTCGCCCGCTGATGCTCCACAACAAGCACCGCAACGCCGACACCCTGCCCGGCTTCACCAACGCGATGATGATCAACGACTCGGTGGTGCATGAGATCGATGTGACCCGCTGGCTCCTGGAGGAGGAGATCACCGCGGTCCGGGTGCTGCGCCCGGCGCCCACCGGCAACGCGCCGGAAGGCCTCAGCGACCCGCAGCTGGTCCTCTTCGAGACCGCGGGCGGCCAGGTCGTGGACACCGAAATCTTCGTCAACTGCGGTTTCGGCTACCAGGTCAGCTGCGAGGCGGTCTGCGAGGGCGGCACCGCCAGGATCGGCGACGACCACGGAGTGTTCAGCAACACCTCGGGCCACTGGGGTGGCACCATCCCCCCTGGTTTCGTGGAGCGCTTCGAGGAGGCCTACGACCGGCAGGTGCAGCGCTGGGTGAACGCCACCCGGCGCGGCGAGGTCGAGGGCCCCAGCTGCTGGGACGGCTACGCCGCGGCCGCCGTGTGCGAGGCGGGCGTACGGGCCCAGACCACCGGCGAGCGGGTGACCGTCGACCTGATCGAGCGGCCGTCGCTGTATCGCTAGTGGCCGGCGCCGTACCGCCATCCCCACTGAAGGCCCCGCACCACCGAAAGGCCCCCCGCCACCGAAAGGCCCCGCACCATGTACGTCGCCCCTGACGCCGACCCGCTCCGCACCGGCCTCATACCCCTGTGCCCCTCGCCGGCCCGCCCCTCTCCGGCCCGGCCGACACCGACACCGGCCCGGATTCCGACCCCGGCCCTGACCACGGCCCCGGCCGCCGGGCGGGCCGGCACGGCGTACCGGAGCTGAGGATGGCCGCTCCGACCAGCCAGATGGCGCCCGCCAGCCCGCGCGAGAGTGTGCGGGCCCGCAGCGCCAAGCGCTTCATCGTCGGCATCGCTGCCATTGCCGCCCTCGGCGGCGCCCTGTTCGGCTACGACACCGGAGTGATCTCCGGCGCCCTCCCCTTCATGGAGAGCCATTTCGGCCTCACCTCTCTGGGCGAGGGCATCATCACCAGCGCGCTGCTGATCGGCGCGGCCTTCGGTTCGCTGATCGGCGGACGGATGGCCGATGCGCTGGGCCGGCGCAACTCCCTGCTGTGGGCGGGCTCCGTCTTCATCGGCGGTGCGCTGGCCGTCGCGCTCTCGCCGAGCGTTCCCTTCATGACCGTGGCGCGCTTCGTCCTCGGGCTCGCCGTCGGCAGCGCCTCCGTCATCACCCCGCTGTACCTGTCCGAGATCGCGCCCCCGCACATCCGCGGCCGGCTGGTCTCCTTCAATTCGCTGATGATCGTCAGCGGTCAGCTGCTCGCCTACCTCATCAATGCCGTTCTGGCGCAGTGGGCGGCCTGGCGCTGGATGCTGGGCCTCGCCGCGCTGCCCGCCGTGGCCCTGTTCGCCGGGCTGTTCTTCCTGCCCGACACGCCGCGCTGGTACATCAGCAAGGGCCGGCCCAACGAGGCGGGCCGGGTGCTGCACCGTACGCTGCCCGCCGAGGACGTACCCGCCGAACTGGCCCGTATCGATCAGGCCCGCGCCCTGGAGGCCGACGCCCGGCGCGGCGCCTGGCAGCAGCTGCGCACGCCATGGGTGCGGCGGCTGCTGCTGGTCGGGATCGGTCTGGCGGCCGTCCAGCAGATCACCGGGGTCAACGCCGTGGTCTACTTCGCGCCCAAGATCCTGGCGTCGACCGGTCTGGGCACCGGCGCCTCGATCACCGCCACCATCGCGATCGGCGCGATCTCCGTCCTGGCCACGGCCGTCGGGATGTCCTTGATCGACCGGGTCGGCCGGCGGCCCATGCTGCTTGCGGGGCTGGCCGGTATGGCCGTCTCGCTCGCCCTGCTCGGTGCCGCCTTCCGCCTGCCGCACTCCACCGCCGTCAGCGCCCTCGTGCTCGGCCTGATGGTTCTCTACATGGCGTTCATGCAGGCCACCCTCAACACCGGTGTCTGGCTGCTGCTCGCCGAGATGTTCCCGCTGAAGGTGCGCGGACTGGCCATGGGCGCCGCGGTGTTCATGATGTGGATGGTCAACTTCGGGGTCGCGCTGGCCTTCCCGCTCCTGCTCGACGCGGTCGGCGCGGGCACCACGTTCTGGTTCTTCGGCGTGATGTGTGTGCTGTCCCTGGTCTTCTGCAAGCGGTACGCACCGGAGACGAAGGGGCTGGCCCTGGAGGATCTGGAGCACGAGCTGCGCAGGGCGGCCACGAAGGCGGCACCGGGCAAGGAGAGCCCGAGCGGCAGCGCGGACAGCATCCCCGGCGGGAGCCCGAACGGAAGGCCCGGCGGCGGCCCGAACGGAAGGCCCGGCGGGAGTCCGGGCCGGAGCTGACGGCGGCGCGCACCAAGCGCTGAGGCATTGCCGGAACCGCGCACCGCTCCCCCGGCGTCAGAACGGGTGGAATCACATCCAACGGGGGAAACGGGGGAATTCGTGAATGCCCACACTCTCAGCCGAGCCGTCAGGCGCACGGCCGTCCTGGCCGCGACCGCGGGGCTGCTGACCGCCGGACTGCTCACCGGTCCGGCGTCCGCCGACAGTCCGGCGGCCGGCCGGCCCGGCCCGCTGGCCGCCTGCGCGTACTACAACGGAACCGCCCTCACCGTCTACGGTCAGCGCGGCGACCGCGTCTCGCAGGTGCAGTGCCTGCTGGCGAACCGCCGCTATCTCCGGTGGGGAGATGTGACCGGCTACTTCGGTCCCAAGACCCTGGCCGCGGTGAAGAAGTTCCAGTCCCGGCATCATCTGACCGCCAACGGCAAGGTCGACAAGAAGACCTGGCGGGCGCTCTACGCCTGATCGCCTGATCCGCCGCGCTCGGGGCCGGACAGCCTGACAGCGGGCTGTCCGGCCGGCCGGGCCGCTGCTGGTGTTCGTGTGGCGGGCCGGCTCCCCAGCTGGGGAGCCGGCCCGCCACACGCTGTTTCGCCCCGGGCCCCCGCCTCCGGCCTTGTCGCGCGGCCACCGCCACTCCGTCCCCCCGCCTTCCGGTCCGCCCCGACCCCGTCCGTTCCCCGCCTTCCGGGCCCTCCCGGCCCCGTTCCTGACCGCCCCGCGCTCGTTCCTGACCGCCCCGCCCCCATTCCGGTCCGGCCCCGCCCCCATTCCGGTCCGTCCCGCCCCCGTACCGGTCCGCCCCGCCCCCGTACCGGTCCGTCCCGCCCCCGTCACAGCCATCCGGCTCGCGTCACGGCTGTCACCGTTACTCGGGGCTTCCGTCACAGCCGATCAACAGCCCCTCCCTCATGGTTACTCGGTGTCGTTGTCCAGGCACAGGGTGAGTGATCACCAGGCCGTACGCAGCCCCCTGCCGGCCCTTCCGGGCCGACCCTGCGTACGGCGCTCAGGAGGTGGCAGAGATGACCGACCGCAAGCTCTGGTCGTACAAGGAGATCGCCGCGCACATCCAGGTGCAGCCGGACACCGTGCGCTCCTACCGCAAGCACGGGCTGCTGCCCGAACCGGATCTGGTGGAGGGCGGGAAACCGTACTGGTTCGCCGACACGGTCAGAGCGTGGGTGGCGCAGCGGCCGGGCCAGCGCGGCCGGCGCTGAGAGCCACCGGCAGGTACGGCCCCGGGCCCCGCTCCCGGGCGACGCCGGGGCCCGGACGGCACCCACCCGTCAGGCTTCCCCGGCTCTACGATCGAGGTATGCCCCGGAGCTCCCCAGCAGCGGCACCCGCCCGGATCGCGGTGATCGGCGGCGGCGCGATCGGTGGCTACACCGCGGCCCTCGCGCGGTGGGCGGGGCTCGACGTCACGCTGTGCGTACGCAGCCCGCTGGACGGTCTGAGCATCGAGAGCGGCGGCACGGTCCGGCCCGCCGCGGTGCGTATCGTCACCGATCCGGCGCAGGTGGGACCGGTCGACTGGGTGCTGCTGACCACCAAGGCGCAGGACACCGCGGGCGCCGAGGGCTGGCTGCGGCGGCTGTGCGGCCGGGACACCGCGGTCGCGGTGCTGCAGAACGGCATCGGCCTGGAGGAGCGCGTCGCTCCGCTCGTTCCCCGGGGCACCCGCATCCTCCCCACCGTGGTCTACATCTCGGCGGAGCGCACCGCGCCCGGCCGGGTCCTGCATCATGTCGCCAGTGAACTGCATGTGCCCGAGGGGCCGTTGGCGGACCGGTTCGCCGCCCTGCTGGACGGCAGCGAGCTGCGGGTGCATCGCGTGCCGGACTTCACCACGGCCGCCTGGCGCAAGTTGTTCACCAACCTCGCGGCCAATCCGATCACCGCTCTTCTCCAGCAGCGGACAGGGATCTTCGCCGACCCGGAGATGGCCGCGCTCACCCGCGATCTGCTGCGCGAGGCGGCCGTCGTCGCGCGTGCCGAGGGGGCGGACATCGGCGAGGCGGACATCTCCCGGACGCTTGAGCTGTACGCCACCGCTCCTCGGGACGGCGGTTCCTCGATGCTCTACGACCGCCTGGCGGGCCGTCCGCTGGAGCATGAGTTCATCACCGGCGCGGTGGTCAGGGCCGGTGAACGGCACGGCATCGCCACTCCGCTGAACCGGATGCTGCTGACCCTGCTGCGGGCGGTGGACCGCGAACTGCGGGGCGGGAAGGCGTAGAGGGCCGGGAAGGCGTAGGGGGCCGGGCGGGACGGTGACGGGCATGCGCCGGGCGGGCGGCGGCCGGGTGGTCGCCACGACGACCCCGGGTAAGGATGCGCAGCCGTGGGTCAGACGGTCCGGGGTGGTGCCGTTGAGCCTCTGATCTCCAGTTCCGGGGGCACGAGTTGCTGCCCGGCCGGGGCGTCGGGGTGCTCCATGCGGTCCAGGAGGCAGCGCGCCGCCCGCCGCCCGACCTCGTGGCTGGCGTTGTTCACCGAGTTGAGCCAGAGGTGGCGGATGCGGGCGAGGTAGGTGTTGTCGTAGCCGACGAGGGAGAGATCGGCGGGGACGTCCAGCCCCAGTTCCTGGGCGGCGGACAGCGCGCCGACGCCGGAGATGTCATTGAACGCGAAGACGGCGGTGGGACGTTCGGCGGTGGGATCTCCGGGGGCAGGGCGTCCGGTGGCACGCGAGGGGTGGAGCAGCCGGACGGCCGCACGGTAGCCGCCCTCCTCGGTTCCGTCGCCGCTCTCGACGACGGCGCTCACCGACGGGCCGTGGGAGCGTATGGCGGCCTCGAAGCCGCGGCGGCGCAGCTCGCCGACCTGTCCCTGTCCGGCGATATGGGCGATGCGCCGGTGGCCGAGGGCGATGAGGTGTTCGGTGGCGAGCCGGGCGCCGCGCTCATCGTCGTTGGCGACGAGGTCGACGCGCGGCAGCCGCGGTTCGTGGTTGCCGGCGATGACGGTCGGCAGCCGTTCCGCGACCTCGGCGAGGCCGTCGGTGGCCGGGAGCGTGCCGACGATGACGATGCCGTCGACCCGCAGTTCCTGGAAGGTTCGGGCGAAGTCCTGACCGGCCCGCCGGTCCAGTCGGGCGTCGATCATCAGCATCCGCAGACCGTGCGCCTGCAGCAGGGAGTTCAGGCCGTCCAGCACCTCGACGAACCAGGGGTTGCGCATATCGTGCAGCAGCACGCCGACCGTGTGGGTTCGGCGTGCGGCCAGGCTGCGGGCCGCGGCGTTCGGCCGGTAGCCCAGCTCCTCGATCGCCGCCAGCACGGCCTGCCGCCTGGCCGCACTGACCCGCGGTGAGCCCTGCAGCACGAGCGAGACCAGCGACTTGGAGACGCCCGCGCGCTCGGCGACAGCGCGGATCGTCGGATTCCGGTCCGCTCCCGGCCGCACGCCGGAACGTTCGCGGTCCCGCTCTGTGGGCCGCTCGCCTGGCCGCCCTTCGGATTGCCCGTCGGCGCGCTGGTTGGACCGTTCCATAGGCCGAGCCTCCCATCGGGCCGGATCGACGTCAATGCACCACCAAGCAACCACCAAGCGACCCTGCGGAATGGTTGACATGCGGACATCAGGACATGCAGGGTGCCCGTGAAAACGTCGGTTGGACCGTTCCAACAGACCCGGAAGGCCCCTCCCCGGAAAGGACCCGAGGCATGAAGATCGGTCTGATCGGCACCGGGCGCATCGGCGCGTTCCATGCCCGCACCCTGCTGAGCGTCCCGGGCGTCACCGGCATCACCGTCGCGGATGCGGACACCGCACGCGCCGCTTCGCTGGCCGAGACCCTGGGTGTACGGCCCGCCGCGAGCGTCGAGGAGATGTACGCGGACGGCCTCGACGGCGTAGTGATCACCGCCGCGACCAGTGCACACGCCACACTGATCCACCAGGCCCTGGACGCCGGGGTGCCGGTGTTCTGCGAGAAGCCGGTTGCGCTGGACGTGCCGGGCACCGTCGGCGTGGTGGAGCGGGCGCGGGCCGGCTCCGCGCCGGTACAGATCGGTTTCCAGCGCCGCTTCGACGCGGGTTACCGCGCCGCCCGCGAGGCGCTGCACTCCGGTGAGCTGGGCTGGCTGCACACCCTGCGGGCCTGCACCAGCGACCGGACGCCGCCGCCCGCCGGCTATATCCCCACCTCCGGCGGGCTGTTCCGGGACTGCAGCATCCATGACTTCGACATCCTGCGCTGGCTCACCGGCCGTGAGGTGGTCTCCGTCTACGCCCAGGGCGCCAACCGCGGCGCACCCTTCTTCACCGAGGGCGACGACGTGGACACCTGCGCGGCACTGCTGCGCTTCGACGACGACACCCTGGCCACCGTCACGGCGACCCGCTACAACGGCGCGGGCCATGACGTCCGGCTGGAGGTCTGCGGCTCCGAGGGCGCCCGCTTCGTCGGCCTCGACGACCGTGCGCCGCTGCCGTCCGCCGAGCCGGAGCTGTCGTGGCAGCGGGCGGCGGACCCGTACGCCACGTTCATGGAGCGCTTCCACGACGCCTACGTCACCGAGCTGGGCGTCTTCGCCGAGGTCGTGGCGGGGCGTGCGCCGAGCCCGTGCTCGCCCGCGGAGGCCCTGGAGGCGCTGTATATCGCCGAGGCGTGTGAGCGTTCGCGGCGCACGGACGAGCCGGTCGCCGTGGCGGATGTCCGGGCCACCGCGGGTGGCCCACCTCAGCCGAATAGTCACTCTGCGTAACACTGTCATGACTGCACTGTAGGGCCACCCACTGACAATCGCGCCGACACGATGGCCGAGGCCCGGCCGCCCCGCCCCTCACCCCGCCCCTCACCCCGCCCCTCACCCCGGCCGCCGCCGCTCCCTTCGGAGGCTCCGCCGCTCTCGCCCTCGCCGCTCTCCTCCGGCGGGTCGCGCAGGGTGCGCCGGCGGGCGGCCCACTGGATCGCGGCGCCGACGGCGGCCACCGCGCAGGAGACTCCGAAGCCGACGCCGACGGCGTAGAGCGGGCGGCCGGTGGTGGCGGCGCCCACGTAGCCGAGGCCGACCGAGTACGTCGCCCAGGTCGCCTCGGCGATGGCGGCGCCGAGTACGTATTTGCGCAGCGGGTAGCGCAGCACTCCGGAGGCCAGGGCGCCGACGATCCGGCCGCTGGGCAGGAACCGTACGGCGATCACGAAGGGCAGGCCGTAGCGCTGGATGCGGCCGGAGGTCCATTCCAGCAGCGCCCGGCGGCGGGGGTTGCGGCGCATCCAGGTCCGTACGGGCCCGCCGAAGCGGCGTGCGGCGGCGTACATGAGGAGGTCCCCGAGCAGTGCGCTGCCCCCGACGGTCAGCAGGACGAGGGGGAGGAAGACCTCTCCCCGGGAGGCGAGTACTCCGGTCGTGACAAGGAGCGCCGAGTTGGGGATCAGTGGTGGCAGCGTGGTGAGCACCAGCAGGCCGTAGAGGGCGAGTACGTCCATACGGCCGCCTCCTCGGATCCACCCCGAGCCCGTATATCCCAAGGCTGACGCGTGGCGGGGCGTGCGGCAACGCGGTGTGGCGCGGGGGCAGCGCGGCGGGTGCGCCCGGAAGCTGGATTGATACCCCCTAGGGGTATAAAGTACCGAAGCGTCGGGAGGCGCCGGCGGTTGCCGGAGTCAGCCGCTCACGGCACCCCCGGCGCGTGACACCACACGGAACACACAGCACCACACCGAACGCACCAGCACCACGCGGACACATCGGCACCACAAGGAGATCCCCCATGACCGAGAACGGCTCCTGCTGCACCCCCGAAGGCTCCTGCCACTCCGGCGGCACCGACGTCCAGGTCGGCGAGGTGACCACCACGTACCGGGTCACCGGCATGACCTGCGGCCACTGCGAGGGGGCGGTGTCGTCCGAGATCGGCGAGCTCGCCGGGGTGAGCTCGGTGCAGGCGGTCGCGGCCACCGGCCTGGTGACCGTCACCTCCAAGGCGCCGCTGGACGAGGACGCGGTGCGGGCGGCCGTCGACGAGGCCGGCTACGAGCTCGCGGGGCAGGCGGCCTGACGCGCCACCCTGGACCTCCGGGGTTGCCCGCAGCGGCCTCCGGGGCTCCCCACGCCCCCGCGCCCAGGAAACTTCACACAGCCCTTACAACCGGCACAACACCCATACCCAAGGGCCTCGATCTCCCTATGGAGGCCCTTGACCGCATTCGCCCCCATATGGCAAGAGACCCAGATCACACTCATCCGAACGTAACCATTGAGGGGGGTCGCGAGTCTAACCGGGCAAGTGCAGGCACCCCGGCGGGGCTTGCACTGCACAGCCGGGCTGATCTTGGGGGATCGTGCCCGGCTACGCGTGGCCGGGGCGACGTGCCCGGGGAGCTTTGAGCGGCCCTCCCGAACGTGCGCGTCCCGGCAGATCGCGGTGCAACCCGGAACGCCCGGACGGATCCCGTGGGGGGAATCCAACCGGGACAAGGGAAGCGCCCCGCGCTCTGGACCCGTGGGGGGATCCGGAGGCGGGGCGCTTCTTTTTTGTGTGCGGGGAGCCGGCCTCGGAGGGGTCAGCGCTCCTGGACCGGCACGAAGTCGCGCTCGACGACACCGGTGTAGATCTGCCGCGGGCGGCCGATGCGGGAGCCGGGCTCCTTGATCATCTCGTGCCACTGGGCGATCCAGCCGGGCAGCCGGCCGAGCGCGAAGAGCACGGTGAACATCTCGGTCGGGAAGCCCATGGCCCGGTAGATCAGGCCGGTGTAGAAGTCGACGTTCGGGTAGAGCTTGCGCTCGACGAAGTAGTCGTCGGACAGCGCGTGCTCCTCCAGCTTGAGGGCGATGTCCAGCAGCTCGTCGGACTTGCCGAGCGCCGAGAGGACGTCGTGCGCCGCCGCCTTGATGATCTTCGCGCGGGGGTCGAAGTTCTTGTAGACGCGGTGCCCGAAGCCCATGAGCTTCACGCCGTCTTCCTTGTTCTTCACCTTGCGGATGAAGGAGTCGACGTCGCCGCCGCTGGCCTGGATGCCCTCCAGCATCTCCAGCACGGACTGGTTGGCGCCGCCGTGCAGGGGGCCCCACAGGGCGTTGATGCCGGCCGAGATCGAGGCGAAGAGGTTCGCCTGCGAGGAGCCGACCAGGCGGACCGTGGAGGTGGAGCAGTTCTGCTCGTGGTCGGCGTGCAGGATCAGCAGCTTGTCGAGGGCGTTGACCACCACGGGGTCGAGGTCGTAGTCCGCGGCGGGCACCGAGAAGGTCATGCGCAGGAAGTTCTCGACGTACCCGAGGTCGTTGCTCGGGTAGACGACCGGGTGGCCGACCGACTTCTTGAACGCATAGGCCGCGATCGTCGGGAGCTTGGCCAGCAGCCGGATCGTGGAGATGTGGCGCTGCTGCTCGTCGAACGGGTTGTGGCTGTCCTGGTAGAAGGTCGACAGCGCGCTGACGACCGAGGACAGCATCGCCATCGGGTGGGCGTCCCGGGGGAAGCCGTCGTAGAAGCGCTTGACGTCCTCGTGGAGCAGGGTGTGGTAGGTGATGTCCTGCTTGAAGTTCGCCAGCTCATCGACGGTGGGCAGCTCACCGTGGATGAGGAGGTACGCGGTCTCGACGAACGTGCTGCGCTCTGCGAGCTGCTCGATCGGGTAGCCGCGGTAACGAAGAATCCCGTTCTCACCATCGAGATAGGTGATCGCGGATTTATACGCCGCGGTGTTGCCGTAACCGGAATCCAGGGTCACCAGACCGGTCTGGGCGCGAAGCTTCGAGATATCGAAGCCCTTGTCGCCAACGGTGCTGTCGACGACCGGGTAGCTGTATTCGCCGTCCCCGTAACGCAGTACTACAGAGTTGTCGCTCACGTCATCCCTCACCGACGTTGTGCCTCTTCTTCGAGGTGCCCTGACTGCCTATACCTTCCCCCATTTGGGCCTGGGTTGTGCACTCGGGGTCGGCCATAGGGCCTGTCTGCGGCACTCAGTGCCGCCTGAGTGCCCATCCTGCCCCCCTTCGCCCCGAATGGGAAAGAGGGGGGACCTCTCATATCGCACCGGCGAGCCGGTGATCGAGCGCCGTACACCGCCGACCGGCGGATACCGTGCGGACGGCCTGCCCCAGGGCCTTGCGGGAGCCGACGAGCACCACCAAGCGCTTTGCCCGGGTCACGGCGGTATACAGCAAATTGCGCTGCAGCATCATCCAGGCACTGGTGGTGACCGGAATCACCACCGCTGGATACTCACTACCCTGCGAGCGGTGGATCGTCACGGCATAGGCGTGGGCGAGTTCATCGAGTTCGTCGAAGTCGTACGGAATCTCCTCGTCCTCGTCGGTGCGCACGGTCAGCCGCTGCTCGTCACAGTCCAGGGCGGTGACCACGCCGACCGTGCCGTTGAAGACGCCGTTGAGGCCTTTTTCGTAGTTGTTCCTGATCTGGGTGACCTTGTCGCCGACGCGGAAGACCCGGCCGCCGAAGCGCCGCTCGGGCAGGTCGGGGCGGGCGGGGGTGACGGCCTGCTGGAGCAGGCCGTTCAGGGCGCCCGCACCGGCCGGGCCGCGGTGCATCGGGGTGAGCACCTGGACGTCCCGGCGCGGGTCGAGGCCGAACTTTGCGGGGATCCGGCGGGCCGCGACGTCCACCGCCAGCCGTCCGGCCTCCTCGGCGTCCTCCTCGGCGAACAGGAAGAAGTCCGTCAGTCCGGTGGTCAGGGGCGGGACGCCGGAGTTGATGCGGTGGGCGTTGGTGACCACCCCGGACTGCTGGGCCTGGCGGAAGATCCGGGTCAGCCGGACGGCCGGCACAGGGCCGGAGGGGGCAAGCAGATCGCGCAGCACCTCGCCCGCCCCCACCGACGGCAGCTGGTCGACATCCCCGACCAGCAGCAGATGGGCGCCCGGCGGCACCGCCTTGACCAGCTTGTTCGCGAGCAGCAGATCCAGCATCGAGGCCTCGTCGACCACCACCAGATCGGCGTCCAGCGGCCGGTCGGCGTCATAGGCGGCGTCCCCGCCGGGCTTGAGCTCCAGGAGCCGGTGGACCGTGGAGGCCTCGGCGCCGGTCAGCTCCGAGAGCCGCTTGGCCGCGCGGCCCGTGGGCGCCGCCAGCACCACGGTGGCCTTCTTGGCGCGGGCCAGCTCGACGACGGAACGGACCGTGAAGGACTTTCCGCAGCCCGGCCCGCCCGTGAGCACGGCGACCTTCCGGGTCAGCGCCAGCCGCACCGCCTGCTGCTGCTCGGGGGCCAGCTCGGCGCCCGTCCGCCGCGCCAGCCAGGCCAGTGCCTTGTCCCAGTCCACGTCCCGGAACGCCGGCATCCGGTCCTCGTCCGTGCGCAGCAGCCGGGACAGCCGGCCGGCCAGGGAGATCTCGGCGCGGTGGAAGGGCACCAGGTAGACGGCGGTGACCGGCGGCGCGCCGTCCCCGTCGCCCGGCACCTGCTCGCGGACCACGCCCTCCGGGTCCGCGGCCAGCTCGCCCAGGCAGTCGATGACCAGGCCGGTGTCCACCTGGAGCAACTTCACCGCGTCGGCGATCAGTTGTTCCTCGGGCAGGAAGCAGTGGCCCTGGTCCGTGGACTGCGACAGCGCGTACTGCAGGCCCGCCTTGACGCGGTCGGGGCTGTCGTGCGGAATGCCCACGGACCGGGCGATGCGGTCGGCGGTCAGGAAGCCGATGCCCCAGACGTCGGCGGCCAGGCGGTAGGGCTGATTGCGGACGACGGAGATGGAGGCGTCGCCGTACTTCTTGTAGATCCGCACCGCGATGGAGGTGGACACGCCGACGCCCTGGAGGAAGACCATGACCTCCTTGATGGCCTTCTGCTCCTCCCAGGCGGCACCGATCATCTTGGTGCGCTTGGGGCCCAGGCCCGGTACTTCCACCAGGCGCGCGGGGGTGGTCTCGATGACGTCGAGGGTGTCCGTGCCGAAGTGCTCGACGATGCGGTCGGCGATCCGCGGGCCGATGCCCTTGATCAGGCCGGAGCCCAGGTAGCGGCGGATGCCCTGGATGGTGGCGGGCAGGACGGTGGTGTAGTTCTCGACGGTGAATTGTTTGCCGTACTGGGGGTGGGAGCCCCAGCGGCCCTCCATGCGCAGCGATTCGCCCGGCTGTGCCCCGAGCAGCGCGCCGACGACGGTCAGCAGATCACCCGCGCCGCGGCCGGTGTCGACCCGCGCGACGGTGTAGCCGTTCTCCTCGTTGGCGTAGGTGATCCGCTCCAGGACCCCTTCGATCACGGCTGCGTTGACCATGGACCGACCGTACCGCCGGGGTCTGACATCGCGCCGGGAGGCGGCGGTCCGGAGAGCGGGCCGGGTCCCCACCGGCCCGCTCTCCGGATCGCCGGTGCACCATCGAGGGGCCCGTCCGATGGTCGGGCCCCTCGATTCCCCCTCCACACCGGTCCCCGGATCCCCCCCGGGCCCCTCCCCTTTCGGGACCAGCGTCAGCTATGACCTTTGTGGGCGGCCAACGGTTGCGCGCATCCGCTGAGTTATTTTTCCGGTACCCGCCGTGTGCTTTTCCCGGTCATCCGGGGTGAGCGTCCTCCGGCGCTCGTGCGTTCTCCGGCGCTCGTGCCTCGTCCGACGTGCGTGCGCCCCCGGCCTGCGTGCGTCAGCCGACGTGGGTGCGGAAGCGGTCCACGATCTCGGCCAGCACGTCCGTGCCGTCGCGTGCCCACAGCGCCGGGTTGAAGATCTCCACCTCGATCGGCCCCCGGTAGCCGGCCGCGTCGACCCGCTCCCGGAACCACCGCAGATCCACCGCTCCGTCCCCGAGTTGCCCGCGCCCCAGCAGGGCCCCCTCGGGCAGCGGGGTGACCCAGTCGGCGAGCTGGAAGGCGGCGATCCGGGGGGCGGCCTCCCCGCCGGTGCCGCCCGCGCGGGCGATCTGTGTGCCGACGGTGTCGTCCCACCACAGGTGGTAGGTGTCCACGACCACACCCACCTGTCCGGCGGGGAACCGCTCGGCGAGGTCCAGCGCCTGGGCGAGCGTGGAGACCACACAGCGGTCCGCCGCGTACATCGGGTGCAGGGGTTCGAGGGCCAGCCGGACGTCCCGCTGTGCGGCGTACGGGCCCAGTTCGCCCAGGGCGTCGGCGACCCGCTCCCGGGCACCGGGCAGGTCCCGGCTGCCGGGTGGCAGCCCGCCGGAGACGAGGACCAGGGTGTCCGTCCCGAGGGCGGCCGCCTCGTCAACGGCCGCCCGGTTGTCGTCCAGAGCGGCCGCGCGGCCGCCCGGGTCCGGCGCGGTGAGGAAACCGCCCCGGCACAGGCTGGTGACCCGCAGTCCGGCGTCCCGTACGAGCCGGGCGGCCGCGGCCACCCCGTACTCCTGCACCGGGGCGCGCCACAGCCCCACGCCCCGTACGCCGGCCCGTGCACAGCCGTCGGCCAGTTGGGGCAGGGACCACTGCCGGACGGTCTCCTGGTTGAGGCTGAGGCGGTCGAGGAGGCAGAGGGGGCTGTCGCTCATGCGTCCTTGGTCTCCGTCCCGTACACCGCGAGTTCCGTCCCGTAGACCGCGAGGAGTTGCCGCATGCGGTGGGCGGCGAGTTCCGGGTCGGGGAACAGGCCGAGTCCGTCGGCCAGTTGGTGGGCGCGCCGCAGGTGGGGCAGGGAGCGGGCCGACTGCAGGCCGCCGAGCATGGTGAAGTGGGACTGGTGGCCCGCCAGCCAGGCCAGCAGGACGATGCCGGTCTTGTAGTGGCGGGTGGGTGCCCGGAAGAGGTGCCGGGCGAGCGCGACGGTGGGGTCCAGGGCGGCCCGGAACCCCGCGGTGTCCCCGCTGTCCAGGAGGCGTACGGCTGCGGCGGCGGGCGCGGCAAGCGGGTCGAAGATGCCCAGCAGCGCGTCGCTGGCCCCGTGGTCGTCGCCCGCGATCAGCTCCGGGTAGTGGAAATCGTCGCCGGTGTAGCAGCGCACCGTCGGCGGCAGCCGGCGGCGCAGCGCCACCTCCCGGTCGGCGTCCAGCAGGGAGATCTTGACGCCGTCCACCTTGGCGGGGTGGTCGGTGATGATCGCGAGGAACGTCTCGGTGGCCGCGTCGAGTTCCGTACTGCCCCAGTAGCCCGCCAGCGCCGGGTCGAACATGGGGCCGAGCCAGTGCAGGATCACCGGTCGGGTGGCCTGGCGCAGGAGGTGGCCGTAGAGCTCGCGGTAGTCGTCCGGGCCGGTGGCGGCATCGGCCAGCCGGCGGGAGGCCATCAGGACCGGGCGGCCGCCGGCGTCCTCGACGAGGCCGAGCTGTTCCTCGTAGGCGCACCGGATGTCCACCAGGGAGGCCGGGTGCGGCGGCAGTTGGTCGGTGCCGACGCCGCAGGCGAGGAGGCCGCCGACGGCCGCGGCCTCGGCGGCGGTGCGCCGGATCAGCTCGGCGGCGGCGCTCCAGTCCAGGCCCGCACCGCGTTGTGCGGTGTCCATCGCCTCGGCCACGCCCAGGCCGTGCGCCCACAGGTGGTGCCGGAAGGCGAGGGTGGCGTCCCAGTCGACGGCGGCCGGGCCGTCCGGGGTGGTGTCGGCGCGGGGATCGGCGACCACATGGGCGGCGGCGAAGACCGTACGGGAGCGGAGCGGGAGCCGCGCGGAGAACGAGCGGGCGGAGTCCGGCCCGTGGGGGCGGGTGGCGGGGTCCTTCCGGGGCGGGGGCGGCCCCGCGGGCGCGTTCACCGGCCCGGCGCCGGGACGTCCAGGCGGCGGCCCTGTGCCGAGGACCGCGCCGCCAGTTCGGCGAGCTGGACGCCGCGGGCGCCCGCCGCCAGGTCCCAGCGCCAGGGCTCGTCACGGACGACGTGCCGCAGGAACAGCTCCCACTGCGCCTTGAACGCGTTGGCGAAGACGGCGTTGTCGGGGACCTCGTGCCACTGCGCGCGGAACGGTTCGGTTGCCGGAAGGTCGGGGTTCCAGACCGGTTTGGGGGTGTGGGCGCGGTGCTGGACGCGGCAGTGGCGCAGGCCCGCGACGGCCGACCCTTCGGTGCCGTCGACCTGGAACTCGACCAGTTCGTCGCGGTGCACCCGGACCGCCCAGGAGGAGTTGATCTGGGCGACGATGCCGCCGGACAGCCCGAAGATGCCGTATGCGGCGTCGTCGGCGGTGGCCTCGTACGGGGTGCCCGACTCGTCCCAGCGGCGCGGCAGGTGGGTGGCCAGCTGCGCCTGGACGGTTCTGACCGGCCCGAACAGCTCGTGCAGGACGTACTCCCAGTGCGGGAACATATCGGCCGCGATCCCGCCGCCGTCCTCGGCGCGGTAGTTCCAGGAGGGGCGCTGTGCCTGCTGCCAGTCGCCTTCGAAGACCCAGTAGCCGAACTCGCCCCGTACGGACAGGATCCGGCCGAAGAAGCCGCCCTCGACGAGGCGGCGGAGCTTGCGCAGGCCGGGCAGGAAGAGCTTGTCCTGGACGACGCCGTTCTTGACGCCCGCCGCCTGCGCCAGCCGGGCGAGTTCCAGCGCGCCCGCGTGGCTGCTCGCGGTGGGCTTTTCGACGTAGAGGTGTTTTCCGGCGGCGATCGCCTTCTTCACGGCCTCCTCGCGGGCGGCGGTGATCTGGGCGTCGAAGTAGATGCCGATGGAGTCGTCACCCAGTACGGCGTCGAGGTCGCAGCTCCACTGCTGCAGGCCGTGCCGCTCGGCCAGGGCCCGCAGCTTGGGCGCGCTGCGGCCGACGAGCACCGGTTCGGGCCAGATCACCGTGCCGTCGGCCAGTTCGAGGCCGCCCTGTTCCCGCAGGGCGAGGAGGGAGCGCACCAGGTGCTGGCGCTGCCCCATGCGTCCGGTCACGCCGTTCATGGCGATGCGTACGGTCGTGCGTGTCACGGCCCGGCCCCTCTCGCGCACAGCAGGCAGCTGGCAGTCCCGCTCCAGTAAGCGCCTTCCGGGCGGCGGACGCCAGACCGCGTGGCGGGAGACGAACAAAGGGCCGGGGGCGAGGGCGGGTGCCGGCGCCGAGGCACGGCGGAGCGAACGAAGGAACGACTGACGGAGCGAAAGGACGGATGACACGAAAGAGGGATGTGCGGAGGGGCCCCGGCGGCTTACTCTTGACTCAGTCAAACTTGACTCAGTCAAAGGTGAGGGGCTGGCCATGATCGCCAGGGCGCCATCCGATGCACCAACCGACCCGCCGACCGACCGGCCGTCCGACACACCGCCCGACGCACAGTGCGGGGGACGGTCCGATGCCGCAGCCGACGTCCGTGAGCTGCGCAGATTCAACCGCTTCTATACGAATCTGATCGGCGCGCTCGACTACGGGCGGCATCTGTACACCCCGTTCACCCTCACCGAGGCGCGGGTGCTCTACGAGGTCGCCAACCATCCGAGGGTGGACGCCGCGGATCTGCGCGCCTCGCTGTCGCTGGACGCCGGCTATCTCAGCCGGCTGCTCGGCAAGTTCGAGGACCGCGAGCTGATCACCCGCGGCAGGTCCGAGCAGGATTCCCGGCGGCAGCGCATCACCCTGACCGAGGACGGCCGGGAGGCGGCCGGCCTGCTGGAGGAGCGCTCCCAGGACGCCGCGGGGACACTGCTGCGGCGGCTGCCGGCCTCGGACCGCGCCCGCCTGGTGGAGGCGATGCGCACCGTCCGCGCCCTGCTCGACGAGGGCGTGGAACGGCCCGGCGCAGGGGCGGAGCAGGCCGGCGAGGGTATGGAACGACCCGGCAAGGGGGCAGAGCAGCCCGGCGAGGAGGCACGGCAGCCGCGCGGGGACCGCGCGCCCGGGGTCACGCTGCGCACCTCCCGCCCCGGTGATCTCGGCTGGATGGTGGAACGCAATGCCGCCCTCTACGCCGCCGAGTACGGCTTCGATCTGAGCTATGAGGCGCTGGTGGCCCGGATCGTCGCGGAGTACGCCGAGGACTTCGACCCGCGGTGGGACCGCACCTGGATAGCGGAGCTGGGCGGGCAGCGCGTGGGCGCGGTGATGTGCGTACGGGACGGCAGACCGGGGGTCGCCCGGCTGCGGCTGCTGCTCGTGGAGCCGGACGCCCGGGGGCACGGGGCGGGGCGGCAACTCGTCGACTCCTGCATCGAGTTCGCACGCGAGGCCGGGTACGGCGAGATGGTGCTGTGGACCAACTCCGTGCTCGCCTCGGCCCGCACCCTCTACCAGCGGGCCGGATTCGAGCTGGTCGCCGAGTCGCCGCACCACAGCTTCGGGCAGGACCTGGTCGGCCAGGACTGGCGGCTGACGCTGTGAATCCAGGGTGACGCCGCGTGTTCACGGGGGGGGGATCCACAGGTGACGCCGCGAGTTCACTGGGGGGCTGGGGTCCACAGGCGACGCCGCGAGCCCGCGGGCGACGTCGCGAACCGGCGGGTGACGCCGTGGGTCCACGAGTGACGCCGTGAATCCACGGGTGACGGAGCGGGCAGGCGGGCGATGGAGGCGGGGAGGGTGGGAAGGACGGGAAGGACAGCGATGACGGCGTAAGCGACGCGAAGGAGCGCAGGCATGGCCCCCACGGATCGCACGGACGGCAAGCGCATGGACAGCGGGCGGGCGGACGACAGGCCCACGGAGAACGGCGGGCGGGCGGACGACAGGCCCGCGGACGGCGGCGGACGCACGGGCGGCAGGATTCCTGCGATGCGCTATGCGTTTTCGACCCTTGGCGTGCCGGGGATGCCGGTGGCCGAGGTGCTGCGGCTGGCCACGGATGCCGGGTATCAGGGGGTCGAACTGCGGGCCCATCCGGAGGAGCCGGTACATCCGCTGATCGGGGCGCGGGAGAGGGCCGTGGTGCGGGGCCAGTTCGCGGACGCCGGTGTGGAGGTCCTGGCCGTTGCCGGATACGCCCAGGTCGCCGCCGCCCGCGATACCGCGGGCGAGGAGGAGCTGGCACACGAGCTGACCGAGCTGGTGCACCTCGCCGCCGATCTGGGGGCCCCGTACGTCCGGGTCTTCCCCGGCGGTGACGACCGCCCGGCGGCCGAGGCGGACGCGGATGCCGCCCGCCGGCTCGCCGCGGTGGCGCCGCTCGCGGCCGAGCGCGGCGTCCGGGTCCTGCTGGAGACCCATGACTCGCACCGGACCGGCGCGGCCGCCGCCCGGGTGCTGGGCCTGGTGGGGCATCGCCGGATCGGGGCGCTGTGGGATGTGCAGCACAGCTGGCTCGGCGGCGAGGAGCCCGTCGACACCCATGCCGCGCTCGCCCCGCATCTGGGCTATGTGCAGGTCAAGGACGTCGCCTCGGCCGAGGAGCGCACCCCCCTCCCGCTCGGCGCCGGCACCCTCCCGCTGGCGGCCGCCCTGGGCACCCTCGTCCGGGAGCCCGAAGGCGCCCACGGCCCCGTACCGGCCCCCGAGGGCACCTACGACCAGGGCTCGGGCGGCTGGCTCTGCTGGGAGTACGAGAAGCGCTGGTATCCGGAAGCGGCCGACCTCCCCGCCCTGCTGGCGCCGGGCCGCGCGTACCTCCAGCGACTCCTCGGCGAAGCCACCCCCTTCTGACCCCACACGGTCAGCCTGCCGCCCCGGTCCTGCCCCGCCCCGGTCCTGCCCCCGTCGCCCGTCCTGTCAGCTCGTCCGGCGGCCCGCCGTCCCGCCGGCCCCCGTCAGCCCGTCCGCCCTGCCCGCTTGACCGCCTGCCCGACGGCCTGCCCGGCCCTGCCCGACGACGCTGCCCGCCTGCCCCTGCCGCCGCCTGTCCTGGCAGCTCGTCCGCCGGCCCGACCGCCTGACCGCCTGCCCCGCCTGCCCCGTCAGCCCGCCCGTCCGCCCGTCCGCCCGTCCGCCCGTCCGCCCGTCCGCCCGTCCGCCGATGCTGCCCACCGGTCCGCGCACCCACCGGTCCCGCCCGCCTGACCAGATGCCCTGTCAGCCCGCCCGCCTGCGAGCTGCCCTGCCCCTCCCCCGCCGATGCCCCATCACATATGCGCGCCCGCCCCGCAATACCTGGGCGCCATCACGAATCGAGTCATTGACCGACAATAGTTTTCCGGCTATCCGTGGCCTTTTGGAAGTTTCCTTCAACGATCCGAGGAAGCCCTCCGGAAGGAGCGCACATGCACTCCAGACGTACCGTCCTGACCACCGCGGCAGCAGCGGCCGCCGCTGTCACGGGCGGCGCGAAGCCCTCCATCGGACACCAGCCCCCCTCCCCCGCTTCCGCCCCCGCCCCCTCCGCCGCCACCCGGGCCCGGCTGCGCCGCCTCATCTCCCGTATGACACCGGAGGAGAAGGCCGGCCAGCTCTTCGTCATGCGGGTCTACGGGCACTCCGCCACCGACCCCGACCCGGCCGACGCCGCCGCGAACCAGCAGGAGATCGGGGTCTCCAACGCCGCCGAGCTGATCGCCAAGTACCACGTCGGCGGCATCATCTACTTCGGCTGGGCGCACAACACCCGTGAGCCGCACCAAATCGCCGACCTGTCCAACGGCATCCAGAAGGCCGCCGCCGACCAGCGCGTCCCCGTCCCGCTACTGATCTCCACGGACCAGGAACACGGCATAGTGGCCCGTGTCGGCGCGCCCGCGACGCTCTTCCCCGGGGCGATGGCGCTCGGCGCGGGCGGCTCCCGCGACGATGCGCAGACGGCGGCCAGGATCGCCGGCGCGGAGCTGTACGCCATGGGCATCCGGCAGGACTACGCACCGGACGCCGATGTCAACATCAACCCCGCCAACCCGGTCATCGGCGTACGGTCCTTCGGCGCGGACCCGCAGGCCGTGGCCCGTATGGTCGCCGCCGAGGTGAAGGGCTATCAGGGCGCCGGGATCGCCTCCTGCGCCAAGCACTTCCCCGGGCACGGCGACACCGACACCGACAGCCATATCGGGCTGCCCTACATCCACCACACGGCCGAGGAGTGGGAGCGGCTGGACGCGCCGCCCTTCAAGGCCGCGATCGCCGCCGGGATCGATTCGATCATGACGGCGCACATCGTCGTGCCCGCCTTCGACCCGAGCGAGGACCCGGCCACCCTCTCCCGTCCGATCCTCACCGGCATCCTGCGCGAACGCCTCGGCTACGACGGTGTGGTGGTGACGGACTCGCTCGGCATGGAGGGCGTACGGAAGAAGTACGGCGACGCCCGGGTGCCGGTGCTCGCCCTCAAGGCCGGTGTCGACCAGTTGCTCAACCCTCCGGACCTCGCCGTCGCGCATGCCGCCGTCCTCAAGGCGCTCCAGGACGGCGAGCTGACCGAGCGGGAGCTCGACGCCAAGCTGATGCGCATCCTGCTGCTCAAGGAGCGGCGCGGACTGTTCACGGACCCGTACACCACCCACCGCGCGGTGGACCGGGTGGTGGGCATCCGCAGTCATCTGGCCGCCGCGGACCGGATCGCGGACCGCACCACCACGCTGCTGCGCAACGATGCCGGCATCCTGCCGCTCTCCCGGCGACGGGAGCGGCGGGTGCTGGTGGCGGGTGTCGACGCGGCCGCGCCGTCCGGCACCGGCGGGCCGCCCACCACGGTCCTGGCGAGGACCCTCACCGAGCTGGGCTTCACCGCCACCGCGCTCTCCACGGGCATGGCGCCGGCCCAGCGGCAGATCGACGAGGCGGTGGCGGCCCTCGGGGCGCGGGACGCGGTGGTGGTGGCGACGTACAACGTGACCGCGGACTCCCGCCAGCGGAAGCTGGTGGCGGCGCTGCTGGCCACGGGCAAGCCGGTGGTGCAGCTGGCGGTCCGCAACCCTTATGACATCGCCCAGTTGGACGGCGTCCGGGCGGCACTGGCCAGCTACTCCTGGACGGATGTGGAGCTCCGGGCAGCGGCCCGGGTGATCGCCGGCCGGCGGGACCCGGCCGGCAAACTGCCCGTCGCGATAATGCGCGCCGACGCCCCGGCGCAGGAGCTCTACCGGATCGGCCACGGCCTGACGTACTGACCGGGAGACGGACTCGGCGCGCTCCCCCTGTCCCCGGGGAACGCGCCGTTCCGGTCATCGCACCGCGGGCGCCGGGCGCTTTGACGCGGCGGCATGCGGCCGCAGAGCCTCACCCCCTACGGGCCTGCGGGCCTCCAAGCCCCACGGCCCCACGGCCCCACGGCCTCACGGCCTCAGCATCGGCATCCGCCGGACCTCTTGCCGGTCCAGCTGCTTGTTGTACGGCGCCAGCGGTGCGGCCTCGCCGGCCGGGGCCTGGACACCGGCCCAGTCGAGCAGCTCGGCGGTGGCCTTGGTGCGGTCGGCCTCCGCCAGCTTCGCGATGTTCGAGCCGTGGTTGCCGCCGGGCACGGTGAAGACGTACGAGTCCCGGGTCCCCTTGCCGACCTCGAAGTGCTCCGAACCCCACGGGTCGTACTGGCCGTTGACGAACATCATCCGGTTGGCGTGGTGCCGCACCCAGTGGTCGACGTCGGGCATCGCGCGCTTGTCGAAGCGCATCGGGATGTCCTTCGGCACGAACGACCGCGAGTTGTTGATCCCGGGGTACTTCAGCAGGCCGGCCAGCTGCGGATAGCGGTAGCCGGGCTCACCGAGCTGGGTGCCCGCCTGGTAGTAGTACGGCGTGTACGGCTCCATGCCCTGGTCGGTGTAGCTGTCGAAGCCGCCGACCGTGTCCATCCACTTCCACAGGTCGTCCGTGGAGACGGTCGGCTTGGGCACCTCGGCACAGGCGGTCTCGGCCGGCTGGTACTGCCAGAACCCGAACACCAGGTCCGTGACCATGACTTCATAGGCCCGGTCGGCGCTGCCGAGGGTCTTGAAGGTCTGCTTCTCCTTGTCGGCCCAGGCCTGGAACCGGGCGACCATCTCCTTGCGGCGCACCAAGGCCTCGCGCTCGATGGCGGCGAGATCGCTGCGGCACTGCGCGGTGCCGACGGTCTTGAAGAACCGGTCGTAGGCGGAGTCCTCGTCGTTGCGTACGTCGTTGGGCGCGACGTAGGCGACGGTGCCGTTCATGTCGTGCGGGAAGAAGCGGCGGTAGTACGTCGCCGTCATGCCGCCCTTGCTGCCGCCGGTGTCGATCCAGTTCTTGTCGTAGATCCGGTGCAGCGCCTGGAAGATGCGGTGCTGGTCGTCGGCGGCCTGCCGGATGTCCAGCTTCTTCCAGTCGGTGGGCGTGGGCCGCGACGGGGTGAAGTAGCGGTATTCCAGGGAGATCTGGTTACCGTCGATGATCTTGGTGGGCTCACTGCGGGACGGCGTGGTACTGACGTTGTACCCGGAGGTGAAGAACACCGTCGGCCGGTCCACCGACTTGTGCAGCAGCGTCAGCCGCTGCTGGAAGGTCCCCTTGGAGGGGTGCCGGTGGTCGACCGGCTGGGCGTAATTCAGTACGAAGTAGCGGTAGCCGTCTACCGGCTTCTCCTCGATGAGGCTCATTCCCGGGATCGCGAGGATCCGGTCCTTGATGTCCCCGGTCTTCGGCTCGGCGGCGGTAGCCGCTCCTGCCGGCGCACTGCCGGCTCCCGCCGTGCCTATGAGCACCGCGAGTGACAGCAGCCATCTGGTGGCCTTGCGCATACACCCTCCCCTTGGGATAGCAAAGGTCGGGCTGAACCTATCGGCGCGACGGGGGTGCCACCAGCCCCTGGCGCCGTTCGGCGGATCAGCCGAACGGCGCACCGGCGGTGTGGGGAGGTGCCTCAGGTCTTCAGGCCCTCAGAAACCATCAGCCCCACAGACCTCATGCCTCAGACCTCATGCCACAGACCTCACGCCTCAGACCTCACGCCACCAGTTCCTCCTCCTCGCCCGTGAACGTGCGCCACAGCTCCGCGTAGCGGCCGTCGCGGGCCAGGAGTTGGGCATGGCTGCCGTCCTCGGCGATCCGTCCGCGGTGGAGCACCACCACGCGGTCCGCGCGGGCCGCGGTGGTCAGACGGTGGGCGACGATCAAGGTGGTGCGACGGCGGACGGAGGGGGCCTGGTCCCCCCGGGGGGAGCCGGAGGCCTGAGGGCGGGCGGTGGCCTGGTTGACGACGGCTTCGGTGGCCAGGTCCAGGGCGGCGGTGGCCTCGTCCAGCAACAGCACGTCCGGGTCGACGAGTTCGGCGCGGGCCAGCGCCAGCAGCTGGCGCTGCCCGGCCGAGAGGTTACGGCCGCGCTCGGCGATCTCGTGGAGGTAGCCGCCGTCGAGGGTCGCGATCATCGCATGGGCGCCGACGGCCCGCGCGGCGGCCTCCACCTCGGCGTCGGTGGCATCCGGGCGGCCGTAGGCGATGGCGTCGCGGACGGTGCCGGCGAAGAGGTAGGACTCCTGGGGGACCACGCCGAGGCGGCGGCGGTAGCCCGTCAGGTCCAGCTCGCGCAGGTCGGTGCCGTCGATCCGGACAGCGCCCGCTGACGGGTCGTAGAACCGTGCGACCAGCTTGACCAGGGTGGACTTGCCGGCGCCGGTCTCGCCGACGAAGGCCACGGTCTGGCCGGCCGGGATGGTCAGATCGATGCCGGCCAGCGCCGGCTCGTCGCCCTTGCCGTAGTGGAAGTGCACCGCGTCGAAGGCGATGTCGCCCCGCAGCGCGGGCACCTCGCGGGGCCGTTCGGCGGCCGGGGTGGTGGTCGGCTCGCGCAGCAGTTCCTGTATGCGGCCCAGGGAGACGGATGCCTGCTGGTAGCCGTCGAAGACCTGGGAGAGCTGCTGGACGGGGGCGAAGAACAGGTCGATGTAGAGCAGGTAGGCGACCAGCGCGCCGGCGGTGAGGGTGTGGGAGCCGACCCGGTCGGCGCCGACGATCAGCACCAGCGCGGCCGCCACGGACGACAGCAGCTGGACGAACGGGAAGTAGACGGATATCAGGAACTGGCCGCGGACCCGCGCCTGACGGTAGGCGTCGCTGCGGGCGGCGAACCGCTCCGCACCGCGCCGCTCGCGCCTGAACGCCTGGACGATCCGCAGCCCGGCCACGCTCTCCTGGAGATCGCCGTTGACGACGCTGATCCGCTCACGGGCCAGCTCGTACGCCTTCACGCTCTGCTTGCGGAAGAAGTACGTGCCGATGATCAGCGGTGGCAGGGTGGCGAAGACGACCAGGGCCAGCTGGAGGTCGATGGCCAGCAGGGCGACGAGTATGCCGAAGAAGGTGAGCATCGAGACCAGGGCGGTGACCAGGCCGGTCTGCAGGAACGTCGACAACGCGTCCACGTCCGTGGTCATCCTGGTCATGATCTTGCCGGACAGTTCGCGCTCGTAGTAGTCGAGCCCGAGGCGCTGGAGCTGCGCGAAGATCTTGAGGCGGAGGGAGTAGAGGACCCGCTCGCCGATCCGTCCGGTCATGCGGTTGGCGCCGATCTGCGCGGCCCACTGCGCCAGGACGACGAGCAGGGCGATCCCTGCGGCGGTCCAGACACCGACCAGCGCACCGCGCCGGACGCCCTCGTCGATGCCCTGCCGGATCAGGACCGGCAGCAGCAGCCCGGCCAGGGCGTCCAGGGCGACCAGCCCCAGCGCGAAGGCCAGCGGCCCGCCGAAGCCCTGCAGCAGCCGGCGCAGGCCGTAGGAGCGCTCGGGGCGCACGGCCCGGTCCTCGTCGACGTCCGGAGTGTCCGTTGCGGGCGGCAGCGCCGCCACCTGGGCGAGCAGTTGGGGGGTCGCAGGGAGTCCGGCCATCGCGGCGCCGATGCCGGGCCCGGCGGCGACGGCCGCGCGGGCCGCCATCCCGGCCCCGCCCGCCTCGGCCTCCTGTTCACGGCGCACCCACAGCTCGGGGGTGATGGTGCCGGCCGCCCCGGGCCGCCCCGCCGCACCGTCGCCCCCGGCCTCCGTCTCCCTCCCGGGCGCGACCCCGGCCTCGATCCCGGCCCCGGCCTCGGGTCCGGTGGCGTCCGCCGCCCGGTCCTGAGCCCGCAGCCGGCCGTCGGCGAACTCACCGTCGAAGATCCCGGACGGCTCACCCGCCGGGTCCCACCCGGTGCCGCCCAGCTCCTCCGGGTCGGCCAGCAGCCTGCGGTAGAGCGGACAGCGGTCTTCCAGCTCCTCGGTGGTGCCGATGTCGACCAGCCGTCCGTCGTCCAGGACGGCGACCCGGTCGGCGAGCGCCAGGGTGGAGGCGCGGTGGGCGATGAGCAGTGTGGTCCGGCCCGCCATGACGCCGCGCAGCGCCTCGTGGATCTCGTGCTCGACCCGGGCGTCTACCGCCGAGGTCGCGTCGTCCAGGACCAGCAGCCGGGGGTCGGTGAGGATGGCGCGGGCCAGGGCGACGCGCTGCCGCTGGCCGCCGGACAGGGTCAGCCCCTGCTCGCCGACCCTGGTGTCATAGCCCTGGGGAAGCTCCGCTATGAAGCCGTCGGCCTGGGCGGCGCGGGCCGCGGTGCGCACCTGCTCGTCGGTGGCGTCCGGGTGCCCGTAGGCGATGTTGTCGCGTATGGAGTCGGAGAACAGGAAGCTGCTCTCGGGCACCAGGCCGATGGCGGCGCGCAGGGACGGAAGGGTCAGGTCGCGCACATCGTGGCCGCCGACCAGGACCCGGCCCGCAGAGACGTCGTAGAAGCGGGGCAGCAGCAGCGAGAGGGTGGATTTGCCGCTGCCGGACGTGCCGACCACGGCGACCGTCTCCCCGGCCTCGATGCGCAGCGAGAGGTCGTCGAGGACGGGGCGGAGGGTCCCGGCCTCGCGCACGCCCTCACCCTCCCCCTTGCCCTCGCCGTCCTGCGGTCGCGCGTAGCCGAAGGTGACCTGGTCGAAGACGACCGTGGCCGGGGCGTCGGCGGGCAGTTCGCGCGCGCCGGCCCGCTCCTCGAGCGACGGCTCGGTGTCGATCAGCTCGTAGACCCGCTCCACGCCGGCCCGCGCCTGCTGGCCGACGGTCAGCATCATCGCCAGCATCCGGACCGGTCCGACCAGCTGGGCGAGGTAGGTGGAGAAGGCGACGAAGGTGCCGAGGGTGACCTGTCCCTGGGTGGCCATCCAGCCGCCGAGGGCCAGCATCGCTACCTGTCCGAGCGCCGGTACGGCCTGCAGGGCGGGGGTGTAGCGGGCGTTGAGCCGGACCGTGCGCAGGCGTCCGGCGAACAGCCGGCGGCTGACCTCGCGCAGCTTGCCGGTCTCCTGCTCCTCCTGCCCGAAGCCCTTGACGACCCGTACGCCGGAGACCGCGCCGTCCACGACCCCGGCGACGGCGGCGGCCTGCCCCTGGGCGTACCAGGTGGCGGGGAAGAGGCGGGCGCGGCTGCGCTGGGCGATGAACCACAGGGCGGGGGCGACGGCCAGCGCGATGACGGTGAGCAGCGGGGAGAGCACCGCCATCACGACCAGCGAGATCAGGAAGAGCAGGACGTTCCCGATCATCATCGGGAGCATGAACAGCAGGCCCTGGATCAGCTGGAGGTCGCTGGTGGCGCGGCCGACGACCTGGCCGGTGCTCAGCTCGTCCTGCCGCCGGCCGTCGAGCCGGGAGATCGCGCCGAACATCCGGGTCCGCAGGTCGTGCTGGGCGTCCAGGGCGAGCCGGCCGCCGTAGAAGCGGCGGATGTAGGTGAGGACGTAGACCGCGACCGCGGCGACGACCAGGAGGGCGGCCCAGGGGGCGAGGGCGCGCTCGTGCTTGACGATGACATCGTCGATGATCAGCTTCGGGACGAGCGGGACCAGGGCCAGCACGGCCATCCCGGCGAGCGAGGAGCCGAGGGCGAGCAGCACGTCCTTTTTGTACTGCCAGCAGTCGCGGATCAGCCGCCGCGCCCAGCCCGCTCGTTTTGAATCCGTCCCCGCCACCCGGTGCCTCCCGCGCCTCGACTCCTGACGCCTGGCACCAACACCGCGGGCGGCGGATTTCATCCCGCCGCAACAATTCTCCGGACGGAGCGGGGCACCCCGTCCACCTGCGCACGCGGGACGGCCCCCTCCCGGGTGGTCCGGTAGGGGGCCGTCTCCAGCGGGGGCCGTCTCCGTCCGAGACGTCGCCGGCAGGGCGGACGCGTGTGCCGAGCGGCTACTTCACCCGCTGCACCGTCAGCTCCGCGATCCCCGGATGCGGCTTCGGCTTGCCGTCCTTCCCCTTGCCCTGGTCACCGTGCACCACGACCCGTACGTACCGGGCCGGCGTCTTTCCCGCGTATCCGGTCCCCGACCAGTGCTTTCCGTCCCGGGAGACCTGGACGTTGTAGTCCTTGGGCCGGGTCGTGTTCCAGTGCGGGGTGATCTGCCCGACGCGGGTGGTGCGGCCGAGGTCGACGGTGAGGGTGCCGTCCTCGGAGTTGGGCACCCAGGCGGTGGTGCCGTTGCCGTCCACCGCGGCGGCCGCGTACAGACCGGGCTCCTCGGACGTCGCCTTGGCGGACGTGCAGCGGGCCGCGTTCGAGGTGGCCGCCAGGTCCGGGCGACGGGTCTTCAGGACGGCCGGCGCCCCACGGCTGACGATCTTGTCGCCCTCCGGGGTCTCGATCCGCATCGGCGCACCGGCGGTCAGCCGCACGGTGGTCTGGTGGGCGCCGAGGGCGATGTCGTAGGTCCGCCCCTGCCAGTGCAGGCCGCGCAGGGTGACGCCCTGGGCGAGCTGCGGCGGCAGCATCGGGTCGAGGTGTACCGCGTTCTCCCGCAGCCGCAGCCCCGTCAGCCCGTGGGTGAAGGTCTGCAGGAAGCCGCCCTTGCCGGTGAGGAAGTCCTGTGCGGGCTTGCCGGCGTGCGGGTCCTCGGCGCCGGCCTTCTCGCCGCGCGCCTCGGAGAACTGGTCGAACGGCCCGCGGACGAACGGCTGGATGGACCGCCTCAGGTAGGTGTACGTCGAGCAGCCGGGTTCGCCGATCCCGGCCGCGTCGATGGCGTGCACCGAGTCCGTCATGGCCGGGCCGTCCGGGTCGGTGTGCCCGGCGTAGAAGTCCAGCGTGCGGGCCGCCTGGGTCTGCGACATCGGCCATTCCAGCGGGTACATCAGCAGCACGGTGTCGGCCTGCTTGATGGTCGTTCCCTTGTACCCGGCGTACTGCTCGAAGATCTTCTTCTTGCTGTCGTAGGGGATGCGCAGCTTGTCGGCGATGGTGTTCCAGGAGGCCGGTGCCTTTTCGCCGAGGATCGCGGCGACGCGGGTGGCGTGGCGCAGCGCGGTGGCGGCGCCGGCGTTGGTGAAGACACCGTCGTTGACGCCGTTGCTGTACTCGTCGGGCCCTGCGACGTTCTTGACGGAGTAGCTGCCGTCGGCGTTGTGGGTGGCCCGTGAGGCCCAGAATTCGGCGATGCCCTTGAGGACCGGCCAGCCGCGGGACTTCAGCCAGGCGGTGTCCTTGGTGGCGAGGTAGTACTGCCAGGTGGCGAGGGAGATGTCGCCCATGAGGTGGTTCTGGGTCTTGCAGTGCGGCGGGTCCCAGCTGTGGCACTCGTTCCACAGGTCGCCCTTGCTGCCGCTGGTCCAGGGGTAGAACAGCCCCTTGTAGCCCAGCTTCGCGGCGTTGGCGCGGGCCCCGGCCCGGGTCTTGTAGCGGTAGTCGACGATCGACTTGGCGAGGTCGGGGTGGGCGGCGAGCAGGCCCGGGTACATCCAGGTCTCGGCGTCCCAGAAGACCTCACCGGCGTAGTTGTCGCTGGTCAGGCCGGTGGGGCCGATGCTGTTGCCGCTGCCGGCGCGGGTGGAGGACAGCAGTCCGTACTGCGCCGAGCGCACCCAGGACTGCAGATCCCGCTTGCCCTTCACCTCGATGTCGCTGCGCCACAGCCGCTGCCAGGCGGCGGCGTGCCGGGCGAAGAGGGCGTCCCAGCCGCGGTCGGCGGCCCGGCGCGAGGCCGCGTCGGCGGCGGCGCGCGGGGAGCGGGAGGTGAGGGCGGTGTCCACGCCGACGTACTTGGTCAGTTCGTACGAGCGGCCGCTGCGGACCGGGAAGGAGACCCGCTGCCGGTTGCTGAGCCCGTCCGCCCGTGGCGCCTGTCCGGGACGGTCCGCGCGCACTCCGGCCCCGGGGCGCAGCGTGGAGGCCACCGCGCCCTCGGTCTTCGTCCCGTCGGTGCGGAACCCGACGCCCATGGTGCGGCCGGAATCCCGGCCGGCGCCGGACTCCTTGCCGCGGGGCTCCGTGCCGCCGGTGTCCTTGCCGGCAGCGCCCTGCCCGCCGGCTTCCTTGCCGCCGGTGGCGGACCCGGCGTCGGACGCCGTCATCCGGCGGGCGCCGCGGCCGTCGAGGCGGTCGGTGACGGTGGCGTCGCCGCTCCAGTGGGGCGTCATCCGCAGGCGTACGGCGCCGGTGTGGGCGTCGTTGCGGTCGGCGAGCACGTCGTAGACCAGGTCGGTGGCGCGGCCGTCGGCGGCCGTCCAGGTCAGCGAGGTACGGACGAATCCGCAGCGCAGCGAGAGCGTCTGGCGGTAGTGCGAGATCCGGCCGGGTGCGGTGGCCGAGGAGAAGGTGTCGGGGTGCGCGCCGCCGGTGGCGACATCGAGGGTGGTCCAGGTGGGGAGGGCGGCGATGGCCTGCCGGCCCTTTACGCTCTTGGGTCCCTTGGCGTACAGGCCGGAGACGAAGGAGCCGTCGTACTCCGGTGTCTTCAGCGGCCAGCCGGTCGTGCCGCCGGGCGCGGCGTAGCCGGTGCCGTTGGGCGGCACCCGCTGTCCGAGGTAGCCGTTGCCGACGAAGGCGTGGTGGCTGTCCTTGGGGTCGATCTTGCTGCTGGTGGCGGTCCAGCCGTCGCTGCCGTCGCCCTTCATGCAAGGGCCCTGGGCGCCGTCGGCCCGCTGGGGCGCGGGCACCGGTGCGGAGGCGGAGGCCGAGACGGGCGCGAGGATCGCGACCAGGGCCGTGGCGAGCAGCGGGGCGACCAGCTTGCGGGAGCGGGGCGCCACCGGCCCGGACGGCTGCCCGGCCGCGGGAGAGTGCTCCGCCGGGGGCTGCGGGGGCGGGTCCACGGGGTGCTGTGCCGAATGTTCCATGGTTCTCCGTCGTATGTGTGCGCCCGTGCCGCACTACCGCGACACGGACATCACCTTGAACATCATCAGGCCCCCGCCTGCACGGCACCCTAGGCCGCTTCCCCCGTTCGGGTCACGGCCTTCCGGCCACGAAATTGTCCGGGCGCCTCCGGATCGCCACCCCCATGGATCACGCGGACCCTGGCTGCGGCTACACTTTTAGACTGACCAGTCAGATCAAAAGGGGAGGGGTGTTTGTGAACACCACCCGCCAGGGGGCGGCGGTCGACGCCAGGGGAATCGGGGTGGAGGGCCCGAGAGGGTGGGCCTTCCGGGGCATCGACATCTCCGCGGAACCGGGCACCCTGATCGCGGTCGAGGGCTCCTCGGGCTCCGGCCGCACCTGCCTGCTGCTGGCCCTCACCGGCCGGATGCGGATCACCGAGGGCACGGCGACGGTCGCCGGGCTTCCGCTGCCCCAGCGGATGGGTACGGTGCGCAGCCGTACCGCCATCGCCCACGTACCGGGCGTCGTCGACCTCGAACCGGCCCTCACGGTCGGCGAACACCTCAGGGAGCAGGCCCTGCTGGGCCACCGCTTCCAGGGCCTCGGCGCCTCGCTCCCCTGGAGCAAGCGCCACAAGGAGGCCACCCGGGCCCGGATCGAGGCCGCGCTCGCCGCCGTCCGGCTCGACCCCGCCACCCTGCCCAAGGGGCTGCGGACGGCCGTACGCGATCTGGAGCGGATCGAGGCGCTGCGGCTCTCCGTCGCGCTCGGGATCATGCACGGCCCGCGCCTGCTGGCCGTCGACGATGTGGACCTCAAGCTCTCGGAGGCCGAACGCGCCCAGGCCTGGCAGATGCTGCGGGACCTCGCGCTGGAGGGCACCACCGTCGTGGCGGCCGGCAGCGACGCACCGGCGGACGCCCTGGTCGTCCGCACCACGCGGACGAAGCCCGCAACCGCGGCCGCAGCCCCCGCCAAGGACGAACCCTCCGCCCCCGCCAAGGGCGAACCCCGCACCGCCGAGCAGGACGAGCCTTCGGCCCCCGTCCAGGACGCGCCCCACACCACCGAGGAGGAAGCAGCGCATGCGTTCGCCGAGACTGGCCGCGCTTGAGCTCAAGCGGTTCGGCAGGGGAAAGCTTCCCCGCCTGGGCCTGGTCGCCCTGATGCTGATCCCGCTGCTCTACGGGGCCCTGTACCTGTGCTCCTTCTGGGACCCCTACAGCCGCCTGGACAAGATCCCGGTGGCCCTCGTCAACGACGACAAGGGCGCCACCACCGGCGGCAAGAAGATCACCGCGGGCGACGACCTGGCCGAAAACCTCAAGGACAGCAAGAAGTTCCACTGGGAGGACGTCAGCGCCGCGGACGCCGCCAAGGGCGTCGAGAACGGCACGTACTACCTCTCGCTGACCGTCCCCGAGGACTTCAGCAAGCGGATCGCCTCCAGCTCCGGGGACACCCCGCAGACGGGCGCGCTCAAGGTCCGTACGAACGACGCCAACAACTACGTCGTCGGCTCGATCTCCAAGACGGTCTTCTCCGAGGTGCGTGCCAAGACCTCGGCCACCTCGGCGCGGGCCATGCTCGACAAGATCTTCATCTCCTTCTCCGACCTGCACGACAAGACCGCCGAGGCGGCGGACGGGGCCGGGAAGGTGGACAAGGGGGTCGGCTCGGCCAAGAAGGGCTCCGGTGATCTCGCGGACGGCCTCGGCAAGCTCAACGACGGCGCCGGCAAGGTCAGTCAGGGCGCCGGTGACCTGAGCAAGGGCGCCTCCACGGCCGTCGCCAAGGCCCGGGAGCTCAGCGCGGGCGCGGGCCGGGTCGCCGACGGCACCCAGCAGCTCGCCGAGAAGGTCCACGGCCTCGCCAAGAAGGACCTGCCCTTCCTGCGTGAGCACGGCAAGGAGATCGGCCGGGGCGCGCAGTTCGTCGCCGACGCCACCGAGACCATCGGCGACGTCCTCGACACCCTGCCGAACGACTCCGCCAAGGCCGCCACGCAGGCCCGCAAGAACGCCGACAACGCCGCGGAGATCTACCAGGACCGCTGCGGCGGGCTGCTGGACACCGACGCCGACTGCACCAAGCTGAAGGCGCTCGCGGACGGCAGCAAGGTGGCCGCCGACGCGGCGGAGAAGGTCAACGACGCCATCGCCGGAGCCGACTTCGGGCAGCTGCGCAGCAAGCTGCGCGAGATCCACCAGGGCGCGGAGATGGTCGCCCAGCAGGCACCGGGCATCGGGCAGCGCGCGGACACCGCGATCCGTCAGATCAACGCGCTCAACGCCGGGGCCCACAAGGTCTCCGAGGGCGCGGGCCTGTTCGCGAACGGCATCGGCACCCTCGCCGACGGCGCGGGCAAGGTCGCCGACGGCGCCGGCAAGGTCCACAGCGGCGTCGGTGTCGCCAAGGACGGCGCCGTCAAGCTCACCGGCGGTCTCTTCAAGCTCAAGGACGGCACCAACCAGCTGGCCGACGGGCTGCACGACGGCGTCGCCAAGATCCCCGACTACAACAAGAAGGACCGCGACGACCGCACCAAGGTGATGGCCGACCCGGTCGAGCTGGCCGCCAAGTCGATGCACAAGGCGCCCAACTACGGCACCGGCCTGGCGCCGTACTTCATCCCGCTCTCCCTGTGGGTGGGCGCGATGGTCGCGTTCATGCTGCTCCCGGCGCTGAGCAAGCGGGCGCTGGCCGCCGGCGCCCCGGGCTGGCGGATCACCCTCGGTTCCTGGCTGCCGGCCTACGCCGTCGGCGTGGTGCAGGTGCTGGCCCTGATGGCCGTCCTGCACTGGGGCCTGGGCCTGGAGATGGCCCGCTCGGCCGGCACCGTCGGCTTCCTGCTGCTGGCCACGGCCTGCTTCACCGCCATCATCCAGCTGCTGGGCGCGTTCTTCGGCCCGGCCGGCCGGGTGCTCACGCTGGTCGTGCTGATGCTCCAGCTGACCTCGGCGGGCGGCACCTACCCGGTGCAGACCAGCCCCGGGTTCTTCGCCGCCATCCACCCGTTCCTGCCGATGAGTTACGTGGTCGACGGCCTGCGCCGGCTGATCACCGGTGGTGACCTCGCCATCGTCCAGCAGGGCTGTGTGGTCCTGGTGGTCTTCACCGTCGGCGCGCTGGCGCTCACCGCCCTCGCGGCGCGCAGCCGGCAGGTCGTCCGGATGAAGGACCTGCACCCGGAACTCAGCCTGTGAGCGTGCTCCCGGGGCCCCGGGGCGGTGCCGTCGACGGCACCGCCCCGGGGGCTTCCCCCGTCACCCGCCGCAGCTCGACGCGCCGCCGGCTCTTCGACGCCGCCGTCACCCTCATCGCGGAACAGGGCTTCTCCGCCACCACCGTCGACGAGATCGCCGACCGGGCCGGCGTCGCCAAGGGCACCGTCTACTACAACTTCGCCAGCAAGAACGTCCTCTACGAGGAGCTGCTGCGGGACGGCATCGACCTGCTCGCCGACTCGCTGCGCCGGGCCGCCGACACCACGGCCGCCCGCGGCGGCACCCGGGTCGACGCCCTGGACGCCATGATCCGCGCGGGCCTGGACTTCATCGCCTGCTCCCCCGCCCTCATCCAGCTCTACGTCGCCGAACTGTGGCGCACCAACCGCACCTGGCGCGCCACCCTCACCTCGGTCCGCGGCCGTGCCCAGTCCGTCGTCGAGGCCGTCCTGCACGACGCCGTGGAGACCGGCGAACTCTCCGACGAGCTCGACATCCCGCTCACCGCCTCCGCCCTCCTCGGCATGGTCCTGGTGGCCGCCCTGGACTGGCAGTCCTTCCAGCCGGACCGCTCGGTCGAGGACGTGCATGCGGCGCTGTCGCGGCTGCTGCAGGGGCGGGTGGGGGCGGCCGCGCGTTAGGGCGCCCCCGGCGCGGCTGCCGCACGAAGGCCGGCCCGGTCCTGGACAGTTGTCCACGACCGGGCCGGCTTCACGCGTACCGCTCTCCCGCATGCCGGCTCAGCCGGCCGGTGACCGGACGGGGGTCAGGGTTCGATGACGCCCGCGTGCGCGCTGGACGGTGACAGGATGGCTGTCGGGGTGGTCGCTCCGGCGAAGGAGGCGTCGTAGCCACCGTTGGCGAGGATGTACACCAGGATGAACGTCTCGTTGAACCGGGCGACGCCCTGGGCGTCGGTGACGGCGGTGCCCATGAGGTTGCCGCCGACGCTGAACACGATGGTCTGGCCGGGCACGGGCAGACCGGTGGCCTGGTCGGTCAGCGTGGCGGTCAGGAACGGGTAGTACACGTGCGGCGGGAACAGCTTCGACAGCGCCGGGGTCGCGGTCAGCGTGGTGGCGTGGACGGGGAGCAGGTAGGTGAAGCCACCCACCAGCGTGGCGCCGCCACCGGGCGTGGTGACGGTGACGTCCGCGGGACCGGCCGCTCCGGGCGGGGTGACGAAGGTGAGCTGGGTGCCGGTTGCGTTGACGGTCACCCCGGTGGCGGGGTTGCCGCCGACGTCGACACTCGCACCGGTCAGGTTGGTGCCGGTGATCGTCACCATCGTGCCGCCCGCGATGGGCCCTTGGTTGGGGACGATGCTGGTCAGCGTCGGGGCGAATTGGATGACGCTGACGTTGCTCCCGTTGATGTTGCTGACGTAGACCTTGTTGTTGGGGGCGGCCGTCACGGCGATCGGTCCGGCGCCGACGGCGATCGGGGCGCCGACGACGGTGTTGGTGGCGGTGTCGAACACCGTCACGCTGTTCGCCGCCCGGTTGGCGGTGTAGGCCATCCCGTCGGCGCCGACCGCGATTCCCCACGGCTGGTTGCCGACGGCGATCGGGGCGCCGACGACGGTGTTGCTGATGGTGTTGATCACCGTCACGGTGTTCGACCCGATGTTGGCGACGTAGGCGTTGCCGTTGGGTGCGATCGCCACGAAGTTCGGCTGGTTGCCGACGGGGATCGGGGCACCGATGACGGTGTTGGTGGCGGTGTTGATCACCGTCACGGTGTTCGATCCCCGGTTGGTCACGTAGGCGTTGCCGTTGGGGGCGACCGCGATCCCGACCGGCTGGGCGCCGACGGCGATCGGGCCGCCGACTACGGTGTTGGTGGCGGTGTCGATCACCGTCACGGTGTTCGCGGCGAAGTTGGTGACGTAGGCGTTGCCGTTGGGCGCGATCGCCACCACGGCCGGCTGGGCGCCGACGGCGATCGGGCCGCCGACGACGGTGTTGGTGGCGGTGTCGATCACCGACACGGTGTTCGACCCGCTGTTGGGGACGTAGGCGTTGCCGTTGGGGGCGACCGCCAGCCAGACCGGCGTACCGCCGACGCCGATCGGGCCGCCGACGACGGTGTCCGTGGTGGTGTCGATCACCGACACGTTGGCCGACCCGGAGTTGGCGACGTAGAGGTTGCTGTTGGGCGCGATGGCCACCCCGACCGGGTTGTTGCCGACGGGGATCGACGTGACGGCAAGGAAGAGGTGCGCCGGGGCTGCCGCCCGGCTCACCTCTCCCGCCCCGGCGGCCGGCGGCACCTGGCCGGGGAGGAGAGCTGTCGCCAGCAGTTCCCGCAGCGGTGACTGAACGCTAGTACTCATGTGGACCCCTTCGGTGGGGGCCACCCTGGACCTGGCAACCCCGGGCGGGAAGCAGCGCGCGTCCGTCGGTCCCTGTCCGGGGCACCACAAACCACCACGACAGACCGCGGGTCACCACAACACGACGGGCTGCGCACCCCGAGGAGGGATGGGCAGCCCGTTTGGTTCGGTAGGGGCTCGATGCCCACCCGGCAAGGCGGCGAAACCTCCAGGGGACCGGTGGGGACTTCAGGGTCCGGTGGAGACTTCAGGGTCCGGTGGAGACTTCAGGAGTCCAGATGCGTCGGCGCGAACATCCGCAAGTGGGCCGGGAGGACGACGACCGAGGGACCGGGGGCGGCGAGCGCCGCCGCCAGGTCCGCACGGAGCCGGTCCGGGGCCGTACGGACCGCGGGGACTGCGAATGACCCGGCCAGCGCCACGAAGTCCGGGCGGGTGAGTTCGGTGGCGGTGGGCGCGCCGAAGGCGTCGGTCATGTATTCGCGCAGGATGCCGTATCCGCCGTCGTCCACGATGAGCCAGGTCACCGGCAGGTCGTACTGCCGGGCGGTCGCCAGCTCGGCGATCGAGTACATCGCGCCGCCGTCGCCGGACACCGCCAGGACCGGCCGCCCCGGGTCGGCGACGGCCGCGCCCAGCGCCGCCGGGAAGCCGTAGCCCAGTCCGCCCGCGCCCTGGGCGGAATGCAGTGCGTTGGTGCGCCGGGGGTCGAAGGCGGACCAGGCCCAGTAGGCGAGGATCGTCATGTCCCAGCAGCTGACCGCGCCGTCGGGAAGCGCGTCCCGCACCGAGGCCAGTACCTGCAGTTCCAGGTCGAGATGCTGACCGGCGATCCGGTCGCGGACGCGGGCCAGGAGGTCGGAAACGGCGGCCTCGGGGGAGGGCGCATGGCCGGCCCCGGGGGCTGCCCCGGCTTCCCCGGAGGTGGGCGCTTCGTCGTCCTCGGTGCGGCCGGTCTCCCCGGTCTCCCGCTCCCCCACCTCCTTGACCAGCGCGGCCAGCGCCGCCCGCGCGTCCGCGTGGATGCCCAGCGCGGCATGGTTCGACTCCAGCTTGCCGAGGTCCGCCTCGATCTGCACGACGCGGCCGCGTGGCCGGAACGTGTGGTAATTCGAGGAGAGTTCGCCCAGCCCCGAGCCGACGACCAGGAGGGTGTCCGCATCCTCCAGGAAGGTCGTGGTGTAGCGGTCCTCCAGCCAGGACTGGAGGGAGAGGGGGTGCTCCCAGGGGAAGGCGCCCTTGCCGCCGAAGGTGGTGGCCACCGGTGCCCGCAGCCGCTCGGCCAGCGCCAGCAGTTCCGCCTCGGCCCCGGCCCGTACGACTCCCCCGCCGGCCAGGATCACCGGTCGCCGGGCACCCGTCAGCCGCCTCGCCGCCTCCGTGATCAGCTCGGGCCGCGGCAGCAACTCCTGGGGCCTCACGGTCAGTCCGGACACCGGCGGAACGTCGGCCTCGGCCAGCAGCACGTCCTGCGGGATCTCCAGCCACACCGGTCCGTGCGGGGTGCTCAGCGCCGACTCCCAGGCGGCGGCCACCGCCGAGGGGATCTGCGAGGCCGTACGCGCCGTGTGGACGGACTTGACCACGCCGCGGAACGAAGCGCTCTGATCGGTGAGTTCATGGAGATAGCCATGGCGTCCGCCGCCGATCCCGGCCAGCGGCACCTGACTGCCGATGGCCAGTACGGCGGCGGACCCGGCCGCCGCCTCCTGCAGCGCGGCCAGCGTCATCAGCGCGCCCGGGCCGGTGGAGACGAGCAGCGGCGCGACCCCGTGCGTGGCCCTCGCGTACGCATCGGCGGCGAAGCCCGCGTTGTTCTCCACCCGCAGCCCCACGTAGCGCAGCGCTGAGCGGCGCAGCGCGTCGAAGACCCCGAGCGCGTGCTGCCCCGGCAGCCCGAAGACGGTGTCGGCGCCGAGTGCGGCCAGCGACTCGACGACCAGGTCACCGCCGTTGCGCCGGTGTTGCGGGGGCGGGGGCGTGGGGGTGGGCGTGGGGGTGCTCATGGGGATGCGTGCTGCCTTCCTGGGTGGGGGATCTGCAGGAGCTGCGGGGGGGGCGTACGGGCGGACGAGTGGTGTCCGGGTCAGGCTCGCCCGGTGACGGGGAAGGGGGTCAGTACCCGTGCCACCGCCACGGACGTGTCGCCGGCCTCGTCATCCTCCGGATCGTCGCCCTCCGGATCGTCCTCGTCCGCGGCACCGTCCGTCCGGCCGGCCAGCCGCGCCCGCCAGGACGCCAGCACCTCCGGGTCCGTCGGCCTGGTGGCCAGGCTGACCGTCACATAGGCCACCAGGGAGGCGATCAGCCCGTAGTAGACCGGCTCGTTGGCGAGGACGCCGAGCGAGATCATCAGGCCGATGACGGTCAGCCCGCCGACCGTGACCGAGGCGAGCGCACCCGCGGCGTTGCCCCGCTTCCACAGCAGTCCGCCGAGGATGGGCACCAGCAGGCCGCCGACGAGGACGTTGTAGGCGAGGGTGAGCGCTTCGACGACGTTGTTCAGCGCGATCGCGATGACGATCACCCCGAGGCCCATCAGCAGGATGAAGACGCGGTTGCCCCGCACCTCGTCGTGCGCCCCGGCCCCGCTCTCGTCCGCGGCGTGCGCCGCCCCGGGCGCCGGGCCGCCGTCGGCGCACTCCCCCGCGGCCGGCCGGCGGCGCACCGCGGCGACGCGCTTCACCCGCGCCCAGATGTCGTGGTGGGCGACCGTGGCGCAGGCGATCAGCGCGCCCGAGGACGTGGACATCACCGCGGACAGCGCCGCCGCCAGCACCAGCCCGCGCACGCCCACCGGCAGCGCGTCCTTGACGATCGTCGCGAAAGCGTCATCCGGGCTGCCCAGATGGGGGTAGAGCACCTTGGCCGCGGTGCCGATGGCCGCACCGGCCAGCGCGTAGACCAGACAGTACGTACCGGCCGCGGTGCCGCCGAGGCGCGCCACCTTGGCGCCGCGCGCGGTGAACACCCGCTGCCAGATGTCCTGGCCGATCAGCATGCCGAAGGAGTAGATCAGGACGTAGGTGAAGACCGTCTGGCCGCCGATGCCGAGCGGGGCGAAGTAGTCGTCCGGCAGCTGCGCCTTCATCGCCGCGAAGCCGCCCGCCTTGATGACGGCGAGGGGCAGCAGGAGCAGCAGCACCCCGATCGTCTTGACGACGAACTGGACCATGTCGGTGAGGGTGATCGACCACATGCCGCCGAGCGTCGAGTAGGCGACGACGATCGCCCCGCCGAGGATGATCGACCGCGTGCGGTCCATGCCGAAGAGCACATCGAAGATGGTCGCGTAGGCGATGGTCGAGGTCACCGCCAGCATCAGCGTGTAGGCCCACATCACGACGCCGGAGATGATCCCGGCAAAGCCGCCGTAGCGCAGATCCAGCATCTCGGAGACCGTGTAGACCTTCAGCCGGGCGATCCGGGCCGAGAAGAAGACGCTCAGCGCGAGCAGCCCCAGGCCGATGGTGAAGACCATCCAGGCGCCGGACAGGCCGTACTGGTAGCCCAGCCCCACGCCGCCGATGGTGGAGGCGCCGCCGAGGACGATCGCCGCCATGGTGCCCGAGTACATCACGGGGCCGAGGCGGCGGCCCGCGACCAGGAAGTCGCTCTTGGACCTGGCGCGCCGCATTCCCCACCAGCCCATGGCGAGCATTCCGGCCAAATAGAGCACGATCACCGCATAGTCGACAGCCATGGGCCATCCCTTCCAACTGCGCCTGGGGAGAGGGGAGAAGCGAGGGTGTGGGGATGCGGGGGGTGGCGTCGAGGCAGCGGGCGCTTGGCGAGCGGGGGTCCCGTCCAAGCGCCTCGCCTCGGGGGTTGACCCTAGGAGGCGCGAAGGCAACGCTGAAGTGTACGTTTCTGCCATTCGCCACCCTCCGATGTGGATGGTTCGCACATGCCGCCGCGCCCCCTCCCTCCGCCGTCCACCCCACCGGTGCCACTGGCCCAGCTCCTTGCCCGTACGGATCTGGGCCTGCGCCAGCTCGCCGGCCCGACCGAGGGCGTCGCGATCCACTGGGTGCACACCTCCGAGATGGCCGACCCGGTGCCGTATCTCCTGGGCGGCGAGATGCTGTTGACGGCGGGGCTGCATCTGGCCGAGGTGAGCCGGGGGGCGGGCCAGGAGTCCGCCGCCGCTCGCGACGCCTACCTCGACGGTTATGCCGCCCGGACCGTCGCGGCCGGTGCCGCCGCCCTCGGCTTCGGGATCGCGCCGGTGCACGACACCGTCCCCCAGGCCCTGGTGGCGGCCTGCGACCGGCACGGCCTGCCGCTGGTCGAGGTCCAGGCGGGCACTCCGTTCACCGCCGTCGAGAGCGCCGTGTGGCAGGCGGTGACACAGGCCCGGCACCGCGAGCTGACCCGGCTCAGCGAGGCGCAGCGCGCACTGGCCACGGCCGCCGCCCGCCCCGACCCGGCCACCGCCGTGCTGCGCGCACTGGCCCGCCATGTGCACGGCTGGACCGCGCTGCTCGCCCCGGACGGCACGGAACACGGCTTTGCCGGCCCCCGCCCGGACGCCGCCGTCCGGACCGCGGCCGGCCGTCTCGCGCAGGTCGTCGGCGCGGGCGGCCCGGCCTCGGCGACCGACACCGTCCCCGGCGGCTCGCTGTCCGCCTACGCGCTGACCGGGCGCGCCCGCGGCAGCCGGGCGCTCGCCCTGGTGGTCGCCGCGGATCCGCACGACCCGCCCGCGCACACCATCGCGGGCGTCGCCGCCGTACTCCTCTCACTGATCACCGGCCCGTCCACCGACCCCGCGCCGGCCACCGCGGGGCACGCGGCGGCCCTGGTCCGGCTGCTCCTCGGCGCCCGCCCGGCCGAGGTCGCCCCGCTCCTCGGCTCTCCCCTCTGGAGAGTCGTCCACGCCGAACGCCGCCGTGACACGACACAGTCGGCGGCCTCGCTGGCCGCCGCCCTGGGCACCCCGCTCGTCGCCCCGGACTCCGGAAGCGGGCCGGCCACGACCCCTGAGCCACCCCCCGACGCCGGCCCCGGGGCTGCGGCCGCCCCCTGCGCCGCGCCCGCTCTGCGCGCCCTGATCCCCGCCGGCCAGGAGATCACCGCGCATCCCGGCTGGACGCTCGGCGTCAGCGAACCCGTCCCCGTCCCGGAGCTGCCGGCCGCCGACCGGCACGCCGCCTCCGCCCTGCGCCGCGCCCTCGCGGGCCGCGCTGCCCTGGTGCGTCATCGCACCCCCGGCCCCCACAGCATCACCTCGCTCGTCGCCCCCACGGAGGCCCAGCAGCACGCCCAAGCCCTGCTCGCCCCACTGACCGGCTCCCCGGCGCTCCTCTCCACCCTCCACAACTGGCTCTCCCTGCACGGCAGTTGGGACCGCACTGCGACCGCCCTCGGCATCCACCGCAACACCGTCCGCCAGCGCATCACCCGCATCGCCGGCCTCCTCGACACCGACCTGGACGACCCCGACGTCCGCATGGAGCTGTGGTTCGCCCTCCGCTCGCTCGACCGGGGCACGACGCCGGGGGCACCGGACTGACGGCGAACCGGGACCCACGGGCCCGACGGGCCTCCGGCTCACCTCACCGGGCGGAGACCTTGTGGACGGTGGTGTCGTCCGACTCCAGCCGCCGCCCGTCCGCGGAGAGCACTTCCAGGGCGCGGAGGCGCTGCCCCTCCCGGCGGTCGACCAGCCGGGAGTGCGCCTCGCCGGGGGCGAAGAAGTGCTCTTCGCCCCACTGCCGCAGCGCCACGATGACGGGGAAGAGCGCCTTGCCCTTCGGTGTCAGTACGTACTCGCGGTAGGCGCTGCCGTCCGAGGCGGGGACGGATTCGAGGACGCCACCGGCGACCAGGGTGCGCAGCCGCGCGGTGAGGATGTTCTTCGCCACGCCCAGGCTGCGCTGGAACTCCCCGAAGCGCCGGCTCCCGTCGAAGGCGTCCCGCACGATCAGCAGGGACCACCAGTCGCCGATCGCGTCCACCGACCGGGCGACGGGACATGCACTGTCGTCGAAACGCGTCCTGGTCACCATGGCGCCCCTCGCCCTCCCCATTTCCCTGCCGACAGCGGTTGCAACATGCTACCAAATGGGCCTACCGTCTCCCCGTCGTCATTGGTAGCAAGTTGAAACCAGATTTCCGGAGGAGTGCCGATGCCCGCCAACCGAACCGCCGGCCGAACCGGCAAGGGCCCAGGCAACGGTCCCGGCAACGGCGAGGCGGTGACGCGGCGCCGGCACGGACCTCGGCACCGCCCACCCCGCACCGAGGCCCGAACCGGCGAGGAGGGCTCCGGTTCGGGCCCGTCCGCCCTCTCCCGCGGCCTCGTCATCCTGTTCGCCGTCGCCTGCGGGGCGGCGGTGGCCAACGTCTACTTCTCCCAGCCGCTCCTGGTGACCATGGGCCACGACCTCGCCATGAGCCCGGCACTCGTCGGCAGCGTGGTCACCCTCACGCACATCGGATACGGGCTCGGACTCTTCTTCCTCGTGCCGCTGGGCGACGTGACCGACCGCAGACGGCTGATCGTGGCCCAGTTACTGCTCCTGGTGGCGGCGCTGGCCGTGGTGGCCACCGCCCACACGGCGGCGGTCCTGCTCGCGGGCATGGCGGCGACCGGGCTGCTCGCGGTCGTCACGCAGACGCTGGTGGCCTTCGCGGCCTCGCTGGCCCCTCCCGCCGGGCGCGGCCGGGTCGTCGGCCTGGTCACCAGCGGCGTGGTCACCGGAATCCTGCTCGCCCGCACCGCGTCCGGCCTCCTGGCCGATCTCGCGGGCTGGCGCTCCGTCTACCTCGTCTCGGCGTCGCTCACCACGCTGCTCGCCCTGGTCCTGTACCGGGCGCTGCCGCGCCACCGTGCCGCGCCACCGGCACCCCTGCGCTACGGACAGCTCCTGCGCTCCACGATCACCCTGTTCGCGCGGGAACGACTGCTGCGGCTCCGGGCCCTGTTCGGTCTGCTGGTCTTCGCCGCGTTCAGCACCCTGTGGAGCAGCGTCGCGCTGCCGCTCAGCGAGGCCCCGTACTTCCTGCCCCACAGCGCGATCGGGGCGCTGGGGCTGATCGGTGTCGCGGGCGCGCTGGCCGCGACCGCGGCGGGCCGCCTGAACGACCGCGGACTCTCCCGGCGGACCACCGGCATCGCCCTGGCCCTGCTCGCGGCCTCGTGGCTGCCCCTGGCCTTCACCCGCAGCTCGCTGTGGGCCCTGGTCGTCGGGGTGATCCTGCTCGACCTCGCCGTGCAGGCGGTCCATGTCACCAACCAGACCCTGATCCACGCGCTGCACCCGGAAGCGGGCAGCCGGCTGATCGGCGGCTACATGGTCTTCTACTCCATCGGCAGCGCCACCGGCGCCCTCGCCGCGACCTCCCTCTACACGGTGGCCGGCTGGGGCGCCGTCTGCGCACTGGGAGCCGCGTTCAGCTGCCTCGGGCTGGTGCTGTGGGCGTGCACGGCGCTGCCGCACTCACGCACGTGAGCAGCGCCGCCCGGCCCGCCACGGGGGTGCGTGGCGGACCGGGCGCCGTCGGCCGATACCGGGACAGCGGGGCCGGGCAGCGCCTGCTCCCCCTGCCGCGGCTACTTCCCCTCCTGGCCCTCCCGCCCCGCCGCGATCTGCCGCGACATGATCGTCGTCAGCTCGTACGCGGTGTGCGAGGCGGCGACGGCGGTGATCTCCGCGTGGTCGTACGCGGGCGCGACCTCGACGACGTCCGCCGAGACCAGGTTGCAGGACGCGAGCCCGCGCAGGATCTCCAGGAGCTCGCGGGAGGTCATGCCGCCCGCCTCCGGCGTGCCGGTGCCGGGCGCGTGCGCCGGGTCCAGGACGTCGATGTCGATGGAGATGTAGAGCGGACGGTCGCCGATGCGCCGGCGCAGCTGGTCGGCGACCTCGTCCACCCCGCGCCGCATGACATCCGCCGACGTGACGATGCCGAAGCCCATCTTCTCGTCCTCGTCGAGGTCCTTCTTGCCGTAGAGCGGACCGCGGGTGCCGACGTGGGAGAGCGCGGAGGTGTCGAGGATGCCCTCCTCGACGGCGCGGCGGAACGGGGTGCCGTGGGTGTACTCGGCGCCGAAGTAGGTGTCCCAGGTGTCCAGGTGGGCGTCGAAGTGCAGCAGCGCGACCGGACCGTGCTTCTTGGCGACCGAGCGGAGGAGCGGCAGCGCGATGGTGTGGTCGCCGCCGAGGGTCATCATGCGGGCGCCGGAGGCCAGCAGGTCGTCCGCCGCGGCCTCGACCGTCTCCACGGCCTCGTTGATGTTGAACGGATTGGCGGCGATGTCACCGGCGTCGGCGACCTGCGCCAGCGCAAAGGGGGACGCGTCCTGGGCCGGGTTGTAGGGGCGCAGGAGGCGGGACGCCTCACGGATGGCGTTGCCGCCGAACCGGGCGCCGGGGCGGTAGGAGACACCGGTGTCGAAGGGGACACCGACGACGGCCACATCGGCCCGGCCGCCGACCTCGTCGAGGCGGGGCAGCCGGGCGAAGGTCGCGGGCCCGGCGTAACGCGGAATACGGGAGGAGTCGACGGGGCCCACGGGCCCGTTGGATGCGCTGGCTGCGGTGGTCATGAGCCGAGAGTAGGGAGCACCGGGCACGTGGCCCATGGACATTCGCGCGGATGAGGGCCGGAGCATTGGACGTTTTGGCCAGCCGGCCGCCGACCGTGCCCCCGTGCCGGGGCTGCCGCACCCACGCCCCTGCGCCCCCATGTCCAGGCTGCGGAACTCCGCCGCCCCGGAACAGGTGTACGGGCACAATGGGCGCTATGCCGATAGCCTCCGCAGCCGCCGCCCCCTCCCGCGCCGAACTCGTCGACCATCTCGTACGGACCCGGATCGCCGGTGAGGTCGCCACTCCCCGCGAGAACAACCTCTCCCACTACCGCAGACTCGCCAACGGCGAGCGCCACTACTGGTTCGGCCTGGAGTTCGGCGACCGCTGGACGGACGAGCAGGATGTGCTGGCCGTGATGGCGGAGCGCTGCGGGGTCGTCGACGACCCGCACCACCGGCAGGGGCAGGACACCATCGACCCCGAGCTGACCGTGGACGCGCTGGACCGGGCGGCCGCGGTACTGCGCAAGGCGGCGGCCGACAGCCAGCGGGTGCTGTTCGCGACCGGCCACCCGGGCGGCCTCCTCGATGTGCACCGGGCGACCGCCGGGGCACTGCGCGCGGCGGGCTGCGAGATCGTCGTCATCCCCGAGGGGCTGCGGGCGGACGACGGCATGGTCTTCCAGTTCGCCGACGTGGCGATGCTGGAGCGCGGCGCGACACTCTGGCACACCCACTCCCCCGAGCCGATGGCCGCCGTCCTGGACGGCCTGGAGCGCGAGGGCCGCCCGCTGCCGGACCTGGTGATGGCCGACCACGGCTGGGCGGGCTGCGCCGGCCAGCGCGGCCTCGACGCCGTGGGCTTCGCCGACTGCAACGACCCGGCCCTGTTCCTGGCCGAGTCCGAGGGCACCGTCCAGGTGACCATCCCCCTGGACGACCACGTCCTGAGCCCGCGGCATTACGACCCGCTGACGGCTTATCTGTTGGATGCGGCGGGGCTGGCCTGAGGGGGCGGCGCCGGTACGGCGCCGTGCCCTGAACGACCCTTGGCGGGTTCCTTAAGCGGCCCCAGAGAGCCCTCAGGCGGCTCCTGGGCAGTCCCCGGAGAGTCCCCAGGCGGCTCCTGGGCGGCACCGGGCCCCTCAAGGAACCGAAGCAGCACGGCGGCCTCCGCGCGAAGCCGCGCGGCGCGATCAGCATGCTCGGGTGCGGTCAACCCCGCCGCAGTCTCCAGCCGTTCTGCGGCCTCGGCACGTACGACATCCACCACACCGCGCTCGCTCAGCTCACGCCGCGCCGCTTCGGCGGCACCGGCGCCCACCGGCGCATGCTCAAGAGCCACACCCCGAAGCCCGGCCTCGTCCACCGGAACCGCCTCCGCGTTGTCCAGCGCGCCAAGCGTGGCGCGCAGGGCACTCACCGCAGCCTTGTCACGGGCGCGCATGGCTTCGGCCAGTGCTTGACGCATACGATGACGTAGGGACATGCCGGTGACCCTAGGGGCGCATTCCTGCGCCCACAACGCGATATACGTGACAGCAGGCCGCTCTCCGACTGTGGCGCTACACCGACAAGCCGCGAATTGAGACCGAAGCGCCAGGAGCGGGCTCAGGGAATGGACTTGACCATCGCCGTCAGAACCGGTGAGGCGGGTGAGGGCTGGCTCTGGCCGAGGTCTTCGTATCCCCAGGATTCGTAGAGGCGGTGCACCTTTCCGTCTCCGGCGAGGGGGTTGACCATGAGCGTGACGAACGGCTCGTTGCGGGCGGCAAGGAGGGTGTCGTGGATCTGCCGGGCGATGCCGGTGCCGCGCCACGGAAGACGAACGCCGATTTCCTTGAGGGCTACGACGTGCCGGTCAGTGTATTCAGCGGGCGGAGCGGGTGTGATGCGTTTCCACCAGCGGTCCTCGGAATCAACAGTATTGGCGTACGCATAGCCGATGGGCTTGTCCTGCTCGTAGGCAAGGACCGCCACCCACCCTGGTTCCTTGAAATGACGGTCGAGGCGCTCGGCGAAGGCGGTGACCGCATAGTTCGGAAGGTGCAAGAGGTCTGCCCGGACATCGGTGTACACGTCCAGGAGGTGTTGCCTGGCCGGTTGGAGCGAGTGGAAAGTGCGCAGATCGATGCTGGGCGTCATACCGATTCCTTCCAGGTGGCGTGTGCGTACTCATTCCACATGCGGGTGGTCGGGCTGTTCGGCGCCATGGCGTGGATCTTGATGTGGAAGTTGCGGAGCATCCGGGCGACCCGCGGGTGGTGTACAGCAGCATCTGCGGGCACCGACATGGCGGTGGCGACGGCAGGCCCCGCATCCCGCTGGCCGAGTTGAGCGCACGCCAGCCGAGTAGTGGCGATGGCCTTCGACCGTTGCATGTGGGGCCGGAGGGCCGCCAGGCATCGGTGCGCGTGCGCTTCGGCCGTTTCATGGTCGCCGAGTGCGAGGTATCCGGTGAGCGCGAGAGAATCCAGCTCCGCCTGGTCGTAGAATGAGGCCATCCACACGGGACGGATGGCGCCCGGGTCGGCACGGTCCATCGCTTCCTGGGCCTGGGCAAAGCTACGCCGGGCAGCAGTGAGGTTTCTGGCAACGCCGTGAATGGCTGCCTGCCTGGCAAGGCCGAGGGATGCGAACAGAGAATCGCGGCGGGTGATGGAGAGGCTTCGGGCAACGTCATTCGCCGCCATTGCTTCACCCGGGCGACCCATGTGACGGTACAGCGTTCCGGCATGTGACCAGATGCGGAACTTGATGGCCGGGTCGGCTGCCAATTCGGCGAGCACTTGCGCTTCTCGCATATGGATCATCGCGTCTTCGTAACGACGTCCATCGATTGAGGCCCACATAGCCGAGGACCGGAATGCCGCCGCGCATCCGTACACGCGGGCCCGCACTCGCTGACTGGCGCTCCCGGAATTCTGCAGGACCAAGGCTTCGTCGGCGAGCGCTGCAGCTTTCTGCTCGATACCGAGTCGGCCGCCATGGCGATGATCGCTCGCGATGATCTCGGTGAATCGCTGTTGGAGTCGGACGACATCGCTTGTCCCGACCCGGCGGCCGGCTCCGGCCGCCGGAGTGACCGCGACAGCGGCCAAGGCTGTCCCGGCGGCGAGGAAGCGACAGCGCTCCACGGGCTCCTCCGGCTGTGCTGCGGGGGCGGGCGACGGGGCTCGTCCCCGCGGTACGAACCCTAAGGCGGTGGCGGGCAGCCCGGTGACTTTCTCCAACGCGACCCGCGTCGCCGATTTCGGCCACCGCACCCGGCCCGCCTTCCAGTCCCGGACCGACGAGCCGTCCAGCCCTCCGACTCTCCCGGTGAGATCTCCGACGGCAGAATTTACCGCCTCGGCAAGCGAATTGGAGCTGTGGCCGTGCTCCTTCATCCAGGCTTCGAGCGTCACATTCCGCAAGGTGGTCATGTACGGAAGGTAGCCCCCCTTTCGCCGAATCGTCAGCTAAAAGGGTGGCCAAATCGCCCTAGGGACTGTGGAGAAGAGGTTGTCCGATCTCCCTAATCACCTTGCCCTGGCACCGCGTTAGCTGGTCATGAGCCGACTGCAAGCCTCCGGTGCCCGAGTGGCCGCGACACACACCCTCTGGGTTCCGGGACGGCGCGGCGGCTCTGCGGGCTCCCGCGCCCCCGCCGTGGCCGGCCCGCGTCCGCAGCGAACTGGAGGACTGACCAAGTTGCCCACCGCCCCAATCACGCGCCGCGCTCTCGCCGATACCGCTCCGCAGCCCCGATCGGCGCCCTCCGCTCGGGCCGGCACAAAACGCCTGCCACCCGAAGCTCACGCGTTCCGCCGCCGACACGGCGACCCCGTCGGCTGGGACTCCGGCGAGTGGGCGGCCTACCTCGGTCTCGGAGGCGCGTCATGACCACGGGGTGGGATGCAGTCCCTGCCCTGAACGCATGGACGGTCCACGAGATCACGGGCCAGGCGTGTCCGTGCTGTCACGGCATCTACAGCCTGGCACGGGAGAAGGTCGTCGGCCCGGGTGGTCGACACACCTGCCGCCCCTGCAGTGTCCAGCTCGGTGTCTCCACGGGATCGGAGGCAGCGCGATGAGTACCCGGAAACTGCCGGAGGTCGGCGACGAGGTCGAGTACGCCCAGGGGCGACTGGCCGTCGTGACCGACATCCGCAAGGGCGTCCCCTACCTGCGGAGCCCGGGGCACAAGGAATGGCCGGTGCAGGACCCGATGACGTTGAGGGTGAAGCGGACTCGGGACGAGCGGAGAGCGGCCGACGACTTCTGGTGACTTCCGCTGCCCGTCCCTGATGCCACTGGTGACACAGCGGCTGATGGGCTGGACGGTGTACGAGATCGCCGAGGCCGCCCGGGCACCCGAAGTTGAGGCCGAGGTATTCCACGCGGGTGCGCAGGCCACGGAGGGACACGACCGTTGACGCCCCGTCGGCACGGCACGCTCGTATGCGAGAACATCGTGCTTCTGACAGGCGACGTCGAAGAGCACCGCGGATTGATGGCGTGGCCGCACTGGGCGCTGAAGCACCTTTACGGACCGGTGGGGCTGATGTTCGGCAAGTTCTGGAAGGGCGAGGAAGGAACCGACCGGCGGGGACGTCGCATTCCCCCGCCGCCCTTCTCGTTCCTCGCCGTGCGCTGCGCCGTCCGGCCTGTCGATCCCCGGTTTCTGGCAGATACCCCGGACCTCGCTCTGTCGCTCTCAACAGCTGTGGACGACGGACGCGAGGTGTTTCAGGGGCTTCCGTACGAGTGGAAGGCAGTGAAGAAATGGGTGAGTTCCCTCCTTTCCCCGCAGCCGCCGTCGCCACCGCCGAATCGGTCTGCGGCATTCCGGTCGAGCTGAAGGAAATCTCCTACCGGCGTGGCGCGGCGGTCTGGAAGGCCACCGGCCCGGAGGGAACGGTCGCGGTCAAGGCCGGCGACGGCGAAGGGGCGGCCGTCACCCAGCGGGAGGCAGCGGTCCTCAAGGCGATCGGTTGGCCCGACTACCTGCTGGCCTCGGGCGGGGACGAGGATGTCGCCTGGCTGGTGACCCACTGGTTCGCGGGACCGTCGACCTGGCAGGCCTTCGCTCTTGTGCGAGGTGACGCGGACGGGAAGGAGGGCGCCCTGGCAGCCTCCGTGGACCTGTGCCGGGCCGTGGCCGTACTCCACTCCTCCGGCTGGATCCACTCCGATCTCCAGCCCTCCCACGGCATCCACACCGACCACGGCGTACGGCTGATCGACTGTTCCTGGTCCTGGCGCGAAGGTACGGAACCGGCCGCCGGATTCCGCGGCGGCCTCACTCACCTGGTAGCGCCGGAACTGGCCGCGTCCATCAATGCCGGTATCCAGCCGGCCACCCCCAGTACCGCCGCCGACGTGTATGCCCTCGCCGGAACGTTATGGACCTGCGCCACCGGCCGCTGGCCACTGGACTACGCCGCGGCCGGGATCGAGCCCGGCCGGCTCACCCCGGCAGAACTCCGCGCGCAGATCGCCGACCGTCGCCTCCCCCTCGACACCGCAGCCCCCTGGCCGGCGTTCCAGGACATCCTGCGGCCGGTCCTCCTCGACAGGGCGAGCGACCGGCCCACGGCCGCCGAACTCGTCGAAGTCCTGGCGACGGTGGCCAAGTGCTGACTGCGTCGCTTCTGCGTCCGCCGCCGGGAGATCATCTCGTCGCCCGCTCGGAGACCATGGCCCGATCAGAAGTCGTAGCAGACGTAGGCGCCCTCGGGCCCGCGGGCGATCCGGGCCGAGCCCCAGCAGTGGAACATCGGCGCCACGCGGTACAGGGCGGCGCAGCCGGCCAGGAGGACAAGGACGGCGAGCACGGCGGTCACGATCCGCATGGCCGTCATCCGCCGTACGAGCCACCAGGCCCCGGCGACCGCAAGCGCCCCCAGCCCCAGCATGACGACCGCTGTCGGGGCGGTGTTGTGCTGGATCCCCGGAAAGCGGTCCGGGTGCGTGGCCTGTCGGACGGCGGCGAAGGCGGAGAAGAACAGCAGCAGCCCCAGCAGCAACAGTCCGACGGAACCGGCCCCGCGGCCGACGGCCCCGCCCCGGCTCCGTGGGCCTCCGGGCTCCTCGGCGGCATCCGCGCGCACGAGCCGCCGGTCGAGGACCGCCCGCAGCCGGTCCACTCCCTCCGGGTCCGCCACGGCCCGCTTGGGCAGGACGACGAAGCCGACGGCGGACTTGTCGGCGCTGAGAAGCACGAACAGCTCCGGCGTCTCGACATAGCGCGAGTAGAGATGCCAGTCGACGCTGGCCGAACTGTGCGCGGTGGTGAGCCGGACCCCGGTGTCGTCGACCGTCCCGCGGATCTCCCCCTGCCGTTCGGCGAGCCGGTGGAGGTGGCGCGCCTGCAACCACGGGAGCGCGGTCATGAAGGCGGCGAAGACCAGCACCCCCGCATACAGCGGCCACGGTGTGTTCCGGTGGCCGGAGCCGGCCGCCGACAGCAGGGCGCCGACGGTCGTGACCGCCACCGTCCAGACCAGCGCCCGGCGCTGGAAGCGTCCCGCGCCGGTGCTCCTCGCGCGTGCCCTCAGCGCGGACGCCAATTCGCCGACGGCCGGCCGGTAGGCCAGCTCCACCGGTCTCTCGGCGACTGCTTCCGTTTCCCGGCCCTCGGCCATGTCCCTCCCCGGTTCGGCGAACTACCGGATCGTAGAGGCCTTCTCAGCCGCTCCGGCGACCTGGGGTGGCCGGTCGTCCTACGTCATCGGGGCCCGGCAGGGACAATCCACCTGATCACGGCCGGAACGGACTACCCGTGTCGCCGGGCCGGCATCTCCGCCGCCCACCCACACGACAGCCTCGGCCTGAAGCCCCTGGTGCGTGGGCTCCCGCCCCATGTCCAAGACCTCAGCTCCTCACACCGCCCAGGAGTCGGCCGGGTCGTCCAGCCACACCCGCTGCCCCTCCGCGGTGACGGTGAGACCGAACCGGGTGTGGCCCGGCTCGCCCCGGCCGACCCACCATCGGAGGGCCGCCTCCACTTCGTCCCACAGGCGACGCGGCCCCGACTGGTAGACCGTCGCCTCCGGCTCGCCGCTGCGGAAGACAGCGGCGGCCCATGACCGGCTCGTCAGGTCGAAGAACCACGCCCTCGCAGTGCCCTCGTCCGGCCTGTTGATGACATGGGCACAGTCCGGCACACGAAGCCCTATGACGAATCGTGCCGGCTCGTAGCGGTCGCCCAAGTCCGTCAGGGCGACCGTCGTAGTGGAGACGTCGGCATCGCCGGGGAAGTCCGGAACGTGCTCCCTGAACCGGTTCCAGTCCAAGCGCTGGTGACGCAGCTTCATGAACTCGACCATGCGCAGGAACGGGCCGGACGCGGAGCCGTCCTCCCGCACGGTCAGCCGGACAAGTGCGTCCTGGGCGCTGTAATGGGTGCCCCAGGGGGCAAGGATGACCCCGCCCGGCCGTGACTGCTCCAACCAGCGCGGTGAAACGGCTCGCACCCCCGCCGTGACGATCACCCGGTCATACGGCGCCCCGTCCGTCCACCCGTCCCCACCGTCGCCGTGAACCGTCTCGGGGTGGAGGCCGACGCGCAGCAAAGCTTCCCGGGCCTGATCGACGACCGCCTCGTCGATCTCGACACTGACCACGTTCCCGCTGCCCAGCCGGTGAGCGAGAAGGCCGGCGTTCCACCCCGTGCCGGTGCCGACTTCGAGCACCCGCATGCCCTCGCTCACGTCCAGGTCGCGCAGCATCGCAGCCACGACTGACGGCATGCTCGCCGAACTGGTAGGCACGGTTCCAGGCTCGCTCCCCGTGTGCTGTCCGTCGTCCCATTGCGTGACGAGCGGGACGTTCGCGTACGCGGTCAGCTCCCACGCCGCGGGGTCATCGCTCCGGGAGACAGGCACGCTTCGGCCGGTCGCCATGTCGTGCGCCCAGACGAGATCCGGCAGGAACAGCGAGCGGGGAACGGCTCTGAACGTCTCCGCCCAATCGGGCGTCAGCGCTCCCGCTTCGAGGAGGGACCGCGCCAGCTCGTCACTGGCGCGGTGACCCGGCTGAGAGTTGAGCGTCACTTGCGGTGCGTCCCGTCGCCGGGCGGCATGTCGCCGTCCGGGGGCGGCGGCGGGGGCGGCGTCCAGGGCTGGCCGGGGTGCCCGTCCCCGCTGTCTTCCCCTCCGCCTTGCTGGGCGCCATCGGCAGCGGTGACGATCTGCATGCGCATCTCGTGTACCTCTCCTTCATGCAGTGCGTGGTGCTCTGCACTTGCTACCCGCCGGCGCTCAGCCGCGCACCCCTGCTCTCCGCGACACGACGCACGCCCCGCAGCGCCGCGCTCAACTGCTCCCCGAGAAAACGGAGTTGCCGATCCGTCGCCGTATCGTCCCCGAGCATGTCGGCCGCATGATCGAGCAACCCGTCCGCCATCTCCAGCTGCACGTCTTCCATCCGGTCCGCGACCCGGGATAAGCCGCTCTCACCTCTGCCGTCACTGAGCAGGATGCAGGTCTTGCCGTCGGGGCTCACCCACGGCAACAGGCGCGTGGTCGGTGGCTCGCTCATCGGGCGACCACCTCCATCGCGCACACTGCGACGCCAACACCGCAGGTACTACGACAGGTGCAGTGGATTCCCTCCGCCTGGATTCCCTGCGACCGGTGGCATCCCGGCGAGGCAGGCAGTAACGGCCGCACCAGCGATTCGAAGAGGCGGGCGCGACAGTTCAGCTGATGGTTGTTTTCGGTCTCTTGATGCGTTCTCACGACACTCCCTGCGGATTGCCCGGCTTGATTGAGTTCCTGTTGAGAATCACGCAGGGGAGTCAATTGCTCTATGACCAGCGGGTATTACCGAGGCGGTCATACCCTCGTTACCGGTGTGGCATGACATTGCAACGCGTCTAAGATCGCTCTGGAAGTTGGTCTCGTGGAAGCCACCACCCCCGGCCCACTCGCCCCACATGTCCTTGACCGAGAAGACATGCGCCGAGCCCTGGCAGAGCACGACTTCGCGGCCGCCTTCACCCTGGTCAAGAAGTACGGCGGTCTGTCCCAGAACCGTATTGCCCTCGCCTGTCAGCTCACGCCCGGCAAGGTGTCGACGATCATCGCAGGTACGCAACGGGTCACCAGCTTCGACGTGATCTGCCGAATCGCCGATGGCCTCCGGATTCCTGGTGCTCTGCTCGGCCTGGCTCCGCGTGTATGGGAACAAGAACGAGAGGCGCCATCGAGACGAGGAGAACCCCCCGGTGAAAGACCTCATACCCGAGAGGCTCCATGGCGGCCGGACGCCACGGTGGCTCTTGCCGCAGACCTGACGAGGAGCGATCTCCTGATGGACCGACGCGAGGCAACGCGAGCGCTCGCCGGTGTCGCCCTGACCGGCGCGGCACTACTCGACGACTTGGAGGGCTGGCTCCAGCCTGCCGCGGCAATCGAGCCTCCCGCGCGACGCGGGCGCTTGGGCCTGGAAGAGGTGGCGGAACTGGAAGGCACGGCGCGCGCATTCCGGTCTTGGGGCCACAGGTTCGGCAGCGGCCTGCGGAGCAAGGCAGTGCTCGGGCAACTGAACCAAGTAGCAGGGTATCTGGAGGAACACCAGCCACCCGGAGTCGAACACCGCCTGCACCAGGTCATGGCTCAACTCGCGGGAACCGCGGCCACAATGGCATGGGACTCCGGGCTGCAACGTCGGGCGCAGGAGTACTACCGGCTTGCGCTGCGTTCCTCACACGCGGGGAATGACGTGGTCTTCGGCGCCAATGTCCTGGCGGGGATGGCGCGGCAGATGCTCTGCCGCGACCGGCCGCAAGACGCTCTGGAACTGGTGCGCCTGGCACAGGACGGTTCCCGCACAGCAGCCGGCCCCCGAGTACGGGCCATGCTCCACACGCGCGAGGCATGGGCCTATGCGTCCCTTGGACGTGTATCCGCGTTTCGTCGGGCCACCGATCAGGCAGCCGATGCGCTCAGCACGGCGGAACGCGATCAAGAACCTTACTGGGTCGCGTACTTCGACGAGGCTGAGCTCGCCGGTGTTACCGGCGGGCGCTTGCTTGACCTCGCGCGCCACGATCCGAGCACGTACGCCGAGAATGCAGCGAACAAGATGCGGAACGCTCTCGCCCGGCGTGGTCCGGAGGCGGGGCGCAGCCATGCGCTGGACAGGATCGGCCTCGCAGAGTGCCACTTCCTCGTCGGCGATATCAGGGGAGGAGTGGAGCAGGCACATCAGGCTGTGGACGCTGCGACCCATACAAGGTCGGAAAGAGTGCGTGCACAGTTGAACCATCTGTATCCGTACACGGTCGGTCACGGTGTCTCGAATGCCGTCCGCGAGGTACGGGCCAGAATCCGCGACCTACTGTCACATTGAGGGGTATGAGCGTGACCACCATTGCCGTAACCGGGCACATGGACCTGACGGAAGACAGCGTTCCCCTGGTCCGTGCGGCACTCGACGAGCTTCTGAAGCCCTACGCCAGGGGAGAGCTGGTCGGCGTTTCGTGCATTGCTGCCGGCTCCGACTCGCTCTTCGCCGAGGCCGTGCTCGCCATTGGCGGGCGCCTCGTCGTCGTGCTGCCCTCCCAGGACTATCGCCAGGCCAAGGTCAAGCCGCACCATGCCGAGACCTTTGACCGGCTGGTCGGGGCGGCCGATGAGGTATTCGTGCTGCCGCATGCCACCGCGAATCGGCAGGCCTACGAGTCGGCGAACCGCGCACTGCTGGAACGTGCCGACCGACTGGTCGCGGTGTGGAACGGGGAGCCGCCTTCGGGCAAGGGCGGGGGTACCGCCGATGTGGTGGCGGAGGCAAGGGCGACCGGGCTGCCGGTCGACGTGGTGTGGCCGGTGGGTGCCGCGCGGCGGGGATGAGCACTCGTCGGGGCGCGACGCCCTGTGGGGGCCACACCACGCTCCCCCGGGGGACACCCGCTACCCCCGCGGCACCCGAATAACCCCCTCCTGAATCACCGAAACCGCCAACGCCCCCTCCGCCGTAAAGATCCGCCCCTTGCCCAGCCCCCGCCCCGCCTGGGCGGTGGGCGACTCCTGGTCGTACAGGAGCCAGTCGTCGGCGCGCAGTGGCCGGTGGAACCACATCGCGTGGTCCAGGCTCGCGCCGACCACGTCGCCGACCGCCCAGCCGCCGCGGCCGTGCGCGAGCAGGATCGAGTCCAGGAGGGTCATGTCGGAGACGTAGGTGACCAGGCAGATGTCGAGCAGGGGGCGGGTGACGGTGTCGCCGCAGTCGGCGCCGTCGGCGAGGGCCTTGTCCAGGTCGCCGTTGGTGCGGAACCAGACCTGGGAGCGGGGCTCGCGTACCTCGCCGACGGTGGCGTAGGGCGGCTCGTCGACGTATCGCAGGTCGATCGCGGCCCGGGCCTCCAAGAGCCGGTCGGCGACGGCCGGGGTGAGGTACCGGCCGGCGTGCCGCGGAAGGATCTCGGCGGGGGTGGGCAGGGTCAGCGGGTCCGGCGCGGGCGGCATCGACTCCTGGTGCTCCAGGCCCTGCTCGTGGACCTGGAAGGAGGCCGAGAGGTGGAAGACCGGCTGGCCGTGCTGGACGGCGACGACCCGGCGGGTGGTGAAGGAGCGGCCGTCGCGGATCCGGTCGACGGTGTAGACGATGGGCGCGCCGGGGTCGCCGGGGCGCAGGAAGTACGCGTGCAGGGAGTGCGGCGGACGGTCCTCGGGGACCGTGCGGCCGGCCGCGACCAGGGCCTGGGCGGCGACCTGGCCGCCGAAGACCCGGGGCACGACCGAGGCGCGGCTCTCGCCGCGGAAGATGTCCCGCTCGATCCGCTCCAGGGCGAGCAGATCGAGCAGGGACTTCAGTGCGTCGTTCACGTGCACGGTGCCTTACGGCCTAGAGGCCCATGGACTTGGCGATGATGGACTTCATGACCTCGCTGGTGCCGCCGTAGATGCGGTTGACGCGGTTGTCGGCGTAGAGGCGGGCGATCGGGTACTCGTTCATGTAGCCGTAGCCGCCGTGCAGCTGGAGGCACCGGTCGATCACGCGGTGCGCGACCTCGGTGCAGAAGAGCTTGGCGCTCGCGGCCTCGGCCGGGGACAGCTCGCCCGCGTCCAGGGCCTCCAGGGTGCGGTCGGCGACGGCCTGCGCGGCGTCCACCTCGGCCTGGCAGGCGGCCAGCTCGAACTTGGTGTTCTGGAAGGAGGCGACGGTCTTGCCGAAGATCGTGCGGTCCTGCACGTACTCCTTGGCGAACCGGACGGCCGCCGCGGCCTGCGCGTAGGCACCGAAGGCGATGCCCCAGCGCTCCGAGGCGAGGTTTTGGCCCAGGTAGGCGAAGCCCTTGTTCTCCTCGCCCAGCAGGTCCTCGACCGGGACCTTGACGTCGACGAAGGCGAGCTCGGCGGTGTCGGAGGTCTTCAGGCCGAGCTTGTCCAGCTTGCGGCCGACGGAGTAGCCCTCGGCCTTGGTGTCGACGGCGAAGAGGGAGATGCCGAAGCGGCGGTCGTCCTCCTTCGGCGCGGCGGTGCGGGCGCAGACGATCACGCGGTCGGCGTGCACGCCGCCGGTGATGAAGGTCTTGGCGCCGTTGAGGACGTAGTGGGTGCCGTCCTCGGAGAGCTTCGCGGTGGTCTTCATGCCCGCGAGGTCGGAGCCGGTGCCCGGCTCGGTCATCGCGAGGGCCCACATCTCCTCACCGGAGACGAACTTCGGCAGGAAGCGCTTCTTCTGCTCGTCGGTGGCGAGCATCTTGATGTACGGCAGGCCGAGCAGCACGTGTACGCCGGAGCCGCCGAAGGTGACACCCGCACGGGCGGTCTCCTCGTACATCACGGCCTCGAACTTGTACGAGTCGATGCCCGCGCCGCCGTACTCCTCGTCCACGCGGATGCCGAATATGCCCAGCTCGGCGAGCTTGTAGTAGAAGTCGCGCGGCGCCTGGCCCGCGGCGAACCACTCGTCGTACACCGGCACGACCTCGGCCTCGATGAAGGCCCGCAGGGTCTCCCGGAACGCCTCGTGATCCTCGTTGAACACCGTACGGCGCATGCCATGGCCTCCTTAGACCGCCGCGTCTGGCTAAGCGCTTGCTCAGCTTCTCTCCGAAGCGAAAGCTACCCGCCAGTCACTAAAGCTGTCCAGAGGAGAACGGCGCCCGGTGGGCGACGCCACATCCCGCCCCGCGCGCGCCACAGCCCCGTCCCGAAGCGCCACACCCCGCCCCGTGCGCACTACGCCCCCGGCACACCCACCGCGACCGACTCCCCCGCCGCCGGCTCCCCGCCCGCCGGCTCCCCGGCCACCGCGCCGAACGCCCCCAGCGCCAGCCGGTGCAGCAGTTCCGCCATCTCCGTACGGCCCGGGAGGGCGCCCGGGCGGCCGAGGTGCGGGGTGGAGTTGAGCAGGCCGAAGACGGCGTGCACCGCGGCGCGGGCCCGGGCTTCGGAGGGGAGCGGGTGGACCCGGCGGACGACCTCCACCCACAGCTCCACATACTCCCGCTGGAGCCGGCGGACCCGCTTGCGGTCGGCCTCGCGCAGCCGGTCCAGCTCGCGGTCGTGCAGGGTGATCAGCGGCCGGTCGTCCAGCGCGAAGTCGATATGGCCCTCGATCAGCGCGTCCAGCACCGCCTCCGGGCTCTCGCCGCCCTCGGTCACCCGCATCCGGCCGCCCTCCAGCAGCCGCTCACTGATGCCGACCAGCAGCTCGGCGAGCATCGCGTCCTTGCCGGCGAAGTGCCGGTAGAGGCCGGGTCCCGAGATGCCCACGGCCGCCCCTATCTCGTCCACGCCGACGCCGTGGAAGCCGCGCTCCGCGAAGAGCCGGGCCGCCTCCTTGAGGATCTGCTCGCGGCGACTGGTCGGGGCTGAGGCCTGCGCATTACTCATGCCGTCGATTGTAGACAGCCGGGTTAGTGGTCGTTAACCTGACAGCAGATGTGGTTAACGCCCATTAACCCGGATGGCCCGGCCGCCGCGGACCGCGGCACCGGGACGGTCGACCGAGCAAGGGGGCTCGTAGTGATGGAGCAGGCACCGGTGCTGGGGAGTACCGCCGATCCGGCGTCCGACTCCTGGCGGGCCAACGAGGCCGCGCACCGCGAGCTGGCCGCCGAGCTGCGCGAAAAGCTCGCCGCGGCCCGGCTGGGCGGCGGCGAGAAGGCCAGGGCGCGGCACACCGCGCGCGGCAAACTGCTGCCCCGCGACCGGGTGGACGCCCTGCTGGATTCGGGCTCGCCGTTCCTGGAGCTGGCGCCGCTGGCCGCGGACGGGATGTACGGCGGGGCCGCGCCGGCCGCGGGCGTGATCGCCGGCATCGGCCGGGTCTCCGGCCGCGAGACGGTGATCGTCGCCAATGACGCCACGGTCAAGGGCGGCACCTACTACCCGATGACGGTCAAGAAGCATCTGCGGGCGCAGGAGATCGCCCTGGAGAACCGGCTGCCCTGTCTCTACCTGGTGGACTCCGGCGGCGCCTTCCTGCCGATGCAGGACGAGGTCTTCCCCGACCGGGAGCACTTCGGGCGGATCTTCTACAACCAGGCGCGGATGTCGGGGGCCGGCATCCCGCAGATCGCCGCGGTCCTCGGCTCCTGCACGGCGGGCGGCGCGTACGTCCCCGCGATGAGCGACGAGGCCGTGATCGTCCGCAACCAGGGCACGATCTTCCTGGGCGGGCCGCCGCTGGTGAAGGCCGCCACCGGCGAGGTGGTCACCGCCGAGGAGCTGGGCGGCGGCGAGGTGCACGCCAAGACCTCCGGGGTCACCGACCATCTCGCCGAGGACGATGCCCATGCGCTGCGCCTGGTGCGCAGCATCGTCGGCACCCTCGGCGAGCGCGACCCCCTCCCGTGGACCGTGCGGACGGTCGAGGAACCCAAGGCCGACCCGGCCGGGCTGTACGGGGTGGTCCCCGCCGACTCCCGTACGCCCTATGACGTCCGGGAGGTGATCGCCCGGCTGGTGGACGGCTCGCGCTTCGCCGAGTTCAAGGCGGAGTACGGCACGACGCTGGTCACCGGCTTCGCCCATCTCCACGGCCACCCGGTCGGCATCGTCGCCAACAACGGCATCCTGTTCTCCGAGTCCGCCCAGAAGGGCGCCCACTTCATCGAGCTGTGCGACCAGCGCGGCATCCCGCTGCTGTTCCTGCAGAACATCTCCGGCTTCATGGTGGGGCGTTCGTACGAGGCCGGCGGCATCGCCAAGCACGGCGCGAAGATGGTGACGGCGGTGGCCTGCACCCGCGTGCCCAAGCTGACCGTCGTCATCGGCGGCTCCTACGGGGCGGGCAACTACTCCATGTGCGGCCGGGCCTACTCCCCCCGCTTCCTGTGGATGTGGCCGAACGCCAAGATCTCGGTGATGGGCGGCGAGCAGGCCGCCTCCGTCCTCGCCACCGTCAAGCGCGACCAGCTGGAGGCGCACGGCGAGGAGTGGAGCGCCGAGGACGAGGCCGCCTTCAAGGCGCCGGTGCGCGAGCAGTACGAAACCCAGGGCAACGCCTACTACGCGACCGCGCGGCTGTGGGACGACGGCGTGATCGACCCGCTGGAGACCCGGCAGGTGCTGGGCCTGGCGCTGACCGCCTGCGCCAATGCGCCACTGCCCGAGAAGGACCGCACCGCGCCCGGCTACGGCGTCTTCCGGATGTGAGAGGGATGTCCCCAGCAATGGCCACCAATTTCGACACCGTGCTCATCGCCAACCGCGGCGAGATCGCGGTCCGCGTCATCCGCACCCTGCGCGCCCTCGGCATCCGCTCGGTCGCGGTCTTCAGCGACGCGGACGCCGACGCCCGCCACGTCCGCGAGGCCGACACCGCCGTCCGCATCGGCCCGGCCCCGGCCACCGAAAGCTATCTGTCCGTGGAACGGCTGCTGGACGCGGCCGCCCGGACCGGCGCCCAGGCGGTCCACCCGGGCTACGGCTTCCTCGCCGAGAACGCCGCCTTCGCCCGCGCCTGCGCGGACGCCGGACTGGTCTTCATCGGCCCGCCCGCCGACGCCATCGAGCTGATGGGCGACAAGATCCGGGCCAAGGAGACGGTGCGGGAGGCCGGCGTCCCGGTCGTCCCCGGCTCCTCGGGCAGCGGGCTGGACGACGGCCAACTGGCCGCCGCGGCCCGGGAGATCGGCATGCCGGTGCTGCTCAAGCCGTCCGCGGGCGGCGGCGGCAAGGGCATGCGGCTGGTCCGCGAGGAGGCGCTGCTGGCCGACGAGATCGCCTCCGCCCGCCGCGAGGCCCGCTCCTCCTTCGGCGACGACACCCTCCTCGTCGAGCGCTGGATCGACCGGCCCCGGCACATCGAGATCCAGGTGCTGGCGGACGGCCACGGCAACGTCATCCACCTCGGCGAGCGCGAGTGCTCCCTGCAGCGCCGTCACCAGAAGGTCATCGAGGAGGCCCCCTCGGTCCTGCTGGACGAGGCGACCCGCGCCGCGATGGGCGAGGCGGCGGTACAGGCGGCCCGCTCCTGCGGCTACCGCGGCGCCGGGACCGTCGAGTTCATCGTCCCGGGCAAGGACCCGGCCTCCTACTACTTCATGGAGATGAACACCCGCCTCCAGGTCGAGCACCCCGTCACCGAGCTCGTCACCGGCATCGACCTGGTCGAGTGGCAGCTGCGGGTCGCGGCCGGCGAGCACCTGCGCCATACCCAGGACGACATCACCCTCACCGGGCACGCCATCGAGGCCCGGATCTGCGCCGAGGACCCGGCCCGCGACTTCCTGCCGACCGGCGGCACGGTGCTGGCGCTGCACGAGGCCGAGGGCGACGGGCTGCGCACGGACTCCGGCCTGTCCCGGGGTGTGGAGGTCGGCAGCCGCTACGACCCGATGCTGTCCAAGGTCATCGCCCACGGCCCGGACCGGGCGAGTGCGCTGCGCCGGCTGCGGGCCGCGCTGGCCGGGACGGTCACCCTCGGGGTGACCACCAACGCCGGTTTCCTGCGGCGGCTGCTGGCCCATCCGGACGTGGTCTCCGGTGAGCTGGACACCGGGCTGGTGGAGCGCGAGGCGGCCGGGCTGGTCGACGGCGGGGTGCCGGACGAGGTGTACGCGGCGGCCGCGGCGGTGCGGCAGGCCGCCCTGGAGCCGGTGGTGGACGGGGGCGGCTGGCGCGACCCGTTCGCCGCGCCGAACGGCTTCCGCCTCGGCGGCGAGCCCGCCCCGGTCCGCCACTGGCTGCGCGTCCCCGGGCACGACCCGGTCGCCCATGACGTACGGCCGGGCCCGGACGCGTCCCGGCAGGTCACACCGGACCACGTCCGGGTCACCGTCGACGGGGTGCTGCACACCTTCCACCGCAGCGGCGACTGGCTCGGCCGGGACGGCGACTCCTGGCAGGTGACCTCGTACGACCCGGTGGCCGCGGCGCTGCGCGGCGCCGCCGGGGCCCATGGCGCGGACACCCTGGCCGCCCCGATGCCCGGCACCGTCACCGTCGTCAAGGTGGCCGTCGGCGACGAGGTGGCCGCGGGACAGGGCCTGCTGGTGGTCGAGGCGATGAAGATGGAGCACGTCATCTCCGCGCCGCACGCCGGCACCGTCACCGAACTCGACGTCACCGCGGGCAGCACCGTCGCCATGGACCAGATCCTGGCCGTGATCACGCCGCACGAGGACCCCGACGGGGCCGACGCGCCCGCGGCGGCGTCCGGGGACGAGCAGGGGGGCGCCCGATGACCGCGGCCGGACTGCCGATGGAGGTCACCGCGGAGGGGCTGCCCGCCCGCGTACGGATCCATGAGGTCGGCGCGCGCGACGGTCTGCAGAACGAGCAGGCCGTGGTGCCCACGGAGATCAAGGCGGAGTTCATCCGCCGGCTCACCGGCGCGGGCCTGCCCACCGTCGAGGCCACCAGCTTCGTCCACCCCAAGTGGGTGCCCCAGCTCGCCGACGCCGAGCAGCTGTTCCCGCAGCTGGACGGCATCGACCCGCGCCGGCTGCCCGTCCTGGTGCCCAACGAACGCGGTCTGGACCGTGCGCTGGCCCTGGGCGCCCGCCGGATCGCGGTGTTCGGCAGCGCCACCGAGTCGTTCGCCAAGGCCAACCTCAACCGCACGGTCGACGAGGCGCTGGCGATGTTCGCGCCGGTCGTCGCGCGGGCCAAGGACGCCCGGGTGCAGGTCCGCGGCTACCTCTCGATGTGCTTCGGCGACCCCTGGGAGGGCCCGGTGCCCGTCGCGCAGACCGTCCGGGTCTGCCGGGCGCTGCTCGACCTGGGCTGCGACGAGCTGAGCCTGGGCGACACCATCGGCGTGGCCACCCCCGGTCATGTGCAGACCCTGCTGGCCTCCCTCAACGAGGCCGGCGTGGCCACCTCCCGGATCGGCGTGCACTTCCACGACACCTACGGGCAGGCCCTCGCCAACACCTTCGCCGCGCTGCAGCACGGCGTCACCACCGTCGACGCCTCGGCGGGCGGCCTCGGCGGCTGCCCCTACGCCAAGAGCGCGACCGGCAACCTCGCCACCGAAGACCTGGTGTGGATGCTGCACGGCCTCGGCATCGAGACCGGGGTCGACCTGGACCGACTGGCCGCCACCAGCCTGTGGATGGCGGACGTCCTGGGACGGCCGAGCCCTTCCCGCACCCTTCGCGCCCTCTCCCACAAGGAGTGACCCTCATGTCCCTGGACCACCGTCTGCCCGACGAGCTGGAAGAACTCCGGCGCACCGTCGAGGCGTTCGCGCACGACGTCGTCGCCCCGAAGATCGGCGAGTACTACGAGCAGCATGCGTTCCCGTACGAGATCGTGCAGGAGATGGGCCGGATGGGCCTGTTCGGCCTGCCGTTCCCCGAGGAGTACGGCGGGATGGGCGGCGACTACCTCGCGCTCGGCATCGCCCTGGAGGAGCTGGCCCGGGTCGACTCCTCGGTGGCCATCACCCTGGAGGCCGGCGTCTCGCTGGGCGCCATGCCGCTCTACCACTTCGGTACGGAGGAGCAGAAGCGCGAGTGGCTGCCCAAGCTGTGCAGCGGCGAGATGCTCGGCGCCTTCGGCCTGACCGAGCCGGACGGCGGCTCTGACGCGGGCGCGACCCGCACCACCGCCGTACGGGACGGCGGGGACTGGGTGATCAACGGCAGCAAGTGCTTCATCACCAACTCCGGTACGGACATCACCGGCCTGGTCACGGTCACCGCCGTCACCGGCCGCAAGGACAACGGCGCCCCGCTGATCTCCTCGATCATCGTCCCGTCCGGCACCCCGGGCTTCACGGTCGGCGCCCCGTACTCCAAGGTCGGCTGGAGCGCTTCGGACACCCGCGAGCTGTCGTTCTCCGACGTCCGGGTCCCGGCCGCCAACCTGCTGGGCGAGGAGGGCCGCGGCTACGCCCAGTTCCTGCGGATCCTCGACGAGGGCCGGATCGCCATCGCGGCGCTGGCCACCGGCCTGGCCCAGGGCTGTGTGGACGAGTCGGTGCGCTACGCCAAGGAGCGGAAGGCCTTCGGCCGCGCGATCGGCACCAACCAGGCCGTCCAGTTCAAGCTCGCCGACATGGAGATGCGCGCGCACACCTCCCGGCTGGCCTGGCGCGATGCCGCGTCCCGGCTGGTGCACGGCGAGCCCTTCAAGAAGGAGGCCGCGCTCGCCAAGCTCTACTCCTCCGAGATCGCGGTGGACAACGCCCGCGAGGCCACCCAGATCCACGGCGGGTACGGCTTCATGAACGAGTACCCGGTCGCCCGGATGTGGCGCGACGCCAAGATCCTGGAGATCGGCGAGGGCACCAGCGAGGTCCAGCGGATGCTGATCGCCCGGGAGCTGGGCTTCTGACGGCGGGGCCCGTCGGGGGCGGGCGAACGGATCCCGTAGGGGTCCGCGATGCCCCCTGCGGGGCCACAACGCGGCGGGGCCGGGAAGGTATTCCCGGGCCCGCCGCGCCGCTCCGGCGCGTCACACGCCCGGCGCGTCACACGCCGCGGCATGTCACCGCGCCGGCCAGGGCACCTCGGGAGAGCGGTAGTAGTTCATCCCCAGCGCGTCCCAGCGGGGCCCCTGGGCGGCCAGCCGCACCTTGTAGTCGTCCCAGTCGTGCGTGGACGCCGGCGACCAGCCCAGCTCGGCGATGCCCGGCAGCCGCGGGAAGGCCATGTACTCGATGTGGGCGGTGGTGGAGAGCGTCTCCGACCACAGGGGCGCCTCGACGCCGAGGACGGAGTCTGCGGGCGCGTCCTTGAGGTAGCTGCCGGGGTCCCAGTCGTAGGAGCGCTGGACACCGACGTAGCCGGCCCAGGCCAGGCCCAGCGGCGTGTTCTTGTCGTACTTCATGTCGAGGTAGGCGCGGTCGGCGGGCGAGAGGATCAGCCGGGTGCCGTTCCTGGCGGCGTCGGCGACCTGTTGGCGCTCGGCCGCGCCCGTCTTGTCATAGCCCCAGTACTGGGCGACGGCGCCCTTCGCCGGGTGCGCTCCGGTCAGCTGGTGCCAGCCGATCGCGGTCTTGCCGTACTTGGCGACCACCGGCTGCACCTTGTCCATGAAGGTCACGTAGTCCGCATGGCTGGTGGAGTGCGCCTCGTCACCGCCGATGTGGAGGTAGCGGCCGGGAGTCATGGCGGCGAGTTCGCGCAGGACATCGTCCACGAAGTCGTACGTCTCCTTCTTGGGGACGCACAGCGAGCTGAAGCCGACCTTGGTGCCGGTGTAGAGCGGCGGCGCCTGGCCGTTGCAGTTGAGCGGCGCGTAGGAGGCCAGCGCGGCGTTGGTGTGGCCCGGCATGTCGATCTCGGGGACGACGGTCAGATAGCGGGCCGCGGCATAGCGGATGATCTCGCGGTAGTCGTCCTTGGTGTAGTAGCCGCCGGGCCCGCCGCCGACCTGGGTGGAGCCGCCGTACGTCGCCAGCCGCGGCCAGGACTTGATGGCGATCCGCCAGCCCTGGTCGTCGGAGAGGTGCAGATGCAGCTTGTTGATCTTGTACATGGCGAGCTGGTCGATATACCGCTTGACCTGCGCGACGGTGAAGAAGTGCCGGGAGACGTCGAGCATCGCGCCGCGGTAGGCGTAGCGCGGGGAGTCGGCGATGGTGCCCCCGGCGATCCGCCAGGTCCCGCGCCGGGCGCCCGTCCGCTCCACGTCGGCCGGCAGCAGCTGCCGGAGCGTCTGCACGCCGTGGAAGAGGCCGGCCGGGCGGGCGGCGCTGATCGTGACCGCACGGGCGCCCGAGGTGAGCCGGTAGCCCTCGGCCCCCAGCCCCTTGGTGCCGCTGCCGCCGAGCCGGAGGACGATGCCGTCCCGGCCGTCCTTGGTGGTCACCGGGAGGCCGAAGCCGGTGGCGGGCCGCAGCAGCCCCGCCAGATAGCCGGCGGCCCTCCTGGCCTCGCCGGAGCCGCCGGGCACGCGGATCCGGGTGCGGTCACCGAGGGTGTACGCGTCCCCGGTGGCGTGCACGGACGCGGGCGCGGGGATCACCCGGTCCAGTGGGGTGGCGGCCGGGGCGTCGGCGTGCGCGGCGCCCGGTGGCGGCAGGGCGGCGGTTCCCAGCCCCGCCGCCGCGACCAGCAGCAGCGAGAACAGCAGTCTGCGTCGTCTCATCGACGGTCCCTTCGGCGAACCTTGTGCATGACGTGGTGCATGGCATGGAGCGACCGAACGGTGACCATGCGTACCGTGAGCCTCGATTCGGGTCAAGGTGTAGACCACTTTCCGGCCGCCGATTCAGTGACGTGCCCGATATCGGGCAGATTTCTTGCGTATCCGCGCGGCGCCCCGCAATATCGACAGGTGCTCGAACGCCGTAACCGCAGCGCCGATGCGCCGCACGATGACCTGGTGGACCACCTGGTGCGCAGCACACCGCTGCAGCGCGGTGAGGCCGCCCGGGTGGTGCTCGATGTGCTGGCGTACTTCGACGAGACGACGGAGGAATTCGTCCGCCGGCGCCATCGGGAGCTGCAGTCCCACGGACTGCGCAACGAGGAGATCTTCGACCGGATCCGCCACGAGATGCCGCACCGCGCCGTGGCCCCGCCCGATCTCTCGACCCGCCAGCTGCGCCGCCTCGTCTACGGCTGACGGCCACGCCCGGGGCGCCGGGCGGCACGAACCATTGCCACAACGTTCTTCTCGGAGGGTCACTGTATGTGCGGGATCGTCGGCTATATCGGCAAACGTGATGTTGCTCCGCTGCTCCTGGAGGGCCTGCAGCGCCTGGAGTACCGCGGCTACGACTCGGCGGGCATCGCCATCCACGCCAAGGGCACCGGCAAGGCCTCGGGCGGCCTGAAGACCGCCAAGGCCAAGGGCCGGGTCCGGGAGCTGGAGTCACGGGTGCCGAAGCGGTTCGCCGGCACCACGGGCATCGCGCACACCCGCTGGGCCACCCACGGCGCGCCCACCGACGAGAACGCCCACCCGCACCTCGACACCGAGGGCAAGGTCGCCGTCGTCCACAACGGCATCATCGACAACGCCGCCGACCTGCGCGCCCGGCTGACCGCCGAGGGCGTCGAGTTCGCCTCCGAGACCGACACCGAGGTGCTGGCCCACCTGATCGGCCGCTCGCAGGCCGAGAAGCTGGAGGAGCGGGTCCGCGAGGCGCTGCGGCACATCGAGGGCACCTACGGCATCGCCGTGCTGCACACCGACTTCCCCGACCGGATCGTCGTCGCCCGCAACGGCTCCCCGGTCGTCCTGGGCATCGGCGAGCACGAGATGTTCGTCTCCTCGGACGTCGCCGCGCTGGTCTCGCACACCCGCCAGGTCGTCACCCTCGACGACGGCGAAATGGCCACCCTCAAGGCGGACGACTACCGCACGTACACCACCGAGGGCTCGCGGACCACCTCCGCCCCGGAGACAGTCGAGTACGCGGCCGAGTCGTACGACCTGGGCGGCCACGACACCTACATGCACAAGGAGATCTCCGAGCAGGCGGACGCGGTGGACCGCGCGCTGCGCGGGCGGATCGACGACCGCTTCTCCACCGTGCACCTCGGCGGCCTGAACCTCGACCCCCGTGAGGCGCGCGGGGTGCGCCGGGTGAAGATCCTGGGCTGCGGCACCTCGTACCACGCGGGCCAGATCGGCGCCCAGATGATCGAGGAGCTGGCCCGTATCCCCTCGGACGCCGAGCCGGCCTCCGAGTTCCGCTACCGCGACCCGGTCGTGGACCCCGACACCCTCTACGTGGCGGTCTCCCAGTCCGGTGAGACCTACGACGTGCTGGCGGCCGTCCAGGAGCTCAAGCGCAAGGGCGCACGGGTGCTGGGCCTGGTCAACGTGGTCGGCTCGGCGATCGCCCGGGAGACCGACGGCGGCATCTACGTGCACGCGGGCCCCGAGGTCTGCGTGGTCTCCACCAAGTGCTTCACCAACATGGTGGTCTCCTTCGCCCTGCTCGCCCTGCATCTCGGCCGGATCCGTGACCTGTCCGTCGCGGACGGCAAGCGGATCATCGAGGGCCTGCGCAAGCTGCCCGCGCAGATCGACGAGATCCTCAAGAGCGAGGAGGACATCAAGCAGCTGTCGGCCGCCTACGCGGACGCCAAGTCGATGATGTTCATCGGCCGGGTGCGCGGCTACCCGGTGGCCCGCGAGGCCTCCCTGAAGCTCAAGGAGGTCTCCTACATCCACGCCGAGGCCTACCCGGCCTCCGAGCTCAAGCACGGCCCGCTGGCCCTCATCGAGCCAGCGATGCCGACCGTGGCGATCGTCCCGGACGACGACCTGCTGGAGAAGAACCGCGCCGCGCTGGAGGAGATCAAGGCCCGCAGCGGCCGCATCCTGGCCGTCGCGCACCAGGAGCAGGAGAAGGCCGACCACACCATCATCGTGCCGAAGAACGAGCCCGAGCTGGACCCGATCCTGATGGGCATCCCGCTGCAGCTGCTCGCCTACCACACGGCGTTGGCCCTGGGCCGGGACATCGACAAGCCCCGCAACCTCGCCAAGTCCGTCACGGTGGAGTAGCAGCCGCGCACGCGGGGGGGGGCGCTCCGGGGTCGCCGTGGCGCATCCCCGCCCCACCCCGCCGAAGCGGCATGTGAGCCCCCCCGGCGGCGAACGACCACCTCCGCGAATGCGGCGCCGGTTCAGGCGCAAGAGCAGCGGCTCCGCGCGTGCCACCAGCGCGCGGAGCCGCCGCCTCCCCTTTGCCGGCGTCGCCCATACGCCGGCGGGATGCCGCCGCCCCGGGGAACCGTCACTTCCCGGCCGGCAGCACGAAGTTGCCGTGCGCGCGGCCGCCGGGCCCGTGACGCGGCGCGCCCACGTGACCGTTTTCTACCCTTCCGCGGCGCACAATTCACCTGCGCACGCGGGCAGAAATGCGGCTGCACAGGACCCTCATGACGCCCCCTCAACTGTGCGCGAGCCGCGGAGAGTTGATCATGCCGGGGGGCGGGACTGCGCGGCGCGCCGGGGTGGCGCGTCAGGGTGGCGCACGACGGGGTGAGGAGACGGCGCGTGACAGGCGCGTCAGGGGATCACTATCACCGGGCGCTGCGCCCGGCGGGCGAGCCGGCCGGCCACCGAGCCGAAGATCCGGCCGACGATGCCGTGGGTGGAGCCGACCACGATCGCGTCGGCCTCGTACTCCTGGCCGACTTCCTCCAGCTCGTGGCAGATGTCGCCGCCGCGCTCGACGAGGATCCAGGGGACCTCGGTGAGGTGATCGGCGCAGGCCAGCTCCAGACCGAGGACTTCGGTGCGGTGATCCGGCACGTCCACGAAGACCGGGGGCTCACAGCCCGCCCAGACGGTCGTCGGCAGCCGGTTGGCCACATGGACGATGATCAACCCGGAGCCGAGGCGCCGGGCCATACCGATTGCATACGCCAATGCCCGCTCGCTCGACATGGAGCCGTCGAAGCCGACCACGACGCCGTGCCGGAACGCGGGGTCGCAGGAGTGGCGCGTCTTTTCCGCCGCTTCGAGGTCCGCCATCGGATCGGCGACCTGCTTGCGGTCCGCGGGTTCGGGGATTTCGTGACCGGCCATTGGTGTCTCGGCGAGGGCGTCCTCTTACGGAGGGGCGAACGGGGAACGGCGATTGACTTGATCCGGCAGTTGACTGAGCTGGCTCGATCGAGGTGCGGGAGCCATAGTTCAAAGAGGAACGATACGACTGGGAATCATCTTCCCAACCCGATACCCCAAGAGTACGGCGCCACTCCCCCGCTGCCCAGAGCCCGCCGCGGACGCGGGGCGCCCGTGCGAGGTGGGGTGGGGGCTCGAACGTTCCCCGGAGCATGCCGGAGCGTGGCCCGGATGGCAATGCCCCGGCCTGCCCCCGTACGTACCCCTCACGGTGACCCGTGATCGCCGCCGGCGTTGTAGTAGCAGCCCGATCCGAGGGGAGCACACGGTGCCGTTGCCGTCCGACAGATCACCCGACCCGGTGAGCGATGTCATGCGCTGGGGCGCCTTCAGTTGTGCCCTGGTGCCCTTCGTACTGATCATCAGCGGCGCTTCCTGGGCCGGCGCGGCCGGCACCGCCGCCGGTCTGGCCGCGGTGACCTGCGCCTGCCGCGCCCTGCTGCGGCAATCCGAACGGACCGCGGCGCGGATCCGCGTGCGCGAGACCGGAAGGCACCGGGACCAAAGGGCATATATGGGGACGACGGCGCAGGGCGGCGGTCGGCACTCCGAAGGGCGTACGCCGGTCGACTGAGGCGCTTGCAAGTCTGCGCGCGACCGTTTTCAGCCAACTTCCGGCCGAGGTCCACACCTTGCCCCGAACCCCCCTCAACCCTGGTGTGAGCAGGGAGGAAAGGACCGCTGGGCATGGTTGTGCCCTACTGCGAACGGGCAGAGCCGAGACGCGTACTTCCCATGTAGGCCCGACGAGTGGAACGCTTCGTGATCGAATGCTTCGCGCCAAGTTGCCATATCGACATACCAGCGGGTGGTGAACTTGGCACTCCATCCTCACGGAACACAGTAGATTCGATCTTGGTAGTAACGGCGGGGGAACTGTGCAGGACCGAGAGGGCGAGACGACCGAGGGGGGCTTAAGTGCCATGAGCCAGGACTCCGCTGCCGTACCAGATGCCGCACGCAAGCTCGCCGCCCGACGACGCCGCGAAATAGTCGCGGTGCTCCTCTTCAGCGGCGGCCCCATTTTCGAGAGCTCCATTCCGCTCTCGGTCTTCGGCATCGACCGACAGGACGCAGGCGTTCCGCGGTACCGGCTGCTTGTGTGCGCGGGCGAAGATGCGCCTTTGCGCACGACCGGGGGGCTCGAACTGTCAGCCCCCTACGGGCTGGAGGCGATCTCCCGTGCCGGGACGGTCGTCGTACCGGCCTGGCGCTCCATCACCCAGGCGCCGCCGCCCGCGGCGCTCGACGCGCTGCGCCGCGCGCATGAAGAAGGGGCCAGAATCGTCGGGTTGTGCACGGGGGCGTTCGTCCTCGCCGCGGCCGGACTGCTGGACGGCCGTCCGGCCACGACCCATTGGATGTACGCGCCGACGCTCGCCAAGCGTTATCCGTCCGTCCATGTGGATCCCCGCGAGCTCTTCGTCGATGACGGCGATGTGCTCACGTCCGCGGGAACGGCGGCCGGCATCGACCTGTGTCTGCACATCGTGCGCACCGACCACGGCGCGGACGCCGCCAACGCGCTGGCCCGCCGGCTCGTCGTGCCGCCGCGCCGCACCGCCTCCGATATGGGGCACCAGCGCTACCTCGACAGGTCATTACCTGAAGAAATCGGCGCCGACCCGCTCGCCGAGGTCGTCGCCTGGGCGCTGGAACATCTCCACGAGCAGTTCGACGTGGAGACGCTGGCCGCGCGCGCGTACATGAGCCGCCGCACCTTCGACCGGCGCTTCCGGTCCCTGACGGGGAGCGCTCCGCTGCAGTGGCTGATCACTCAGCGGGTGCTGCAGGCCCAGCGGCTGCTGGAGACCTCCGACTACTCGGTGGACGAGGTCGCGGGGCGCTGCGGCTTCCGCTCGCCGGTCGCCCTGCGCGGCCACTTCCGCAGGCAGCTGGGCGCCTCGCCCGCCGCCTACCGGGCGGCCTACCGCGCACGGCGGCCGCAGAACGGGGCACCCGAGCCCGCGCTCAGACCGGAGCGGGCCGAGCGCGCCGAGCGGCCGGAGCGTGAGCGGGCGGCCCTGGGGGCGGGCGCGGAGCGGTTCACCGCCGCCGCGCTGGCCGGCCACGGCCTGGCCTCCGCCGAAGCGGGCGAAGCGGGCAAACCACAGTCGGATGTGTACGCCTCCCGGCTGCCGGAAACCGCGGTGGGGAGGGGAAGCGTCCGCCCCGTGCTGCCCGGGCAGCGCGAGCGCCCCGTAGGGTGAGATGTATGAACGATCGCATGGTGTGGATCGACTGCGAGATGACCGGCCTCTCGCTGGCGAATGACGCGCTCATCGAGGTGGCCGCTCTGGTCACCGACTCGGAGCTGAATGTGCTGGGCGACGGGGTGGATGTGGTGATCCGGCCCCCGGCCGAAGCACTCGGCACCATGCCGGAGGTGGTGCGCCAGATGCACACCGCCTCCGGGCTGCTGGAGGAACTGGACGGCGGCACGACGCTGGAGGCGGCCGAGGCACAGGTGCTTGCGTACATCAAGCAGCATGTGCCGGAGCCGCGGAAGGCGCCGCTGTGCGGCAACTCCGTCGGCACCGACCGCGGCTTCCTGCTGCGGGACATGCCGACGCTGGAGGACTACCTCCACTACCGGATCGTCGATGTCTCGTCCGTGAAGGAGCTGGCCCGGCGCTGGTATCCGCGGGCCTACTTCAACAGCCCGGACAAGAGCGGCAACCACCGGGCGCTGGCGGACATCCGTGAATCCATCGCGGAACTGCGCTACTACCGGGAGGCGGTCTTCGTGCCGCAGCCCGGCCCCGACTCGGACACCGCGAAGGCCATTGCCGCCAAGCACGTCCTTCCTGCTGAGCCGCAGTCCACGCCGTAGTGCGGCGCAGCAGGGCGCGTGTCGTGCGGGCCCCGGCGGGTGCGCCGTGACCCGCACGACACGCCCTCGGCCCCGGGACACGAAACCTGGGCGCGAGCACCCCTTCGGACCCTGTACACTTTTTCTCAGCCGGTGGGGAAAAAGAACCACACAGCACCGGTCATGGTGGGTATAGCTCAGCTGGTAGAGCACCTGGTTGTGGTCCAGGATGTCGCGGGTTCAAGTCCCGTTACTCACCCCACATCAAGGCCCCCGACCTCTGGTCGGGGGCCTTGGCGTTTCTGCGGGCGTGGAAAGCCGGCGCTGCCGGTCGGGGGCAGGTGCCGCTGTCGTGGGGCCGGGCCTCAGTAGCCGACGGTGAAGCGCTCGCCGACGTGGCGGGGCTGCTCTATTTCGTCGACGACGGCGACGGCGTAGTCCTCGGTGGTGATCCGGCTGGCGCCCCCGGCGTCGGTGATCAGGTCGTCGAGGGCGGTGCGGTAGCTGCCGGTGCGCTCGCCGGGCTCGATGGTGGCGGCCGGACTGAGGCTGGTCCAGCGCACATCGGAGACGGAGCGGTAGAAGTCCAGCGCATCGCCGTGGGCGTGCATGATCTCCAGCAGGAAGGCGGGCAGGCCCTCCGCGTCCCAGACCCGTGCGCCGTCCGGCGTGCGCAGCGAGCCGGCGCCGCCGACGGAGATCAGCCGGGGTGCCGTGTCGCCGAGGGTGCGCAGCCCGGCGACAAGGGACTCGGCGGCGGGCCTGATCGTGGCGGTGTGGCCCGGTCCGTCGCCGCCGCCGACCGCGCTGACCAGGACGTCCCGGCCCTGGGCCACGGCGGCGACGGACGCCGGGTCGAGGGCGTCGCCGGTGATCACGGTCAGGTCCGGGTGGCTGACGGTGATCTTCGCGGGGTCGCGGACGACCGCGGTGACCCGGTGGCCGCGCCGCAGGGCCTCGTGGAGGATGCGGCTTCCGATGGTGCCGTTGGCCCCGAAGAGCGCGATCGTGGACATGGTGGTCTCCCAGCTGCTGTGTACGTCCGGGTGTGGACTTCCGTTTTTCGTCAGCGGTCCCGCTGACGTCTTCTACGCTAGGGGGACCAACAGGGCATTTCGGGGTGCTGAGGGGACCGGTGATGGTGAAAATGCGACAGGAGAGCCGGGTGCCGTCGCCGGAGATCCCGGAGGTGGCGTTCTCGGCGCCGGCCGGGCGGCCGACGGGGGTGGAGGTGCTGACGCTCGCGGAGCTGCGGGCGCGCGCGGACGCCTGTCAGCTGTCCGCCCCGCACCGCCCCGGCTTCCACCATCTGCTGGTCCTGGACGGCGGCCGGCTGGTGCACAGCGTCGACTTCCGCGAGCACGTCCTCGCGCCGGGCGATCTGCTGTGGTCGCGACCCGGGCAGGTCCAGCACTTCGGTGATCTGACGGGCGCGGAGGGGCGGCTGGTGCTCTTCGAGGCCGGCTTCCTGGATCCGGCGACCGCGGCCGCGGCCCGGGTCGAGGACTGGTACGGGCCGGCCGTACGGCATCCGGCGGGCGCCGCGGCCCGGGGCGTGGACGCGGCGATGCGGCAGCTGCACGGGGAGTTCGGGTCGCTGGGCGGGCTGCCGCTGGAGATCCATCTCGAGGTGCTGCGGCATCTGCTGGCCGTCCTGGTGCTGCGGGCCGCGCATCCGGACGGGGAGGCGGACGGGGCCGGGGACGGGTCCTGTGCGGCGAGCGCGGCCTATCTGCGCTTCCGGGACGCAGTGGAGCGGGACTTCACCCGCAGCCGCCGGGTCGCCGACTACGCCCGCGCGCTGGGCTACGCCCCGCGCACCCTCTCCCGCGCCACCGAGGCCGTCGCCGGGGTGGGGGCCAAGGAGTTCATCGACCGGCGGGTGGTGCTGGAGGCCAAGCGGCTGCTGGCGCACGGCGACCGTTCCGCGGCCCGCATCGCGGACCGGCTGGGCTTCGCCGACGCCCCCAACTTCAGCAAGTTCTTCCAGCGGCAGACGGGCACCACCCCGATCGCGTTCCGCACGGCGGTACGCAGCGGCGCGGCCTGAGAGCGCGGGCGGCGGGCGGGAGTTGGGGCGGGCGGGGCGCACGGGCGGCGGCCCGTGCCGGGTACGCGGGCGGCGGGGCGCAGCGGTAGGGGGATTCCCGCTGCGCCCCGCCTCTCGGGCGAGCGGTCCGGTGGGGGCCGGGCCGCCGGTGGGGGTCAGCCGGTGTACTTGGCGAAGGCCTTGGTGAAGTCCAGCGGCTTCTGCTGGACGGAGCTGCAGGTGGGCTGCGCCGAGGTGGCGGCACCGCCCGGGCAGGCCTGGTCGCGGGTGGCGGACCACATCGACAGCCAGGCCAGGTGCTTCTTCTTGGCGAACTTCACCAGCTGGGTGGCGTCGTCGGCCCGGAAGACCTCGTTCTGCACGTCGTTGACGCCGATCATCGGGGTCACGGCCACGGTCCTCCAGGCGGCCGCCTCGCTCAGGCCGAGCGCCTTCTTGAGCTGGCCCTGGGTGGCGGTGGCGGCCTGGATCGCGTAGGTGCCCATGTCGCCGCTGTAGGAGGCGCCGTAGTCCATCGCCATGATGTTGACGGCGGAGATCTTGACGCCGTTCTTCTTGGCGTCGGCGACCAGGTTCACCCCGTCCTGCGTCAGGCCCTCGGGCATCACCGGCAGGGTGAAGGAGACGTCCAGGCCGGGGTGCTTCTTCTGGAGCTGGGTGAGGGCGCGGGCGCGGCGGGTGTTGGCGGCGGTGTCGGGCAGGGCGCCGCCCTCGATGTCGAAGTCGGCTTTGGTGAGCTTGAACCGGTCGATGACCTTGCCGTAGGCGGCGGCCAGTTCGTCCGCGGAGCCGCAGGCCGCCCCGAGCTCGGTGCCGGTGGCACCGCCGAAGGAGACCCGGACGTCGCCGCCGGCCTTGCGCAGGGCGGGTATCTGCCGGGCCACCTGGTCGTTGCCGAGCTCACCGGAGCCGCCCCACTTGGGGGTGCAGCCGCCGCCGGAGGTGACGAAGGCGAGGTGGAAGTTCTTGACCCCGGTCTTCCGGGCGGTGCCGGCCAGGTCGTGGGCGGGGGCGAGCGAGGTGTCGACGTACGGGGCGAAGCCGGCGGCGGCCTTCGGGGCCTGCGCGCCGGCGGTGGTCCGCGGTGCCTTGGCGGCCAGGGCGGACCCGGCGACGGCGAAGGCGCCGCCGGCCGCGACCAGGACGGCGGCGCCGCTCACGATCAGCTGGGTGGTGCGGCTCTTGCGCCGGCGGTGTGCCGAAGAACTCATCTCGTGCCTGCCTGTCGTCACGTGGAGGGGGAGGGGTGCACCGTGGTGTGTCCCGCACGCTAGCGGCAGGGAAACGGACAAATGGCGGTAATCGCACGGAGGTTGGGGGACTTAGGAGCGCCTTAAGGAAGCGGAAGGGAGTGGTTAAGAAGCAGGGGCGGAAACCCCGCGGGGGGGGGGGGGACGGTCAGGAGCCGGTGCGCGCGGTCCGCCGGCGCCGGACGCCGAGCGTGCGGCGCAGCCGGTGGCCGCGGCGGGCGCCGGTGCGGGCGCGCCGGTCGTCCAACGCCAGCCAGACCCGGACCTCGGTGCCGCCGAGGACGGAGCGGCCGATGCGCACATCGCCGCCGGTGGACTCGGCCAGCCGTCGCACGATGTCCAGGCCGAGGCCGGTGGAGCCTCCCCCGGCTACCGCTGGGCGGTGCCCCCGACCGCCCCCGCCCGACCAGCCGCGGCGCAGCGCCGCGTCCGGGTCGTCGATGCCGCCGCCGGCGTCCGAGACCAGCACGATCACCGCGTCCTCGGCGTTGTGGACATCGACCGCGAAGGCGGTGCCCTCGGGGGTGTGGCGGAAGACGTTGCCGAGCATTGCGTCCAGGGCGGCGGCGAGTTCGGGGCGGGCGACGGGGACGCGTACGGGGCGGTCCGCACCGGCGACGCGGACGGTGCGGCCCTCGTCCTCGGCGAGCGCCGACCAGAAGTCCATCCGTTCGCGGATCACCTCGGCGGCGTCACAGCCCGCCGCAGCGGCGGCCTGCCGGGTCTGGGCCTTCTGCTCACGAGCGGTGCGGATGATCTGGTCGACCTCGCGCTCCAGTTGCTCGACGGCGGCCCGGGTCTGCTCGGCGGCCGAGGTGTCGCCGAGGGAGGCGGCGTTGAGCCGCAGGACGGTCAGCGGGGTACGCAGCCGGTGCGAGAGGTCGGCGGCCAGTTCGCGTTCGTTGGCGAGCAGTTGGACGACCTGGTCGGCCATGGCGTTGAAGGCGCTGGCCGCGGACCGCAGTTCGTGGGGGCCGTCCTCCGGAACGCGGACGCCGAGCTTGCCCGTGCCGAGGTCGTGAGCGGCGCCGGCCAGCCGCTTCGCGGGCCGCACCATGCGGGTGCCGAGCCGGTCGGCGACGGCGACCGAGCCGATGATCAGCGCGAGGCCGACCCCGGCGAGCACCACCCAGGAGGTGGCGACTCCCTTGGTGAGCGCCGCGTCGGGGACGAAGACCTCGACGACCGCGATACCGGACGCGACGGCGGTCGGCTGAAGCAGCGCGGAGCCGCCGGGGACCGGGGAGATGGAGGCCCGGCCGAGCTTGGCCGCGGCCGCCACATCCGCTTGTGCCGCGCGCCGGGAGCCGAGCTCGGCGGGCTTGCCGTTCCGGCCGCCCGCCGGGACGTGCACGCCGATCCGGCCGCCGGGGCCGGTCTCGGCACTGGCGACGGCGCGTTCGAGCTGGGTGCGGTCGGTGGTGATGGCGAGGACCGGGCCGATGGTGGCGGCCTGCCGTTCGGCATTGGAGTAGGCGCGGTCGCGGGCCAGCTCCTTGACGACCAGTCCGAGGGGGACGGCGAACGCGACGACGACCATGGTGGTGACGGCCAGCGCCACCTTGACCAGGGCCCATCTCATCGCGGCGGCTCCAGCTTCACGCCCACGCCCCGCAGGGTGTGCAGGTACCGGGGCCGCGCCGCGGTTTCGCCCAGCTTGCGGCGCAGCCAGGACAGATGGACGTCGATGGTCTGGTCGTCGCCGTAGGACTGCTGCCAGACCTCGGCGAGGAGTTCCTTGCGGGGGACGACGACGCCGGGGCGCCCGGCGAGGAAGGCCAGCAGGTCGAACTCCCTGCGGGTCAGATCGAGGGTGGCGCCGTCCAGTTCGGCCTGCCGGCGCAGCGGGTCGATGGACAGGCCGCCGACCCGGATCACTCGTGAGGGCGCCTTGGCACCGGCCGCGGCGGCCCGGGAGCGGCGCAGTACGGCCGTCATCCGGGCCGACAGGTGCTCCACGGAGAACGGCTTGGTGAGGTAGTCGTCGGCACCGTCGTTCAGCAGCCGGACGATGTCGGCCTCGTTGTCGCGGGCGGTGGCGATGATCACGGGGACATCGGTGATGCCGCGGAGCATCTTCAGCGCCTCGCCGCCATCGAGATCGGGGAGGCCGAGGTCGAGGATGACGACGTCGAAGCCGACGTGCGCCACCTCGCGGAGCGCTTCCAGAGCGGTACCGACGCTGCGTACCGTGTGGGCGGCCTCGGTCAGATGCCGGATCAGAGCCGAGCGTACGAACTGGTCGTCCTCGACGACGAGCACACGTGCCATGGGCGGCACCGTACGCCATTCGGGCGGGGGCCTTGCCCGAGGTTGACAGCGGGACGGCGCACTCCGGCGCGCGGGACGGGGCTGCAACGGGGCGGTCGGGTGGGGCAGTATGAGCCGGATGCAGCGAGGACTGGTTCATGCGGCGGCCTGGACGCTGGCGACCGGCGCCGCGGTCACCCTGTCGTGGTTCGGCGTGCACACCGTGCTGTCCGCCACGGCGTACGACGCACCGCGCGCACTGCCGATCTCCGGCCAGGTGGCCTCGCAGGCGGGGAAGGGCGACGCCGCACCGCGCGCCTCCTCCACCCACCGCCCCAAGCCGTCCCGTTCACCCGCCCCCACGCCGGCGCCCACCGGCGGCACGCCGTCCCGCCCGTCCGCCCCGTCCCACGGTGCCACCCCCCGGTCCGGGTACCCGGACGCCACCTCACCGGGCGGCTCCGTACCGGACACCGACGGCCGGGTCAGGAGTTATTCCACAGCGGGCGGGCGGGTGGTCTTCGACATGGGCAGCCGGGCCGCCGAGTTGGTGTCGGCGACACCGAACCCGGGCTGGGAGATGCAGGTGTGGAAGCAGAACGGGTGGATCCGGGTCGACTTCTCCGGCGGCAGCGGCCATACGTCCGTGTTCTGCACCTGGAACGGCCATCCGCCGGCCGTGCAGACCGCCGGGCCCACGGCGTAGCGGCGCGCGGCGCTCCCGGAGGCGGGCCGGACGACGCGGCCGGCCTCAGTCGAAGGCAGCGGCCGGCGGGGCGGGCGAGGCGAGGGCCGTGGCGTCGGTGACCGGTGCCGCACCGCCGGTGAAGTCCAGCAGCGCCCGGCCGTGTTCGACGCGGCCGGCCTGCGGATCGGTGGCCGCCCGCCGGGTCAGCTCGGCGACCGGCAGCGGCCCGTCGGCGGCCAGCAGGACCGCGTTGCCGAAGCGTTTGCCGCGCAGTACGGCCGGGTCGGCGGTCAGGCACAGCTCGGGGAAGACCGTGTGGGCCGTGGCGATCTGACCCCGCAGGAACCGCAGGGGCGGCCCGTCCGCGAGGTTCGCCGCGTAGAACCCGCCGGGCCGCAGCGCCCGGTGGACCTCCGTCAGGAATTCGGTGCTGGTCAGGTGCGCGGGCGTGCGCGCACCGCCGAAGACATCGGCGATGATCAGGTCCGCCCAGCCGTCCGGGATCTTCGCCAGGCCGGCCCGGGCGTCACCGCCGCGCACCCGTATCCGCCAGCCGCTGTCCCACGGCAGCTGACGGCGCACGAGGTCGACGAGCGGGGCGTCGATCTCCACCACCTGCTGGGTGGACCGCGGGCGGGTGGCCGCGACATAGCGGGCCAGGGTCAGGGCGCCGCCACCGAGATGGACGGCGCGCAGCGGTTTGCCCGCGGGCCCGGCCAGGTCGGCGACGTGCCCGAGCCGCCGCTGATAGGAGAAGTCCAGATATGCCGGGTCGTCGAGGTCCACATGCGACTGCGGGGCACCGTCGATCAGCAGCGTCCAGCCGCGCGTCCGGTCCCGGTCGGGCCGTAGCTCGGCGAGCCCGCCGTCCACCGTTTCGGTGACGGACTCCGGTCCGCCGCGCCCGCGTCTGCTCTTCGCCATGCCCTCCAGTATGGGCCCTGCCCCGGAGGCCGTATCCGCTGGTCAGCGAGGTGCTGCCAGCGGGTACGGCGGGGCACCCGGCCGCACCGGGCAGAGTGGCGGACCACCCGCGACCGAGGCCGGGGCGATCCGCCGACTGCGGTGTGCGACCCATGCCGGCCCGACATCTCTGGCGGACCGGCGCCGGGTCATCGGTTGATGCAGACGTTCCCGAAAGCCGGGTTCAGCAACGAGGCGACGCTGATGCTGTTGCCGCAGATGTTGATCGGGATGTTGATCGGAACCTGGACATTGTTGCCACTGAGGATGCCCGGGGAGCCTGCGGCAAAGCCCGCCGCGTTGGCACCGGAGCGGTGGTTGTAGAGGGCCCGGTGGTCACTGCGGAAGTGGTTGTGACCACGACCGCCGTGGTGACCGTCCCCGCTGGCTGAGGCAATGCCTGCGCCACTGAGCACTACGGCGCAGCTGGCCGCACTCACCGCGGCGGCCTTGACAAAGCGGTTCATCCCATTCTCCTTTCAGTTCGTGAATGGGAGCAACCGGTCACAACGAACGAAAAGAGTCAGGGGTACGGGCGTTCCCCCGTCCGGGACGATATTAGCTCTTATGGCAGTCACTATTAGCCCGTCCGGCGGTAAGACACCCTCTCGGTGAAGTCCGGTATTCCGTTCATCGGAATCCCCGAGGGGGTCCGGCGTGCCTGCCGCGGATTCCAGCATGATTTCTGTCAGAGTGCTCTGCAGTTTGACTGATTGAAGTCGGAGAGGACGACATGCGGAAATCGATGGGCCGCACCACGCGCGGCGTCGTATGCGCACCGACCTCCGACGCGAGAAACCCGGCGGGCACCGTGAATCCGGCGGTCATCATGAATCCGGCGGTCATCGAATTCGGTCGGCCGGCGCGGCATCTGCCCGCCTGCCGCAGCACTCCCGAAGGTGATTCCGGCGCATTCGGCAGCACGCCGGTACAGCGGTCCGGCGGCTATCGGTGCACTTTCCGCTTCACCACCCGCCCTCGGGGACATCTGCTCGGCGCGCGCTTCCTGCGGACCGGTACCAGGCGCTGAGCGGCACACCCCGGCAATTCCCGCAGAGATTTCTGTCAGCTCGGTCATCAGGGGAGCAGTGCGTGCTGCCGCAAGACCTGCAGTGCCAAGAGCGGCCAACGGTTCTCCATGTCTCCCGTCCCGTCGACGGCGGGGTCGCCCGGGTCGTCACCGACCTGGTGCGTGCCCAGATGGCCGCCGGGCTGCGGGCCGTGGTCGCCGCACCGCCCGGTGGGGTGCTGCACCGGGAAGCCGCCGCGGCGGGCGCCGAGGTGGTGCCGTGGCAGGCGCGCCGCGCCCCGGGCCCGGCACTCGCCGGGGAGAGGGGGCGGCTGGCCCGGCTGATCCGGCGGCTCGGCCCGGACCTCGTCCATACGCACGGCGCCAAGGCCGGGCTCGCCGCCCGCCTGGCCGTGCGGGGCCGGATCCCGACGGTCCATCAGCCGCACACCTGGTCCTTCGAGTCGGCCGACGGGACGGCGTCGCGGCCGGCCCTCGGCTGTGAGCGGTACACCGCGCGCTGGGCGGACCGGGTGCTGTGTGTGAGCGAGGCGGAGCGGCTGCGGGGCGCCGAAGCGGGGGTGCCGGCCCGGTGGGCGGTGATCCGCAACGGGGTGGACCTGGACCGTTGTGCGCCCGCCTGCCGTGAGGACGCGGTGCGGCGTGCGCTGCGCCGGGACCTGCCCGCCCTCGGCGATCTGCCGCCGGACGCGCCGCTGGTGGTGTGTGTGGGGCGGCTGTGTCCGCGGAAGGGCCAGCTGTCGCTGTTGCGGGCCTGGCCCGCGGTCCGTGCGGTCGTCCCGGACGCCCGGCTGGTGCTGGTCGGCGACGGCCCGGACCGGGAGCTGCTGCATGCCGCCGCACCCCCCGGTGTCCGGTTCGCGGGCGCGGCACGGGACGCCGTCCCCTGGTACCGGGCGGCGGATCTGGTCGTCCTCCCCTCCCACCGGGAAAGCATGGCGCTGGCCCCTCTGGAGGCGATGGCCTGCGGCCGCCCCGTGGTGGTCACCGATGTCGGCGGGGCCCGCGAGAGCCTGCCGCCCGGGGCCGCGCCGCACTGTCTGGTGCCGGCCGCGGACCCGGCCGCCCTGGCAAGAGCCGTATGCGGGCTGCTGACCCGCCCTCAGCTGCGCGGCGCGCTGGGCCGGCGGGCCCTGGAGCACATGCGGGCGGAGTACGACGTGCGGGACACCGCGGCGGCCGTCCTCGGGCTGTACCGCGAACTGCTCGGCGCGGCGTGTCCGGAGAGCAGGGAGCGAGTCAGCCGATGACGACGGATCGCGCGGACGCCCCCCTTGCCGCCCGGGCCCTGCCCCCGTCGGCGGTGCCCCCGTCGGCGGTGCCCCCGTCGGCGGTGCCCCGGCCGGCGGCCGCCGTGGGCCGCCCGCCCCGCGGGCCGGTCCCGAAGACGCTGCCCCCGCCCCGGCCCGGCCGCGGCCTGCGGCGGCGGACCGTCGCCTCGGTGCTGGCCGCCGACTGCCTGGCCACCGCGGGCGCCGCGCTGCCCGCCCTGGGCACCGCCGCGGCGCCGGCGGCGCTCACCGCCCTGGTGCCGGCCGCGCTGCTGCTCCACTGCCGGGCCGGTCTCTACCGCCCCGGCCCCGCCCCGCGCGCGCTGAACGACCTGCCGAGGGTGCTGGGCCGGGCCGCCGTCCTCTGGTGCGCGGCGGCCGCGGTGCTCGCCGCCGTCCACCCCGGACGGGCGCTGCCACCGGTCGTGCTGTCGGGCGCGGTGGCGGCACACACCCTGCTGGTCTGCGGCGGCCGGGCCACGGTCTACCGGGCGCGCCGCAACGCCGCCCGCCGCCGGCCGCGCGCCGCCCTGATCGTGGGCAGCGACCCGGCAGCCCGGCAGCTGGCCGCCGTGCTGGACGCCCGCCCCGAGTACGGCATGCGCCCGGTGGGCCTGGTCCCGCCGGGCCCGCTGCTGCCCGGCGGCCCCGCCGCTCCCCCGGCCCGCGGAGGGCTGCCGCGGCTCACCTCCGTGCCGGACCTCGCCCGGGCCGTCATCCAGCACACCGTGCGGGACGTGGTGTTCACGCTGCCGCCGTACGGCGATCCGCACACCGCCGCGCTGCTGCGCCGCTTCGTCGACCAGGCCTCCGCGATCTGGCTGGCCGGTCCGGCGGCCGCCCGCGAGGGCCGCCCGCCGCATCCGGGCACCGACCAGCTGTGGGGCTTCGCCTGCCGCCGGCTGGACACCGCCCCGCCGCGGCACGGCGGCCGGCGCAAGCGGGCCCTGGACCTCGCGCTGGCCGCTCCGGCGCTGGTGGTCGCGGCCCCGCTACTGCTGGGCTGTGCGCTCGCGGTGCGGATCGCCGACGGGCCCGGCGTGCTGTGCCGGCAGGAACGGACCGGCCGGGGCGGGCGCGGCTTCACCCTGCTGACGTTCCGCACCGTGCGCGGGCCCGCGGCGCAGGACGAGACGAGCCGGCGGGACGTGGCGGACGACGGCCGGACGAGCCCGGTCGGCCGGCTGCTGCGGCGCACCGCGCTGGAGGGGTTGCCGCAGCTGTGGAACGTGCTGCGCGGCGATATGAGCCTGGTGGGCCCTTGCCCGGAGCACCCTCGCGTCGTCCAGCGCTGCGCCCAGGCCTGCCCGGAGTACGACGCCCGGCACCGGATGCGGCCGGGCCTGACGGGACTCGCGCAGGTGCACGGGCTGCGCGGCGGCGCCTGTGCCGAGGACCTGGCCCGCTTCGACAACCTCTACATCGACAGCTGGTCGCCGTGGCAGGACATCCACATCCTGCTGCGCACCGCGGCCTCGCCGTGGCGGCGGGAGCGCGGATGAGCGCGGGCGCGCCGGCCCGCGTCGCCGGTGGCCGGGCGATCGCGGCGGCACCACACACAGGCGCCGCACCGCGAGCAGACGCCGCACCGCGAGCAGGCACCGCACCGCAAGCACATTCCGCACCCGCCGCGCCCCCGTGCGCCGCCCCCTACGAGACCACCACCCCGGCCGCTACCCCAGGAGGCATCCGGTGAAGGTTCTGCACGTCATTACGGGCCTCGACGTGGGCGGCGCCGAGCAGCAGCTGCGGTTGCTGCTGCGCCGGCTGCCCGCGCACTGCGAGGTCGTCACCCTGACCCGTCCGGGCCCGGTCGCCGAGGGCATCGAGGCCGACGGCACCCCCGTCACCCACCTCGGAATGACCGGCAACCGGGACCTGACCGCGCTCCCCCGCCTCGCCGCGCTGATCCGCGAGGGCGGCTACGACCTGGTGCACACCCACCTCTACCGGGCCTGCGTCTACGGCCGGATCGCCGCCCGGATGGCCGGTGTACGGGCCGTGGTGGCCACCGAGCACTCACTGGGCGATGCGGTCATCGAGGGCCGCCGGCTGACCCGTGGCGTCCGCACGCTCTACCGGGCCACCGAACGGCTGGGGACGGCCACGGTCGCCGTCTCGGACACCGTGGCCGCCCGGCTGCGCCGCTGGGGCGTACCGGAGCAGCGCATCCATGTGGTGCCGGGCGGCATCGAGGCGCACCGTTTCGCCTTCGATCCGGCCGCCCGGGCCCTGGTCCGCACCCGGCTGGGCCTGCCGCTGGACGCGTTCGTGGTCGGCGGGGCCGGCCGGCTGGTGCCCGGCAAGCGGTTCGACGTACTGGTCCGGGCGGTGACCCAACTTCCGGGCGTACACCTGCTGTTGGCCGGCGCGGGGCCGGAGCGGGAGACGCTGCGCCGGATGGCGGAGCAGTTCGGCTCGGGCGACCGGATCCATCTGCTGGGCGAGCGCGACGGGGCGGTCGACGCCGCGTCCGACGGGCGGGGAGCCGCCGCGTGGGGAACCGGGGGCGGACGGGGAACCGGGGGCGCACGGGGAACCCACGCCCCGTCAGCCCACCCCCAGGGCCCCGGAGGCCCCGACATCCCCGGCCTGCTCTCGGCCATCGACGTCTTCGTCTCGCCCTCCCCGGACGAGGCGTTCGGGCTGGCCGTCCTGGAAGCGCTCGGGTCCGGGCTGCATGTGCTCTACGGCAGCTGCCCGGCGGTCGACGAACTCCCCGCCGACCAGGCCCCCGGCGCCCGGCGCTTCAGCCCCGGCGTCCACGAACTCGCCACCGCACTGCGGGAGCTGAGGCGCCACGGGCCGGGCCGGCTGCCGGTTCCGCCGGTGGTGCGGCGCTACGACATCACCCGCAGCGCCGAGGCACTGATGTCCGTGTACGAGCAGGCGGTGGCCGTCGCCCCGGCCCGGCGCCGGAACCGGGCGGCGGTGCCCCTGCCGCAGGGCCGCTCGGCTGCGCTGTCCGCGGCGGCCGTCTCCCTGCCGGATCCGGCCCGGTCGCCCGCCCCGTCCCCGCTCTCGAACAGATAGCCACGCCCGGCCCGGCCGCACCCCTCCGCCCGGCGGTGTGCCCGCTCCGCCCCCGCGGTCGCTTCCGTCCGCACCGCACCAAGAGAAAGAGCAGGGAGCTTCCATGTACGACCTCGTGGTGGTGGGCGCCGGCCCCTACGGACTCTCGATCGCCGCGCATGCGGCGGCGGCCGGGCTGCGGCTGCGGGTCCTGGGCCGGCCGATGGCCACGTGGCGCGACCACATGCCCGACGGCATGTTCCTCACCTCCGAGCCCTGGGCCTCCCCGCTCTCCGACCCGGACGGCAGCCACACCCCGGCCGCGTACGGCGCCGCCCACGACCTGCCCACCGAGCACGGCGTCCCGCTGCCGCTCGGCACCTTCACCGCGTACGGCAGATGGTTCGGCGAACGGGCGGTACCGCAGATCGAGGAGGTCACCGTCACCTCCGTACGCCCGGACGACGACGGCTTCCACGTCGACACGGACACCGGCGAACGGATCGCGGCCCGGACCGTTGCGCTCGCCGTCGGCGTGATGCCGTTCGTCCACCGCCCCTGGCCGCTGCTCGAACTCCCCCCGCACCTCGCCTCGCACAGCAGCGACCACCGCGACCTGCGCCGCTTCTGTGGTCAGGACGTCACCGTGATCGGCGCCGGCCAGTCCGCGCTGGAGACCGCGGCCCTGCTCGCCGAACAGGGCGCCCGGCCCCGCCTCGTGGCCCGCGCCGACCGGCTGCGCTGGAACGCCCCGCCGCAGCCGCTGGAGCGCGGGCGGCTGCGCGCGCTGCGCGACCCGCACTCCGCGCTGGGCACCGGCTGGCCGAACCGGCTGTGGTCACAGGCTCCCTGGGCGGTGCGCCGGCTGCCCACCGCGACCCGGCTACGGATCGCCGAGACGACGCCGGGCCCGGCCGGCGCCTGGTGGCTGCGGGAGCGCTTCGAGCAGACGGTGCCCACCTTGCTGAACCACCGGATCCGGGCGGCGACCGCTCACCACGACGGGGTGCGGCTCCACCTCACCCATGCGGAGGGCGGTACCGAGACCCTGGACACCCAGCACGTGGTGGCGGCCACCGGGTTCCGCCCCGACCTCGGGCGGCTGCGGCTGCTCGTCCCCCCTGTGCGCACCACGCTGCGGACGGTGGGCGGCAGCCGGGTGCCCGAACTGAGCTGCTGCTTCGAGTCGTCCTGGCCCGGCCTGTTCTTCGCGGGGCTGCTGACCGCTCCGTCGTTCGGCCCGTCGATGCGCTTCGTCCACGGCGCGGCGTTCACCGCGACGCGGCTGCTGCGCGGCGTACAGCGCCGGCTCGGCGACCGGCGCGGCGCAACCCGCATCCCCCGCCCGGCGCGGGACAGCGCGCCGGCCGCGCAAGGGACGTAAGGCGCGCCCGACCGGCGGCCGGTCTCACTGACAGCGGTCCACGGCCTCGATGGTGCGGGCCGCCTCGCCGAGTGCCGCCCGCAGCACGGCCGGGTCGGTGGCCTCGGCGCCCGCACCCTCCGGGGACACCAGCCAGCCGCTGCCGGTCACCGGCGGGTGCGCGGCGGCCCCTTCCCCGCACAGCGCCCCCAGCGCGATGCCCCTCCCGGAGGTCTGGGTACACGCGCTGCCCGGCACGTCCCAGCCCGCCGCGGTACCCGCGGGCACCAGAAAGCCGAGGGTGTCGCAGACCCCGTCGTGCAGGACCGGGCCGACACCGTCCCGCAGCCGGAGGATGTCCACGGCCTCCAGCCCCTGCCGGGCGGGCACCGTCACGAGGTCGCACGCCTGCGCCGGTACGGCCGGTGCCCCGTCTGCGACGGCCTGGCCCGCGGACCCGTTGCCGCCCCTGCTCACGCCGGTCTCCCACACGGAGAACCCCTCCTCCTGCACACACCAGACCCTTTACACCGACTTCAACGGTCAGGCGTGTCAACAGCTACGGCGGCGTAACGCTGCAAAGGATGGCAGTTCATGGCAGATCGCGCGCGAGATATCCGATTTGTGGCCAAACTCTGCGTATCGGAGCCATCACAGCCGGTACGGTCAACCCGCCGCACCGCCAGGAGGCGGCATCGTCACCTGATGGCACGGAGAGGGCACGGAGAGGGTCCGCCATGGCGTCGCCACCAGCAAGTTCAGCGTCGTCCCGCACCGTACCCGCCCGCCCGAACCTCGCTTTCCGACAGCTGCGCGGCCGGCTGTCACCGGGCGAGTTCGCGGCGGCGGTCCGACGGTCCGCCCGTGAGATCGGTGAACAGGTCTCGTGCGACGCCCGCTATGTGGGCCGCGTCGAGTCCGGGGAGATCCGGTGTCCGAACTACGCCTACGAGCGGGTGTTCCGGCACATGTTCCCCGGGCTCACGCTGCCCGACATGGGGTTCGCGCCGCGCGAGGCGGTACGCGGACGGGGGGCGCGTACCGCGGCGGCCGGCGCCGCGCCCCTGGCAACCGACCCCGACCACCGCGATACCTGTATCCAGATCCACGAGGAGAGCGACGTGCTGCGTCGCGCGTTCATCACCGGCGGCCCGGCGGCAGCCCTGGGCTTTGCCGCACTGCACCCCATCGAGGCCGCTGCCGCCGTCACATCCGCCCATGTACCGGGCCCGCGCGCCGCGGCGGGCGGCCGCGCCGGTGCCGCCGAGGCCACCGCCGTCGAGGAGGCGGTCCGGCAGATCCGGCTGCTGGACGACCGGCACGGCGCGGAGGGCATCTACCGCCGCGCCACCCAGCCGCTGCGCGCCGCCTACGAGTTGCTGGACGCGGGCGTCCAGCGCCGCTCGGTGTCCGACCGGCTGCACGCCGGGGCGGGGGAACTCGCCATCACGGTCGGCTGGTTGGCGCATGACTCGGGCCGCTTCGGCGACGCCCGCTCGCACTACGCGGAGGCGCTGGCCACCGCCCGGGTCTGCGGCGACGCGGCCCTGGAGGCCCACGCCTTCTGCAATACGGCCTTCCTCGCCCGCGATGCCGGGCGTCCGCGCGAGGCGGTGCGCGCCGCGCAGGCGGCCCAGCAGGCCGCCCGACAGCTGGCCTCGCCGCGGCTGCTGTCGCTGCTGGCCCTGCGCGAGGCGGGCGGCTGGGCGGTGCTGGCGGACCGCTCCGGCTGCGAGCAGGCGCTGGCCCGCGCGGAGCGGCACTTCGCGGGCGGGCCGCGGGACGGCGACCCGGAGTGGATGTCGTTCTACGGCGAGGCCGAACTGGAGGGGTTGGAGGCGCAGTGCTGGTCGGCCTTGGGTGAGGCGGGGCGTGCGGCGGAGCACGCGCGCCGGGCGGTGGCGCTGCAGGACCCCCACTTCACCCGCAATATCGCGCTGTTCACCGCGGAGCTCGCGGGCGATCTCGCGGACAGCGGGCAGCCCGAGGAGGCCGCCGTGGCCGGGTCCCGGGTGCTGACGCTGCTGGAGCAGGTCCGCTCGGCCCGTATCCGGTCGATGCTGGACGGCACGGCCCGGACGCTGCGGGCGCATCGCGACTGCGGCGCGGTCGCCGGCTTCCTGGAGCGGCACGCGGCATCGGCCGTCTCGGAGGAGGACGGGACACCGGGGGCGGCCTCCGATGGCTGAGGGCTGGGGCCGAGGGCTGAGGGCTGAGGCTGACCGTTGACGGCTGGCGGCTGACGGCTGAGGGCGCCAGGCCATGCAGCTCCCCCCACCCCCGAACCCACCCCCGCCCCCTCCCCCGAAGGGGGAGGAGGGGGGAGGGGGCGGGGGAAGCACCACACAGCACGGTCAAGGCACGGCCAACGCGCAAGCAAAGTCAACGCACGGCCGCCGCCCAAGAAAAGTCAACGCCCAGCCGCCGCCCCGCGCCCTCCCCCGCGCTCTCCCCTGGCGGCTTCCGCCGCGCCCCTCAGCCGAGGTGCCCCGTGTCGTTCCACCGCTCGATGGCCGGTTCGCCGTAGGCCCAGCCGAGCACCGAGAGGGAGGTCGGCTCCAGCCGGATCCGAGCGGCGAAGGAGATGTCCAGGCCCAGCCAGCGGGCGCCCAGGGAGCGCAGGATGTGGCCGTGCGCGAAGACCAGCACGTCACGGTCGGCCGACCGCGCCCAGTCGACGACCTCGTCCGCCCGCGCGGCGACCTCGGCGAGCGTCTCGCCCTCCGGCACACCGTCGCGCCAGATCAGCCAGTCCGGCCGCCCCGATTTGATCTCGGCCGGCGTCAGGCCCTCGTACGCGCCGTAGTGGAACTCCATCAGCGCGTCCCACTGCTGCGCCCGGTCGCCGAAACCGGCCAGCTCGCAGGTCTCCTTGGCACGCACCAGGGGGCTGGTACGGACCTCGACGCCCGGCAGGCCGTCCCAGGGGGCGCGGTGCAGCCGCTCGCCCAGCAGCTTGGCGCCGCGCCGGCCCTCGTCCAGCAGCGGGACGTCCGTACGGCCGGTGTGCCTGCCGGACAGCGACCACTCGGTCTGCCCGTGCCTGGCCAGGAAAATGCGCGGTGCCATGGTCGTACCTCTCGCCGGCTTCCCGGCTGGTCGTTCTCGGTGCGGGCGGCGTTGACCGCGGGCCTTCCATCATCGCGCACCGGGTCGATTTGTCCCCGGCCGGGGCGGCCGCCCTGCCGCTGACCGGCGGCGGGGCCCTTTTCCCTGCCGGGTGCGCGGTCCGGGCGCGGAGCGTGCCGCGGTCCGCCCGGGAGCTGCCCGAGGTCTGTCCGGGGGCCGCCCGAGGCCTGCCCGGAGCCCGTCCGAGGCCTGCCCGGGCCCTATGGGGCACTTGGCCGGGACGTGCCGGGACGTGCCCGGAGTCCGTCGGGACGACGCCGCCGTACACCGTACGGCCGCCACCGGGAGCGGCCTCCGCCGACGGCCGGTCCGTGGGTGGTCCCCCCGCATGTCAGTGCCGGATGCGAGACTTCCGCGGGTGAACGTTTTCCGCGACAGCCGCCCCGCGCCGGCCGCCTCCTCGGCCGGGTCGCCGACGGCGGCACCGAGTCCGCCGCCGGAGGCAGCTCCCCGCGTGGGCCGGGCCAGGCTCATCGAGCTGCGCGGCCCCGGCGTACACCCCCGTCCCCTCGACGCCCGCGCACTGGCCGCGCTGGCCGCCAACCCCGGCTGCCACCGCCGTGCGCTGCTGGACGGCGCGGGCATCGACAAGGGCGCGCTGGCCCGGGCGCTGGGCTCGCCCGCGGCGTACGGCCAGTCCCAGTTCGCGCTCGTCCGCGGCACTGCCTTCGAGGCCCGGGTGAAAGCCGACGGCGGCACGGAACTGCTGCGGCTGGTGCACGAGCGGCTGGCGCCCGGCACCCCGGCGCCCGTGCCCGAGGAGGTCGCCACCCCGGATCTGTCCGCGGCCGGGCCCGCGGGCCGGGCGGCGCGCACGGCGCTGGCGCTGCGCGACGCGACCGCGGCCGGCGGCTGGGCGCTGCTCGACCACCCGATGCTGGCCGTCGAGGTGGCCGGGTCGCCCGCCTATGTGGAGCCGGACGCGGTGGTGGTGCATCCGGACGGCAGCTGGACGGTCGTCGAGATCAAGTCCTTCCCGATGATCGACGGTTCGGCGGATGCCGCCAAGGTGGGCGCCGCGGCGCGGCAGGCGGCGGTGTACGTCCTCGCCCTGGAGCCGGTGGCCCGGCACGCCGGCGCCCGCACCGGCCGCACGGTCCACGTCCGCGACCGGGTGCTGCTGGTGTGCCCGAAGGACTTCTCCAACCTCCCCACGGCCGCCGCCGTCGACGTCCGCAAGCAACTGGCCACCACCCGGCGGCAGCTGGCCCGTCTGACCCGGGTCGAGGAGATCGCCGCCGCCCTGCCCGCACGGACCACCTTCGACCTGCGGCTCGCGGACGACGGGAAGACGGCGACCCGCCCGCCCGAGGAGCTGGCCGAGGCCGTCGAGGCGGTCGGCGCGGCCTACGCCCCCGAGTGCCTGGCCGCCTGCGAGCTGGCCTTCCACTGCCGTACGCGCGCCCGTCAGGACGGTGCGGTGGAGGCGCTGGGGCGCGGTGTACGGGGCGAGTTGGGCGGCCTGCGCACCATCGAGGAGGTGCTGACGGCGGCCGCCCCGGACGGGGCGGGCCCCACGGACCCGGGCGGTGAGGACCCGGCCGTGGTGGCGCTGCGCCGGGCCGCCGCGCTGCGCGCCGAGGCGCTGGCCGGCGCCGCCGTGCCGACGCCGCGGACAAAGGAGCCGGGATGTCACTGATCGAGACGCTGGCCCGGATGGAGGCGGTCGCCGCGGGCCGGGCGCAGCCGCGCTGCACGGCCCTGCACCGCCATCTGTCCGAACGCCCTTTGGTCTTCGTGCCGCTGACGACCGCGGGCGAGGCCGGCGCCCCGCTGGGCGCGCTGGTCGGCACGGACCGCGAGAAGCCGGTGCTGCTGGCCGTTCCGCAGCCGCGCGACCGCGATCTGCGGTTCGCCTTCCTCGCCGAGCTGGCGGAGACGGTGTTGCCGTATGTGGACGGCTACGCGGACGCCATCGGGTTCGAGGAGCGCAAGGAGACCGATCCGGAGACCGGCAAGAAGGTCCCGGTGCAGGTCGAACTGTGTGCGGACGCACCGCAGTTGATCGTGCCGAGCGCCGCGGGGATCGAGTTCGTCCGGCTGCTGGGACGTTCGATGCGGTTCCGGCGCACGGCCGAGCAGGAGCCGGAGACGCCGTACCCCGCGCCGCCGCACGTCCCGCTGCTGGGCCGCTGGCTGACCCATTTCGGCGAGCGGGCGCGGGTTCCGGGCGCGAGCCTGCTGCTGTCCATGACGGGCCTGCTGACCCGCCACTGGGCGACCGGCCAGAGCGTGCTGGAGGACCAGCACCTGGGTGCCCTGCTCTCCTGGATCGACCCGCCGCCGGGGATGTCGGGCCGGGAGGCGGCCGAGCGTGCGGAGTCGGCGCGCGACGCGGCGGGGCAGCTGCTGTGCCCGCCGGCCGGCCCGGCCACCGACCCGGCGTTCGACAACCGGCTGCTGGCCCCCGCGATGGCCCGTTACGACGCCGGGCTGCCGGGCGCCGAGGACGCGCTCCGCGCCCTGGTCGAGGGGCAGTTGCGGCCGGCCTGGGACGCCGTCTGGCACGGTCTCGACCTGTTGCGGGCGCTCCCCGAGGGCGCCCACGTCGCCGACCGCTGGAAGCGCGACCGCTGGTCGTACACGGCGCACCGCGACCGGGTGCGCGCCGGGGAGCCCCCGCAGCCCCGGCAGGACGACGCGGTCACCGCCGCGCAGAAACTGTCCGCCCGGGAGACGGCCCAGGCCCAACTGGACGCCCAGGAAGCCCTGGACGATCCGCTGGTGATGGCGGGACGGCGGCTGGCCGGTGAGGCGTTCCAGGGCACGGTCACCGCCGTCGAGATGGCCTTCTCCGAGGGCAAGCGGCCGATGCCGCGCCCGCTGGTGACGCTGTGGACGGCCGACCGCCCGCAGCTGTCCGAGGGCGGCAAGCTCTACCGCCCCCTCGCGGACGGCAGGACGCAGAGCGCCGAATACGTCGCGCCCGTGGCCGGGGAGCCGGGCGCCCTGGTGGTGCGGCTGACGGGCGGGATGGGGCGCGGGAAGACCCCCGAGCCCGGTTCGGTGCCGGAGCCGGACGACACGGTGTGCTGGACGCTGTTCGAACACGCACCGCGCGGCGGCCCGGAGCTCCCGGACCCCGAGGACACCCCGTGGACCCACGGCGGCCCCCCGCCCGGCCCCGCCGGCCCCGCGCAGGCTCCGTACGACACCCCCGACCCCGTGACCACGGAGGACTTCCTGTGAACCGCGCCCGGCACCCGGCCGCCCCGGGGAGCATTGCCGCATGACGGCCCCTCAGGACTCCCCCGCACCCGTGCCCGCCCCCGCGGCCAAGAGCTTCGATCCGGCCGCGGCGGCCGCGGCGGCCACCGAAGCGATCCTGCACGACACCCTGCACGGCTCCCGGCGCGGGGTGGTCGTCGACTCCCCGCCCGGCGCCGGCAAGTCCACCCTCGTGGTGCGGGCGGCCCGCGAACTGGCCGCCGCCGGACGCCCGCTGATGGTGGTCGCGCAGACCAACGCCCAGGTCGACGACCTCGTGCTGCGGCTCGCCGAGAAGGACCCCCAGCTGCCGGTCGGCCGGCTGCACAGCAGCGAGCCCGGCGCGTTCGACCCGGCGCTGGCCGAACTGCCCGCGGTCCGTACGTCCGCGAAGGCCGCCGATCTGGCCGGGATGGACATCGTCGTGTCGACGGCCGCGAAATGGGCCTACACCAAAGTCGACGAGCCCTGGCGGCACGCCATCGTGGACGAGGCCTACCAGATGCGGTCCGACGCGCTGCTGAGCGTCGCCGGGCTCTTCGAGCGGGCGCTGTTCGTCGGCGACCCGGGTCAGCTGGATCCGTTCAGCGTGGTCGGCGCGGAGCAGTGGGCGGGGCTGGCGTACGACCCGTCCGCGAGCGCGGTGTCCACCCTCCTGGCCCACAACCCCGATCTGCCGCAGCACCGGCTGCCGGTCTCCTGGCGGCTGCCCGCCTCGGCCGCGCCGCTGGTCTCCGCCGCGTTCTACCCGTACACCCCGTTCCGCAGCGGTACCGGCCACGGCGACCGCCGGCTGGCGTTCGGGGTGCCGGGCGACGGCTCGGGGGTGGACCGGGTCCTGGACGAGGCCGCGGAGTCGGGCTGGGGCCTGCTGGAACTCCCCGCCCGCCGTACGCCGCGTACGGACCCGGAGGCGGTCCGCGCGGTGGCCCAGGTCGTGCGCCGGCTCCTGGACCGCGGTGGCGCCGCGAGCAGCGAGGCCCGGCGGGACCCGGACGGCGGGGCCGCCGTCCCGGTGCCGCTCACGGCGGCCCGGATCGCGGTCGGCACGGCCCACCGCGACCAGGCGGCGGCCGTCCGCGCCGCGCTCGCCGAGCTGGGGGTTTTTGGGGTCGCGGTGGACACCGCCAACCGCCTCCAGGGCCGCGAGTTCGATGTCACGGTCGTCCTGCACCCGCTCTCCGGCCGCCCCGACGCCACCGCGTTCCATCTGGAGACCGGCCGGCTGTGTGTGCTCGCCTCCCGCCACCGGCACGCCTGCATCGTGGTCTGCCGGGCGGGCGTCGCCGACCTGCTGGACGAGCACCCCTCGACCGAGCCGGTCCGCCTCGGCGTCACGGTCAAGTTCCCGGACGGCTGGGAGGCCAACCACGCCGTCCTCGCCCACCTGGCGGAACACCGGGTGGCGTGGCGTCCTTGAGGAGATCGTGACGTCCTGGGGGGGGCGTGGCGTGCCGAGAGGCGTGGCGTCACCCCTCCCCTCGTCGGCCCGGGAACGGCGGCGGCGGACACCCGCGCCTGCCCCCTTGCGCGGGGCGGGACAATGGAATGCGGCACACGATCTGGGAGGTAGGTACATGTCCGAGCCGCGACCGGCTCCCGACCCGCGTGGTACGGCGCCGGGACCACGGCGGATGAAGCCCGCGCAGCTGCTCTTCGAGCCGCCCGAGGCCGTCACCGACCCCGAGCACTTCTTCGGCCTGGAGTCGATGGAGGACCCGCGCGAGCTGCTCGGCCGCGCCACGGAGCTGGCGCTCGCCTTCCGCGCCGCGGCCGACCGCGCCACGGAGTTCCAGGCGCTGGCCGCCGCCCAGCTCGCCGACCCCAGCCGGTTCGACCGGATGCCGCTGGCCGCGCTCGCCGAGCAGGCGGAGTGGACCGAGGACTACGCCCGGAAAATGATCGAGTTCGGCCGCGGCCTGATGCGCAGCGGCAGCACCCTGCCGGGCGAGACGGACTGAGCGCCCCGGCCCGGCGGCCGCCCCGGGAACCCCGTCCGCACCACCCGCCTCACCACGGCTCATGGTCCATGATCATGAGCCGGTGGCATATGCGAGAGGCGCAAGATACCGGCTCCCGCGACGCCCCGCCCTGTTTTCCCCCAATCAGCTCAGCGGGCACCCGCCGCATCGGTAGACCTGTCCCCCATGACCGACTGGCTGCCTGAGACACCCCGCACCCTGGCCTTCCCCACCGCGGCGTACGTCACCCTCGCGGGCGCCGACTGGCTCGCCTCCGCCAGCCCCCGCCCGGACGAGATGCACACCCTGTGGGCCACCCGCCCGGCCGCCCCCAGCGCACTGCCGTGCGGCACCGCCTTCGACGTGATCAACGCCCCGGCGCTCTTCGGACGGCGCATGCTGGACCGGTTGTGGTCCGACGGCCCCGGCTCGGGCCCGGTGGCGGCACACCGCGGCCGCATCCTGCTGTTCGCCGCCCCGGGGACGGCCCAGCGGCTCCCGGCCCTGCTCGTCTGGGAGGAGTGGGCCGCCGCCGTCCCCCCGCTGCTGTGCCACGGCACCGGCGATGCGGTGACCGTCCCGCCCCTCCACCCCCGCCGGACGGCCGCCGGGGACGGGCCCGCCGACGCCGCCCCTCTCCCGGCCGCCGAGGACCTGGCCGCCCCGTCATTCTCCCGCTGGCTGGTGGCGCCGGACGTCCGCAGCCCCTGGCTGCCCGGTCCGGACGTGCTGTTGTGGGCCTGTCTGCGCGCCGCCCGCTCCCTGGCCGGCCCCGGGCGGGAAACCCCAGCTCAGCATCGCATTCCGGCGCTGACCGCGGGCTGAGACAAACCGATTTTTGTCCTCCCCGACCATGATGCTAATGTTTTCCCCGTCAGCAGGCGCCGCTAGCTCAGTTGGTTAGAGCAGCTGACTCTTAATCAGCGGGTCCGGGGTTCGAGTCCCTGGCGGCGCACAGACAGTCGAAGGCCTCCACTCCGGTGGGGGCCTTCGTCGTATGCCGGCGGGCTCACTCCCGGCCGGATACCTCGCCCCGGGCCGCCGGCGGGCGTCAGCCGCGGCCGACCTTGACCGCCCAGTCCCCGTCGGTCGTCCGCCCCGCGACCTGGATGCGCACGCCGTCCCGGGCGTCGTCCATGCCCTCCCCCACGCCCAGCGGTGCGTCCGCGAGCGGCGGGTAGACGGAGGTGCCCCCGCAGGCCGAGGTGCCCGGGTGCCCGTCGAGAACCTGCACGGGCCCCGATCCGGAGGGGGTCTCGCTCCGCACGCGGTAGACCAGGACGCCCTCGGTGCACAGGGAGCGGTCGTTGCCCAGGGCACCGCGCGCCTCGATGGCCAGTGCGCTGTCGGGCCCCGTACGGACCACCAGGAGCCGCGGCCGGCGCTGGGACCGGGGCTCCTCGGGGGCGGACAGGGTACGCAGCGAGTGCGGGGCGGGGCTGGTCAGGTCGACGCAGTCCACCTGGCTGTCGGCGATCCAGCCCAGCTTCCACTTGTGCCAGGCGAAGGGGTCGGGCGCCAGACCGAACTGGCTGCCCATGAGGTCCCAGTCACCGACGTAGGTGTCCCAGTCACCCTTGCCGCTCTGCGGCCGGTGATAGAGGTCCGGCAGGTCGAAGACGTGACCGGTTTCGTGCGCGAGGACATTGCGGTCCGGCGGGCTCTGCTCGAAGACGGTGACGAACCGGCGCAGATCGCGGTCGTCGGCGTGCATCGGCTGTTGGAGGTTGACGACCTTGGTGGCGTCCGAGTCGACGCCGGGCGCGTCCGGGTCGGCGACGAAATAGACCACGTCATAGCGGCCGAAGTCCACCGAAGGGTCCGCGGCGGCGACGGCGTCGCGCAGATAGTCGGAGCGCCGGCCGGCGTCCCAGTCGCGCCGTATCCCGTAGGAGGCGGACGGGCGGGGCATCTGGACCCAGTGGCCCTGGATGTGCGGACGCAGCCGGAACTTCCCGTACGAGGCGCGGTCGAAGAAGCCGGAGGTGGCGGGGAAGTAGGCGCGGGAGAGCTCCTGCGGGGTGGCGGACGGCCGGGCGTCCGGGAAGGACAGGAAGATCATGACGGCGTTGAGCGGACGGTCCGGGCGCGGGTAGGCGCCGTTCCAGGTGTCCAGGCCCTCGGAGTGGTGCGCGTCCGTGCGCCCCAGGGCGCAGGAGAGGGCGGCCTCGGAGGCGGTGGCGGGTCCGGCGACGATGGAGGTCGCGATGAGCGCGCTCAGAGAGGTGACGACGGCCGCGACGCGCCGCAGACGGCGGCGATCCACCCCGTCGGGTGTCCGGGCGCGCGGCACATCTACCTCCAGGGACGGATTCGGAGACCTCATCTACCCTGTGGCGATTTAATGCTATTCGTCCTGTTTTGCGGACCCGGACGAGTGACCGGCGCGCCTTCATCGGTTCGTAACGGAAAGTCACAAACAGCCAATGGGGCATTCGGTACGAACAGACCCGGGCAGAAATGGCCGAAGATCCGTCATGCGAGCGGATGATCACGGCTGCGTCGCTGGATCGGCCGTTGCGCCAGCCTCTATGATCGCCACACTTTCCAGCGCGAGATCCCCCCTCCATCACGAGACAGCGCCATGCGGGAGCGAGCAGTGAGCGGACACCCCGACAGTCCGGGCCGCACGCCCGGAGCGACGCTCCCCTCAGTGACGGAGCGTAACGGTACGACCAATGCATCCGCCGACGCACGGCGTGCCCCCGCCGGCCACTGCGACGACACCGCGGCCTCGCTCGGCGACTACCGCGCCACCTTCCACGCCGCGCGGCTGGCGATGGCCGTCCTCAACCGCGACGGCCTGGTCCTCGCGGCCAACTCCGCCTTCGGGGAACTGGTCGGCGCCGACCCGGCCGAGCTGGTCGCCGCGACCGCGGCGGACCTCACCGACCTCGGCGCCGACCCGCTGGTGTGGACCGCCTACCGCGAGGTGCTGTGCGGCCGCAGCGACCGGCTGCGCTGCACCCGCCGCCTCAAACACCCCGAGGGGCACTCCGTCTGGGTGGAGGTCACCGTCGAGCCGCTGACGCCGGAACCGCTCAGCGGCGAGGAGCGGATGCTGCTGTCGGCGGCGGACATCAGCGACCGGCACGATCTGCTGGCCCGGCTGCGGCATCTGCAGATGCACGACCCGGTGACCCGGCTGCCCAACCGGGCACTGTTCTTCGAGCGGCTTTCCGCCGCGCTGGAGACCGCCTCCTTCGCCCCGTCCGGCACCGGCCGGATCGGGCTGTGCTACCTCGACCTGGACGGCTTCAAGGCCGTCAACGACACCCTCGGGCACCGCGTCGGCGACCGGCTGCTGAGTGCGGTGGCCCAGCGGCTGACCCGCATCGCGGAGAACGCGGCGGAGCGCGCGCCGGGCCGGACGGGGCACCTCGTCGCGCGACTGGGCGGTGACGAGTTCGCTCTTTTGGTGGAGGACTCCACCGGCACCGAGCAGCTGGCCGAGCTGGCCCAGTGCGTCCTGGACGCCCTGCAGCGCCCGTTCGACCTGGCCGGGCAGCGGCTCTCGGTGTCGGCCAGCATCGGCGTCGTGGAGCGGACCGCGACCGGCACCACCGCGACCGGCCTGATGCAGGCCGCGGACACCACGCTGTACTGGGCCAAGGAGGACGGCAAGGCCCGCTGGACGCTCTTCGACCCGGAGCGCAACGCCCACCGGATGACCCGGCAGGCGCTCTCCAGCACCCTGCGCCCTGCCGTGGACCGCGGCGAATTCACCCTGGAGTACCAGCCGCTGGTCGGACTGGACGACGGCCGGGCGCAGGGGGTGGAGGCGCTGGTGCGCTGGCGGCACCCGCAGTTCGGGACGCTGTCGCCGAATCGGTTCATCGCCCTGGCGGAGGAGAACGGCGCGATCGTCGAGCTGGGCCGCTGGGTCCTGGAGCGGGCCTGCCACCAGGCACGGGCCTGGCAGCTGGCGCACCCCGGCCAGCCGCTGTTCGTCAGCGTCAATGTGGCCGTACGTCAGGTGTGGGACTCCGACCTGGTCGCGGATGTCGCCGGGATCCTCGCCGAGACCGGGCTGCCGCCGCGGCTGCTGCAGCTGGAGCTGACCGAGTCGGCCGTGATGGGCTCGGCCGGCCGGCCGCTGCAGGCCCTGCAGGCGCTCAGCGACATGGGCGTACGGATCGCCATCGACGACTTCGGCACCGGCTACTCCAACCTCGCCTACCTCAGCCGCCTCCCGGTGTCCGTACTGAAGCTGGACGGCTCCTTCGTCCGCGGCTTCCGCTCGCAGGAGCACCCCAACCCGGCGGACGAGACGATCGTGGAGGCGCTGGTGGCGCTGGCGCACCGGCTCGGCCTCACCGTCACCGCCGAGTGCGTGGAGAGCGCCGAGCAGGCCGAACGGCTCCGCCGGATCGGCTGCGACACCGGGCAGGGCTGGCTCTACTCCCGCCCCGTCGCCCCCGACCGGGTCGAGGCCCTGCTCGACGCGGGCCGGCACACGGGCGCCTGAGGAAGCTCGCACACCGCGGAGAAGTCCCGCCGCGAGCGCGCGCCCCTCACGGCGAGGATCCGGCCACATCCTCACCGGCCCCGGCCACCACGTCCGACGCCTACATCCCGTACGCGTCCGCGATCAGTTCGTACGAGCGCAGCCGGGCCGGGCCGCCGTGGGCGTTGGCGGTGATCATCAGTTCGTCGGCGCCGGTGCGCCTGGCGAGATCGTCCAGGCCCTGGCGGACGGCGTCCGGAGTGCCGTGGACGACATTGCCGAGCCAGGTGTCGACGAAGTCCCGCTCCATGTCGCTGAAGCCGTACGCCTCGGCCTCCTCGGGGCTGGGGACCAGGCCGGGGCGGCCGGTGCGCAGCCGGACCATGGACAGCGCGCCGGTCATGACCTGGCGGCGGGCCTCTTGCTCCTCCTCGGCGGCGAGCGCCGCGACGCCGATCAGGGCGTACGGCTCGGACAGCACCCCGGAGGGACGGAAGGACGCGCGGTAGAGGTCCAGCGCGGGGAGGGCGTTGGCCGCGGAGAAGTGGTGTGCGAAGGCGAACGGCAGACCGAGGGAGCCGGCGAGCCGCGCGCTGAAGCCGGAGGAGCCCAGCAGCCACAGGGGCGGCCGGTGCCGGGACTGGACGCCGCCGGGCGAGGTGGCCTGCACCGGTCCTGGGACCGCGTGGATCCTGGCGTAGGGGTGGCCGTCGGGGAAGGAGTCGTCGAGGAAGCGGGTCAACTCGGCCAGCTGCTGGGGGAAATCCTCCGCCCCCTCGTGCAGACGCTCGGTGCGCCGCAGCGCGGCGGCAGTGGCCCCGTCCGTGCCCGGTGCGCGGCCCAGGCCCAGATCGATACGGCCGGGGGCCATCGCCTCCAGGGTGCCGAACTGCTCAGCGATCACCAGCGGGGCGTGGTTGGGCAGCATGACGCCGCCCGAGCCGAGACGGATGCGCTCGGTGTGGGCGGCGAGGTGGGCGAGCAGCACCGCGGGCGAGGAGGAGGCGACGCCGGGCATGGAGTGGTGCTCGGCGACCCAGTAGCGGTGAAAGCCGCGGCGTTCGGCCGTCCGGGCGATGCCGACGGCCGTACGGACCGCGTCGGAAGCGGTGCGGCCGGCGCCGACCGTCACCAGGTCGAGCACCGAGAGGGGGACCGGAGCGGTGCCCGGTGCCGCGCCTCGTATCCCGTCGCCGCTTTCGCGGGTCGCCTCGTCGCTGTCCCGGGCCTTGTCTCGCTCGCCGCTCACGGTGCGGGTCCTCCTCGCGTCGGTGGTCTGCGAGGAGGACAACCGGAGCCGTTCTCCACTTATTCCCGGGTCAGATCGCCGAGCCGGAACGCCGGGTGGCGTCGCCGGGTGGCATCGCCGGGTCGGATCGGGCGTGCCTCCTAGACGTGCGCCGTCCGCGAGAAGAGGGTGCCCAGCACCGGGCAGGACACCGTGCGGTCGAGCAGCCGCAGCCCTTCCCAGACCGTCACCTGATTGGCGGTGAGCACCGGCTTGCGCAGCTCCGCTTCGAGGGCCGGCAGATGCTCCGCGGTGTGCAGTGCGGTGTCCGGCAGCAGCACCACCTCGGCGTCGGGATGGTCGCCCGCCCGGGCCAGCGCCAGCACCTCCTCGCTGCCCCAGGTGCCGACCTCGGCGGCGGTGATGATGCCGCTCGAGCGGGTCGAGACGACCTCCGTGCCGGCGGACTTCAAGAACGCGTGGAAGCGCTCGGCCACGTCGTCGGGGTAGGTGGCGGCGATCGCCACCCGCCGGGCCCCGAGCGCCTGGACGGCATGGGCGAAGGCGAAGGAGGTACTGGAGGCGGGCAGGCCGGCGGTGACGGACAGCTCCCGGACCTGTTCGTGCGCGCCCTCCCAGCCGAAGACGAAGCTGGCGCTCGTACAGGCCCAGACGACCGCCTCGGCGCCGCGCTCCTTGAGCTCGTCGACACCGGCCGCCAGCCGCCCGGCGGAGCCCATCTCCAGCAGCGCGTCGACCCGGTGGGCGTCCTCGCCGATGTCGGTGTGGACGAGCGGCAGACGGACCGCGCCGCCCAGGAGCGATTCGAGCCGGGGGTAGTCATCCTCCGCGGAGTAGCCGGGGTAGAGGAAGCCGACCGATGCCATGCAGTTCTCCCTTGCGTGTACGGCTGCGGGTGCAGGGGCTTTCGTGGAGACGGGTGGTTCGTGGGTGCCGGTGGTTCCCGGAGACGGATCGATCCCTTCGTCCATGCGGGTGCATTCACCGGTGCGGAGGGACCCTCGATGCGGGTGCGTCCACCGGGTGGTGCACCGAGGTGCGGAAGGGGCGTGGAAGGGTGCGGAGGACGCTGCCGGCGGGTGGGGCCACACCGGCAGCATCCGTGGTGGTGGGCAAGTGCCCCCGCCTCACACCGGGGGCAGACCTCCCGTGTCCTCGGGCGGATGGGGCGGGGGTTCGAGTCCGTCGAGGGCTTCCCCGTCCGGTGCCGGGGCGGATCCGGCGAAGGCGGCCGCGGGGGTCGCCCCCGTCAGCCCTTCGCCCGGTCCCGCCTGCTCCGATCCGGTCATCGCGGCCGGGCCGCGGCGCGCCACCGGATCGAGCAGCGCCTGGTACGGGCCGACCGCCTCGACGCCGATGGCGCGCAGCGCCGCCCACATCGTGACCTGATTGGCGGACAGCACCGGCATCCGCAGCTCGGCCTCCAGCTGCGGGATGACGTCGTAGGTCGGCAGATTCGTACAGCTGATGAAGAGGGCATCGGCGGAGCCGACGACGGCCGCGCGGGCCATGTCGACGACGTCGCGGTAGGGCACCTTCCAGATGTGCCGCGTCAGCCCGAGGTAGGCGCGGCCGGTGACCGTGATGCCTGCTTCACCGAGGTAGTCCTCCAGGGAGTCGGTGACCGATTTCGTATAGGGCGTGACCACGGCGATGCGCCGTGCGCCGATCTCGCGCAGCGCTTCGATCAGTGCGCCCGATGTCGTGAGGGAGACGACCTCCCCCGCCTGGGCCATGGCTGCGCACATGGCCCGTTCGCCCGCCACCCCGGCGACAAAGCTGCCGGATGTGCAGGCATACGAGATGACCTGCGGTGATACCGCGCACAGCGCCTGAACGGCGGCCTGCAGCGTTTCGTGCTCGCTGACCAGACGGGCCAGATCCAGACTGACCTCGACGGGCACAAAAGGGGTGCGGGTGAGGTGGAGGGACACGTCGTCGGGGACCCAGCGCCACAGCTCTCTGTCGAGAGCGAAGTCGAAGGGAGCGACGACGCCCACGCCGAGCTGCGGCTGTGGGCCACCCAGAAAAGAGACGTCCATGAAGGCCCCTAGAACAAAGCGAAGGGCTGGAATGGCCAGGCCAGTGGCCGGGGAGGAAGTGCAGCCGGATCAAGCCGGGACGTCGGAACAGAGCCGTTGTTGACACCGTAGATACGACTTCTTAGCGTGGTCAATCCTCGCATCCCAGGCATCTGTCGGCGCCCCTTTTCATGGAAAGGGGCACACGTTTCAGAACGGTTTCTGGCCCATGTCCGAAAGCACCGTCCTCGTCCTCGGTTCCGACCCGCCGCCGAAGCTCGACCGGCTCACCGGCCGGGCTCGGGTGATCTTCACCGATGAGGACTCGCTCGCCGACCGACTCCCCACCGCCGACGTCCTGTTGGCCTGGGATTTCACCTCCGATGCGATCCGCAGAGCCTGGCCGGAGAAGGGCCCCAGGCCCCGGTGGGTGCACACCGCGAGCGCGGGTGTGGACCAGCTGCTGTGCCCGGCGCTGATCGCCGACGACACCCTGGTGACCAACGCCCGGGGGGTCTTCGAGCAGCCGATCGCCGAGTACGTGGCCGGGCTGGTGATCGCCATGGCCAAGGACTTCTACGGAAGTTGGGAGCTGCAGCGGCAGCGGCGCTGGCAGCACCGCGAGACCCTGCGGCTGGCCGGCAGCCGGGCGGTGGTGGTGGGCTCCGGGCCGATCGGCCGGGCCATCGGCACCACTCTCCTGGCACTGGGTGTCAAGGTCGATCTGGTCGGCCGCCGGGAGCGCCGGGACGACCCGGAATTCGGCCTCGTCCATGCGAGTGACGCCCTGAACGGCCTCCTGCCCCAGGCGGATTGGGTGGTCTGCGCGGCGCCCCTGACCGAGGCCACCCGCGGCCTGTTCGACAAGGCGGCGTTCTCCCGGATGCCGCCGCGGGCCCGGTTCATCAACATCGGGCGCGGGCCGCTGGTCGTCGAGGACGCTCTGGTCGCGGCGCTGCGCGAGTGGCGGATCGCGGCGGCGGCGCTGGACGTCTTCGAACAGGAGCCGCTGGCGTCGGACAGCCCGCTGTGGGACGTGCCGCATCTGATCGTCTCGCCCCATATGAGTGGCGACACCCTGGGCTGGCGGGACGCCCTCGCCGAGCAGTTCCAGGACAACTTCGACCAGTGGTCGGCCGGCAAGCCGCTGCACAACCTCGTCGACAAGCGGCTCGGGTACGTACCGGTGCGGTGACGGCGCCGGCTGCCGGACCGGACGCCACCCGCCCCCGCCACCGTCCCGCCCGGGGCGGCCAACGCTCGGAGGACGTATGACCACCGAACCGACCCACCTCGCCGACCTGACGGCCACCCGGCTCACGGCCGGGTACGCGGCCGGCGAGTTCTCTCCCGTCGAGGCGGCCCGGGCGGTGCTGGAGCGCGCCGAGGCCGCGCAGGCCGCGACGAACTGCTTCGCCCGGATCGACCCGGACGAGGCGCTGTCGGCCGCGAAGGAATCGGAGGAGCGCTGGCGGGCCGGTACGCCTGCCGGGCCGGTGGACGGGGTGCCGGTCACCGTCAAGGACCTGATCCTCACCCGGGGCGTGCCGACGCTGCGCGGTTCGCGGACGGTACGGGCCGAGGGCCCGTGGGAGGAGGACGCTCCGTCGGTCGCCCGGCTGCGGGAGTCGGGGTCGGTGTTCGTCGGCAAGACGACCACCCCGGAGTTCGGCTGGAAGGGCGTCACCGACAGTCCGCGGCACGGGGTGACGGGCAATCCGTACGACCCGGGGCGCACCGCGGGCGGCTCCAGCGGCGGCAGTGCGGCGGCGGTGGCGCTGGGCGCCGGGCCGCTGAGTCTGGGTACCGACGGCGGCGGTTCGGTCCGTATCCCGGCGTCGTTCTGCGGGATCTTCGCGCTCAAGGCGACCTACGGGCGGGTGCCGCTGTATCCGGCGAGCCCGTTCGGGACGCTGGCGCACGTCGGGCCGATGACCCGGGACGCGGCGGACGCGGCCCTGATGATGGAGGTGATCTGCGGCGCGGACTGGCGGGACTGGTCCCAGCTCGGCCCGGCCGGCGGGTCGTTCCGGGAAGCGCTGGCGGGTCCGGTGTCCGGGCTGCGGGTGGCCTACAGCCCGTCACTCGGCTGGGAGGTGCCGGTGGCCCCGGAGGTCGCCGCGGCGGTCCGGGGGGCCGTTGACACGCTGGCCGGGCTCGGCGCGTCCGTCGAGGAGATCGACCCGGGCATCGCGGACCCGGTGGAGGCCTTCCACACGCTGTGGTTCAGCGGCGCGGCCCGGGTGGTGCAGCATCTGGACGACGCGGAGCGGGCGCTGCTCGACCCGGGGCTCCAGGAGATCTGCGAGCAGGGCGCCCGCTACAGCGCACTGGACTACCTGGCCGCCGTCGATACGCGGATGGCGCTCGGTCAGGCCATGGGACGCTTCCACAGCGCCTACGACCTGCTGGTGACCCCGACCGAACCGATCACCGCCTTCGCGGCGGGCGTCGAGGTACCGCCCGGATCCGGCCACACCCGCTGGACGGGCTGGACACCGTTCACCTACCCGTTCAACCTCACCCAGCAGCCGGCCGCGACGCTGCCCTGCGGGGTGGACGGCGCGGGGATGCCGATCGGCGTCCAGCTGGTCGGCGCGCGGCACGCGGACGCGCTGGTCCTGCGCGCCGCACACGCCCTCTACGAAGCGGGGACCGCGGAGATCCCCGCGCCTCCCGTCCCCAGGGGCTGACCGCGACGTCCCGTCGTCCGCCCCCGAAGAGAGGGGACGGCGACGGGACTGAAGACAGGCCCTACGCCCGCCGGAAGTTGAGGGTCTCCCCCAGGGCTCCGGCCCGCCACAGGTCCTGGCAGGCGTCGGCCATCCGGTCCAGACCGTCGACGACACTGCCCCACACGATGCCCGGCACCCAGCCCGCGTCACCGTTGATCAGCAGATTGTTGCGCTCGTAGAACAGCGCGAGGTCCACAACGGTGGCGCGGCCCTGGTGTTTTGCCTGGGTCTCGTAACCGTAGGACTTCGTTCCCAGTTGGGTGTCGGTGAAGGTGAAGTAGCACAGATCGCCGGGGATCGGGGTGATCGTCGGGTTCTCCAGCGGCGGCTCCTCCGGGGCGAACGGCGCGAGCAGGGCGTAGATCTCGTTGCGGGCGTATTTGGCGTGGTAGACGTCGCCGCCCAGCGGGAGCGCGTCCCATACGGCATTGCAGGTGATCGGCGCGCGGTCGTCGAGCAACTTGGCCGTGCAGCTCACGCCGCGCTTGTCCAGGGAGACTTCGATGAAGCGATCGGTCATGCCCCGATCGTAGGTGGGCAATACCGGCGTACGGAACAACTCCGGGGCGCTTGCATCAAGGGCTGGAAACGATCGGCATATATGCCAGGCGTTCGGGTAGCCGCGCGCCCATGGCTCCACCACAGGAGAACACCAAAATGATCAAGAGAAAATCGGCCGGAGACATCCGGCGGCGAACGCTGCTCGCGGGGGTGGCGGCGCTCGGCGCGGCGGGTGCGATGGGAGCGGGCACGGGCTGCTCCCGGGTGGATGTCTCCGGGGCGACCGGAGGCGGACACCAGCTGGAGGATCTGCGGAAAAAGGGCACCGTCCGTATGGGCATCGCCAGCGAGCCGCCCTATGCCTCCATCAACAACAAGGGCGAGCTGGCCGGCGAGGCCCCCGCGGTGGCCAAGACGATCTTCCGGCGGCTGGGCATCAAGAATTTCGAGCCGGTACCGGTCGAATTCGGCGCACTGGTGCCGGGGCTGCACTCCTTCCAGTACGACGTGATCGTCGCCGGCATGTTCATCAACAAGGCCCGCTGTGCGGCCGTCCTCTTCTCCGACCCGGATTACGAGAGCAAGGACGCTTTCCTCGTCCCCAAGGGCAACCCGAAAAATATCCACACCTATGCGGATATCGCCAAGAAGCACCTCCGGATGGGCTCCGGTATCGGTTATGCCGAGATCGACTACGCGGTCGGCAACGGCGTCAAGAAGAGCGCCATCCAGACCTACGGCGACCAGATCGCCGGCATGGAGGCCCTGGAGGCCGGCCGGATCGACGTCTTCGCCGGCACCGCGCTGACCATGATCGAGGCGCTGAAGACCGGCGCCCACCCCAAGGTCGAGATGACCCGGCCGTTCACGCCGGAGGTCGACGGCAAGCCCCAGCGCGACGGCGGCGGCTACGGCTTCCGGATCGGCGAGACCAACCTGCGCGACGCCTTCAACCGCGAGCTGCAGAAGATGAAGAAGAGCGGCGAACTCCTGCGCATCGCCCGGCCGTACGGCTTCACCAAGGAGTTCCAGACCGACCTCACGGCGAAGGAGCTCTGCAAAAAGTGACCGGCGCCCTGTGGCAACTCTTCTTCGAGGGTCTGTGGATCACCGTCCAGCTGATGATCTACAGCGCCGCTCTGGCCGCGGCCGTCGCCTTCGGCGTCGGCCTGGCCCGCACCTCACGGTTCTGGATCGTCCGCTTCCTGTCCGGGGTCTATGTGGAGTTCTTCCGCGGTACCTCGGCCCTGGTGCTGATGTTCTGGCTGTTCTTCGCGCTGCCGCTGCTGGGCTGGCAGTTGGTCGGTATCTGGGCGGGCACCCTGGCCCTGGGCCTGTCGTACGGCGCGTACGGCTCCGAGATCGTCCGCGGCGCCGTCCAGGCGGTGGCCCCCGCCCAGCGCGAGGCGGCCATCGCACTGAGCTTCACGCCCTGGCAGCGGCTGCGGAAGGTGATACTGCCGCAGGCCGTCCCCGAGATGATGCCGCCCTTCAACAACCTGCTGATCGAACTGCTCAAGGGCACCGCGCTGGCCTCGCTGCTGTCCATCGGTGAACTCACCTTCCAGGCCAAGCTCGCCCGGCTGTCGACGGGCCAGAGCGCCCAGATCTACGGCATCATCCTCGTCCTGTACTTCGCGGTCGCGTTCGTGCTGACCCGGATCATGCGGGTGCTGGAGCGCCGCGCCAAGGCCTCCATCGGCCGGGCGGTGCCCAAGGGTGAGGGCTGGTTCTCCCGCAAACTGCCCGTCGAGAAGCAGGGCCCCGAGGCGCTGGCCACCGGAGGAAAGCCGTGAACAACTGGTCATGGAGCTACGTCGGCGAGATCATGCCCGACATCCTCAAGGGCCTGTGGATCACCGTCCAGGCGACGTTCTACGGCTCGCTGGTGTCCTTCGCGCTCGGGCTGGTGTGGGCGCTGGCCCTGCGCGCACCGAGCCGCTGGGTGACCTGGCCGGTCAGCATCTTCGTCGAGTTCATCCGCAACACCCCGCTGCTGGTGCAGCTGTTCTTCCTGTTCTTCGTCCTGCCGACCTGGGGTCTGGCCTTCGCCCCGCTGACCACCGGTGTCATCGGCCTGGGCCTGCACTACTCGACGTACACCTCCGAGGTCTACCGCGCCGGTATCGACGGGGTGCCGCCCGGCCAGTGGGAGGCCGCCACGGCGCTGAGCCTGCCGCGCCGGCGCACCTGGACCGCGGTGATCCTTCCGCAGGCGTTCCGCCGGGTGGTGCCCGCGCTGGGCAACTACGTCATCGCGATGTTCAAGGACACGCCGCTGCTGGCCGGTATCACCGTCGCCGACATGCTCTTCGAGGCGAACAGCATCAGCGCCACCACCTTCGACTACCTGGAGCCGATCACCGTCGTCGGCATCCTCTTCGTGGTCATCTCCTACCCCACCTCCCTCCTCCTGCGAGCCCTGGAGCGTCGCCTTGTCCGCTGACCACACCCCCTCGAAAGACACGGCCACCCCGGCGGACGGGACCTCCCCCCGGACGGAGTCCGGGGAAGGCACCGAGCTGATCCGCTTCGACAAGGTCACCAAGCGGTTCGGGACCAACACCGTCCTGGACTCCCTGGACTTCACCGTCTCGTCCGGCAAGCACGTCACCCTCATCGGCCCGTCCGGTTCCGGCAAGACCACCATCCTGCGGCTGCTGATGACGCTGCTGAAGCCGGACGAGGGGACGATCAAGGTCGGTGGCGAGTATCTGACCCATGAGGAAAAGGGCGGCAAGCTCGTACCGGCCGGGGAGAAGCACTGCCGCGAGGTGCGCAAGAACATCGGCATGGTGTTCCAGCAGTTCAACCTCTTCCCGAACATGAAGGTGCTGCGGAACATCACCGAGGCGCCGGTACACGTCCTCGGGCTGGACAAGGACGCCGCCGAGGAGCGGGCCCGCGACCTCCTCGAACTGGTGGGCCTGACCGCGCACCTCGACAAGTACCCGACCCAGCTCTCCGGCGGCCAGCAGCAGCGGGTCGCCATCGCGCGGGCGCTGGCGATGCGCCCGCAGGTGCTGCTGCTGGACGAGGTGACCTCCGCGCTCGACCCGGAGCTGGTGGCCGGGGTGCTGGACGTCCTGCGGGACATCGCGCACACCACGGACATCACGATGCTGTGCGTCACCCACGAGATGAACTTCGCCCGGGACATCTCCGACTGCGTGATGATGTTCGATCAGGGGCGGGTGATCGAATTCGGGCCGCCGGAGCGGATCTTCAGCGAGCCGGAGCACGAGCGCACCCGGGAATTCCTGAGCGCGGTGCTGTAGCGCGGTGCTGGAGAGCGGCGCCGGCGAAGGGCAGCCGCCGGGCGCCGGGGCCGGTGTCGTGAGCTGACCCGGCGTCGTACGGCCGGATCTGGCTCCCCGGGTTTCGGGGGGCCGGGCGACCGGCTTTGGGACCGACTCACGGAACCGGCCACAGATGTGGCCGGTTCCGTGCCCTTCGGGGGCACTCCCCCTCCCCCGCCCCGGGGTATACGGGTGCCGTGGGGCGCAAAGCACCAGGACACCGGGGGCATCTTGACCTTGGCATATGCCGAAGTCTCAAGCCCCGGCACAGAAACGACAAGCACGCTTCTTTTCAGTCAAGGCCCCCTCCCCCGAGGGCCGTTGACCGCTATCGTGAGGGCAACGCCGTTGTCCGGGACCGGCCGCCAAGCGTCGGCCGGGACCGCCAACGACCGTCATGCCGCAAGCGGTAACAACCTGCTAGGGGGACACCGTGGCGCTGAAGCCCGAGCCGACCGCGCCGTTCCATTCGGTGCAGTACGCCCTTCGCGTGCTCGAAACGATCTCCAGGCACACCAACGGTGTGACCGATGCGCAGATCGCCCGCGAAGCGGGACTGTCCCCGGGCCAGCTCGCCCACATGCTCTCGATGCTCCGGCGCGAGGGCTACGTCGAGCAGGTCACCGACGGCGCGTACGTCGTAGGTGAATCGCTCCTGCTCCTGGGCGCGGGCGGCGACCGCGACCAGGCGCTGCGCGACAAGCTCCAGCTCACCCTCGACCACCTGCGCGACTCGGTCGGCGCGGCGGTCTACATCAGCCGGTACATCGACGGCGAGGTGAAGATCCTCCATTACGCCGACGGACCGCTGGCCCCCAAGGTCAACGAGTGGGCCGAATTCCACCGCACGGCGCACGCCAGCGCGGTCGGCAAGTGCCTGCTGGCGCAGCTCGACCACGACGGCCGCAAGGATCACCTCTCGCGCCACAAGACCGCCCGGCTCACCTCCCGGACGATCACCAACGAGAAGGTCCTGTTCCACAAGCTCGACAGCCAGCCGCCCACGGTCCCGGTCCTCGACCTCCAGGAGTACGCCGTCGGCACGGTCTGCGCGGCCGTACCGATCACCGCCGGTGCGACGGTCGGCTGCCTCGCCCTTTCCATGCCGCTGGAGCACGCCCACCGCCTGCGCCAGGCCGCCGACACCCTCAACCGCCAGGCCGCGCCGGTACTGCTGTCGCTGGCGATCTGAGGCCTTTCGCCCCGACCCGCTTCCGTGGTCATGAGCACCCCTCTCGACCAGGTAGTATTTCTTTCGTCAGCGCGCGCCGCTAGCTCAGTTGGTTAGAGCAGCTGACTCTTAATCAGCGGGTCCGGGGTTCGAGTCCCTGGCGGCGCACGTATGAAGTGGGCGTTTCCGGTTCTCCGGGGACGCCCACTTTGTTGTACCGGGGTGGGACGGGGTGGGCCGGGTCGGCGGCCGTCGGATGGCTGGGCCCCCGCATCGGGGGGCCGGATCACTGAGGTGCGGCACCGGGCCGGATCGCCGGACGGGCCGTCCGTCGTGGGTCACCGGTCCAGGAGGTGGGCCCGGTCGTGGTCGCGGTACAGCGCCAGCAGTGCGGCCCGGTCCGCGGCGGTGAAGCGGCGATAGGTGCTGCCGGCCGGGACGGCGGGGACGACCGGGGCGACCGGGGCGACCGGGGACCACCAGACCGGCTCCGGGCACCGGAATCCGGTCCGGCGCAGGGCGGCCCGGTGCACCTTGTGGGTGGCGGTCACCGGCAGCGCGTCCAGGGTACGTACGAACCGGGGAGCCATCTTCGTCCCGAGATCGGACTGGGCGGCGAGGAAGGCCACGAAGCCGTCCGGGTCGAACGCCGCGCCGTCCCGCAGCGCCAGGGCCGCCATGACCTGATCCCCCGCGACCGGGTCGGGTACCGCGTACACGGCCACACCGGCCGCCGGGGCGTACCGGGCGAGGATGTTCTCGATCATCGCGGCGGCCAGGTTCTCGCTGTCGACCCGCAGCCGGTCATCCGCCCGCCCGGCGAAGTGGAAGAACCCCTCGGTGTCCCGGAAGAAGAGGTCGCCGGTCCAGTACCAGCCCGCGCCGGCCCGGTCTTCGCCCCGGCCGCGGGTGCGGGCGGCGGTCGCCTCGGGGTTGCGCCAGTAGCCCTCGAAGGAGCTGCGGCCGCGGTTGACCAGCTCCCCTGTCGCCTCGCCCCCGTTGAGCAGCCGGCCCGCAGGGTCGAGGCGGGCACGCGGCAGCTCAACGCCGGTCTCCGGCTCGACGACGGCGAGATCGTCTCCGGGGGCCGCCCGGCCGATGGCGCCGGGCGGGGTGTCCGGGGTGCGCCGGATCGCCGCGCCGCCCTCGGAGGAGCCGTACCCCTCGGTCAGGCGGACGCCGAACCGTTCGGCGAAGCGGGCGGCGTCGACGGCGCCCGCTTCGGTACCGAAGCCGCAGCGCAGCGTGTGGCCCCGGTCGTCGGGGGCGGGCGGGGTGGCGAGCAGGTACTGCACGGCCCGGCCGACGTAGGTGAAGTAGGTGGCCCCGTAGCGGCGCACATCGGGGAGGAAGGCGGAGGCCGAGAACCGGCGGCGCAGCGCCACGGCGGCCCCTCCGGCCAGCGCCGGGGCCCAGCCGGCGATCACGGCATTGCCGTGGAACATCGGCATGCAGAGGTAGTGGACGTCATCCCGGCGCACCCCGAAGTACCTGGCCAGCGAGTGTCCGGCGGCGGCCAGCCGGCCCTGGGTGCACAGGGCGGCCTTGGGCGCGCCGGTGGAGCCGGAGGTGAAGTAGAGCAGCATGCGGGAGGCGGGGCCCGGGGTGCGGGTGGCGCCGTGTCCGCGTCCGCGTCCGCCGGCCGTGATCCCGTCGGGCGTCGCGCCCTCGTACGGCCCGAGCAGGTCCCGGTAGGCCGGGTCGTCCACGACGAGGATCCGCCGGGGCGGGATCGGGAGGTCCAGGCCGGCGAGCAGGGGCAGCTGGGCGCGTTCGGTGATCAGCAGCGCGCAGTCGGTGTGGCTGATGTCGCGGACGAGTTCCGGTCCGCGGCGGGTGGGGTTGATCCCGGCGACCGCGGCCCCGGCGAGTGCCGCCGCGCTCAGCCACAGCGGGTACTCGGGCACATTGCCCAGCAACACCCCGAGGTGGGGCTCGGCACCGCGTGGCAGCAGCTCCTCCAGCAGTGCCGCCCGCGCGGCGGCGCCGCCCGCCAGCTGGTGATGGGTGAGCACCAAGTCCTCGTACTTCGCTCCCACCCGGTGATCACCCCACTGCGCCCGGACGAGCTCCGCGACGGTGGCGGCGCCGGAACGTTCCTGACCGCTGGTGCCGTTGGCTGCCATGGCGTCGGAGGGTAGCTGACGTTGCGTCAGGTGGGGAGGGGGGTGGGGCCCGCCTTCCCGGGGGCCTGGCGGGGGGCCGGGGTGGCCCGGCGGGGGTGCGGTGCCGTGTCCCCCGCCGGGGCGTCGGGATGTCAGGGCGCCAGGGCGTCAGGACTTCGGGGCGTCGGGACGTCAGGGCGTCGGGACGTCGGGACGTCAGGAGAGGTCGACGTCCGAGCAGGCATAGAAGGCGTTGCCCGTGTCGGCGATGTTCCAGACGCCGAGGATGAGGTGGCGGCCGGATTTCTGGGTGGGGACGGTGCCCTGGTGCTGGACGGTTTCGCCCGGTCGGGCGCCGCCCATGGGGACCGTCATGAACGGCTGGGGCTCCAGGTCGGCGCGGGTGAGCGGCTTGCCGGGGTCGTAGCCGTCCTTGGTGATGAAGTACTCGAAGTCCGTGGTGGCATGGCGCGCCGTCAGCCGCCAGGTGAAGGTGTAGCCCTGCCCCGACGAGAGCTTGATGCCGGGCCACTTTCCCCCGCGCGGATCGTCCAGCTGGGCGAAGTTCCGCTGCCCGCCCGAACAGATCCTGCCGTCCGCCGGGCCGGCGGACGGGAAGCCCTTGGGGCCCTCGACACTCTGCGGTTCGTACTGGATCGCGCCGCAATCCTTGACGGTGCCCTTGGCGCAGAGCGCCTGCCGACTGGGCGGTGCGTCGCTGTAGCCGTGACTGGAGGCGCTGTCCGTCGAGAGGAGGGAGACACCGAGGACGCCGAGGCCGATCACGGCCGCACTGATCTTTTTGCGCATGCTTCGCTCCTGAAGAACGTGGGGGAGTTCCGTGCCGGGAGAAAGGCAGTGCACTGCGATGCCGAACCGTGCGGTCTAGACCAAGTAGCAGAGTAGGGCTGCGGCATTGGCATGTCCAGACCAATCGCGCGCGGGTATGGCGCGGTTCCGTGCCGGGGTGGCGCGGTTCCGTGCCGGGTGGAGCGGACCCGCATGGGCGCGGAGCGCCCCCCGGCCGCGTCCGGTCAGGTCACGTCAGGCCAGGCCGGGCCGGGTCGGGTCGGGGTGAAGCCAGACCAAGCCGATGCAGGTCAGGCCAAGCCGATGCAGATCGGGTCAGGTCAGGTCAGGTCAGGCTGCCGTCGTGAGGGGGGCCGTGGTGGGGCGGGCGGCGGCCTGGACGAGGGCCGTATAGGTGCGGCGGAGGGCGATCAGGGACTCCTGGGCCTCGCGGTAGACGGCGGCGTCGGGACCGCCGCGGTGGGCGAGGGTCCGTACGGGTGCACAGTGGCGGTCCATCGCGCTGAGCCAGGCACGGTGCTGTGCCGGGAGATGACGCCGCAGCAACTGGCGCCTGCCCTCGCCCATACGGCGTCCGCCGATACCCAGCACCGCTTCGGCCGCCTGGAGGACCGGCGGCTCCAGGGCACCCTGTTCGGCGAGCGCGCCGAGCACCGCACGCTGCTGCGGTGTGGCCGGCGCGGCCGTCAGTTCCGCCGCTTCGGCGAGGAGCTGGGCGCGCAGCGCATGCTGGACACGGACCAGGCGGCGCAGCGCCGTCGGGGTGGAGGAATCGTCGGGTGACCGGCCCGCAAGGGTTTCGGCGAGCCGGAAGAGCCAGATCCCGTGCGCCTCCAGACGGGTCGCGGCCAGCATCAACCGGTCCAGGCGGCTGAGCGGCTGGCCCTCCGGCGCCCAGCGGACGATCGGCACGAGCACTTCGGTGCGGGCCAGTTGGTCTATGGGGATATGGCGGCGGGGCTTGCGTTCGGGGACCCAGTTGTGGAGCGCGAGGGTGGGCAGGGCGACGAACTGATCATGATCGATACGGTGGGCGATCGCCGCCCACAGATCGAGAAACGCCTCGTCGGCGACCTCGCGAGCGGCCGGAGCCTGCGGGTCGAGTCCACCCCAGCCGCAGGAGACCGCGATCACCGCGATCCGCAGGGCGGCGGCCTCCGCGTTGCGCAGGGAGAGGCGCGAGACGCGTTGCCGCAGGGCGGACAACTCCTCGGCACGGCGAGCTCGTTCGACGAGCGCGATGGCGGCCTCACGGTCGGGCGCGACCGCGGCCGCGCGCGCCATGGCGTCCAGCCGCGTCCAGGTCCCGATCATGGAACGGACGGGCGGCCGCTCGGGCAGAAAGCCGTGGGCACAGGGGTCGTGCGGGGAGGCGGAGGCAGGTTCGGCGGACGCGGCAGAAGCGGCGGAGGCGCCCGGGGTGGCCTGGGTGGCCTGGGTGGCCTGGGTGGCCTGGGTGGCCGACGGTATGCCGGCGCCGGGAGCGGTCGACGCCACGCGCGCAGGTCCCGTCGGCACCCTGCCCCCGCCCGTAGCCGTGCCCGCGGACCGGGCCGCGGGCACATCCGCAGCTCCGGTGGGGCTCAGGGCCCCCGCCGCAGCCCCGGCCGTGGTCGCAGCCGTGGTCGCAGTCGCATCCGTAGTCGTAGTCGTAGTCGTAGTCGTAGTCGTAGTCGTGATCATGATCGCCCTGTCCCCCCTCAGCACTTCCCGGCGAACAGCCGGGCCAGGTGAGTGTCCATGTCGAGATAGCGGTCCTCATGGCCGGGCGGGACGATCGCCGTGGTCTGCTCCAGCCAGGCGGTCAGCTCGACCGCACGCACCGACAGCTCACACACGCTGTCATCGGTGGAGAGCTCGATGTGTACCCGACGTGATGCGCCCGGTCGGCGGAAGGGCCACACCCGTACGTCCCCCTCACCTGCTTCGTCGTACAGCCCCGCCAGCAGCAGATCACGGGCGAACAGCCAGGTGGCCACCTTCTGGCCACGGCTGATGAACGCGACCTCGACCTCGTACGGGCGGTCGCTGCGATAGCTGAACCGGCCGGCCACCGGAACCGCTTCGTCCGGCCCGAGGAGGAGCTGCATCTCAAGGGTGCGCTTGGCTGTCGACACCACGACGATCAACCTTTCCGACGGAGGGGCGAGTCCCGGGGACCCGGTCCGGGGCGCGCGTCCTGGCAGACGTTGCTGTGGAGGATGGGGTTGCAAAGGGGAGAGGAGGAGTGACGGACGCCATGGCCGACACCCTCCGGGCGCGCTCCGTTCTTTCGTCCCGACGGTCGCTTCAGCCTCTCAACCGGCAGGAGATATCGCATGTTGACGGGGCAACTGATGGCCTACCGCCATGGAGTCAATGAAATCGATCTTCGTGGAGCAATGCGGGCGGACCATGGGACGAAGGCCCTCGCACCAAGAGTCTTTTGCCCCCTTATGGGGCGACTGCCCGATGAGGTAGACGGAACAGCCGGACGCCGGCGCAAGTGGCGGGGATCACATGGGCCGAGCGCGTGAGTACGGCGGCCGGGGGTACGGAGCACCTCTCGTGTTCGTGTAAAGTTCTTCAGGTCAGCGCGCGCCGCTAGCTCAGTTGGTTAGAGCAGCTGACTCTTAATCAGCGGGTCCGGGGTTCGAGTCCCTGGCGGCGCACGTAAGACTGAGGCCCCTCGCCATGCGGGGGGCCTCAGTCATGGGGTCGACCGGACGGACGCCCGCCCCCGCCCCCCTCTCCTCTCCTCCCGCCACCCCGGACTGCGGCAGCCGATTTCCTTGCGATCACAAATGGTAATGAGCCGATCGCACACAGATTCACCCGCCCGCGGCACCCCCACTTTCACTCGGACTCACCGTTCCGCCGCCCATGCCTTTCCGCCCTCACCCCCCGGCCCCGCCCTCGACCGACGGCCGCGACCCCGGCGACCCCGGCGGACGAGCCGGGCCGAGGCGGCGACGGCGAGGCCATGGCAACAGGACTCCGGAAATCGCGACCCCGTCACCCACGGAAGGCGCTTCCGGTACTCCCTCGACGGCGGTCACCCATAGGCCGGGCGAGCAGAGATTTCCTCGCCCTCCCTCCCGGAAAGTGGCCACACCTTCGGCCAAATCGGCATACTCGGAGGTAACTTCATCGGAGTCGGCAAACGGGCCGAACGCGCCGTGGAAACGCCCCTCGGCCAGCCGGCCGGCACATTCCCGCAGACGCCGGCCCCTACCGCGCCTCCACCCCCTCAAGTCCCCTGAGCAGGACGTTCGTTCAGGCGGTGGTGACCTCCGCACCCTCCGCCGCACCCCGGCCGGGAATCCCTCGGCGCGCCGGCCACCTTTACCGGTTGATGGCGGATCGGCCGGGGAATTACCGGTCCGGAGCGGCCCCTTTACGCACGGGATTCTTTCGAACACCCAGAGCGAGGGAGCCTCGGCGATTGCCTCGATATCCGTTGACAGCGGGAGAATTGGCACCAGTCCCGTATCAAAGTGACGTGCCCCCGCGCCACCCCCGGCCCCGTCTTGCGCACTCTTGTACACAATTCCCTGGACAACTCTTGCCATCACGACGGCGGTTAGGGAACCTGACCTGATCACTCGGCGAAATGAGGGCCGCATCCAGCCGAGTGGGACCAGTCGGGAACGCCGGATGGCGTGATGTGAACACGGGGAAATCGCCGCTTGGCAGGATCGCGGCAGCGTTGCATACGCAATCGGAGGACGGCTGCCAACCGTTCGACGGTGCAGTCGGCCGACAGCAAAGCGCCCGAGTCGGTCGCGGGGGACCGCGGACTCGGGCCATCAGTACAGACGGCACGCAGCCAGTGTTGCGTGCGGGGGGATGGACTCATGACGTCGCCGCCTGACGGCTCCCGGCCGCAGCGCCCGTACGACCCGTCGGCCACGACGCGCCTGCGCGTGCCACGCCAGCAGCGGCAGCGGCGGACCCAGCGCAAACCGCTGCCGCGCTATGACTACGAGCACTACAGCCGGCTGGCCGGGCCGCTCACCCGGCCCGACCCGGACAAGCCCTACAAGGTCCGCTACCGCTCGCTGCTCGCGGACGAACCGCACCGCATACGGGCGGCCCTGCTGCTCGGCGCCGCGCCGCTGGTCTCGTTCGGGCTGCTGGTCTGGCTGATGCAGCCGAACCACTGGACCGAACGCGACTACCCGGCCTATGACTTCCTTCCGGCGCTGGACGTCGTCATGCTGGTCTCGATCGGGCTGATCGAGCTGTTCCGGTGCATGAATGTGCTGTCCAACGCGCATGCCACCCTGGTCGCCCGCGACCCCGTCCCGGTCATACCCGAGAGCGGCACCCGGGTCGCCTTCCTCACCTCGTTCGTACCGGGCAAGGAACCCCTCGCCATGGTGACGAAGACGCTGGAGGCGGCGGTCAAGATCCGCCACCGCGGTCTGCTGCACGTCTGGCTGCTGGACGAGGGCGACGACCCCGAGGTCAAGGAGGTCTGCCGGCGCCTGGGCGTCCACCACTTCAGCCGCAAGGGCGTCCCGGAGTGGAACCAGGCCAAGGGCCCGCACCGCGCCAAGACCAAGCACGGCAACTACAACGCCTGGCTGCAGGCGCACGGCGACGCCTATGACTACTTCGCCTCCGTCGACACCGACCACGTGCCGCTGCCCAACTACCTGGAGCGGATGCTGGGCTTCTTCCGCGACCCGGACGTCGGCTTCGTCATCGGCCCGCAGGTGTACGGCAATTACGACACCTTCGTCACCAAGGCCGCCGAGTCGCAGCAGTTCCTCTTTCATGCGCTGGTCCAGCGGGCCGGCAACCGCTATGGCGCCCCGATGTTCGTCGGCACGTCCAACGCCGTGCGCATCAGCGCGCTGAAGCAGATCGGCGGGCTGTACGACTCGATCACCGAGGACATGGCGACCGGCTTCGAGATGCACCGGCACAGCAACCCGCAGACCGGGAAGAAGTGGCGCTCGGTCTACACCCCGGACGTGCTCGCGGTCGGTGAGGGGCCCACGGCCTGGACCGACTTCTTCACCCAGCAGCTGCGCTGGTCGCGCGGGACGTACGAAACGATCCTCAAGCAGTTCTGGAAGGCGCCGTTCACGCTGCCCGCGGGCCGGCTCTTCAACTACACCATGATGGTGATCTTCTACCCGATGTCGGCGCTGAACTGGATCCTGGCGGCGCTCAGTTGTGCGCTGTTCCTGGGTCTGGGGGCCTCGGGTGTGCAGATCGATCCCGCGGTGTGGATGATGCTCTACGGCAATGCCTCGGCGCTGCAGATCGGCCTGTACATCTGGAACCGGCGGCACAATGTCTCGCCGCACGAGCCGGAGGGCTCCGGCGGGGTCGCCGGCATGGTGATGTCCGCGCTGTCCGCGCCGATCTACGCCCGGTCGCTGTTCGATACGGTGCTGCGCCGCAAGAGCAAGTTCGTGGTCACGCCGAAGGGCGACTCGTCCAGCCCGGACACGCTCTTCGGGACCTTCCGGGTGCACCTGTTCTTCCTGCTCGTCTTCGGGGGCTCGCTGGTCGCCTCGTTCGTGCTGGGGCACAGCCACCCGGCGATGGTCACCTGGGCCACGCTCGCGATGCTGATCACCGCCGCGCCGATCATCGCCTGGCGGGTGTCCGTACGGGGTGAGGAGCGGAAGCGGAGGGCGGCGGCTGCTGCCGGGCATGCCGAGGGTGTGGGTGCCGAAGGAGCCGCCGGTGGTGCCACGGACGGTGCGGTGCCTTCCGCCGCTCCGGCCGCCGGCCAGTCGGCCGCTCCTTCCGCCGGCCCGTCTGTGGGCCCTGGCCGGGCGCCCGGCCAGGCCCCTGACCAGGCCCCTGACCTGGGCCATGGTCAGACCACTGATCAGGCCAGCGCCCCGGCCGTCAGCTCCGAACAAACCCTGCAGATCGCCCTTGGGGGACGTCACACATGAAGTACCGTCCGAACCGTCGCACCCGCCGAGTGGCGATAGCGGCGGCGGTGGTGCTCGCGCTCGCCGCGATGAACGGGCCGGCCCTCTACGGCTTCGCCTCGGAGCAGTACCACCAGTACAAGATCAACGAGCCCGGGTACAAGGCGGCGAACGGCCACTGGGACGTCGTCAACGTCCCCGACAAGTACCGCATCAACACCATCCACGCGGCCCTGCTGCACACCGGGAAGGTGCTGCTGGTCGCCGGCTCCGGCAACAACGCGGCCAACTTCAAGGCCAAATCGTTCCGTACGGTCCTGTGGGACCCGGAGAAGAACACCTTCAAGAACATCCCCACGCCCAAGGACCTCTTCTGCTCCGGGCACACCCAGCTGCCCGACGGCAAGCTGCTGGTGGCCGGCGGGACCCAGCGCTACGAGAAGCTGAACGGCGATGTGAAGAAGGCCGGCGGCCTCATGATCGTCTACAACGAGGACCCGGACGCCCCGAAGACCTTCCCGGCCGGCACGCTCTTCACCGGCAAGAAGAACGGCAAGACCTTCGCCTCCAAGGACCCGGTCGTGGTGCCGCGGGCGAAGAAGAAGACCGACCCGAAGACCGGCAAGGTCACGGTGGTGCACAGCGAGGCCCGGGTCTATGTCGAAGCGCTCAAGGACGGCCGCGGCTACTCCACCGGCTCCCAGGACAACTACCGGATCCACGGCCTGACGGGCGCGGCCGCCCACAACTTCTACGGCATCGCGCAGAAGTTGTCCTTCGACAAGAAGGACTTCCAGGGGATCAAGGACTCCTTCGAGTTCGACCCGGTGGCCGAGCGCTACGTACCCGTGGACCCGATGAACGAGGCCCGCTGGTACCCGACGCTCACCACGCTGCAGGACGGCAAGGTCCTCTCCGTCTCCGGGCTGGACGAGATCGGGCAGGTCGTCCCCGGCAAGCAGGAGGTCTACGACCCGAAGACGAAGAAATGGACCTACCTGCCCAAGCGGCGCTTCTTCCCGACCTACCCGGCGCTCTTCCTCACCGACCAGGGCCGGATCTTCTACACCGGCTCCAACGCCGGCTACGGTCCGGACAACATCGGCCGCACCCCCGGCATCTGGGACCTGAAGTCCAACAAGTTCCAGGTCGTGCCCGGGATGAGCGATCCGAAGATCCTGGAGACCTCGATGTCGGTGCTGCTGCCGCCGGCCCAGGAGCAGCGGTACATGGTGCTGGGCGGAGGCGGGGTCGGCGAGGACCCGAAGTCCACGGACAAGACCCGCATCGTGGATCTGCACGCCCCGTCGCCGCGCTTCAAGGACGGTCCCCCGCTGTATGCGAAGGCCCGCTACCCGAGCAGCGTGATCATGCCGGACGACACCGTGCTGACCACGAACGGCTCCGGTGACTACCGTGGCCGCAGCGACTCCAACATCCTCAAGGCGGAGCTGTACGACCCGGCGACCAACTCCGCCCGCCAGGTGGCCGACCCGCTGGTGGGCCGTAACTACCACTCGGGTGCGCTGCTGCTGCCCGACGGCCGGGTGATGACCTTCGGTTCGGACTCCCTCTACGCCGACAAGGACAACACCAAGCCGGGCGTCTTCCAGCAGCAGATCGACCTCTACACCCCGCCGTACCTCTACCGGAAGTCGCGCCCCGAGCTGACGGAGAAGGGGCCGAAGACGGTCTCGCTCGGCAGCAGCGCGACCTTCGGCTCCCCGCACGCCGCCGGCATCAAGAAGATGCGGCTGATGCGCCCCGGCTCGTTCACCCATGTCACCAACGTCGAACAGCGCTCGATCGCACTGGACTTCACGGTGGCCAAGGGCGGGGACGGGGTGACGGTCACCCTGCCCAAGGACCCGTCGCTGGTGCCGCCCGGGTGGTACATGCTGAACGCGGTCGACGGCCACGGCACGCCGTCCAAGGCGGTGTGGGTGAAGGTGCCTGCGACGCGGGGTCGGTGAGTGTGACCGCGGCGGTTGCCGCAGCAGGTCCGGCCGGGCCTGCTGCGGCACCTGCCGCCCGCTATTCGGCGCTCCGGGCCAGCCCGAGGGCGTACTTGGGCCACCAGGTGCCCGCCTTGGGGCCGCCCTTGCAGGTACCGTCCGACTCCCCCGGGCGTTTGATCCACAGGTAGGCGGCTATTCGGGGGTCGCCGGTCTTGGTGGTCGGCGCGGTGCCCAGGGCGCGGCCGGGCGGGTTGCACCAGTTTTCCGGGTCGTCCCCGCCGGGGGCCGGGCCGTTGCCGTTGCGGCTGGTGTCGATGACGAAGGGCTTGCCGCCGACCATGGCGGACAGCCGTTTGCCGTACTTGGTGTTCTCCGCTGTGGTCTGGTAGTTGGAGATGTTCAGCGCGAAGCCGTCGGCGCGGTCGATGCCGGCCCGCTTGAGGGGTTCGACCATCTGGCCCGGGTCCTTGATCCAGTGGGGGTTTCCGGCGTCCAGATAGACCTTGGTGTGGGGCAGCGCCTTGAGCTTGCCGACCGCCTCCGTCAGCAGGGCGTAGCGCTCCTCGTGGAACTGCTGCGGGGTGCACTTGTCCGCGATGTGCGGCAGCGCGTCGGGCTCCAGGATGACGGTGGTGGCGCGGTCGCCGATGCCTTTGAGTACGCCGTCCAGCCAGCTCCGGTAGGCGTTGCCGTCGGCCGCGCCGCCCTGGGAGTAACGGCCGCAGTCGCGGTGCGGGATGTTGTAGAGAACGAGCAGCGCCTCGCGGTCGGCCTTGGCGGCCGCCTGGGTGAAGCCGCGCGCCTCCCCCTGGGGGTCGTCGACACCTATCCATTCCGCGACCGGCTGCGCCGCGATCTTGTTGGCCAGGCGGGCGTCCGCGGCCTTGCCCTCGTCGCCGTAGTCGGATACCTGACGGGCCGCCTTGCTGTCGGGGTTGACCCAGAACGGGGCGACGGCCTTGGGGCGTTGGCCCGGTTTGGCCGGGACGCTGTCGTCACTGCCGCCGGACGAGGAGCAGCCGGCGAGCAGCAGCAGGGCCAGTGCCCCCACCACCGTCCTCGTCGAGGCCGCCCCGGCATGCGCGGTCCGCCGCCGGCCGTCGCGGGGCCCGCCGGGCGGACCGGCACCGGCCGTCCGTCGCAGATCGCCGTACATCCACTCCCCCTCGGAACATCGAACAGGGCCGGCGGGGACCGCCGGTCTCACCATCGTGGCACACGGGCATCCGCCGGGGTCGGCCTGTGAACGGGCTGTCCACAGGCTGCTAAGACGCTTGACGAATGGCGCTCGTGATGGTTCAGCCGCCCCGTGTGCCCTCGGCCTGAAGGGACGTCAAATAGGCCGACACCACGACCACGTTCGAGGCCCCGCTGCCACGGGCAGGCGGGGCGGCGTGGCCGTGACCGCCCTCAGCGTCGCCCTCGCCGTCGACGACGATCAGCCGGAGTTCGGAGCGGCCCCGGTCGCGGGCGGCGTAGGCCCGGCGCGCGTCGAAGCGGTCGCGGTCGTAGAGCTGGACGTCCTCGACGGTGAAGCGTGCGGTACTGCCGTCGGAGCGATGGATGTCCACCCGCTCCCCCGGCCTGAGGGCGGTCAGGCGGTGCACGAGGGTCTGCCGGGCACGTGGGTCGCGGTCGGCGCCGCCCCGGCCCGCGAGCAGCGCCGCGCCCGCCTCGCCCGGTCGCGGTCCGTCGGCGTACCAGCCGACGAGGGCCGGCGAGGTGTCCGGGGGCGGGGTGAGGATGCCGTGCTCGTCGAGGCCTCGTGCGACGATGCCGCCCTCCCGTACACCGAGGGCGTCGATGGTGAGGCCCACGGGCTCCGCCTTCACGGCGGCGGGCAGCGGCGCATGCGCCTGCGGAGGGGCCTGACGGCCCAACGGGCGCCCGACGGCGGCGACATCACCGGTCGTGGCGTGCTGCGCGGCCACCCCGTCCGCCAGGTCGCGGCCCCACAGCCACAGCCCCAGCAGCAGCACGGCCCAGGCCACACCGGCGAGGAGCTTTCCGGGGGTGGTGGCCGGATGGCGATCGCGATGGCGGCTGGGGCGACGGCTGAGGCAGAGGGTGTGAGCGGGGGTGTGAGCGGGGGCGGAGCTGGTGCCGGAGTTAAGGCTGGGGTTGGGGCCAGGGTGGCGGCTGTGGTGGCTGTGGCCAGGGATGGGGCCGAGGCCGAGGTTGGTGCCGGGTGGGGCGAAAGGGCTGTGGGGGCCGTGGGAGCTGTGGGGGCCGTGGGAGCTGTGGGGGCCATGGGAGCTGTGGGGGCTGTGGGGAGCATGGGGGCCGCAGGCGCGGAGGGCGCCGGAAGGGGAGAAGGTGCCGCGGGTGCCCGACAGGGCCGGCGCCCCGGCCCTTGCCCCAGCCCTTGCCTCGGCCCTCCCCTGCCCCTCGGTATTCACTTGTCCGTCACTGCTCATCCGTTCCTCAGTGCTCATCGGCCTCACCCCGCCGCTCGCGGCGCAGTCGCATCCGGAGCCGGAGCAGCTGGCCCGCGATGACCAGGACGGCGCCGCCGGCCAGCACCAGGCCCACGGCCGAGGTGCTGCTCAGCTCGCGACTCGACGAGGCCTCGGCGGGCACGCCGGTGCGGGGGGCCGGAACGGCACGGACCGCGGGAGCGGGGTGGGGGGCCGACCCGGGGACGACCGAGGCAGGGCTCGCCGGGGCAAGAAGCGCCGAGGCAGGCGTCGCCGGGGCAAGGGCGGCCGGGGCAAGGGCCGCGGCGACCATTCCGGTCCCGGTGGCGCGAGCGTCCCCGCCGTACACGGGCGACGTCATCACCGCGCAGGCCGCGACCGCGGCGCAGAGAGCAAGTTGCCGTGAGCGCATGGTGAACCTCCGATACCTCCGAAGGTCCGCCCGTGCGAGCCCGGCCGCATCCGGTAACGGGCGGGGCTGCGCCGTTCGGGTGGGGGTCAGCGGCGCCGGAGTCCCGGGCCGTCCACGGCGCGCCGGTACTCCGGTGCTCCGGCACCCCGACGCTCCGGTACTCCGGCACCCCGACGCTCCGGTACTCCGGCACGCCGGTACTCCAGGACGCGGGACGTGCAGGCCCCGGACGTCCATGGCGCTCATGGTCCGGCCGTCCCTCGTGCGGACCGGCGCAGGATGCCCGTGGCCGCCGGACGCCGATTGCCTCAGCTCACGCCCCCTCGGCGCCGCTCACACCAGGTCGATGAGGTCCGCGATCGAGTCCACCACACGGGAGGGCCGGAACGGGTGCCGGTCGACCTCCTCGGGACGGGTCAGTCCGGTCAGGACGAGGAAGGTCTCCATACCCGCCTCCAGTCCGGCCAGCACGTCGGTGTCCATCCGGTCGCCGATCATCGCGGAGGTCTCGGAGTGGGCGCCGATGACGTTGAGCCCGTGTCGCATCATCAGCGGGTTGGGCTTGCCGACGAAGTACGGATCGACGCCCGTCGCCTTGGTTATCAGCGCGGCCACCGAGCCGGTCGCGGGCAGCGCGCCCTGCGGGGAGGGGCCGGTCTCGTCGGGGTTGGTGGCGATGAACCGCGCCCCCTCGTTGATCAGCCGGATCGCCTTCGTCAGCGCCTCGAAGCTGTAGGTGCGGGTCTCACCGAGGACGACATAGTCCGGGGAGTGGTCGGTCAGGACGTAGCCGATGTCGTGCAGGGCGGTCGTCAGGCCCGCCTCCCCGATGACGTACGCGGTCCCGCCGGGCCGCTGGTCGTCCAGGAACTGGGCGGTGGCCAGCGCGGAGGTCCAGATGGACTCCCACGGCACCTCCAGCCCGATGCGGTTCAGGCGGGCGTGCAGGTCACGCGGGGTGTAGATGGAATTGTTGGTCAGCACGAGAAAGGGCTTGCCCGACTCGCGCAGCCGCTTGATGAAGGCGTCCGCCCCGGGGACCGGAATGCCCTCGTGCATCAGGACGCCGTCCATGTCGGTGAGCCATGACTCGATCGGCTTGCGCTCTGCCACTGCCGGACTCCTGCCGTGCGTGATGAACAGGTGCGCCGGCCGTCTCCGTCCGTGCCGTGGATCACGCGAGTGGCCCACACCTCGTACGTACGGCCGACGCACCCACCCTAAGTCAGCAGGCAGGGCCCCTGGCCCCCGCGCTCACCCCGGATCTTTTGCCGCACCACGCCCCTGCTCCGGCGCTGACCATTGATCTTCGGCAGCGGCCGGCACCTGCGCGCCCAGACTCTCGGCGATCCGCAGCACGTCACGGAGCGACTCGGTGAACCGCTCTCCGAGGAAACGCAGCTCGCCGTTCGACACTCGGCGGTCGTGGAGCATCGCGCGTGCATGCCCGAGTAATTCGACCGCCATCTCCAATTGGGTCGCCTCCACCTCGTCGGCCAGGCGTGAGATCGGGCCACCTCCGTCCCCTATGAGGTAGCAGGGCTTGTCCTCGGAGTCGGCCCACGGCAGGAGTCGGGGCTGCTGTCGTTGAGGCACATGCACGGTGGACCACCGCCTGATATCGGGGATGCTCACATCGAGGACAGTACCGCTTTTCACGAATAGCAGCGAGGTTGCGAGGAGTAGGCTGAGCTTGTCACTTGTTTCATAAGGCAGCACAGTGAGGGAGAGGGTCGTCCGTGCCGGAGGGTGCCGTGAGCAGCGTCGAGTGGATCACCACATCAGTGCCGTACCTGACCGCGCGGCAGCCCGGGCAGCGTGATGCCTGGAGCGCTGAGACCGCGGCCAAGGGGCGGCGGGGCAGCCAGCGCATCGTGCAGGCGGGGGAAGTGGCCGCGCCGGACGAGATCGCACAGGCGCTGGGCGTGGGCCGAGGAGAGACCGTCGTCGTACGACGGCGCATCATGTATCTCGACGACCGGCCGTGCGAATTGACAGACACCTACTACCCGTCGGCGATCGCCCGGGGCACCCGGCTGGCCGGGACGGCGAAGATCCCGGGCGGGGCGGTCACGCTGCTCGCCGAACTCGGATACGTCGGGGTCCGCTCCCGTGAGGACATCAGTGCGCGGCTGCCCAGTGAGGACGAGGCCGAGGCCCTTGAGTCGGAAGTGACGCAGCCCGTATTGCAGTTGATCCGGCTGACGCTCGACGCACGGGAGCGGCCGATCCAGGCGGACAGGATGGTCATGCCGTCCCGGCTCCAGCACCTGCGCTACGAGATGAGGATCGGGTGACTCCTGTGCCCAGCGCAGAGACCGGCGCCGTGGACCACCGATCGCTGCACGCACGTATCGCTGCCGATCTGCGCGACGAGATCATGAACGGCGACCTCGCACCGGGCGCGAAGCTGCCGTCCACGGCGCAGCTCAGGGAGCGGTTCGCCGCCTCGAACGCCACCGTGCAGAAGGCGTTGGGCCTGTTGAAGGACGAGCGCCTGGTCGTCGGACGCGCGGGGTCCGCCGTCACCGTGCGGGACCACCGGCAGCGGACGATGCGCCCGGCTTCGTACATGGCACCGGCAGCAGGCGGCGAACGCTACCGCTGGCTGACGGAGGCCGAGAAGCTGGGTACCCATGCGCGGAGCAGGCTGCTGCGCGTGGCGGACGTCGTCCCGCCCGCCGATGTGGCTGCGGCGCTCGGGCTCCCGGAGGGCGGCACAGCCCTGCTCCGTCACCAGCTCCTGCTGCTCGACGACGAGCCGGTGGAGCTGGTCAGCTCCTACTACCCGCCGGAGATCGCCCGCGGCACGGCGATCGAGGAGCGCCGGAAGATCAGGGGCGGTACGCCCGCCCTCCTCGCCGAGCTGGGGTACCCGCCCCGCCGCAGCGTGGACCGCGTCTCGGCGCGGGTGCCCACGCAGGAGCAGTTCACCGCGCTCCGGCTGCCGGGGGACCTCCCGGTGCTGCGCACCTTGCGCGTCGTCCACAGCGACGACGCCGACCGCCCCATCGAGGTCACCGTGATGGTCAAGGCAGGTCATCTCTACGAGATGCAGTACGAGTTCACGGCGGAGTGAGCGGCAGGCCCGGCCGCCACGTGAGCGGGTGCGGCGGGGCCCGGTGCATCCTTGCCCGTCGCAGCAACGCAGGGGGCGTTGCCGCGATCGCTGGGAGTCTGGTCGCCGCGGCGGCCGCGCACCGATGGCGGCACCGCGTGGTGTTCTTCACCGGGTTCCTGTTCGCCGGGGCGCCGAAGTTCCTGATCCTTGCCTGCCACGCCCCGCTGGGGGCGGTGCTCCCCGTGTTCGCCGTCGGGGGGGCGGGGCGGGGCTCCTCAACCCGGTGCTGGGGGCGGTCACCTTCGAACGGATACCGCGACGGCTGCTGGGCCGGGTCAACGCGCTGGGGGATTCGCCCGACTCCGCCGGCGGCGCGGCGTGCTCGACCTTGGCCGTGTAGTACTTGGGAATGCGTCCGTGCTCGCGGACGCCGGACCGGATGGGTGCGCCAGGATCCTGGCCGTACGGGAACTCCACGCGGTGCTCCTCGCACTACGGCGCGGGGGAGCGGTGGACAGGGGCCGAGGTCACGGCCCGGGAGCGCCGGCCGGCGCGGCAGGTGGCGCCGACGGCAAGGTGCGCCCGGCGCCGCCCTGCTGCCCGGCCGCGAGGCCCGCCTGGCGCGGTCCGAACAGCGGTGCCAGCACCAGTTCCGCCGCCCCGTCGGCGACCACCCGCGCACCGCCGCGGGCGAGCGCCACCGGCACCGCCTCCCCGGCCCCGGCCCTGCCGCGGGTGCGCGCCTGCTCGGCGAGGGCCGTGGTCACGCCCGTGAGGAAGGCGTCGGGGTGGTCCAGTACGGTGCGGCCACCGAGCAGCACCCGGTCGATGTCCAGCAGCTCGACGAGGTTGGCGGCGCCCACGCCCAACGCCCGTGCCGCGCCCAGCAGATCGCCGCGGGCCACCGCCGCCAGGCACAGCGCCTCGATGCAGCCGCGCCGTCCGCAGCCGCAGCGCGGACCGTCCCACTGCACGATCTGGTGGCCGAATTCACCGGCGCCGGTGCGCGGACCGCGGTAGAGGCTGCCGCCCAGTACGAGCCCGGCGCCGAGGCCGGTGCCCAGGTGGAGGTATCCGAAGGAGCCGGCACCCGCCGGTATCCCCCGGGTCAGGCCCAGTGCCGCCGCGTTGGTGTCCTTGTCGAGGACGACGGGCAGGCCGAGGCGTTCGGCGAGCGCGTCCCGCAGCGGGAAGCCGTCCCACCGGGGCGCGCCGGTGACCCGGTGCAGGACGCCGGTGGTGTGGTCGAGGGGTCCGGGGCAGGCCACCCCGGCGCCCAGCACCGGCGGCCCGCCGGCCTCCTCGCGCAAGGCGGCGACCTCCCGTTCGACGGTGGCGAGCGCCTGCCCGGCACCCGCCTCGAAGGCGAGCGGGGCACGGCGTACGCCGACCGCTTCGCCCGCGAGGTCGGCGAGGACGGCGGTGAGCTCATCGCGGTCCAGCTGCAGTCCGACGGCGTGCCGGGCGCCGGGGACCAGCCGCAGGACGGTGGCGGGCTTACCGCCCGTGGAGGCGCGGCGGCCCGCCTCGGTGACCAGGCCGTCGGCCCGCAGCCGGGCGGTGATCTTGCTGACGGCCTGCGGGGTCAGCCCGGTGCGGCCGGCGAGCTCCCGCCGGCTGACGCCCTCCTCGCCGGCCGCGCGCAGCAGCCCGAGCACCAGGGCGGCATTGTGGCCGCGCAGGGCGGGGAGGTTGGCGCCCGGCGGGGCGGCGGCGGGGCCGTCGTGGGGGGTGTCGTTGCTGCTCACCCACCCATTGTCCGCATCGCTTGCACTTTGGCAACAGCGTTGCTTAAGTGGGAGCCATGAGCGAGAAGCGCGACTCCACCGGCACCGCCGCCTCCCACGACCCGCTCCGCGTCGGCCTCATCGGCTACGGCCTGGCGGGCTCGGTCTTCCACGCCCCGCTGATCGCGGCCACCGAAGGCCTGCGGCTCGACACCGTCTCGACCACCCATCCGGAGCGGCAGGCGCAGGCCCGCGCCGGGCATCCCGGGGTCCGTACGGTCGACACGCCCGAGGCGGTGCTCGCCCGTGCCGCGGACCTCGATCTGATCGTGCTGGCGACGCCGAACAAGACGCATGTGCCGCTCGCCACCGCCGCCCTGGAGGCCGGTCTGCCGGTGGTGGTCGACAAGCCGCTGGCCGCGACCGCCGCCGAGGCCGAGAAGCTGGCGGCGCTCGCCGAGGACCGCGGCCTGCTGCTCTCCGTCTTCCAGAACCGCCGCTGGGACAACGACTTCCGCACCGCCCGCAAGCTCATCGAGGAGGGGGCGCTCGGCGACGTCCACCGCTTCGAGTCCCGCTTCGAGCGCTGGCGGCCGCAGCCCAAGGGCGGCTGGCGCGAGTCCGGCGACCCGGCGGAGCTCGGCGGCCTGCTCTACGACCTCGGCAGCCACCTCGTCGACCAGGCGCTGGTCCTCTTCGGCCCGGCCGTCTCCGTCTACGCCGAGTCCGTGGTCCGCCGCCCCGGCGCGGAGGCCGACGACGACTCCTTCATCGCCCTCACGCACGCGAACGGCGTCCGCTCCCACCTGTGGATGAGCGCCACCGCGGCCATGCTGGGCCCGCGCTTTCGGGTGCTGGGCAGCCGGGCGGGCTATGTGAAGCACGGCCTGGACCCGCAGGAGGCCGCACTGCGCGAGGGCCGCCGGCCCGGTGACGAAGAGGGCGACTGGGGCGTGGAGCCGGAGTCCCGCTGGGGCAGGATCGGTGCCGGGTCCTCCCCGCAGAGCGGTGGTGGCGAGCGGGTACCGACGCTGCCGGGCGACTACCCCGCCTACTACGCCGCGATCGCACGAGCACTGCGCGAGGGCGGCCGCCCACCGGTGACCGCCACCGAGGCCGCGGCCGCCCTCCGCGCCCTGGAGGCCGCAAAGCTCTCCGCCGCCGAAGGCCGTACGGTCCACCTCGGAGCGGACACGTGAGCGCGGCCCGCCCCGTTCCGCCGTACCGGCTCCCTCAGGCCTCCTCGAGCTGCTGCCGCTGCCGTCCCAGGCCGTCGATCTCCAGTTCCACGATGTCGCCGGCGCGCAGGTAGGGCTTGGGGTCCGGGCGGCCCATGGCGACGCCGGCCGGGGTGCCGGTGTTGATGACGTCGCCGGGGTGGAGGGTCATGAACTGGCTGACGTAGCGGACGACTTCGGCCACCGGGAAGATCTGTTCGGCGGTGGTGCCGTCCTGTTTCAGGTCGCCGTTGACCCACAGCCGCAGGCCGAGGGCCTGTGGGTCGGGGACCTCGTCGGCGGTCACCAGCCAGGGGCCCAGGGGGTTGAACGTCTCGCAGTTCTTGCCCTTGTCCCACTGGCCGCCGCGCTCGATCTGGAAGGCGCGCTCGGAGACGTCGTGGGCCACGGCGTAGCCGGCCACCGCCGCCAGTGCCTGTGCGTCGCTCTCCAGGTAGCGGGCGCGGCGGCCGATGACGACCGCCAACTCCACCTCCCAGTCGGTCTTCACGCTGCCGCGCGGGACCAGCACGGTGTCCTCGGGTCCGACGACCGTGTCGGGGGCCTTCATGAAGAGGATCGGCTCCTCGGGGGGCGTGGCCCCCGTCTCCCGGGCGTGGTCGTGGTAGTTCAGCCCGATGCACACGATCTTGCCGATCCGGGCCAGCGGCGGGCCGGTGCGCAGCCCGGCCGCGTCGAGCTCTGGCAGCTCGCCGGACGCGGCGGCGGCGCGGAGGCGCGCCAGTGTTCCGTCGTCGGCGAGCAGCGCTCCGTCGATGTCCGGCACCAGGCCGGACAGGTCCCGCAGGACCCCGGCCTCATCGAGCAGCGCCGGGCGTTCCGCCCCCACCGTTCCGACACGCATCAGCTTCATCGGTTCCACTCCCGTGGTCGAAGGTCGGCCCGGCAAAGGGAATTCCGGGCCGGCCGATGGGGACGGCCATCGAGCGATTCGGCCGATCGTCCAAGAACGGGGTCCGGTCTGCAAGACCCCGTTCACGGACTGGACCGTTACCGGGTGGTAGTGGCGATCTCCTCGACGGTCTTCCCGGTGGGTTTTCCGAGGGCCTTTCCGGTGGGCGTCCGGTCGCCGGTCCCGGCCTGGGAGTTGGCCCTCGCGCGGGCCGCGCGCTGCCGGGCCGCGCGGGTCTTCGGCGCGCCCCTGCGGTCCGTACCGCCCCTGCGGTCCGTACGCTGCGACACCGGACGCTGCGACGACGGGCCCTGTTGCGGGGTCCGCGTGCCCGGGGTGCCGTCAGCCGGGGCGGGGGCCTGGTCCCCGGACGGGACGACGGTCTTCGCCTTGGTGCGGGCCGGCTTCCCCCCGGACGGTGCCGCCGCGGTGGCCGCGGCTGCCTCGCCGCGCTCCCGCTCCCGGTGCAGCAGCGCCCGCTCGCAGGCCGTCCAGATCGTCGTCGTGACCGTGTAGAGCCCGGCGGCCAGCGGCACCACGGCCACCGTGATCAGCATGCCGAAGGACAGCAGCGGCATCACCTTGGCCATGGAGGCCGTCCCGGGCAGTGCCGCGCCGGCGCCCGCGGCCGGCTGCGGGGCCTTGGCCATCGTGGCGCGGGCCCGGCGGAAGTTCCAGGTGGCGACGGCCGCGATCAGCGCGAACAGTGCGAGGTAGACCCGCCCCTGCGGCCCGAAGGGCCCGCCGTCCGCCAGCGCCTGGCTCCAGTGGCCGCCGAGCGGCGCCCCCAGCAGCGTGTGGTGCAGGAGGCCGCCGCCCCCGGTGGAGAACAGGTGGTACATCACGAAGAAGACGGGCAGCTGCAGCAGGGTCGGCAGACACCCGGCCAGCGGCGAGGAGCCGGTCTCGGCGTACAGCTCGGACGTCGCCTTCTGCAGGCGCTCGGGGTGGCCCTTGTGCTTGCGCTGCAGTGCGGCGAGCTGCGGGGCGAGCGCCGTACGGGCCCTCTCGCCGCGGGCCGCGGCGCGGGCGAGCGGGTGCAGCGCGGCGCGGACGCCGAGGGTGCACGAAACGATGGCGGCGGCCATGGCCGCGCTGCCGAAGAGCGGGGCGAGCGCCGCGGCGCCGTGCGCCAGCGCGTCGCCGAGGAAGCCGAACAGGGACATGGGTGTGAGCCCTCCACGGGGTCTCGTCGTGCCGGGATGAGGAGTCGGCGTGACGAGCCGCGCGGACGCGGAATGCGGTGCGGTGACCGGACCGGATGCGGAGCTGCAGACCTGCGGTGCGGTGCTGCGGACCGGATGCGGTGCGGTGAGCGGACCGGGCGCCTACGCGGCCGTCGGGAGGGCGCGGCCCGGTGCTCGGGGGCGCGGGCGGCCGGCCGCGTCGGGATCACGTTGGGGCAGGAACGCCGTGCGCCGCTCGCGGTCGCGCAGCGCCGTACGGATCCGGCCCGGTGGCAGAGGCCGGGCGCAGGCCGCGATCAGGAAGGCGCGGCACAGGAGCAGCAGCGCACCGGTGGTCGCGGCCGCGGTCAGGGCGGCGGTGAGGCCGGTCTGCGTGAGCAGGAAGCCGGCCAGGACGAAGAGGAGTGCCGAGGTGTACAGGCGCCAGACGTCGAGGATGCGGTACATCCGGCGGCCTCCTCGGGTTGTCCGGTCGTCAAGACTTATCGGCTTCCGCTCAAGAGTAGCCACAGATCTGGGCAGCCGGGAGCCCGGCCGATAACTTGCCCCCCTGCCGTCGGGACGTCGGCAGGACCAGGGGGCCAAGGGGGAACACCTAGGAGGTGCTGTGCGCGACATCAGCGTTCCGGCCGTGGCGGCTCGACTGCGGACCGGCGGTCTTGCCGATTCCGTCTTCGACACCGCGAACCACCAGCCGGATTTCGCTCAGCTCGCCCGCCGCGACGCCAGAGCGTCCGGCGGCTGGCAGGAGGTGTCCGCGGCGGAATTCCGGGACGAAGTCATGGCCCTGGCCAGGGGGCTGCTGGCGGACGGGGTACGGCCCGGCACCCGGGTCGCGCTGATGTCCCGTACGCGCTACGAGTGGACGCTGTTCACCTATGCGCTGTGGGCGATCGGCGGACAGCTCGTACCGGTCTATCCGACCGCATCGGCCGAGCAGGTGCGCTGCATCCTCGCCGGGGCGAAGGTCACCGCGATCGTCGTCGAGAACGAGGCGCAGGCCATGACCGTGGCCGAGGCCTGCAACGAGCAGGCCAGACTGCGCCGGCTGTGGCAGCTGGACCTGGACTGCGTCCGGCGGCTGACGGAGGAGGGCACCCGGCTGCCCGAGGCGGAGGTGCACCGGCTGCGCCACATGGTCTCCCCGGAGGGGATCGCGGCGATCGTGTACACCTCGGGGACCACCGGGCGCCCGCGCGGCTGTGTGATCACCCACGCCAATCTCGCCGCCGAGTGCGACACCCTCTACGCGGGCTGGGGCGGGCTGCTGGCCGCGCCCGGCGAACGCCCGTCGCTGCTGGCCTTCCTGCCGTTCGCGCAGATCTACGGGCTGATGGTGCAGGTGGCGTGTCTGCGCGGCGGGGTGAAGCTCGCCCACCAGCCCGATGTGTCGTCGCAGGAGCTGCTGCCGGCCCTGGCCTCGTTCCGTCCGACGTTCCTGTTCGCGGTGCCGCACGTCTTCGAGAAGATCTGCACCCGCGCCCGGCTGGCCGCCGAAGCGGCGGGCCGGCGGCGGACGTTCGACGCGGCGATGACGGTGGCGGTGCGCTACGCGGAGGCGATGGCCGAGGAGGCGCGGGGCACCGGGCGCGGACCCGACCCGTTCCTGCGGGCCCGGCACGCGCTCTACGACCGGCTGGTCTACTCCCGCATCCGGCAGACGCTGGGCGGCCGGGTGCGCACCGCGGTCTGTGGCGGCTCACCGCTCCTGCGCGAACTGGGCCTGCTCTTCGCCGGGATGGGCATCACCGTCTACGACGGCTACGGCCTGACGGAGACCAGCGGCGCGATCACCGTCCAGCCGCCCGGCAAGGTGCGGTTCGGCACGGTGGGCCGCCCGCTGCCGGGCAGCGCGGTGCATCTGGCGCTGGACGGCGAGGTGTGGGTGCGCGGTCCGGTGGTGTTCGCCGGCTACCTCGACGAGGACGGCACCACGGGCAGCGGGCTCTACGACGGCTGGCTGCCGACCGGCGACCTGGGGCATCTGGACGAGGACGGCTATCTCGTCATCACCGGCCGCAAGAAGGACATGCTCATCACCAGCAACGGCAAGAGCGTGGCCCCGCAGGGGCTGGAGCAGCGGCTGTGCTCCCATCCGCTGATCTCGCAGGCCGTGGTGGTCGGCGACAACCGGCCCTATGTCACCGCCCTGCTCACGCTGGACCCCGAGGCGCTGGAGCACTGGCGCAAGCTGCGGGACGAGCCCAGCGCCGACAGCACGGCACCGACGCCGGAGGAACAACTGCAGGCGGAGGTCCGGCGGGCGGTGGCGCGCGCCAACGCGTCGGTGTCGCGGGCCGAGTCGATCCGCGCCTTCCGGGTGCTGCCGGGCCAGTTCAGCCAGGAGTCCGGGCTGATGACGCCGTCGCTCAAGCTGCGCCGGGCGGCGATCGTCAGAACCTACGCAGCGGAGATCGACGCCCTGTACGCGGAGGGCAAGCGCGAGGAGCCCGGCACGCGGCGCGACCGCCGCCGCTGGGCCGCGGCGGGGCTGTACGCGCGCTGAGCACCGCACGCTGACACGACGCACACCGCGCTGGACGGGCCCGGCCGGGCATACGAAATCCGACGCACGTCACCCGTTCCCCCGGCCGGGCCCGCACGCGGCACCGTAGCAGTGCCGCGGCGGGCCCGGCCGTTATTTGTCCAGGGGTGAGGACCCGGGTCCGCCGGGCCGGTGCGGCACTTAGCGTCCGGTGGGATTCCAGTAGTGACGAACCGGGAGGCCGTGTGCGGTCCATCCTCAGCAATTCCGCAACATCCGGGCGGACCATCGCCACCGGCCTGGTGGTGGCCGCGCTCGTGGCCACGCTCGCGGCGCTGCTGCTGCCCGTCCAGCTCTTCGGCGAGGCCCAGGCCTCGGCGACCACCACCCTCTCGTACGACGACGACGGCGGGGGCACGGTCAGCACCCGCTACGGTCCGCTCACCGCGATGGACCGGGACTTCGTACGCAAGGTCAAGCTGGCCGGGCTGTGGGAGCTGCCCTCGGGCCGGATGGCGCAGCAGCGCGGGACGACCGCCGCCGTCCGCACGGCCGGCAACCACCTCGTGGCGGGACACACCGAGCTGGACCGGCGGTCGAACGAGGCCGGGCAGGCGCTCGGCGTCGACCTGCCCACGGAGCCCAACGTCGCCCAGCAGGGCTGGCTCGGGCAGCTCAAGGCCGCCCAGGGCAAGGAGTTCGACGCGACGCTGGCCGAGTTGCTGCGCCGGGCCCACGGCAAGGTCTTCGGGCTGGTCGCCCTGGTCCGCGATCAGACCAAGAACACGATGGTGCGTGCCCTGGCGGACCGCGCCAACAGCGTCGTGCTGGACCACATCACGGTCCTGGAGAAGACCGGGAACGTCGACTTCAACACCCTGCACACCAGCTGACCGCAGGCAGTTCCCGGTTCTTGGGATCGCCCACAACCCCTGTGAAACCGACCAGGACGACACCCCTCACATCGGACGAAGCGAAGTGATCTCATGAGGCAACGGCAACAGGCCCATAAACGCTCGCGTTTGACGAACAGAATGCTCATCGGCGCGACCGCCCTCCTGCTGGGCGGCGGCGGGCTCGCCGCCTACGCCACCACGGCGCTGGCGGGCAACCAGACCACCCCCGGCACGGCGTCCGGCCATCAGCACACCGCGTCCGGCATCACCATCTCCTGCCCCGATGTGGGCGAACGGCTGCGGACCGTTCCGCGCAGCGCCCAGCTCCCGGTCTCCAAGGGGCTGTCCGCACTCGACAGGCAGGTGCACGACGCGTACCACAAGATGATGGGCGGCAGCGGCAGTGCCGTCATGGCCCCGCTCAAGGCGCAGCGGGAGAAGACCATCAGGATGATGGTCACCGCGATCGCCAAGAACACCAAGCGGCCGGGCTATCTGATCAAGATGAGCGGCTGTACCACCAAGCCCGTGACCGAGGGCGCCGGCGCGGGCGGCAACGACTCCACGAAGACCGTGAAGGAGGGCTGGTACCAGGGGCAGGCCCCGAACCAGACCCAGGGCGACCAGCAGGGGCAGCAGCAAGGTCAGCAGGGCCAGGACCCGAACCAGCAGGGACAGCAGGGCGGCCAGCAGGGACAGGCCGGCGGGCCCTCCCCCGACGACTTCGTGGACATCACCACCGTCCAGCCGAACGCGGACGCCCCGCCGTTCGCCGCCCCCAAGGGGGGCAACGCCTCGACCGGCACCTTCACCACCGAGTGCGGGCGCAACGAGGACGGCCACTTCAACTCCGACAACGTCATCGTGACCCCGGGTGTCAGCAACGGCGCCCACCACACGCACGACTACGTCGGCAACAAGGCCACCGACGCCTTCGCCGACGACAACAAGCTCGCCGCCTCCGACACCACCTGCAACAACGGCGACCAGTCCACCCACTACTGGCCCGTGCTGCGCAAGCTGGACGGCAACGCGGAGCAGAAGCCGGGCGCCGCGCAGGACGCCAACGTCGGCACGACCCTGACCCCGGCCACGGTGACCCTGAAGTTCCGTGGCAGCCAGGTCGGCCAGGTCGAGGCGATGCCCCGTTTCATGAAGATCATCACCGGCGACGCCAAGGCGTTCACCAACGGCACCAAGAACGCCAACGCCTCCTGGAGCTGCACCGGCTTCGAGGACCGGCAGCTGAAGGACAAGTACCCGCTGTGCCCGCAGGGTTCCCAGGTCGTGCGGACCTTCGCCTTCCAGAACTGCTGGAACGGCCGGGACATCGACAGCGGCAACCACCGCGACCACGTGGCGTTCTCGGACCAGAACGGCGTCTGCCCCAACGGCTTCAAGGCGATCCCGCAGCTCACCCAGCGGATCACCTACGACGTCCCGCAGGGCCAGAGCTTCGCGGTGGACAGCTTCCCCGAGCAGCTGCACAAACCGGTGACCGACCACGGTGACTTCATCAACGTGATGCCGGACCAGCTGATGAGCAAGGCGGTCGACTGCATCAACAGCGGCCGTAACTGCACCTGAACCCGACCCCGGTGAGCCCTGAGCCCCTTGGGGGATTCCCCAAGGGGCTCACTCACGGGCCGTCGTCGGCGGGTGGCCGCGGTGGCCGGTGGGCCTGGGGCGGTGGGTGGTGCCCGGTGGGTGGTGCCCGGTGGGCGGTGCCCGGTGGGCGGTGCCCGGGCATGGCTCACGGCTCACCGCCCACGGCAAAGCAGCGGCCCCGACCCGGATGTCCGGGGGTCGGGGCCGCTGCTCGGCGCCGGGTGGCTGTCGCTGTGCCGGAAGGCCCCCACCGTTCCGGTCTGCCGTCAGCTCAAGGGGCGCGGTGCTGCATCCGCCGGTCCTCAAAGACCGTTGACGCGGGCCTCACGGGCCATGCCCAGCGGGCGTATGGACGAGGCGACGGCGCGTGCGCGGCGGCCGGCCCGTGCGCGGTAGCTGCGGACGTGTGCCATCAGGCGGCGGCTGCGCAGCGCCATTTCCAGCTCGAAGCGGGTGCGCGGATCGCGCAGCACCGGGCCGAAGAGCTTTTCGATCTGACGCAGACGGTATCGGACCGTCTGGGGGTGTACATGCAGCAGTTTGGCCGCTTCGGGGGCACCGCCGCCCTCCAGCCATGCCAGCAGCGTGACTTCGAGCCGTTCGCTCTGCCGGGGCGTCAGCTCCTCCAGCGGGCCCAGCCAGCGGGAGGTCAGCGCGTCGGCCAGCGACTCGTCCTGGAGCAGCAGCAGCGCGGAGAGATGGTCGTCGACGAACGCGGGCCGCGACTCGGGGCCGACCCGGCCCGGGGCCAGCGTCAGCAGATAGCGGGCCCAACGCAGCGAGGACGCGGTGTCGGTGGCCGGTACGACGTGTCCGACCGCGGCCGGCCGGCCCTTGAGCGCCGCCTCCAGGCGGGCCCGGGTCTGGGTGGCCGGGTCGGGGACGAACAGACAGGTGTACCCGTCGACCGAGCCGATGAGCGCGTGTCCGAGCGCCGCGGCGAGCTGGGCGGCCTCGGCGGGTGTGGCGAGGACGACGGCCTGGAGGGTGTCGGGGATGGGCCAGCCCGCCGCGCGGGACAGCTCGGTCAACCCCTCCTCCGGCATCTCCCGTTGTCCGGCAAGGACGTCGAACAGGTCCTGGCGGGCCCGGGCCACCGGCATCGGAGTCACCACGGACGGCACGGCCCCAGGTTTACTCTCCGACTCTTTTTGGTACCCAAGAACTGTCAGCAAGGCCTGTTCCAGCGCCCATTGTGCCTCTTCTACGGGAGTATCCCCGAGAAGTGCGGACAATGCGGGAAATCCGCGTTGCAACTCCGCGACCAACTTGTCGGCGAGATCGGGAAGTTCATTTCTGACTACCCGGTTCCACTCACCTCGTGGACGCGACCAGATGCGGTTCAGGAGATCACACATCGCTACCTCGATCCTGGCGGGGATGCGGCTGTTACTGGGGATTGGCGCCCCCCGTGCGCCTGAGTCGGCATCATCCGGAGTCACCCCGCGGGACCGCGATGCCAGTGCAGGAATTTGTCACAGCGCGATAAACCTTACGAAAGCTTGAACGCGTTCGGAGATGCTTTTACACATCCGGATTACGGCCCTGCGTATCCAACCGGTCACAGAATGTTTAGTGTTACCGGGGGTCACCCGAACAAAAGCCCCGGGCAAATTACGCCCCCGGGAGATTTCAACGAAATTCGCATCCCGCACCCGCGCCCTGACACCGGGAGGTCCGATGTCCGCACCGCGTATGCAGAGCCGCCGCGCCGCACACCGAGCCCGGCCCTCGCCGTTCGTGCCTCGCCCCCGGCGTCCCCCGAACGAACCCGGGCCGCCGGCCCGCCGACCGGCCGGCGGCTTCGCCGGAACCGCCGCACTCCGCCCGGCGCTTCCGGCCGCACTGCTGCTCTTCCTCGCCGTCATGCTGCGCTCCGGCGCGATGGACGGCGTGCTGAACTTCCTGGACTTCGGCGCCGGGGTGCTCGCGCTGGTCTCCCTGTCGGTCACCGTGCTGTGGGGCCTGGCCGCCACCGACCGGATGGTGCTCAAGTCCGGCCACCGGCTCCTCGCCCAGGCCGTGCACCGCGGCACGGGCGTCGCCGGCCTCGGCTTCCTCGGCCTGCACATCTGGATCAAGGTCACCGAGGGCCACACCGACGCGATGGCCGCCGCGGTGCCTTTCACCGATGGCGCCCGCCCCGGCCTCATCGGCCTCGGCACCCTCGCCGCCTACGTGTTCATCGCCGTCGCGGTGACCGGCGCGGTGCGCGGCGCCTTCACCGGCATCACCGCCTCCCAGTGGTGGCGGGGGCTGCACATGAGCGCGTACGCCGCCTGGGGGCTGGCCCTGGTGCACGGCCTCAGGGCGGGCCGGCCCGCGGCCGGTTACGCCCTCGTCGGGTATGCCATCTGCCTCGTCGCGGTGGCCGTACGACTCGCGCTGCGGATGCGCGACTCACGCAGGAACACAGGAGAACTCCCATGACCGCCCCCGCCCCCACCCGCCCGCTCCCGGCCGTTCCCGGCCCCGCGGAGCCCGTGCCGACCCTGGCGTCCTTCGGCCCGCCCCGCCTGCTGGCGGGGCTCGACGAGATGCCGCGCATGGGCCGGGTGGCGCATCTTGCCCGTCACGGCGGCCTGCCCCAGCTCAGCTCCACGGAGCTGGTGGCGCTCGCCGAGGACATCGACCTGCGCGGCCGGGGAGGTGCGGGCTTCCCCTTCGCCCGCAAGCTCACCGCCGTCATGGACGGGATGCGCAAGGCCGACGGCAAGGGCGCGGTGGTCGTCAACGGCAGCGAGGGCGAGCCCAGTTGCCTCAAGGACACCGCGCTGCTGCTGCACGCCCCGCACCTGATGCTCGACGGCGCCCTGCTGGCCGCCGACGCGCTCGGTGCCCAGGAGGTCGCGATCGGCGTGACCCGCATGGACGTGCTGAATTCCGTGCAGAGCGCCATCGACGAACGCGGCCCGGTGCGGCCGACGTTACGGGTCACCCTGCTGACCGAACGGTTCGTCACCGGCGAGGGCTCCGCGATGACGAACGGTCTGGGCGGCGGCGCCGGCCTGCCCTCGGGCCGCAAGATCCGCTCCAGCGAGCGGGGGCTGAACGGTGTGCCGACGCTGCTGTCGAACACCGAGACCTACGCCCAGCTCGCCGTGGCCGCCCGGCTCGGTGCGCTCGGCTACCGCACCACGGGCCTGCCCACGGAGCCCGGCACGCTGCTGCTGACGGTCGCCGGCAGCCGGGTGGTGGAGGTGCCCTACGGCGTCTCGCTGGCCCGGGTCCTGGCGCTGTGCGGCATGGACCAGGGGCAGGGCGTGCTGATCGGCGGCTACCACGGCACCTTCGTCTCGCCCACCGACGCGCTGACCGCGAACCTGTCGAAGGAGTCGCTGGCCGAGTACAACGCGGTGCTCGGGGCGGGAGCGGTGCTGCCGCTGCCCTACGACACCTGCCCGGCCGGCGAGACGGTACGCGTCGCGCAGTGGATGGGCGCCGAATCGGCCGGCCAGTGCGGCCCCTGCGTGCTGGGCCTGCCCGCGCTCGCCGAACAGCTCGACCGCGCCGTACGGGGCGGCGGTGCCGCCGCCCTGGAAGCCGTCCAGGCGCGGATGCGGGCGGTCGAGAAGCGCGGCGCCTGCAGTCATCCGGACGGTACCGCGCGCTTTGTCGCCTCGGCTCTCGCCGCCTTCCCCGAGGAGTTCGAGCGGCATGCGCAGGGGTTCGGATGCGGCCGCCCGGTGACCGGGGCCCTGCCGGTCACCGGGAGCCGGCCGCTGCCGTCCACCGTCCCCCAGCCGGCGCCCGCCCCCTCCCGGGCGGCCGCGCCGCCGCAGGAGCGGCTGCTGGTCGACTGGACGCTGTGCCGCGGCCACGGCCTGTGCGCGGATGTGGTGCCCGGCATCATCAAGCTGGGCCCGGACGGCTACCCGGAGAAGGCCAGCATGCCGCTGCCGGCCCGGATGCGGCGCCGGGCGCAGCTCGCGGTGCGCCGCTGTCCGGCGCTCGCCCTGCGGGTGCAGGGCGGCAGCTGAGGTGCGGGCGGGGGGGCGCGGGCCGGGGTGCCGGGCACGGCTTTCGGGCGTCAACCGCGGTGCCGGGCACGGTTTTTGCCTCCGGAGAAAATTCTTCGGCTCCGTTGAACGCCCGGCACCCCGTAGCGCGTATTCCCCCGGCGACGGCACCCCGCCGGGGCCCCGGGCCGCATCGGCGCCCGGGCCACCGTCCCAGCCCTCACCTCGGCAAGCGACACACTCACCAACCGACCAAGGAGACATCATGAGCACTCGACGTCGTGCGGGTCTCGCGGCCGCGGCGGTCGCCACCCTCGCCCTGACCGCCGCCTGCGGCAGCAGCACCGAACAGAGCGCCGGCACCGCCACCGCCGACAACGTCCAGCCCGCCGGGCAGGGCACCAGCGACTACGGCTACGGGTCCTCCGGCGGCGCGGGCGGCTCCGGCGGCCAGGCGGGCGGCGACACCGGCGGCAAGGCCCCGCAGGCCGCCCCCAGCGCCGGCAAGCTGGCCCTGCACCAGGACACCGAGCTCGGCCCGGTCGTCACCGACGCCAAGGGCATGACCCTCTACCGCTTCGACAAGGACACCGCGGACCCGTCCAAGTCCAACTGCTCCGGCTCCTGCGCCACCACCTGGCCGGTGGTCCCCGCCGACGGCGCCACCGCCCCGGCCGGCATCGACAAGAGCAAGCTGGGCTCGGTCACCCGCGCCGACGGCACCAAGCAGCTCACCATCGGCGGCTGGCCCGCCTACCGCTACGCCAAGGACACCAAGCCCGGCGACACCAAGGGCCAGGGCGTGGGCGGCACCTGGAACGCGCTGGCCGCCGACGGCAAGAAGGCCGGCGCACAAAAGCCCGGCGACGTCTCGGTGTTCGACCACCCGCAGCTCGGCTCGATCCTCGTCGACGGCATGGGCCGCACCCTCTACCGCTTCAACAAGGACAGCGCCTGGCCGATGAAGTTCGGCTGCAACGACGCCTGCCTGGACACCTGGAAGCCCGCCAAGCCGGCCGACCGCTCCAAGCTCAACGGCATCGCCCCCAAGCTCATCTCCACCGTCACCCGCCCCGACGGCACCCGCCAGCTGGCCGTCGACTGCTGGCCGGTCTACTGGTTCACCGGTGACAAGCAGCCCGGTGACATCAACGGCCAGGGCAAGATGGGCCTGTGGTTCGCGGTCTCCAAGGAGGGCAAGAAGATCACGACGACGCCGTAGGGCCGGCCGCCCCGTCCCGCGGCAGGGCACCGTCCCGGGGGAACTCGTCCTCCAGCGCCAGGACCTCGGCGTCCGGCCTGTCGTCCGCATCGCGCGGCCCCAGCCAGGTGACCCCGAGCGCCACCGCCACGTTCACGGCGAGCGCGACGATCCCCGCGTTCATCCCCCCGACCGGGTCGTGTCCCCCGAAGACCAGGACACAGACGAGAGCGAAGCCCGCCACCAGGCCGCTCACCGCGGCGCGAAGCGTCAGCCGCCGCCACACCAGCCCCAGCAGCAGCATCGGCACGAGCTGTGCCATGCCCTCGTACGAAATCAAGGACAGCCGGACGAGGGTGTCGGGGGCGGTGTAGGTCAGCAGCAGCGCCAGCGCCCCGGCCACCACCACGACCACCTGCGACCACAGCTTCTGCCGCCCGCCGTCCCCGGAAGCCTCCCCGGCCCCTCCGTCCGGATTCGCGCGCGCCCCCAGCACGCTCCTCCCCCACATCGTGCCGATGACCAGCATGAACACGGCCATCGGCACGATGGAGGAGAGCGCGGCGGCCACCCCGGTCAGCCCCACGGCCCAGGCCGGAAGGGAGTCCACCACCAGCTTGAACAGCGCGAGATTGGAGTCCGCGCCCACCAGTCCGGGCACCACGAACAGCGCCGCCATCCCGAGCAGCATCGGCACGAACAACAGGACGTTGTAGAAGGGGAGATAGAGCGCGTTACGGCGCAGCACCTCGGCGTTGCGGGCCCCCAGATAGCCCGCCACGGTCGTCGGGAAGATCACCACCGTGAGGGAGTTGACGACGGTGGTGGTGACGAACCAGACCGGGCCCAGCCCGCCCGACGCATGCCCGGGGAAGGTCAGCCACTGCGGCTTCTCGGCGACGATCCGGTGCAGGAAGGGCCCGTAGCCGCCGAAGTAGTGCAGCGGCACATACACCGCGAGGAAGCCGAGGGTGGCGATGACGAGGACGTCCTTGAGCACCGACACCCAGGCACTGCCGCGCAGCCCGCTGATCACGACGAAGCCCGTGGTGACGGCGAAGGCCAGGAAATAGGCCCAGTTGAGGCTGATGGCACCGTACGAAATGGTCGAGACGACCACGCCCATGCCGGTGATCTGCAGCTGGATGTACGGCAGCAGGCAGACGGTGGCGAGAACGGCGACGGCGGCGCCGAGCCAGGGCGCCCGGTAGCGGTGCGCGACCATGTCGGTGATCCCGACCAGCCGGTGGCGGCGGGCGTAGGCCCACAGCATCGGCCCGACGACGTACCCGAGCGCATAGCCGCAGGACATATAGGCCAGGACGTAGAGCACCGGGGCGCCGAAGTTGTAGCCCCAGCCGGCCGCGCCGAGGTAGCTGAAGCTCGTATAGCTCTCGCCCGCCATCAGCACCCAGATGAAGACGGTCCCCAGGCTCCGGCCGCCCACCGACCACTCGGCCAGGCCCCCGCCGGCGGCCCGGCCGCGCACCGCGAGCAGGCCGAGGGCGACGGTGAGCACCATGAAGCCGCCGAATATCGCGGTGGACACCGCGGCGTTCATCCCCGGCCCCGCTTGAGGTCGCCGCGCCGCGCCAGCCCCACCGACAGCGGGGTCGCCAGCGTCGCCACCAGCATCCAGAAGAACAGGAACGGCAGGCCGAGCACCGTCGGTGTCACCCGGTTCACCAGCGGCAGCACCGCCAGGAACAGCACATACGGCAGCAGCAGCCACAGCAGCGCCAGGCGCCGCCTCGAACCCGGGGATCGCCCTCCGGTGGTCTCGTTTCGCACGGAGGAAGAGCCTAGGCGACCCACGCCCGCCCTCACCGGGACTGTGTCGACCGCAACACGCCCCAGACCACCAGCCGGTAGGTGGAGGTGTACTCCGGCGTACAGGTCGTCAGGGTCAGATACGAGCCGGGCGCCGTGAAGCGGTAGGCGGGGTGCACGCTGCTGTACGGGACGGCGGCGAGGACCGTGCCGTCGGCGGGGGCGGTCCTCGGCAGGGTGCGCCGGACCACATAGGTGTAGCGGGCCTCGGCGGTGTCGAGGAGGACGGTGTCGCCGGGGCGCAGCCGGTCGAGACGGCGGAACGGCTCGCCGTGGGTGTTGCGGTGCCCGGCCAGTGCGACATTGCCGGCCTCACCGGGCTCGGCGCTGTGCGGATAGTGGCCGACGTAGCCCTTGTTGAGGACCGCGGCCTTGCCGACGCCCTGGGCGACGGGGGCGGTCAGGCCGATCCGCGGGATGCGCAGCACGGCGTACGCGGCGTTCCGCGGCGGCGCCGGGGGCCGGCCGGTGGTGCGGCGGGCGGGTGTCCGGGACGGCGGGCCGCCGCGGGTGGTACGCGCCGCCCCGTCGTCGGCACCGGGTGCCGCGGGTTCGGCCGGTGACGGCGGCCGGGCGTCCCACGTCCGCTCCAGCCGGTCCACCTGGTCGTGCGCCGCGTCCTGCGCCTGACGGTTCGTCCACCACAGCTGGTGGACGACGAGCAGCAGCAGGACGGCACCGAGCGTCACGGCCAGCTCCGCACCCGTCCACAGCACCCGCGCGGCCCGGGGGCAACGGGTGCGCCGCCCCTGTACGACCACCGGTATCCGCTCCCGCACGCGGGCACCGTAAGCCCTGCGGGCCGAAGTCACCAGAGACGGCGCACGGCCCGTCCCCCGCGCCGGGGTCAGCCGCCGAAGGCCTGCGAGACGGCGTAGATGGCGAGGCCGGCCAGTGCGCCGACGACGGTGCCGTTGATCCGGATGAACTGCAGGTCACGGCCGATGTGCGCCTCGATCTTCTTCGAGGTGTGCTCGGCGTCCCAGCCGGCGACGGTGTCGGTGATCAGCGAGGTGATCTCGCGCTGATACGTCGTCACCACATAGACGGCCGCGTTCTCCAGCCAGCCGTCCACCTTGTCCTGCAGCCGCTTCTCACCGGCCAGCCGCCGGCCCAGGGACAGCAGCGCCGCCCGCACCCGCAGCCGCAGTTCACTGCGCTCGTCCTCGGCCGCGGCGACGATCATGGTGCGCACCGAGCCCCAGGCCGAGGTGATCAGATCCTGCACCTCGCCGCGCCTCAGCACCTCGGACTTCAGCCGCTCGACCTTGGCCCGGGTGTCCGGGTCGGACTGCAGATCGGCCGCGAAGTCCCGCAGGAAGCGGTCGATCGCCCCGCGCGCCGGATGCTCGGGCATGTCCCGCATCTCGGTGACGAAGCGCATCAGCTCCTTGTAGACGCGGTCGCCCACCCTGCGGTCGACGAACCGCGGGGTCCATCCGGGTGCGCCGCCGGAGACCGCGCTCATCACGGAGTCGCCGTGCTCGACCAGCCAGTCGTGGACGCGGGCGACGAGCAGGTCCACCACCCGCCGGTGGCCGCCCTCGGCGACGACCTTCTCCAGCATCGCGCCGATCCCGGGCGCGATCTCGTAGGCGTCGGCGCGGCGGGTGATCGCCTCGCCGACCACCGCCTGCACATCGGAGTCGCGCAGCACGGTCAGCGCGCCGCGCAGCGCGGTGGACAGCTCGGCGGTGACCCGGTCGGCGTTCTGCGGCTCGGCGAGCCAGCCGCCGACCCGGCCGCCGATGCCGACGGAGCGCAGCCGGCGGCGGACGACCTCGCCGGAGAGGAAGTTCTCGCCGACGAAATCACCCAGACTCTGACCCAGTTGGTCCTTTTTGGTGGGGATGATGGCGGTGTGCGGAATCGGCAGCCCCATCGGCCGCTTGAACAGCGCGGTGACCGCGAACCAGTCGGCCAGCGCACCGACCATCCCGGCCTCGGCGGCCGCCGCGACAAATCCGGTCCAGCCGCCCGCACCCCAGGCCCCGGCCCATTTCGCCAGGACGTAGACCAAGGCGACGACCAGCAGCAGACCGGTGGCCGTCGCCTTCATCCGGCGTACGGCGCGCCGGCGCTCCTCGTCGCCGACGCCATACGCGAAGCCGCCGCCCGGTGCGGTCCGGCCCGCCGGCGCCGCTCCCGGGCCCGGCGCCCGTTCCGCTCCCGGCGCCGTCTCGGTATTTGTGCGTTCCATCCGCTCCACCGCTCCCACCGTGCCCCCGCCATCCCTCCGGACCGCCCCGCTCCGCGCACCCGGCCGCCGGTCCAGCCATATATCCCACTGTGACCTACTCCCGGAACGCGCCACGAGTTCCCCGCGTCCATGCCGGGGAGGCATCGAGCGGGGCGCCGGGCGGCGCCCCGGAGGTCCGTGGGATCATGATGGATCGATCGGACCGCAACGGTGCCGCTGATCATCCGCTGCCCTTGCCCGCCCGGAGCGTGCTGCTCCGCTTTACCCAGGAGACCTCTCCCGCATGAAGAAAAGTGTGGGTTACTCCCTGCTCGCCGGTCTGGCGGCAGTGGTGGTGCTGATCTCGACCGCCATATTCGTCGGCTTCGGCGGCGATGACGGCGGACTGGACGGTTCCTCGCACAAGCCCCGCGACCCTGCCGCACCGGCGGTCTCCGGGCAGTGGGTCGGGACCTGGTCGGCGGCCGCGGCGGCGGCCGAGCCCGGCACGCTCAACGGCTACGCGGGGATGTCGATACGCAACGTCGTGCACACCAGCGTCGGCGGGGCGGGCGTGCGCATCCAGCTCTCCAACCTCTACGGCACCCGTCCGCTGGTGGTGAGCCATGCCACCCTGGCGCTGGCCGCGGCCCCCAGCAACCCCACGGCCGCGAGCGGCACCATGCGGCGGCTGTCCTTCAACGGCAAGCCCGCGGTGACCATCCCGGCGGGCGGCGCGGTCACCAGCGACCCGACCCGGCTGAACGTGCCCGGCGACGCCGACCTGCTGGTCACGTCGTACTCCCCGTCCCCCTCGGGGCCCGCCACCTACCACCCGTACGCCCGGCAGACCTCCTACCTGGCACGCGGCGACCGGGCCGAGGACGCCACCGGCGCGGCCTACACCGAGCAGAGCCCGTACTGGCGCTATCTGACCGGTGTGGACGTGTGGAGCACCCAGGCGCACGGGTCCGTCGTGGCGATCGGCGACTCGATCACCGACGGCATCACCTCCACCGCCGGTGCCAACCACCGCTGGACGGACTTCCTCGCGGCCAGGCTGCGCACCGAGCCCGGCGCGCCCCGCTACGGCGTCCTCAACCAGGGCATCAGCGGCAACCGCCTGCTGGTCAACGGCTCCAGGTTCTCCCCGAACAACGGGCCCAGCGTGCTGTCCCGCCTGCAACGCGACGCGCTGTCGCGGACCGGGGTGAAGGCGGTGATCGTCGAGATCGGGCTGAACGACCTGTTCAAGACCCCGCGTCAGCTCGACCCGCAGAAGATCGTGGCGGGGATGCGGGAGATCGTCCGGCAGGCGCACGCCCGCGGTCTGCGCGTCACCGGCAGCACCCTTACCCCGTTCGGGGGGCACCGCGGTTACTCCAACCTGCTGAATTCGGTGCGCGAACAGGTCAACCACATCATCCGCTCCGGCACCGTCTACGACGAGGTCGTGGACTTCGACAAGGCGCTGCGCGACCCGTCGGCGCCGGTGCGGCTGCGGCCCTCCTACGACTCCGGTGACCATCTCCACCCGAGCGACGAGGGCTTTAGGGCGATGGCGAACGCGGTGAACCTCGCCCACCTCAAGCTGGCCGCGCCCGCCGCGCTGTAACGCGAACGGCGCAGGGGCCGCCGCCTCAGTCCCCCTCCTTGCGCGGGTGGTCGTCGAGGCGGCGCCGCTCCTCCTTCTGGCGGCGCTGCTCCTCCTTCAGCCGCCGCTTCTCGGCCCTCGGCAGCTTCCGCTCGACGCCGACGCCGCCCATCATCGCCAGGCCCTTGACGATCACGCGGGGCGCGCCGGGCTCGCCCGGCACCCCCTCCTCACGCGCGTCAAAGCCGCCCATGATGCCCACGCCGCGCACCTCGACCTCGACGCCCGGCGGCACCAGGATGTGCACCCCGCCCATGAGCGCCCAGCAGGTGATGACGACCTCGGGGCCGGCGAAGTGCGCCTCGCGCAGATCGATCTCGCCGCCGCCCATGAGGCAGGCCGCCGTGAAGCGGCGCCCGATCGTCCACCGGCCCTTGCGCTGGAACCCGCCCATGAGGGCCAGACCGACCGACGAGCCCTCCGCGCCGTCCACGATCCGCTCCGCCCACGGCGCGGGGGCCGCGCTCTCCTTGCGCAGCGAGAGCGGGGCCGGGGCCGCCGCGCCCACCGGCAGATCGGCGGTGAGCACGTCCAACTCCCGGTAGGTGCGGGCCGTGTACGCCGCGTCCAGCCGCTCGTCGAACTCCTCCATCGCCAGCCGCCCTTCCGCGACGGCGTCGCGCAGGATCTCGGCGACCCGTTCGCGGTCGGCGTCACAGGCGCGCAGCGCCGGGAGGTCTTCAGTCATACGGACACATTAGAGCGCCGGGCCCCCGTTGCCCCCGCTCCGACCGGTTTCCGGTCGTTTTCCCCCGCTCGCGTACAGCTCGGCGATCAAGGTCTCGATGTCCGGCTCCCGCACCGACAGGTCCACCAGCGGATAGCGCGCGGCGACCGCGGCGACCAAGGGGGCCGCGCTCTGCGACGCCGGGAAAGCCAGCCACTGCCGGGGCCCGTCCACCTTGACCGTACGGGCGCCCGGCACGCCCTCGATGGGGGGCAGTTGCCGCTCCAGGTCCACCACCAGCGTCCGCTCGCCGCCACCGGCCGCCCGCAGCCCGTCGAGGCCGCCGTCGTAGACCAGCCGGCCGTGGTCGATGACCATCACCCGGCGGCACAACTGCTCGATGTCGGTGAGGTCATGGGTGGTCAGCAGGACCGTGGTGTCCCGCTCGGCGTTCACCTCGCGCAGGAACCCGCGCACCTTCGCCTTGCTGACCACATCCAGGCCGATGGTCGGCTCGTCGAGGTACAGCACCTCGGGATCGTGCAGCAGCGCCGCCGCGAGATCGCCGCGCATCCGCTGCCCCAGCGACAGCTGCCGTACCGGTACGGCCAGCAGCGGGCCCAGGTCCAGCAGCTCGACACAGCGCGCCAGGTTGGCGCGGTAGACGGCGTCCGGGACCCGGTACATCCGCCGCACCAGCTCGTAGGAGTCCTTGAGCGGCAGGTCCCACCACAGGGTGGTGCGCTGCCCGAAGACCACCCCGATCCGGCGGGCGAGCCGGGTCCGCCCGCGGTCGTGGCCGGCGCGGAGACCGGACCGTGGGGACGGGTCGATGCCCGCGATCCGCAGTCGGCCGCCGCTGGGCACCAGAATGCCGGTCAGCATCTTGATCGTGGTGGACTTCCCGGCCCCGTTCGGGCCGATGAAGCCGACCATCTCGCCGCGCGGCACCCCGAAGGAGATGCCGTCCACGGCCCGGACCTCCTGCCGCACCCGCCGCAGCCGGCCCGCCTTGCGCCGCACCGAGAAGACCTTCTCCAGGCCGTCCACCTCGATCAGCGGCGCCGCCCCGGCGGTTTCGCTCACCACGCGTCCTCCTCTTCCCTCGCCCCGTTCCCGTCCCCGGCCGCCCCGTCCCGCACGTGATGCCCCGTCAACTGCCCGTGCTCCGGTACGCCTGGAGCCCCAGCCGCCACGCCAGCCCGGCCCCCATACACATCAGCGCCGCCACCACGGGCCCCAGGAAGTCCACCCAGCCCGGCAGCCCCAGCGGATCGGGGCGGCCCAGCAGCCGCAGCGCGGGCAGCCAGTTCACGAAGGCCAGCGGGACGAGGAAGGTGACCCCGCGCACCAGCTCCCTGGCGAACACCGTCGGCGGGTACTGCAGCATCGCGTTACCGCCGTAGGTGAAGGAGTTCTGCACCTCGGCCGCGTCCTGCGCCCAGAACTGGAAGGCGGCGCCCGCCGTGAAGACCGCCGCGAAGATGGCCGTGCCGCACACCGCCATCAGCGGCACCATCAGCACCCGGCCCACCGTCCACTCCACCGGGAGATGCGGCAGCGACCAGCCGAGCACCAGCAGCGCCTGGGTGATCCGGCCCAGCCTGCGCAGCGCGAAACGGTCCGCCGCGACCTGCGCGAAGACCGGCGCGGGGCGCAGCAGCAGGACGTCGAGGGTGCCGTCCCGCACCCGCCGGCCCAGCCCTTCGATGCTGCCCAGCAGCAGGTCCGCCAGGCCCAGCGACACTCCGGACGTCCCGTACAGGAAGGCCACTTCGGGCAGCGAGAACCCGCCGAGCGCGTCGATCCGCGAGAACATCAGCATGATCGCGACGAAGTCCAGGGCGTTGGCCGCGAAGTTGCCGAACGCCATCATCAGGAACGAGGCCCGGTAGGCCAGGGCGGAGCGCATCCACATCCGCACGATCAGCCGGTACGCCAAGAACCCCTGCGCAACCCGGCCCCCGCCGTCGCCCGCCTCCCTTCTAGCCACCGTGCACCACCACCTTGCGGGTCGCCGCCGACTGCACCAGCCGTCCCAGCGCCAGCAGCGCCACAGCCCACCCGGCCTGGAACGCCAGCCCCCGCAGCAGCGCGCCGCCGCCGCGCGCGCCCACCAGCACATCGGCCGGCACCTGCAGGACCGCCGCCCAGGGCAGCAGCTGGGCCACCTCGCCCAGGGCGCCGGGGAAGACCCGCAGCGGCAGCACCATCCCCGAGAAGAACATGCAGGCCAGGCCGCTGATCAGGGCCAGCCCCGTGCCGTCGAGGAGCCAGAAGGAGGCCAGTGCGACGAGGTAGCGCAGCGTGAAACTGACCAGCACCCCGAGCAGCACCGACAGCAGGAAACAGCCCCAGGTCAGCGCCTCGCCGGGCAGCGCGAGCGGAAAGGCCAGGGCGCCCACCGCCATCGGCGCCACCCCGCGGCCGATCAGCTGCAGTCCGGCCCGCCCCAGATCCGCGGCGAGCCACCACAGCTGCAGATCCGCGGGCCGGTAGAGGTCCACGGCGATGTCACCGGTGCGGATCCGCTCCTGCAGCTCCTCCAGACCGCCGCCGCCCATCAGGCCCGTACAGGCCAGCAGCGCCTGCCCGGTCCAGACGAAGGCCAGCGCCTGCGCCTGGTCGTAGCCGCCCAGCTGCGGCCGCTCGTGCCACAGCGCGATATACGTGAAGGCGACGATGAAGCCGAAGACGGTATTGGTGAACACACCCGCCACGGTGGCGATGCGGTAGGTGGCGTACCGCCGGAAGCTGCCGGCCGCCACCGCGACGTACCACACGACGCTCTTCCCCCAGCCCCGTAGTCGTCGGACGGCCAAAACACCGGAGCCTAGAGGCCGTGCACGGCAACCCGCCATCGCATTATCACCGCTTCGGGTGAGCCATGGGCGCCGTTCGGCCGGTCAGCTGGCGGACTTCGGTGCGTGCCACCCCGCCGGCCCGGGGCACATGATGCGAGAGTTTCCCCACGGGCGGCAGTTGCTCCGGCGGCATCCCGCGCGCATCCCCCGACACGACACGACCGCCGCGGTACAACCTTCGGCGGCGGCCGAGGAGTCCATACCTACATGAGCGGACAACGCACAGGCTGGCGCCGTGTCCTTCCCACCTGGCGCGCGGTGCTGGGCACCGTGCTGCTGTTCCTGCTGCTCGTCGTCGGCGGGCTGGTCGCCGGCTATCTGCTCGTCGGGATCCCGCCGGCCAACAGCGCCGCGAAGGCCCAGAGCACCGTCTACCTCTACTCCGACGGCTCCGAGCTGGCCCGCGACGGCGAGATCAACCGGCAGAACGTCACCCTCGGCCAGGTCCCGAAGTCCGTCCAGCAGGCCGTACTCGCCGCTGAGGACCGCGACTTCTACTCCGAGTCCGCGGTCGACCCCGCCGCGATGCTCCGCGCCGCCTGGAACACCGTCACCGGCAAGGGCAAGCAGTCCGGCTCCACCATCACCCAGCAGTACGTGAAGAACTACTACCTCGGCCAGGAACAGACCGTCACCCGCAAGGCCAAGGAATTCTTCATCGCCATCAAGCTGGACCGCGAGGTGAGCAAGGACAGGATCCTGGAGGGCTACCTCAACTCCAGCTACTACGGCCGCAACGCCTACGGCATCCAGGCCGCCGCCCAGTCCTACTACGGCCGCAACGCGGAGCAGCTGACCTGCGCCCAGGGCGCCTACCTCGCCACCCTCCTCAACGCCCCCAGCGCCTACGACATCACCGCCCACCCCGGCAACCGCGCCCGGGTGCTGGCGCGCTGGAACTACGTCCTGGACGGCATGGTCAAGCAGAAGTGGCTCACCCAGGCCGACCGGGCCGCGCTGGAGTTCCCCCTGCCCAAGCCCGCCAAGCCCTCCGCGGGACTGTCCGGCCAGCGCGGCTACCTCGTCGAAGCGGTCAAGAACTACCTCACCGACAACAAGATCCTCGACGAGGACACCCTGCGGACCGGCGGCTACCGCATCACCACCACCATCAGCAGGAAACGCCAGAACGCCTTCGTCAAGGCGGTCAACACCCGGGTGATGGACCGCCTCGACGACTCCCGGAAGGTCGACCGCTACGTCCGGGCCGGCGGCGCCTCCATCGACCCCGCGAGCGGCCGGGTCGTCGCCCTCTACGGCGGCATCGACTACGCCAAGCAGTTCGTCAACGGCGCCACCCGCAGCGACTACCAGGTCGGCTCCACCTTCAAGCCGATCGTCTTCGCCTCCGCCGTACAGAACAACTCCACCACCCAGGACGGCGAGCGGATCACCCCCCACACCGTCTACGACGGCACCAACAAGCGGATGACGGTCAGTCACGGCACCCGCACCGGCTTCGCGCCCGCCAACGAGGACGACCGCTCCTACGGCCCGATCACCGTCAGCGAGGCCACCGACAAGTCCGTCAACGCCGTCTACGCGCAGATGGGCATCGACGTCGGCCCCGACAAGGTCAAGGCCACCGCCGTCGACCTGGGCATCCCCGCCGGCACCCCCAGCCTCGCCTCGTCCCAGGGCGCGATCTCGCTGGGCACCGCCACCCCCAGCGTCCTGGACATGACCCAGGTCTACGCCACCCTCGCCCACCACGGCAGCCACCGGCCGTACACCCTGGTCGACAAGATCACCAAGAGCGAGCAGGAGGAGATCGAGCTGCCCGAGCGCGAGGAGACCACCGCCATCCCGCGCACCGCGGCCGACACCACCACATCGATCCTGCGCAGCGTCGTCGACGGCGGCACCGGCACCGCGGCCCAGGGCGCCGGACGGCCCGCCGCGGGCAAGACGGGCACCGCGGAGGACGACAAGGCCGCGTGGTTCGCCGGCTACACCCCCGATCTCGCCACCGTCGTCGCGGTGCTCGGCCAGAACCCGGAGAGCGCCGCCCAGGAACCCCTCTACGGCGCCGGGGGGCTGGCGCGGGTCAACGGCGGCGACTACCCCGCCCAGATCTGGGCCGACTACACCGCGGCCGCGCTGAACGGGCGCCCGGTCCGCGATTTCGACCTGCAACTGGAGGAGGGCGCACAGCCGGAGTCGCCCTCGCCGTCCGGCAGCGACTCGGCCTCCCCCGACGTCTCGGGCTCGCCGTCCGAGGGCCCGACCGGATCCACCCTTCCCACCCCGCCCACCGGCGCCCCCACCCGGCCGACCGGCGATCCGCCCACCCCCACCCCGCCGGCCGAACCCACGCCGACCGCGCAGCCCACCCACGACACCCCGACGTACGAGCCCCAGAGCGACGACCTGGAGCAGCGGCTGCGGTGGCGGTGGGGCGAGGGCGGGTAGCGGCGGCAACGGGCAGGGGCGAGGCCGGCAGGAGCCGCAGCGGGCAGGGGCGGCGCCCTGAGCAGAGGCGTACGCCCCCGCCCCTCAGTGCCCCGAGGTCGCCTTGAGCCCGACCACCGCCACCAGCAGCAGGCAGATGAAGAAGATCCGGGCCGCCGTGACCGGTTCGCCGAGCGTCGTCATGCCGACCACCGCCGCACCGGCCGCCCCGATGCCGACCCACACGCCGTAGGCGGTACCGATCGGCAGGCTCCGGGCCGCGTACGAGAGCAGGACCATGCTGGCGACGATGCCCGCGCCGGTGAACACACTGGGCCACAGCCGGGTGAATCCGTCCGTGAACTTCATCCCGACCGACCAGCCGACCTCCAGCAGTCCGGCGATCATGAGCAGGATCCAGGCCATGACGGGCACCTCCGCGACAAGAGCTTCACCAGGGGTGCGTCGTCTTGTCCTGACCCGGTACGGCGCGTCTCGTCGGGTGCGTCCCGAGGCTGGCAAAGGGCAGCGGAACGGGCGGTGACCTCGGTCACCGCCCGTGGGGAGCGGACGGGGTGCGGCCCCGATGGGGTGACGGGCCGCCGGCCTGGCTACAGGTACAGCCCGGTCGCGTCCTCCGCGCCCTCCAGCCGCTCCGCGGCCACCGCATGCAGATCGCGCTCGCGCATCAGCACATACGCCACCCCGCGCACCTCGACCTCGGCCCGGTCCTCCGGGTCGTACAGCACCCGGTCCCCCACCTCGACGGTCCGCACGTTCTGCCCGACCGCCACCACCTCGGCCCAGGCCAGGCGGCGGCCGACCGCAGCGGTCGCGGGAATGACGATGCCCCCCGACGAGCGGCGCTCGCCCTCGGGGATGTCCGTCCGGACCAGCACACGGTCGTGCAGCATCCGGATCGGCAGCTTGTCGTGGGTGTCCTTGGTGTTATTCGGGCTCACGGCATGACCGTACCTGCCCGGCGGCACCCGGCACGCACCGCGGCCGTCCCCGGGGACAGGCCCTCAGCGGCGGCGCCGGGCGCGCAGCGTCAGCAGACCGACCAGGGCCACGCCGACCATCGCCACCGGAACGATCCGCTCCAGCCGCGGCGCCCCGTCCTCCGACACCAGCTGGGCCCGCACATCCGAGACCGCACGATTGGCGGCCACATACGCCCGCCCCGCCGTACGGTCCACGGCGGCCGCCGCCCTCGCCTTGGCATCGTCCATGATCGTCTTCGGGTGCAGCCGCACACCGATCTCGTCGAGCGTGACGGCGAGCTCCTGCCGCCTGCGGACGATGTCCGCCTCGATCTGCGCCGGGGTCCTGGCTTCCGCCACCGCGCTGCCTCCGTCGTCTCGCGCCGATGCGTACGGGGCCGGGCACGAGGCCCCGTACGGAACCGGCCACACAGCTGACTGCCGATTCGTGATGGACAGTCTGTCAGCTCACGCCCCCCTGCGCCCCACAGCACCCCCGTTTCGCCCCCCTGAGGCGCCCCGGGACGCCCCCGGCGCCCCTCCGCGCGCCGGCTGGCTAATGTCGGGGGCGTACGGACCCACGCTTCGGGGCCCCTGCGGACCCACACCAAGGAGAGTCATGAGCGAGCGACTGCAGCCGGGCGACACCGCCCCCGCCTTCACCCTGCCCGACGCGGACGGCAAGCAGGTCTCGCTCGCCGACCACCGGGGCCGCAAGGTCATCGTCTACTTCTACCCGGCCGCCCTGACCCCCGGCTGCACCAAGCAGGCCTGCGACTTCACCGACAACCTCGACTTCCTCGCCGGCCACGGCTACGACGTCATCGGCATCTCCCCCGACAAGCCGGAAAAGCTCGCCAAGTTCCGCGAGCAGGAAGACCTGAAGGTCACCCTGCTCGGCGACCCCGACAAGACGGTCCTGGAGGCCTACGGCGCCTTCGGCGAGAAGAAGCTCTACGGCAAGACCGTCACCGGCGTCATCCGCTCCACCGTCATCCTTGACGAGGAGGGCACGGTCGAGCGCGCCCTCTACAACGTCAAGGCCACCGGCCATGTCGCCAAGATCATCAAGGACCTGGGGCTGTAGCCGCAAGCGAGAGCAACGCCGGCGCCCCGTGTCAGGGTGACCCGGGGCGCGAGCCGTGGTCGGTTTCTGCGAGTGCACCACGGGTTCCCGACGCCGTGGCCGTATGGTCCGGCAGTTCGAGCACGGCCTCGGCGCCGCCGTCCGCGGCGGCGCCGAAGTCCAGCCGCGCCCCCAGCACCCCGGCCTGCCCGGCCGCGATCGTCAGCCCCAGACCGTGCCCGGTCCCCCGCTCCGGCGCCGCCGTACGGAACCGCCGCGGCCCCTCCGCACACAGCTCCGCCGGATAGCCCGGACCGTGATCGCGCACCACGATCCGCGACCCCGCCACCACCACCTCGATCGGCGGCTTGCCGTGCTTGGCCGCGTTCGCCAGCAGGTTCACCAGCACCCGCTCCACCCGCCGCCGGTCCGTCTCCACGATCCGCGGCTCCCCCTCCACGGCCACCGACACCTCGTCCACCCCGCGCTGGCGCGCCGCCCGCCGCACGATCCCGCGCACCAGCGACGGCAGCTCACAGGCGTCCAGATCCGCCCGCTCCACCCCCGCGTCCAGCCGCGAGACCTCCAGCAGGTCCTCCACCAGCCGCCGCATCGCCTGCGCCCGGTCCCGCACCAGCTCCACCGCCCGCGGCTGCGGCAACAGCTCGGCGGCCGCGACCAGACCGGCCACCGGCGTCCGCAGCTCATGCGCCACATCCGCGGTGAACTCGCGCTCCGCCTGCGCCTGGGCCGCCAGCGACATCGCCATGTGATGCACGCTCCGGCCCAACTCGGCCACCTCGTCGCGCCCGTTGCTCGCCAGCGCATCCGCGTCCGGCGCCTCCCCCGCCGCGATCCGCCGCGCCGCCGCCGCGCTCAGCCGCAGCCGCCGCGACAGCCGCTGCGCGACGAACCACGACACCACCGCCATCAGCACGACCGTGCCGCACCCCGCGATCAGCAGCGCACGGTCCAGCGCCAGCTGCGACGGATCGTCGCGCGGGTAGGAAGCGGACACCGACAGCGTCCGCGTCGGAGCGCCCTCGCCGGAGCCCCCGACCCCGGTCGCCGCCCACACCCGGGGATCCTCACCGCCGCTGATGTACGTCCCCGACCTGTTCTTGAACACCGCGTCCCGCAACGGCGACGGCAGCGTCGCATCGTCCACCTGCGCCCCCAGCGCCCGCGTGCCGTCCCGCTCGTAGATCTGCAGCGCCGAACTCAGCCGGTCGTCCTGATACGCCCGCGCCGCCCGCTCCCGCTCGGCGTCCGCTATGTGGTGCACCGCAAAACCGAGCACCACCACGGCCAGCGCCGTCATTCCCGAAATGGCCAGGGCGATCCGGCCTCGAATGCCCATCACGCGAGGTTGTACATCTCCGTCGTGTCACCGAGCGGCGTCGAGCCCTCGTACCGCACCTCGAGACCGGTGAACACCAGCCCCCCGTCGACCGCCTTCGGGGCGAACAGCCGGAAGGTCGCCGGGAAACCGGCATCCGCACCGCCCCCCGTGGTCTTCTCCACCTGCACCACACCGGCGCCGAACGCCTCACGGGCACCGTAGTACTTCCACGAGATCCCGGTCGCCACCGTCCCCGCGTCCCGGCAGGCCAGCGTGATGACATGCGGTTTGGACACCGGCGTGCCGAAGCCGCAGTCCCGCACCCCCGGCAGGCCGGAGGACGGCTTGGCGTCCTCCTTCACGTCCTGCACCGCCGCCGTCTTCGGCGCGGCGTCCACCGCCGACGCACGGTCCGACGCCCGGCCGAACCACACCCCGCCGGCCACCAGCACCGTCACCGCGGCACAGGCCGCCAGCGCGGTACGCGCCCGAAGCCGGCGAGACCTCTCGCGGTCGGTCATCACGTTCTCCTCCCGGGGACCACGCCCCGTACCCCCAGCCGGCACCCAAGAATGCCGCACCCGGCGGTCCACTCTGCCGCCCCCCGGACACAGGCTGATTGCCCGGACACTGCGGTGACCACTCGGCTGTGTACCAGTCCTGTAACAAGCCCTGTCACACCCCTGGCGCGAACCCCGCCCCACCCCTGCCGGAAGCCGCCCCGCGCACCGGACGGACCGGCCACGCGTGACGAATCTCGCTTCGGCCCTCCTGAGTGGTTTGGAGGGCCGCTCCGCTGCGCAGACGCACCTGTCGTATCCCCGCCGCGCACCGCGCGCTGACCGACCGAGAGGACCGCCTCGTGCCGACCGGCAGCACCGAAGCCGACCCCGCGCCCGACCAGGACCGGGACGCGCGAAAGCGCCACCGGGTGCTCTTCCGTGCCGTCGCCCGGCGCAAGAACCCCAAACTGCGGCGCACCGACATCACCGTCACCGACGAGCGCGTGGTCAAGCGCGCCGTGAAGGCCGCCGCGCTCGGCAACGCCATGGAATGGTTCGACTTCGGGATCTACAGCTACCTCGCGGTCATCATCGGCAACGTCTTCTTCCCCGGCGGCAGCGACACCACCAAGCTGCTGTCGTCGTTCGCGACCTTCGCGGTGGCGTTCCTCGTACGCCCCCTGGGCGGCGCCTACTTCGGCCCGCTCGGCGACCGTATCGGCCGCAAGAAGGTCCTCGCCCTCACCATGATCATGATGGCCCTGGGCACCTTCTGCATCGGCCTGATCCCGTCCTACGCCACCATCGGCTTCTGGTCCCCGGTCCTGCTCATCCTCTTCCGCCTCATACAGGGCTTCTCCACCGGTGGTGAGTACGGCGGCGCCTCCACCTTCATCGCCGAGTACGCCCCCGACAAGAAGCGCGGTTTCTACGGCAGCTTCCTGGAGATGGGCACCCTGATCGGGTACACCGGCGCGGCCGGCATCGTGCTGCTGCTCAACACCACCGTCGGCGACGCCGCGATGAACAGCTGGGGCTGGCGCCTGCCCTTCCTGATCGCCGGTCCCCTCGGCCTGGTGGGCCTCTACCTCCGGGTCAAGCTCGACGAGACCCCCGCCTTCCAGAAGTTCGAGGCCGCCCACACCCACGCCGCCACCGGCTCCGTCGTCGAGGCCGAGGCCGAGTTCTCGCACCTGTCCGAGAACGCCCCCAGGAAGAAGATCGGCGCGATCTTCGCCCAGCAGTGGCCCACCCTCATCCTGTGCATCGCCCTGGTCGGCGCGTACAACATCACCGACTACATGCTGCTGTCGTACATGCCGACCTACCTGACGGACACCCTCCACTACGAGGAGACCCACGGCCTGCTGATCCTTCTCGGCGCCATGGTCGCCCTGATGTGCGTCATCAGCACCGTCGGCAAACTGAACGACCGCTACGGCCGCAAGCCCCTCCTGATGACCGGCATGCTCGGCTTCTTCATCACCGCCATCCCGGCCTTCCTCCTGGTCAATCAGGGCAGCCTCGGCGCGGTCATCGGCGGCATGGCCCTGCTCGGCCTCTGCCTGGTCTGCCTGCTGGGCACCATGTCCGCCGCCCTCCCCGCCCTCTTCCCCACCAACGTCCGCTACGGCTCCCTCTCCATCGGCTACAACCTGGCCGTCTCCCTCTTCGGCGGCACCACCCCCCTGGTGATCACCGCCCTGATGGGCGCCTTCCACGGCAACGTCATGGTCCCCGCCTACTACACGATGGGCGCCGCCCTCGTCGGCGTCATCGCCGTGGCCTGCATGAAGGAGACCGCGCAGCAGCCCCTCGACGGCTCCCCGCCCTCCGTCGCCACCAAGAAGGAAGCCGTCGAACTCATCGAGGCCCAAACCCCGGAACCACGCTTCTGACCCCACACCACACCCCCTCCGCGGGCCTCGGGACCCCCCTCCCCGAGGCCCGCGGCCTTTTCCTGCCGCACTTGTCACTACGGCCGTAACCGGCTCCGCGTTCGATCGTTGTTCTGTTCGAGAGGGCGCGCGGGGGCGGGCTCGGCGCGCGGGACGGGGGAATCATGCCGGTCAAGTACACGCCCGAACGACTCGTGCAGGCCGCGCGCGCGTCATCTTCATTCGACGACGCCGTGCGATGGTTCGGCGGGACACCGACGCCGGGCAGCAGACGCTATCTGCGCGCAAAGATGCGGGAAGCAAGGGTCGACACCACACACTTCACAGCCCCCGGCGTACGGCACACCGAGGCCAGACTTCGCGAGCTGGCGGCCTGCTCGCACAGCACTGCCGAGGTCGTACGCCGCCTCGGCATCAGCCCGGTCGGCGGAAATCAGGCACACATCGGCCGGCGCATCGCCGAACTGGGCATCGACACCTCGCATTTCACCGCTTCGCCCCGCGAACGCCCCAAGGCCGCCAAGCGCGATCGTCTGGTACTGGGCTCGCCGGCCGACGGCCGCACCGCGGGTGAACGCCTCCGCAAGGGGTTGCTGCGCCAGGGGGTTCCCGAACGGTGTGTCATGTGTGGCACGGGTGCGCGGTGGAACGGCAAGCCGTTGCGCCTGGAAGTCGATCACCTCAACGGGGACTGGTGGGACAACCGCCCGGCCAACTTGCGCTTGCTGTGCCCCAACTGCCACACCGTGACCGACACTTATCGCGGCCGCAAGCCGCGGCGGAAGTGACGGCCTGCCCATGGCCCGGCGCCTCGCCTACACCCGCGACGTGCTGACGCGTACGGCCGCTGCCTCCACCAGCCTGGTCGACATGCTGCGTCGGCTCGGAGCACCCATGGGCAGCGGTCCACGCAGATACCTACGCGACCGGCTGCGGCACTATGGCATCGACACCACGCACTTCGTCGACGAACCGCTCCCCCGCCGTGAGCCGCGTTCGTACACCGAGGCACTGCTCAAGGAAGCCGCCGCGCAATCCCACAGCATCCGGGAAATGATGGAGTACATGGAGGTGCCGCCGTACGACAGCGCGTACACCCACCTCCGCAGGAAGCTGGATCAATTCGGCATCGAGACCTCCCACTTCACCCCTCGCAGGCCTGGCTCCTCCCTGCTCCCACGCGGAGACCTGGAAAGCGCCGTGGCCTCCGCACAGAGTCTCGCCGGAGTCCTCGCCGGCCTCGGCCGGACCGACAACGGCACATCGCGAAGAGCCGTGAAACGCAGCATCGAGGCATACGGCCTGTCGACCGGGCACTTCACCGGTCAGGGCCACAGACGGGGGCTCCCTTCCCCGGCCCGGAAGTCCGCCGACACCATCCTGCGGCGAAGCGAGCCGGGTTCACGACGCGAGAGGACGACGTTCTTACGCCGCGCCCTCGATGAGAAGAACGTTCCCCGGCAGTGCACGGAGTGCGGTCTCGGGGACACCTGGCAGGGCAGGCGGCTCGTCCTGGAGATCGACCACATCAACGGTGACCGGCTGGACAACCGTCTGGAGAACCTTCGCTATCTGTGTCCCTCGTGCCACAGCCAGACGAGGTCTTTCTCCTCCCGGTCGGCGCACTCGGCCATCCCCGCACAGCCGCCCGCCGAGGCACAGTAGGGTAGGCGCGCGGGCCCGTACCCCAGCTGGCAAGAGGGCGCCGGTTTAGGTCCGGTGTGTCGTGGGTTCGAATCCCACCGGGCCCACCTACGAATACGGCCTCCCCGTCGGACGGGGAGGCCGCTTTCGTGCCCAGCAGTCGGCTGCCGCCTCAGCCCAGCAACTCCCGCACCACCGGTGTCAGCGCCCGGAACGCCTGGCCGCGGTGGCTGATGGCGTTCTTCTCGGCGGGGGGCAGTTCGGCGCAGGTACGGGTGTGGCCGAGGGGCTGGAGGATGGGGTCGTAGCCGAAGCCGCCGGTGCCGGAAGGGGTGTGGCGGAGGGTGCCTTCGAGCTTGCCCTCGACGACGCGCTCGGTGCCGTCGGGGAGCGCGAGGGCCGCGGCGCAGAAGAAGTGGGCGGCGCGGTGTTCGTCGGCGATGTCGGACAGCTGGGCGAGGAGCAGGGCGAGGTTGGCCTGATCGTCGCCGTGGGTGCCCGACCAGCGCGCGGAGAAGATGCCGGGGGCGCCGCCGAGGACGTCGACGCACAGGCCGGAGTCGTCGGCGACGGCGGGGTGGCCGGTGGCCTGGGCAAGGGCATGGGCCTTGAGGAGGGCGTTCTCGGCGAAGGTGACGCCGGTTTCCTTGACGTCGGGGATCTCGGGATAGGCGTCGGCGCCGACAAGGTCCACATCGAGGTCGGCGGTCTCCAGGATGGCCCGGAGTTCGGTGACCTTGCCGGCGTTGCGGGTGGCGAGGATGAGGCGACGGGGGGCTGCGGAGTGTCCACCGGTGTGAGGCTGCATGGGCAGTGATTATCCCGGTGTGCAGATCCTCGTCATGTCATGGGCCCCGTCGACGATCGGCTGTATGTCCGGGGCCTTGTTGTTGTCGAGGTCCTTGCGGGCGGCCTTGATGCCGTTGTTCGTCTTGTCGACGGCCTTGGACAGCTCGGGGTCGTTGGCTTCCTTGCTCAGCTTCCGCAGGTTGGTGTCGATGTTGTCGAGGGCCTGCTCGGCCTTCTGCGGGTCGGTGAGGGAGTTGTCCGCGGCCTGCTGGAGCTTGTCGACGGCGTTGACGACGGAGGTGGCGGTCTTGGCGCAGTCCATGGCCTTCTGGACCGCCCCGCAGGAGGAGAGCAGCGGTATCGCGAGGCTCGCGACGGCTAACGCGGCGGCTGCGGTGGCGGCGGGGCGACGGTGCCGGCGGGTGCGCGGGGCCATGGTGCGGTTCCTTCCCTCGGGTCATGCTCGGGCAAAGGAAGAAACGCGGGGTGGGGCCGTTTGGTTGCCCGGACACCGGTGCCGGGGGTCAGATGAGCCCGGTCTGGGTGAGCAGCATGGCGAGGACGACGACGAGGGTCCAGCCGAGGAGGTGCTCCAGGAGCCGGGAGTCGTCCTGGGGCCCGCCGGTGCGGGGGCGGACGCGGGGCGCGGTCGCGGCAGTTGTGGGCATGGCTCCACCATGCGACGGCCGCGGGGGCCTTTTCCAGAGAGGGACGCCCCATGAGAAAAGCCTCACAGGGGCGCACAGGGGGAGGATGCGGGGCCTCCCCCTGTGGCGCGGTGGTTCACGCGGCGGGCCCGCTCAGCCGGCAGGCCCGCTCAGGCGGCAGGCCCGTCAGCCGGCGGCCCGCTCAGGCGGCGGGCCGCTCAGGCGGCGGGCCGCTCAGGCGGCGGGCCGCCCCCTCAGAGCGTGCGGGCCAGCGCCGCCCGCTGGGCCTCGTCGAGTTCGGCGCAGCCGGCGACGGCGAGGTCGAGGAGGGAGTTGAGTTCCTCGCGGGCGAAGGGCTCGGCTTCGGCGGTGCCCTGGACCTCGACGAAGCGGCCGTCGCCGGTGCAGACGACGTTCATGTCGGTGTCCGCGCGGACGTCCTCCTCGTAGCAGAGGTCGAGGAGGGGGGTACCGCCGACGATGCCGACGCTGACGGCGGAGACGGTGCCGGTCAGCGGCTTGCGGCCGTGCTTGATGAGCTTCTTGCCCTGGGCCCAGGTGACGGCGTCGGCGAGGGCGACATAGGCGCCGGTGATGGCGGCGGTGCGGGTGCCGCCGTCGGCCTGGAGGACGTCGCAGTCCAGGACGATGGTGTTCTCGCCGAGGGCCTTGTAGTCGATGACGGCGCGCAGCGAGCGGCCGATGAGGCGGCTGATTTCGTGGGTGCGGCCGCCGATCTTGCCGCGGACGGATTCGCGGTCGCCGCGGGTGTTGGTGGAGCGGGGCAGCATCGAGTACTCGGCGGTGACCCAGCCTTCGCCGGTGCCCTTGCGCCAGCGCGGTACGCCCTCGGTGACGGAGGCGGTGCAGAAGACTTTGGTGTCGCCGAAGGAGATGAGGACGGAGCCTTCGGCGTGCTTGCTCCAGCCGCGTTCGATGGTGACCGGGCGGAGCTGTTCGGGCGTGCGGCCGTCGATGCGAGACATGGCGTAGACCCTATCGGGAATGGCGAGGGCCCCACTCCGGGGCGGTGAACGTCCGGGGCGGGGCCTTCGGGAGCGGCCTGGCGGCCGGCTCGTCAGCTCACATCATGTCTTCGATCTCGGCGGCGATGGGGTCGGCGTCGGTGCCGATGACGACCTGGATCGCGGTGCCCATCTTGACGACGCCGTGGGCGCCGGCGGCCTTGAGGGCGGCCTCGTCGACGAGGGAGGAGTCGACGACCTCGGTGCGGAGGCGGGTGATGCAGCCCTCGACCTCCTCGATGTTGTCGAGTCCGCCGAGCCCGGCGACGATCTTCTCAGCCTTGCTGGCCATGTCCACTCCTGCTTGTCTCGGCCGCCGGCGGTTGCGCCGTGCGGTTTTCACACCGTAACGCACGTTCAGCCCAACAATATGGGCGTTTGTCCACGGTCTCGCGAAGGATGGCGATCACCGGAGTGCGCACCGGAACGGTCCGCACCACGAGTGGTCTACACCACCAGTATGCGGCAAGCACGAGGCCGGTTGCCGACGGGCCGACTGCCGGGAGGACACGGATGAGTTCGGACGCAGCGGCGGCGGCACCGGGGAAGAAGCGGGCGCAGAATCTCTTCCAGGGTCTGCAGAAGATGGGGCGCAGTCTGCAGTTGCCGATTGCCGTCCTGCCCGCTGCGGGAATTCTCAACCGTCTCGGCCAGCCGGATGTGTTCGGCGCGGACGGGCTGGGCTGGGACGCCGTCGGCAAGGTGTTCGCGGCCGCGGGCGGTGCGCTGCTGGATTCGGGGCTCGGGCTGCCGCTGCTGTTCTGCATCGGTGTGGCGATCGGCATGGCCAAGAAGGCGGACGGCTCGACGGCGCTGGCCGCGGTGACCGGATTCCTCGTCTACTTCTCGGTCATGCACGCGTTTCCGGCGGGCTGCGCCGCGGGCCAGACGTACACCCAGGCGGGCCTGTGGAGCGGGGTGTGCGTGGACCGGAAGCTGACGGTGACGCAGGCGTCCTTCCAGAATCCGGGGGTGTTCGGCGGCATCGTCATGGGGTTTCTGTCCGCCTGGCTCTGGCAGCGCTTTCACCGGGTCAAGCTGGTGGACTGGCTGGGGTTCTTCAACGGCCGCCGGCTGGTCCCGATCATCATGGCCTTCGTGGGCCTGGTGTTCGCGGTGCTGTGCCTGTTCGTCTGGCAGCCGATCGGTGATGCGCTGACGAGCTTCAGCCAATGGCTGACGGGCCTGGGGGCGTGGGGTGCGGGGATCTTCGGTGTCGCCAACCGCGCGCTGCTGGTGATCGGCCTGCACCAGTTCCTGAACACGTTCGTCTGGTTCCAGTTCGGCAGTTTCACCAAGCCGGACGGCACGGTCGTCCACGGTGACATCAACCGGTTCCTGGCGGGCGATCCGACGGCGGGGCAGTTCACCACCGGGTTCTTCCCGATCATGATGTTCGCGCTGCCGGCCGCGGCGCTGGCGATCGCGCACTGCGCCAAGCCGCACCGCCGCAAGGAGATCGCGGGCATGATGCTGTCGGTCGGCCTGACGTCGTTCGTGACGGGTGTGACCGAGCCGATCGAGTACTCCTTCCTCTTCGTGGCGCCGGCGCTGTACGCGATCCATGCCGTGCTGACGGGTGTGTCGATGGCGGTGAGCTGGGCGCTGGGGGTGCACGACAGCTTCAGCTTTTCGGCCGGCCTGATCGACTACGTCATCAACTGGGGGCTGGCGACCAAGCCCTGGCTGATCATCCCCATCGGACTGTGCTTCGCGGTGGTCTACTACACCCTCTTCCGTTTCGTGATCACGAAATTCCGTCTGCCGACGCCCGGCCGGGAGCCGGATGAGGTGGGGGACGCGATGGAGCGGGAGAACGTGAAGTAGGGGGAGGACGGGGGCGGGGCAGGCGCGGAAAGCGCCTGCCTTTTCCGCTGCCCGGGGGCCGGTGCTCATGTGGTCCACACCACTTGGAAGAATGGATTCCTTTATGTCAGGTCTACGTGCTAAGAATGGTCTAAACCACTAGTGGTGTAGACCAAGGTGTAGACCAAACGCGGGCCGTCCCCCCTTTTGAGTGCCCGCCTCACCAGGAGGAATCCGATGAGTTCGGCCACCGCCACGGCGGCCCCCGAGAAGAAGGGCCGCGGCTCCGGCGCCATGGCCGTGGCCCAGCGCATCGGCCGCAGTCTCATGCTGCCGATCGCCACCCTGCCCGCCGCCGCGCTGATGCAGCGACTGGGCCAGTCGGACATGCTCGGCCGGGATTCCCTCCCCGCCTTCCTGAACAAGATCGCCGAGTTCATGGCGGCCGGCGGCAGCGCGCTGTTCGACAACCTGCCGCTGCTCTTCGCGGTGGGCATCGCGATCGGTTTCGCCAAGAAGTCCGACGGCTCCACCGGTCTGGCCGCGGTCGTCGGCTACCTGGTGTTCAAGGAGGTGCTGGGCACCTTCAAGGACACCAACCTGCCCAAGATCCAGGACGTCGTCGACGGCAAGGTGGCCAACGTCGCCCCGCCGGTGGACGCGGGCGTGCTGGGCGGCGTCGTGATGGGCATCGTGGTCGCACTGCTCTACCAGCGCTACAGCCGCAAGAAGCTGCCCGACTGGCTCGGCTTCTTCGGCGGACGCCGTCTGGTGCCGATCCTCTCCGCCCTTGCCGGCCTCGTCATCGGCATCGTCTTCGGCTACATCTGGCCCGTTCTGGGGACCGGGCTGCACAGCTTCGGCGCCTGGCTCGTCGGCTCGGGCGCGGTGGGCGCCGGAATATTCGGCGTCGTCAACCGTGCGCTGATCCCGGTCGGGATGCACCACCTGCTGAACTCCTTCCCGTGGTTCCAGGCCGGTGACTACCAGGGCAAGCACGGCGACATCGCCCGCTTCCTGGCCCACGACCCCACGGCCGGACAGTTCATGACCGGCTTCTTCCCGATCATGATGTTCGCCCTCCCGGCCGCGTGCCTGGCGATGGTGCACTGCGCACGGCCCGAGCGCCGCAAGGTCGTCGGCGGCATGATGTTCTCCATCGCGCTGACCGCCTTCATCACCGGTGTCACCGAACCGATCGAGTTCACCTTCATGTTCATCGCCCCGGTGCTGTACGCCATCCACGCGGTGCTGACCGGTGTCTCGATGGCGCTGACCTGGGCGCTGGGGATGAAGGACGGCTTCGGCTTCTCGGCCGGCGCGATCGACTTCGGACTGAACCTCGGCATCGCCACCAAGCCGTGGCTGCTCCTCCTCACGGGGCTGGCCTTCGCGGTGCTGTACTACACCGTGTTCCGGTTCGCGATCGTCAAGTTCAACCTCCCGACCCCGGGGCGCGAGCCCGAAGAGGAGACCGCCGCGGAGGACAAGGCCCAGTACAAGGGCTGATCCGCCACCGCCCGACGGCGGTCGCGCAGACGGCTGAGGCCCCCGGAATCCCAACGGTTCCGGGGGCCTTCCCCCATGCGGGGGGACGCACCCTGCGTGCGGCTCAGATCTGGTGGACCGCGCCCGCCTTGGCGACCTCGACCGGCCCGTCATAGGCCTTCTGGGCGTCGCGGATGCTGAGGGCCGGGTCGGTCCACGGCGGGATGTGGGTCAGCACCAGCCGGCCCGCGCCGGCCCGCTGGGCGATCTCGCCGGCTTCCCGGCCGTTGAGGTGCAGATCCGGGATGTCTTCCTTGCCGTAGGTGAAGGACGCCTCGCACAAGAAGAAGTCGGCGCCCTCGGCAAGGCTCTCCAGCGCGTCGCAGGGACCGGTGTCCCCGGAGTACGTCAGGGACCGGCCGCCGTGTTCGATACGGAAGGCGAAGGACTCCACCGGGTGGCTGACCCGCTCCGTGCGGATCGTGAACGGCCCGATGGTGAAGGTGCCCGGCGTCAGGGTGCGGAAGTCGAAGACCTCGCTCATGGCTCCGTCGTACGGCAGGTCGGCGTGCGCGACGGTCAGCCGGCGCTCGGTGCCGGCCGGACCGTAGACCGGCATCGGCGCACAACGTCCGCCGTCCGGGCGGTAGTAGCGCACCACGAAGTAGCCGCACAGGTCGATGCAGTGATCGGCATGCAGATGCGACAGGAGTACGGCATCCAGGTCATAGAGGCCGATGTGGCGCTGCAGCTCGCCCAGGGCGCCGTTGCCCATATCGAGGAGCAGCCTGAAGCCGTCGGCCTCCAGGAGGTAGCTCGAGCAGGCCGATTCCACGGAAGGGAACGACCCCGAGCATCCGACGACGGTGAGCTTCATAGCGGGCGTGAACCTCCGTGGGCGGGGGCGGCGGTATAGCGGTCTTCCCTGCTCGAACACCCAGGGGGTCGGGGAAGGGTCCATGCCGGGATTCCCGGCGGGTCCTTGCCGGGTGGTGCCGGGTCCTCGGCGGTCGGTGCGGTGCCCCCGAGCGTAAGGCGCAAAGGGGCCCGTGGCTCCTCTGGCGGGGCGAGCTGTGGGCGGAATCACCAGTCTGGGCTGTCGCCCCGTACGCCCGTACGCCCGTGCGCCCCTGCCCCCGCCTACGCGCCCCGGGAGGTTGTGCGACGCGCGCCCCCGAAAGGTCGTACCGGCGCGCCCCGGGAAAACCCTGCCGCCGCGCCCCCAAGGAGAAAGCCCGCCGCCGCGGCAGGAAACCACGACGGCGGACACGTACCGGACCCGGGCACACACGGCCCACCACACGGCCCGCTCCTCCGGCTGATCCCGCTGACCCGCCGGCGCCGGCGACTACGCCCAGAGCTGGCCGTGCAGCGTTTTGATCGCCGCTTCCGTGGACTCGGCGGTGTAGACGCCGGTGGAGAGGTACTTCCAGCCGCCGTCGGCGACGACGAAGACGATGTCGGCGCTCTCCCCCGCCTTGACGGCCTTGTTGCCGACGCCGATCGCCGCGTGCAGCGCCGCGCCGGTGGAGATGCCCGCGAAGATGCCCTCCTCGGCGAGGAGTTCACGGGTCCGGCGGACCGCGTCGTGGGAGCCCACCGAGAAGCGGGTGGTGAGAACGGACTCGTCGTAGAGCTCCGGGATGAAGCCCTCGTCGAGGTTGCGCAGACCGTAGACCACGTCGTCATAGCGCGGCTCGGCGGCGACGATCTGCACGCCGGGGACATGCTCGCGCAGATACCGGCCGACGCCCATCAGGGTGCCGGTGGTGCCCAGACCGGCCACGAAATGGGTCACAGAGGGGAGGTCGGCGAGGATCTCGGGTCCGGTGGTGGCGTAGTGCGCACCGGCGTTGTCGGGGTTCCCGTACTGGTAGAGCATCACCCAGTCGGGGTGCTCGGCGGACAGCTCCTTGGCCACCCGGACGGCCGTGTTGGAGCCGCCCGCCGCGGGTGAGGAGATGATCTCGGCGCCCCACATGGCCAGCAGTTCGCGCCGCTCGGAGGAGGTGTTCTCCGGCATGACGCACACGATGCGGTAGCCCTTGAGCTTGGCCGCCATGGCGAGCGAGATGCCGGTGTTGCCGCTGGTGGGTTCGAGGATGGTGCAGCCGGGGGTGAGCCGGCCGTCCTTCTCGGCCTGTTCGATCATGTGCAGCGCGGGCCGGTCCTTGACCGAGCCCGTGGGGTTGCGGTCCTCCAGCTTCGCCCAGATGCGGACGTCGCCGGAGGGTGACAGGCGCGGGAGGCGGACGAGAGGGGTGTTCCCGACCGCCGCCAGCGGGGAGTCGTACCGCATCAGCGCATGCCCCCCGCCCGCCACCCGACCGCCACCCCTGCCGGACGGGACTGCGTCCCGGCGCCTCCTGCCACCGCCGGGAGGATCGTCACGCTGTCGCCGTCGGCGAGCTTCGTGGAGATGCCTTCCAGGAAGCGGACGTCCTCGTCATTGAGGTAGACGTTCACGAAGCGGCGCAGCTGCTCGCCGTCGACCAGGCGCTCGCGGATGCCGGTGTGCCGGCTCTCCAGGTCGGTGAAGAGGTCGGCAAGGGTCTCTCCGCTGCCCTCGACGGCCTTCTCGCCGTCGGTGTAGGTGCGCAGGATGGTGGGGATTCGGACCTCGATGGCCATGGGAGTGCTCCTGTCCAGATGCGGTGGCGGGGCGGTGCGTCCCGGGTGCACGGCGTTACGGCGGCCGGGAGGGCGTCGGGTGACGCCGGAAGTGCGGGGCTCTGCGGGCAGCGCGCGCCGCGCGCCCTGACGGGCCGGCTCAGGCGGCGGCGCAGCGCGGACAGATGGCGCTGGAAAGGCGGCACAGATCGACGTGCAGCCGTGCGGCTCCGCAGCCGAACGCGCCCAGCAGTGCGGTTGCGGAGCGACGTATGGCGAGCGGAGCGAGCAGCAGCGTGCCCGGCCTCTTCTCGCTCACGTCGTGGTCAACCATGCGGTCATCGTATCGATTCCCGGTCCGGGTATTGGAACCTCGTCCCATCATGCGGACGATTGGTGTACACCAGGTGGGACGACCTCAGGAGTAGGCCGCCACGACCTCGACTTCTTCCTCGGTGACCGCGCCGTCCACGATCCGGTACGAGCGGAACTGGAAGGGCCCGGCATCGTCGGTGTCGGCGGTGGAGACCAGGACATAGTGGGCGCCGGGCTCGTTCGCGTAGGAGATGTCGGTGCGCGAGGGGTAGGCCTCGGTGGCGGTGTGCGAGTGGTAGATGATCACCGGCTCCTCGTCCCGGTCGTCCATCTCGCGGTAGAGCTTGAGCAGGTCGGCGGAGTCGAATTCGTAGAACGTGGGCGACCGGGCCGCGTTCAGCATCGGGATGAACCGCTCGGGGCGGCCGCTGCCCGCCGGGCCGGCGATCACGCCGCAGGCCTCGTCGGGGTGGTCCTGGCGGGAGTGCTCGACGATCTGGTCGAAGAGCGCCTTGGTGAGGGTCAGCATGGCGCCAAGAATAAACAGCGGGCCCGCGCGTACCGAAGAGTGGTACGCGCGGGCCCGCATGCTGGACGCCGAGGGGACGCGCCCCGTTCCGTCCGGGTGGTGCCTCAGCCGTTGGTGTCCTTGGCGGAGGCGTCCTGCGGCGCCGCGCCGGCCGTCAGGCCGTTCGCCGCGTCCCGCCGCTTGATGCAGAGGTAGCCCACGCCCAGGATGAGCGCCCACACGGGAGCCGCGTAGAGCGAGATCCGGGCGTCCTTGTCGACGCCCATCATCACGATCACCATGGCGATGAAGGCCAGCGCGAAGAGAGAGGTGTAGGGGCTGCCGGGGGCCTTGAACTCGGACTGCGGCAGCTCGCCGCGGTTCGCCTTGGCGCGGTAGCGCAGCTGCGAGGCCAGGATGACGATCCACGCCCACATACCGGAGATGGTGGCGAAGGAGACGACGTAGTTGAACGCCTCGCCGGGCCACTGGTAGTTGATGTAGACGCCGAAGAGCATCATCGCGACCGAGACGCCGGTGCCCCAGGTGGGCAGGCCGTTCTTGCTGAGCTTGGTGAAGAACTTCGGGCCCTGGCCGTTGAGCGCGAGGTCGCGCAGCATCCGGCCGGTGGAGTACATGCCGGAGTTGGCCGAGGAGAGCGCGGCGGTCAGCACGACGAAGTTGACGATGCCGGCACCGGCCGGCAGGCCGATCTGCTGGAAGGCGGCGACGAAGGGGCTGACGCCCGGCTTGAAGACCGTCCAGCTGACGACGGACAGGATGATGATCAGCGCACCGATGTAGAAGAGGCCGATCCGCCACGGCACGGTGTTGATCGCCTTGGGCAGGACCTTCTTCGGGTTGGTCGCCTCGCCCGCGGTCACGCCGACGAGCTCGACGGCGAGGAAGGCGAACATCACGATCTGCAGCGTCATCAGCGTGCCGCCGATGCCCTTGGGGAAGAAGCCGCCGTGGGACCACAGGTTGGTGAAGGAGGCGGTGTCACCGGCGTCGGAGAAGCCGAGGGTGATCACGCCGAGGCCGATCAGGATCATGCCGATGATCGCGGTGACCTTGACCATCGAGAACCAGAATTCCAGCTCACCGAAGATCTTCACGGAGATCAGGTTGATGCCGAAGAGTGCGCAGGTGAAGACGAGGGCCGCGGCCCACTGCGGTATGCCCTTGTTCCAGTACTGCACGTACGTGGCGGCGGCGGTCACTTCGGTGATGCCGGTGACGACCCAGAACAGCCAGTACGTCCAGCCGGTCACAAAGCCGATGAAGGGGCCGAGGAATTCCCGTCCGTACTCCGAGAACGATCCGGAGACGGGCCGGTACATGAGCAGCTCGCCCAGGGCCCGCATGATGAAGAAGATGACCAGACCGACGATGGCGTAGGCGAGGATGATGCTCGGCCCTGCCATCGAGATCGCCTTGCCGGCTCCGAGGAAGAGCCCGGTACCGATGGCGCCGCCAATGGCGATCATCTGGATCTGACGGTTTCCCAGACCCCGCTGATAGCCCTCTTCGGGGGCCGTCCCAGCTGCCTCATCGCCGTCGTGCTGCTTGTCGACCTGCACAGAGGTCATGTGTGGTGCGCCTTTCTCCATACCGACCCGGTCTGTCCGGATCGGATCCCGATCCCCCGGATGGAGTTCCTGCACGCCGACGGTCGGCCGGCAGTAGCGCTCCCGCGGCGACAGGGGTGGCGTCGCTCACGGCAGGTCGTGAACATGTATCACGGCGTCTCTCGGACCGCCTAGGGATGGCGTGAATCAAACCACGAGAGAAAGCGGACAAGGGCCCTGAAGTGCCGCAATTCACATGGCCGAGGTGATGCGATCGTTATCCGGATTTGAGCATCCGCTGAGCGAACACAGCGGTAACAACAGGGGTGGAACGCCCTGTTTTCAGCCCATCAGAGAGTCGACAAGCGTCTCCTGGAGCCCACCGAGCCAGAGGTAGGCCATCACCATCGGCTTGCGCGGATCGCTGTCCGGGAGCCGCAGCAGTTCTCCGCCATCTTCTTCATCGGTTACTTCAAGCCGGGTTCCGATGGCCAGCCTGAGGTCGTTGAGGGCCCCCAGCCACTGCCGGCACTCACCGGCGTCGAGGCGGAGCAGCGCACTGTCACCGGCGGGCGCCAGGCCGTCCAGCGCGCGGATCAGCGCCAGGGCGTCCTCGCGCTTGCGCGCGCGCAGATCGTTCTCGGTGTAGCGGCGGAATTCGGCGGAGGCGGCGCGCACATCGTCGTCGGGGACGAGGTCGGGTCCGCCGTAGGCGTCGGGGAAGAGGCGGGCCAGCACCGGGTCGGCGGGCGGCTCGCTGGGGCCGTCGTTGAAGATCGACGCCAGCAGGTCGTCGCTCTCGCTCCCCCCGGCCTCCTCGCCCGGACCGAGCAGCTCCATCAGCTGGACGGCGAGGCTGCGCAGGATGGAGATCTCGACCTCGTCGAGGGGGACGACGGCGCCGCCCCCGGGCTGCGGCTCGAAGTGCCCGGTCATCGGCGGTCCTGCTGAAGGGTCGCCCACAGGCCGTAGCCGTGCATGGCCTGCACGTCGCGCTCCATTTCCTCGCGGCTGCCGCTGGAGACCACCGCGCGTCCCTTGTGATGGACGTCGAGCATCAACTGGTGCGCCTTGTCCTTGGAGTAGCCGAAGTACGACTGGAACACGTACGAGACGTAGCTCATGAGGTTGACCGGGTCGTTGTGGACGATCGTGACCCACGGGACGTCGGGTTCGGGGACCTCGAAGGGGGCCTCGCTCGACTGGGGGCGCTCGGTCTCGACCGGGACACTGAGGGTGCAGCGATGCGGCCGGAGCGTGATCGTGGGTGACGGGTGGGCGCTCACAGGCCCCATGCTGCCACCCGGGGGCGGGCGACGCACAAATGCCCCTCGCGCGGGCCGCGTCGGCGAGGGGGACCCGGCGCCGGCGGGCGGTCTTTTGTCGCCCCCGGAGCACTATCGTCAAAGTGACGAGTATTGGGGGTAGCATCGTCCCCATGAACACAGCAGACCTGGGGCTGCCGGTGGCCGTGCCGTCGACTGCGCTCTTCACCGACCAGTACGAACTCACCATGCTGCAGGCCGCGTTGCGGTCCGGCACCGCGGACCGGCGGTCGGTCTTCGAGGTCTTCACCCGCCGGCTGCCCGAGGGCCGCCGCTACGGCGTGGTGGGCGGCACCGGCCGGGTGCTGGACGCGGTGGAGAACTTCCGCTTCGACGAGACGATCCTCGGCTTCCTGCGCGAGCGCGCCATCCTCGACGAGCCGACGCTCGCCTGGCTGGCCGACTACCGCTTCCGCGGCGACATCTGGGGCTACCCGGAGGGCGAGGTCTACTTCCCCGGCTCCCCTCTCATGCGCGTCGAGGGCACCTTCGCCGAGGCGGTCCTCCTGGAGACGGTGATCCTCTCGATCCTCAACCACGACTCCGCGGTGGCCGCGGCCGCCTCCCGGATGTCGGTGGCGGCCGGCCCGCGCCCGCTGATGGAGATGGGCGCCCGGCGCACCCATGAGCTCGGCGCGGTGGCCGCGTCCCGTGCCGCCTATGTCGGCGGCTTCCACACCACCTCCGACCTGGCGGCCGGCTTCCGCTACGGCATCCCCACCGTGGGCACCAGCGCGCACGCCTTCACCCTGCTGCACGACACCGAGCGGGACGCCTTCACCGCGCAGGTCGACAGCCTGGGCAACGGGACGACCCTGCTCGTGGACACCTTCGACGTCGCCGAGGCGGTGCGCACCGCGGTGGAGGTGGCCGGCCCGGATCTCGGCGCCGTCCGGATCGACTCCGGCGATCTGCTGCTGATCGCCCACCGGGTGCGCCAGCAGCTCGACGAGCTGGGCGCCACCAAGACCAAGATCGTGGTCACCAGCGATCTGGACGAGTACGCCATCGCCTCGCTGGCCGCCGCGCCGGTGGACGCGTACGGCGTCGGCACCCAGCTGGTGACCGGCAGCGGGCACCCGACCTGCTCGATGGTCTACAAGCTGGTCGCCCGCGCCGACAGCGAGGAGCCGGGCGCCCCGCTGCTGCCGGTCGCGAAGAAGTCGATGGGCGCCAAGAGCTCGCTCGGCGGCCGTAAATGGGCCGCGCGCCGGCTGGACGAGGACGGGGTGGCCACCGCCGAGGTCATCGGCACCGGCACCATCCCGGCGGATCTGGCCGACCGGCAGCTGCTGGTGCCGCTGGTGAGCGCCGGCACGGTGGTGGCCCGCGAGCCGCTGGACGCCGCCCGCGCCCGGCACATCGCCGCCCGCGGCCGGCTGCCGCTGTCGGCGACCCAGCTCTCCCGCGGTGAACCCGTGCTGGCGACCGAGTACGTCTGACGACTGCGCCGTGCCCGGCATCCGCCGCACTGCCGGGCTCCGCACCACTCCCGCAATCCCCCTCCAGTGGCTACCCTCGGTCACACCACCCCGCTCCGCGCCCCTCCCCCGATTCCAGCCGGAAGGCACGCACCATGCACCGGGCATTGATCGTCGTTGATGTGCAGAACGACTTCTGCGAGGGCGGCAGCCTCGCGGTGGCGGGGGGTGCGGATGTGGCGGCGGCGATCACCGATCTGATCGGCCAGACGGCCGGCGGCTGCTACCGCCATGTCGTGGCCACCCGGGATCACCACATCGATCCCGGCGACCACTTCTCCGCCACCCCCGACTACGAGACCTCCTGGCCGGTGCACTGCGTGGCCGGCACCGAAGGCAGCGGCTTCCACCCCAATTTCGCCCCGGCACTCGCCTCCGGCGCCATCGACGCGGTCTTCGACAAAGGCGCCCACACCGGCGCCTACAGCGGTTTCGAGGGCGCGGACGAGAACGGCACCCCGCTCGCCGACTGGCTGCACGCGCACCGGGTCACCGAGGTCGACGTGGTCGGCATCGCCACCGATCACTGCGTACGGGCCACCGCGCTGGACGCGCTCCGCGCCGGGCTGCGCACCCATGTCCTGCTGGACCTGACCGCCGGGGTGGCCGCGCACACCACCGAACGGGCGCTTCAGGAGCTGCGGGCGGCCGGCGCCGAGCTGACCGGCAAGCCGGTGCTCCTCGGCGGCTGAAGGGCGTGTCCCGGGTCAGGTGCGCTGATCCAGGACACGCCCTTCAGGCGCTCGCGGGGCCCGTCAGGCGGCCGAGGCCGGGCGGTCCTCGTCGTCCGGGCCCTCCTCCCGCAGCGGGCGGGCCGGGTTCCGCAGCAGCGCCCGTATCGGGTGCCACGACTCGGTGTCGTCCTCCGGGGCCTCGCGCCAGACCAGGCCGTCCGGATGGTGCAGGACGGCCGTGACCTCGTCGGGTGTGGGCGGCTTGGAGTTGCCGCGCAGGTAGACGGCGCGCAGGCCGAGGTTGCGCAGCCTGGTCAGGGCGCGCTGGCGGTTCGCGGCATGGACCAGGACCCGCACCCGGCATCCGCAGTCGTAGAGGCCGCCCCGCGCCCCGTGGGGCGGCCTGGGCAGCGACAGGGCGACCACCACGCTTCCGCCGGGAAGCCTGGTGAAACCGCCACCGGACATCGTCATATCTCCCCCCGTGAGACTTCGCGTCAACAAGGAACTGTAGAACGCATCTAAACGCGAATCGGCCGCCGCCCGCTAGGGGGCGGCGGCCGCATAGCTACTGACCTGCGATTTTACCTTTTACTTACCGGCAGGGCCCACCTGAATCGTCACCGTGGAGCCGTCCCGGGCCTCCTTGGCGATCTTGATCCGGGTGTTGGTGTCAGGGACGATCACACCACCGGTCGGGTTGGCCTTGTCGTAGTAGACGCCGTGCCGGTCGTCGAAGAGCGTCACGCCCTTCTTCGAGGTGATCTTGACCTCCTTGCCGTCCCGGTGGAGGGTCAGCGCGTCGGTCGGGAACCGCGTGAAGGTCGAGTCGTAGCTCTGGAAGCGGTTGCGCATCAGCTTGCCGTCGGCCCAGTGCTCGGCCTTGGGGTGCGCGTCGACCGGCAGGATCTGCCCGTAGCCGGGGTGCTGGCCGACGTTGTTGTCCGGCTGCGAGGTGTCCCACAGCCAGATCAGCACGCCGTTCTGGTACGGGAAGTGCTCCACCCAGTCCGGCTTGGCCGTGGTCCAGCCGAAGTTGTACGGGCCGACCTTGAGGGTCTTGTCGTACGACACGTACTGGCGGTTCTCGGCGATGTAGTACTGCGGGTAGGACTTGGTGAACGAGGCCCCGATCCGCGAGAAGCCCTTGCTGGTCCAGCCGTTGTCGCCGCTCTCGGCGTTGTCACTGAACAGCGGCGTGCCGTCGGCGGTCACGCTGATGGTGTCGGCCGCGAAGCCCTTACCGGAGGTGCCGCCGTCGGTCTGGTAGCGGAAGCGCAGGGCGATCTTCTTGCCCGCGTAGGCGTCCAGCGGGTAGGCGAGGTCCTGGTAGGCGGCCACGGTGCCGGTCAGGGCGGGCTTGTCGCTGCCGTCGCGCGGGATGGCCTTGCCGCCCGCGGTGCCGTCCAGCGCCGTCCAGTTGTTGCCGCCGTCGGTCGAGACCTCGGCGTAGAGGTAGTCGTAGTCCTTCTCGATGTCCCACCAGCCCTTGAGGCCCAGGGACGCCTTGGACTTGCCGGTGAGGTCCACCTGCCGGGTCAGGGTGTTCTTCAGGTCGTCGCCCCTGCCGCCCCACCACTGGTGCGAGCCCTCGGCGGGCTGGACGACCTCGGTCTTGACCTGCTTGGCGGGCAGGGTGACGACCACTGCCTGCTTGTTCTTGGTGTTGTACTCGGAGACGCCCAGCTTGTAGGAGGACTTGGCCGCGGCCTTCGCCTTGCCGTAGTTGAGCCAGCCCAGCTGCAGCTTGTCCCAGGCGCTCATGTCACCGGGCAGGTTGCCGATGCTGTCCTTACCGGTGCCGAGCCAGGAGCCGCCCGACATCAGCGACCAGAAGTCCACGGAGGATTCGCCGGTGCCGGAGGTGTCGTACTCGTCCGGCAGCCCCAGGTCGTGACCGTACTCATGGGCGAAGACGCCGAGTCCGCCGTTCTCCGGCTGCATGGTGTAGTCGCCGACCCAGATCCCGGTGTCGCCGATCTGGGTGCCACCCGCCTTGTTGGCACCCGGGCCGGTCTTGCCCGCGTCGGTGCCGTAGGCGTACCAGCGGTGTGCCCAGAGAGCGTCGGTCTTCTGGACGCCGCCACCGGCGGACTCGTCCTCGCCGGCGTGCACGATCTGGAAGTGGTCGATGTAGCCGTCGGGCTCGTTGAAGTTGCCGTCGCCGTCGTGGTCGTAGCGGTCCCACTGGTCGTACTTGGCGAGGTCGGCCTTGATCTGGGCGTCGGTACGGCCCTTGGCCTTCTGGTCCTTGGCCCACTGGTTGACGCCGTCGCGGATCAAGTCCCAGACGTTGTTGCAGTTGTGCTGGCCACAGTAGTTGGAGCCGTAACGGGCCTCGTTCGCATCGACCTTGACCCAGTCGGAGACCTCGCCGTCGACCGAGTAGCGGCCCGAGGACTGCTTCTCGTAGTACTTCGCCAGCGACTGCTTCTTCTTGTCGTGGGAGAAGTAGAGGTCCTGGAAGTGCTTCTGGTTGAAGTCCTTCTGCCAGGCCGTGCTGTTGTCCTTGGCACGGTCCGGCTGGGCTATCCGGTTGTGTGCCGGGCCGGGGTCGCCGCCGTACTTCTTCACCGGCGGCAGGGGGCCGTCGCCGTCCGGGTCGTACATCGTGGTGTCATCGACCTTGTCGCCGAAGTCCACCAGGATCGTGAAGATCTTGTCGGTCTTCTTCCGGGCCAGCTCGACGTACTTGCTCTTGCCGAGCTTGACGACCGCGGAACCACCCCGCTCGGTCGGCTTGGCGTCACCGGCGAGGACCTGCTGGAGGGCTTCCTTGCGCTCGGCCGCCTGCCGGTCGCTGAACGGGCCCTTGAGGTCGTGGTCCACGGCCCGCTCGGGGGCCGGGTCATGGCGCCTGGCCACGGGCGAGGGTCCCTGCGCGTCGGCCGCGGCCACCCCCGAAGACAAAGCGGCCGCCCCGATCGCGGCAATTGCCGTGGCCAGGGCGGCCGATCTGAACACCGTTCTGTTGTCTCTCACTTGGCGCTGTCCTCCCCTTCGAACCGGTCACTGTTCGACGGCATTCGACCGGAAGTACGGGGAAAAAGACAGATCTTGACTTGGCCACGTCAGCGAAGTACGTTACTCGGCTCGCGAGTTGCGGCTATCGGACACCGCGTGGCGGCGGCGTTCCGGGTGCCCCCCTCGCCGGGCAGAGGCCCGGTGTATATGCCTGACGGGCATGCGCCCCCGCCCCCAACAGCCATGACGGCACGGGGCATGCACACGGGCGCCGGCGTTGTGCGCCCCCTGTGCACCGGGACCGTGGGTTAGGTCACGCTTACCTGGCGTTCCGTTCGGGCAGTAAGGACCGTAGCCTCGCTTGATGGCGCGCCCTTGACCGAGACCCCCTGCCGACCCTCCGAGGACGGATTCCGCCATGCCTCGTCCGACCCCCGCACAGCTCGCCTACGGTTCGGCCACCGTCTTTCTCTCCACCCTCGCGATGCTGCTGCTCTCGCAGACGCAGACCGGGATCGGGGTCGCGGTCATCGCCATCGCCGGGCTCGGGCTCGGGCTGCTGGTCGCCATGACGGTCCCGATGCCCGGGGTGCCGCGGGTGGTCCGCCGGCATCTCGTACGGGACGAGGCACCCGCCGCGCCCGCCCCGTCCCAGGCCGTACCGACACCGCCCGAGCATCTGACGCCCGTGGCGGCTTCGTCCCCCCGCGCCCCCTGGGGCCGCTTCGCCGAACCGGCCGCCGCCGCCACGGACAGCCGGATCGGCGAGCACTCACGCTGAGGCGGGTACTCCCGCGCCGAGGCGCGCACTCACGCTGAGGCGCGCACTCACGCCGGGACGCGCACACACACCGCAGCGGGCACTCACGCCGCAGCGGGCACTGACGCCGCAGCGGGCACTCACGCCGAGGGGGTTCCAGGCATCGGTGTCTGTGTCGGTGTCGGTGTCTGCGTGGACACCACCACGGTTTTCGCCGCCTTGTCGTGCAGACACTGGTGATACGGCTGGTCCCAGGTACACCACAGGACGTTGACCAGCCAGAAGATAAAGCCGCAGCACGGCACGATCTCCGGCAGCGTATACACCGCGGCCCGGGTCCAGCCCGCCTGCGCGGTGGGGATCGAGCCGTTCGAGAGCATCGCCACCCGGATCTTCATCGCCATCTTGCCGAGGGTCTGGCCGCGGCTGGAGAGCATCAGCCCTTCGTAGATGAGATACGCCAGCATGGTGACACCCGATACCGTCGACTGCCTGCCGGCCTCCACGCTGTCGGTGCTGAAGTAGTCCACCCCGCCGACGATCAGCGTCATGATCACGGATACCGGTACCCCGATGATGATCGCGTCGATGATGCGCGCGACGAGCCGGCGCCCGCGGTTCGCCAACGGCGGCATTCCGGCCAGCGGGTCGGCCGGACCGGGCTGCCCGCCGTAGGGGTCACCGGCATACGGGCCGCTGCCGTACGGGGCGCCCGCGTAGGGCGGCAGGGTGCCACCCGGGGGCGGGCCTCCCGGGGGCGGGGTACCTCCCGGCGGCGGAGTCCCACCCGGGGGCGGGGTCCCACCCGGCGGCGGGCCTCCCGGGGGCGGCGCGCCGCCTTCACCGGCGCCCGTACCGTTGCCGCCCGTACCGTTGCCGCGCGGAGCGTGGTTGCGAGGGGCGCCGTTCTCGCGGGGCGAGCTGTTACGGGGAGCGCCGCCCGCCGGGGGCTCCTGCGGCTTCTTCAGGAACGGGTCGTCCTCCGGCGGCTCACCGGAACCGGGCCGGGGCTGGTCGGTACTCATGGCCCGAGTCGACCCCTTGTCGCCGCCCGCCGCATCCGGCGAAGTCCGTTCGGGGGACGGCTACCGGGCGGCGAGGCGGGCGGCACGGTGAAGACAGGCCCCAGGAGCCTCAGCCCGAGGCGACGAACGTCCGCGCGGCCTTGTCGTGCCAGCACTGGCGCCACGGCCGGTCGAACAGGCACCACAGGACGTTCAGCACGCCGACGACGAGCACGCCGAGCACGCTGTAGACGAACCAGCGCCGCAGCGCCGCCCCGAGGGCCGGGGTGTCATGGCTCTCGATGTCCAGGACCCGTACGCCGCACAGCTTCTTGCCCAGGGTGCGGCCCCACTTGAGGGTCGGCAGCACCTCGTAGAGCGCACCGCCGAGCAGCAGGACGGCCAGGATCGTGGCGAAGACCGGGATGGTGGTGCCGTCGATCAGATAGACCGTCATCTGGCGGCCGGACTGCTTGGCCGCCTCGACCTTGGCGTCGATGTGGTCCGTGACGGTGCTCCACATGGGAACGGCCACCGCGGCGGTGAGCGCCCCCAGCACCAGCGTGTCGATCAGCCGGGCCGCCAGCCTGCGGCCGAGTCCGGCCGGGTGGCCCTGCGCGGCCTGGGCCAGAGCCGAGAACGGATCGGCGGCGGCCGGCGGCTTCCAGGGGACGACGCCCTCGGCGTCGGCGCCCTGCGCGCCGGATCCGGCCGGTGCGGCACCGCCCTGCGCCGGGAAGCCGGCCGAGGGGCCGGAAGCCTGCGGGCCGGGGGTCTGCGGGCCAGGGGTCTGCGGGCCAGGGGTCTGCTGCGCCGGGCTCTGCGCGGCGGGACGCGGCGCGGGGCTCGGGGGCGCCTGGTGCTGCGGGGCCTGCGGGGCGGCCTGGTGCTGTGCGGCGGGACTCGGGGGCTGCTGCGGCGCCGGGCGGCTTGGCTGCCCCTTGCCGACGGACGGCAGCGACTGCGGGGAGGCGTCAGCGGGCGCGGCGGACGGGGTCGGGGTGCGGCCGCCGCCCGCGACTCGGATCGCCATGGTCTCGCCGCCCTTGGCGGGCTGCGCGGCGCCGGGCCGTACCGCACGGATCGCGGTGGTGCCCTGGTCCCCGGAGGTGTTGCCGCGGCGGGCGGCCGGGTTCACGGCCCGGATGGCGACGGTCCCGTCGGACGGGCCCTCGGTGCGCGCGGGCGAGGACGCGCCGGGCGCCTCGCCGGCCGGGGCCTGGGCGCCGCCCTGCTCACGCTGCGGCGGCACCCCGCCCCAGGGAGCGGCGCCCGACGGAGTACCGGCGGGCGTCTGGTCCGGTGAGCCCCAGGAGATCCGGCGGTCGGTCTCGGCGCCGTAGCCGCCCTGCCGGGAGGCGTCGGCCTGCCAGGAGGCCGCCGGTTCGGGGCCGGCGCCGTGCAGCCGGGCCGGGCCGTCCCAGCCGGCCGCGGGCCGGGCCTCGACCTCGCCGCTCTGGCGTACGGCCGGCACCGCGGAGCCGCCGGCCGTCCCCTCCTCGTCGAAGAACACCGGTCCGGTCTCCTCGACGGCGGGGGAAGCCGCCGGGGCCACACCGGGCGGCGGTGCGGGCATCGCCTCGCCCTCGGCGGGGGCGGGCCGGCTGGTGCCCGGCACCCATGCGGCACCGTTCCAGTACCGGATGTAGCCGGGGATGGACGGGTCCGGGTAGAAGCCTGGCGTGGGGCTACCGCCGGCGGATCCTGAGGTAGGGGCGCTCATGTCCGAAGTCCCGTATCTGTACTCGGCCTGGTGGGTGTGGGGTGCAGTCTGCCGCAAGGCGGCGTCCACATCTATCAGACCCCGGTTGCGCTCATCCCCATGCCCGCCCACGACCACCTGGAAGAGGCGCGGGAAAAAAGTTGTACGAAGTCGTGTAATGGTCCGGCTCACGGCGCCTCTCTCCTGTGTGCGGGCCCGGTACCGGGTGCCCGCGGGCGCGAGGAGAGGCGGACGTCATGCACACCGTGGTGGAGCGAGAGCTGGAGCTGGGCCTGGTCCTGTCACCGGAGCGGAGTATTCCGGTGCCGGCCCGGCTGACGTACCGGACGGACGACCCGTACGCCGTCCATGTGGCGTTTCATATCGGTTCCCACTCCCCGGTCCGGTGGACCTTCGCCCGCGAACTGCTCGTCGAGGGCGTGTTCCGGCCGTGCGGTGACGGCGACGTACGGGTGTGGCCGACCAAGCTCGACGGGCGCAGCCTGGTCTGTATCGAGCTGGACTCGCCGGACGGCCGGGCGCTGCTGGAGACGCCGGCCCCCGCGGTCTCGGCATGGCTGGAGCGCACGTTGCGGGTGGTGCCGCCGGGGGCCGAGCAGGGGCATCTGGACCTCGACGAAGGACTGAGCGAACTGCTTGCCATGGCGCCGACGGAGGCGGCGGAGGAGCAGTGGCCGGGCGGCCCCCGGCCCTCGGAGGAGCCGCCCGAGCCCGGGGCGTAGCGAGTGGCGGGGCCGCTGCCGCGTGGACCAACGGGGGCGCGCCGGGGCCGGGTTGCGGGCGGCGCCCGGCGTCGCGGCCCGGCGCCGCCCGCCGCGGCCCGCCGCAGGCGCCGTGCTCAGCCGCGGTAGGCCTCCAGCAGCCGCAGCCACACCTCGCTGATCGTCGGGTAGGAGGGCACCGCGTGCCACAGCCGTTCGAGGGGGACCTCGCCGGCCACCGCGACCGTCGCGGAGTGCAGCAGCTCGGCGATCCCGGAGCCGACGAAGGTGGCGCCGAGCAGCACCTCGCGGTCCAGGTCGACGACCATCCGGGCGCGGCCGCGGTAGCCGTCCGCGTACAGGGACGCCCCGGCGACGGCCGCCAGGTCCTGGTCGATCACCCGGGTGCGGTAGCCGGCCTGCTCCGCCGCGGCGGCGGTCAGGCCCACGGAGGCGGCCTCGGGATCGGTGAAGACGACCTGCGGGACGGCGAGACGGTCGGCGGTGGCGGCGTGCGCGCCCCAGCGGTCGGACTCCAGGATCGGGACGCCCCGGGCGCGCGCGGAGATGGCGGCACCGGCGATCCTGGCCTGGTATTTGCCCTGGTGGGTCAGGAGGGCGCGGTGGTTGACGTCGCCGACGCCGTAGAGCCAGCCGCCGGTCACGCCCGTCACCCGGAGGCTGTCGTCGACGTCCAGCCAGGAGCCGGGGGTCAGGCCGACCGTGTCCAGGCCGATGTCCTCGGTGCGCGGGGTCCGGCCGGTGGCGATCAGCAGCTCGTCGGCGACGATCTCGTCCCCGGAGTCCAGCAGGACGGTGACCGGGCCGCCCGGGGCTTCCCGGCGTACCTCGCGCACCTCGACGCCGGTCCGCAGGAAGACCCCGGCCTCGGCGAGCGATTCGGCGACCAGGTGGCCGGCGAACGGCTCCATACGGGGCAGCAGCCCGTCGCCGCGTACCAGCAGCGTCACGGAGGAGCCCAGGGCCCGCCAGGCGGTGGCCATCTCGACGCCCACCACGCCGCCGCCGACCACCACCAGACGGCCCGGTACGGCCTTGGCGCTGGTGGCCTCGCGGCTGGTCCAGGGCCGGGCCTCGGCGAGCCCGGGGACGGGGGGCAGCACCGCGCGGCTGCCGGTGCACACCGCGACCGCGTGCCGGGCGGTGAGCACCTGTCCGCCGTCGACGACCACCCGCCGGGGTCCGGCGAGCCGGCCGTGGCCGCGCACCAGGTCGATGCCGGACGAGTCCAGCCAGCGGACCTGTCCGTCGTCCTTCCAGTAGGAGACGAACTCGTCGCGGTGGGCGAGCACCGCCGGTACGTCCAGGGGCACGTCCGCGGCCTCCTTGAGGCCGGGGACCCGGCGTGCCTCGGCGCGGGCGGTGACCGGGCGCAGCAGGGCCTTGCTGGGCATACACGCCCAGTAGGAGCACTCGCCGCCGACGAGTTCGCTCTCCACGACCACCGCGCTCAGCCCGGCGGCGTGCGCCCGGTCGGCGACGTTCTCGCCGGTCGGCCCCGCCCCCAGCACGATGACGTCATACGCCTCATCAGCGGCTCGGTTCGCTTCGGTCGCTGCCATCGGCTCTCGCTTCCTGCGTGGGCATGAGGGGGCCCGGTGGACATGAGGGGTGGGCCCGGCGGGTCCTTCTGGCCATCCTCTGCCCAACGGGCCGTCAGCGCATCCGGCGTTCGACCGCTTCCTTGGCCTCGGCGAGTCCGGAGCCGGTCACCTCGCGGTGCACCTTGATCGCCTGGATCTTCTTCCCCTGTGCCAGCAGGGCGTCCAGCTCGGCCATCCTGGGGTCCTCCGGCTCGACGATCCGGGCCTGCGCGAGCAGCAGGTCCACCTTGCGTTCCAGCCGCTGGAGCCTCAGGTCCTGCCGCTTGGCCCGCAGGTCAGTCGCCCTGGCGAAGCCGGAGACGCCGATGAGGAAGAAAACCGCTGCTACGAGGGGTGCGTAATCCATGCCGGAACTCTATGAGGCGGCGGCACGTGCCATGAACACGGCAGTCGCCGCGGGGCCGTGCACACTGCCCCGGACGGCCGGTGCGCCGTCCGTGAGGATCTCGCATTCGGCGTAGGCGTCCGGCCCTTCGAGGGTGAGGGTGAGCATCGGCATCGCGCCCACGCCCCGTGCGTCGGTCACCACGAACCACGGCAACGCGGGCCGGACCACCTGCTGTTCGCCCCCGGAGTCACCCGGCGGCTGGACGGCGTAGGTGAGGTCGTCGACGCCCTTCCCGGTCACCCGGAAGGTGACCATGCCCTCGCCGGATCTGTGCGGATCATTGATCGTCATGGGTGAAGTCAACCGTCCCTTCCCCTGCCCTGTACCTCCGGGTCCCGGCCGGGCCGGCGGGGCGCGGGTGCTTCAGAAGAGCTTTCCGGGGTTGAGGATTCCCAGCGGGTCGAAGACGCCCTTGATGCCACGCTGCAACTCCAGTCCCACCGGCCCCAGTTCGCGCGCCAGCCACTCCTTCTTCAGGACGCCGACGCCGTGCTCCCCGGTGATGGTGCCGCCCAGTTGCAGGCCGAGCGCCATGATGGCGTCGAAGGACTCCCGGGCCCGGCGGGACTCGTCGGGGTCCGCGGCGTCGAAGCAGACCGTGGGGTGGGTGTTGCCGTCCCCCGCGTGCGCGCAGACACCGATGGTCAGGTCGTACTTCTCGGCGATGGCGGCGGTGCCGTCGAGCAGTTCGGCGAGCCGGGAGCGCGGTACGCACACATCGTCGATCATCATGGCGGATTTGACCCGCTCCAGCGCGGTCAGGGTCAGCCGGCGGGCCTGCAGCAGCAGGTCGGACTCGGCGGCGGTCTCGGCGGGCACCACCTCGGTGGCGCCGGCGGCGGTGCACAGCGCGCCGACGGCGGCGAGGTCGGCGGCCGGATCGGGGGTGTCGAAGGCGGCCAGCAGCAGCGCCTCGGTGCTGTCCGGGAGACCCATCTGCGCCATGGCGTTGACCGCGCGGATGCTCGTACGGTCCATCAGCTCCAGCAGCGACGGGGCGTGGCCGCGGGCCATGATCTCGCAGACCGCCTCGCAGGCGGCCGCGGTGGAGGGGAACTCGGCGGCCAGCGCCAGCTGCGCGGGCGGCTCCGGCTTGAGGGCGAGCACGGCGCGTACGACGATGCCCAGGCTGCCCTCGGAGCCGACGAACAGCCGGGTGAGGTCGTAGCCCGCGACGCCCTTGGCGGTGCGCCGGCCGGTCGTCAGCAGCCGCCCGTCCGCGAGGACGACGTCCAGGCCGAGGACGTACTCGGCGGTGACCCCGTATTTGACGCAGCACAGGCCGCCGGAGGCGGTGCCGATGTTCCCGCCGATCGAGCACTGCTCCCAACTGGAGGGATCGGGCGGGTAGTAGAGGCCGTGCTCGTTCACCGCGCGGGACAGCACGGCGTTGATGACACCGGGTTCGACCACCGCGATCCGGTCGACAGGGTTGATCTCGATGATCCGGTCCATCTTGACCAGCGAGAGCACCAGGCAGCCGTCGGAGGCGTTGGCGGCGCCCGACAGACCCGTGCGCGCGCCCTGCGGGACGACCGGGACCCGCAGTTCCGTGGCCGTCCGCATGATGTGCTGGACCTGCTCGACGGTGCGCGGCAGCACGACCACGGCCGGCGTCCCGGCCTCGCAGAAGCTCGCCATGTCGTTGGCGTAGGAGCCGGTCACATCGGGGTCGGTGAGAATTGCTTCCCCCGGGAGCCCGGCGCGCAGACGTGCGATGAGGTCCATGGACCCAGCCTCGCACTCGTGGCCCCTGCACGAAAGATCCCGGGGAAGCGACCCGCCGCACCGCTCAGAGATTGCCGCGCCGCTCCTGCTCCCGCTCGATCGCCTCGAAGAGCGCCTTGAAGTTGCCCTTGCCGAAGCCCATGGAGCCGTGCCGCTCGATCATTTCGAAGAACACCGTCGGCCGGTCCTGGACCGGCTTGGTGAAGATCTGCAGCAGATAGCCGTCCTCGTCGCGGTCGACCAGGATCTTCAGCTCACGGAGCGTTTCCACGGGCACCCGGGTCTCGCCGGCCCACTCGCCGAGGGTGTCGTAGTAGGAGTCGGGGGTGTTGAGGAATTCGACGCCGGCGGCGCGCATCGCCCGGACGCTGGCGACGATGTCATTGGTGGCCAGCGCGATGTGCTGGACGCCGGGGCCGCCGTAGAACTCCAGGTACTCGTCGATCTGCGACTTCTTCTTCGCGATCGCGGGCTCGTTGATCGGGAACTTGACCTTGAGCGTGCCGTCCGCGACGACCTTCGACATCAGCGCGCTGTATTCGGTGGCGATGTCGTCGCCCACGAACTCCTTCATGTTGGTGAAGCCCATGACCTTGTTGTAGAAGGCCACCCACTCGTTCATCCTGCCGAGTTCGACGTTGCCGACGCAGTGGTCGATGGCCTGGAAGCGCCGCGGGCCGGTCTCCACCAGGGGCTCGGCGGCCACGAAGCCGGGCAGGTAGGGGCCGTCGTAGCCGGAGCGCTCGACGAGGGTGTGCCGGGTCTTGCCGTAGGTGGCGATGGCCGCCAGGACGACGGTGCCGTGCTCGTCCTGGAGCTCGTAGGGCTTCTCCAGGCCGGTGGCGCCCTGGGCGACGGCGTGCTCGTAGGCGGCGCGGGCGTCCGGGACCTCGATGGCGAGGTCGATGACGCCGTCGCCGTGCGCCGCGACATGGTCGGCGAGGAAGCGGCCCCACTCGGTCGTGGGCTTGATGACGGAGGTGAACACGAACCGGGCGCCGCCGGATTCGAGCACATAACTCGCGGTCTCGCGGCTGCCGTTCTCCGGGCCCAAGTAGGCGACGCGCCGCATCCCGAAGGCGGTCGAGTAGTAGTGCGCGGCCTGCTTGGCGTTCCCGACGGCGAAGACGACCGCGTCCATCCCCTTGACCGGGAAGGGGTCCGCCTGCCGTGCCGTGTCGGGGGCCGTGGTCTGGGTCCGGGTGTGCATCGTGGTGTCAGCCATGTTCGCAGAGTCCCCCCGATCCACAAGGTGCGCAATAGTTCGCGAATCTTCTGGGCATTATGCATAGCGAAAGGGCGAAGTCGCCCGGCTATCTGTACATGATGACCATCACCAAGGGCGGTGCGAACGATGGCGATCGATCATTTGGACGGGGCGCTGCTGGAACTGCTCGCCGAGGAGCCGCGGATCGGCGTGCTGGAGGCGTCCCGGCGGCTGGGGGTGGCCCGCGGGACGGTCCAGGCCAGGCTCGACCGGCTTCAGTCGAATGGAGTGATCCGGGGCTTCGGACCGGATGTGGACCCGGCCGCCCTCGGATATCCGGTGACCGCATTCGCGACGCTGGAGATCAAACAAGGGCAAGGAAACGACGTACGTGCCCACTTGACGACCGTTCCCGAGGTGCTGGAGCTGCATACAACGACGGGACACGGGGACATGCTCTGCAGGCTCGTCGCACGGTCCAACGCCGATCTACAGCGGGTGATCGACCGGGTTGTGGGCTTTGATGGGATCGTGCGGGCATCAACGGCAATCGTCATGGAAAATCCGGTTCCGTTGCGGATCGTCCCGCTGGTGAAACAGGCATCGGCAGACTGACCGAGGAGACCGAGTGAGCTTCTGGGAGTACGTCGGCACCCGGCACGCCCAGCTGCTGACGGACACGTATCAGCACGCCAGCGCCGTCTTCCAGTGCATGGTGCTGGCCACCCTGCTGGGCGTCTTCATCGGCGTGGTGACCTACCGCAGCGAATGGGCGGGCAACCTCGCCACCACCTCGACCGCCACCATCCTGACCATCCCGTCCCTGGCCCTGATCGGTCTGCTGATCCCGATCGTCGGCCTGGGCGTTCCCCCGACGGTGATCGCGCTGACCCTGTACGGGCTGCTCCCGGTGGTCCGCAACGCCATCGTCGGGCTGCGCGGGGTGGATCCGGACCTGGTCGACGCCGCCAACGGCATCGGGATGTCCCGCACCGCCCGGCTCTTCCGCGTCGAACTGCCGCTGGCCTGGCCGCCCATCCTCACCGGCATCCGGGTCGCCACCCAGATGCTGATGGGCATCGCCGCCATCGCCGCGTTCGCCTCCGGCCCCGGCCTGGGCAACGAGATCTTCCGCGGGATCGCCTCGCTGGGCAGCGCCAACTCCCTCAACCAGGTGCTCTCCGGCACCCTCGGGATCGCCATCCTCGCCCTTCTCTTCGACGCCGCCTACGTCCTGATCGGACGCCTGACCATCTCCAGGGGGATCCGTGCCTGAGACGCCCGAGAACGCTGCCGCCTCCGGTGCGAGCATCCAGCTGGAGAACCTGACGAAGATCTACCAGGGGAACCCCGTCCCCGCGGTGGACAACGTCAACATGGAGATCAAGGCCGGCGAGATCGTGATCCTCGTGGGGCCCTCGGGCTGCGGCAAGTCCACCTGCCTGAAGATGATCAACAGGCTGATCGAACCGAGCTCCGGACGGATCCGGATCGGCGACGAGGACGTCACCGACATGGACCCGGTCAAGCTGCGCCGCAAGATCGGCTACGCCATCCAGGCGTCCGGCCTCTTCCCGCACATGACCGTCGCCCAGAACATCGCCCTGGTCCCGAAGATGATCGGCTGGTCCCAGGCGAAGACCAAGAACCGGGTCGAGGAGATGCTCGACCTGGTCGGCCTGGACCCGCGCGAGTTCCACGGCCGCTATCCGCGCCAGCTCTCCGGCGGCCAGCAGCAGCGCGTCGGGGTGGCCCGTGCCCTCGCCGCCGACCCGCCCGTCCTGCTGATGGACGAGCCGTTCGGCGCGGTCGACCCGATCACCCGCGACCACCTCCAGGACGAGCTGATCCGGCTCCAGCACGAACTGCACAAGACCATCTGCTTCGTCACCCACGACTTCGACGAGGCCATCAAGATCGGCGACCGGATCGCGGTGCTCCGCGAGCGCTCGCACATCGCCCAGTTCGACACCCCCGAGGCCATCCTCACCAACCCGTCCGACGACTTCGTCTCCGGCTTCGTGGGCGCCGGGGCGGCGCTCAAGCGGCTCAACCTGACCCGGGTACGGGACGTGGGCGTGGTCGACTTCCCCACGGCCAGGACCGATGACCCGCTGGAGTCCATCTTCGACCAGGTCCGCTCCGGCTCCCACAACGAACTGCTGCTGCTGGATCCCAACCGCCGCCCGTACAAATGGCTGCGCCGCGGCGATCTGGCCCTGGCCAAGGAGTCGCTGGCGCGGGCCGGGACGCCGGTACAGCACACCGTGACCCGGGACGCGACGCTGCGCGACGCGCTGGAGGCGGTGCTCACCGACAGCGCGGGCCGGGTCGCGGTCACCGGGCGGCGCGGCGAGTACATCGGCGTGGTCGACATGGAGACGCTGATGAACAACGTCCAGGACCTGCTGGAGGCGGACCGGATGGAGGCCCTGGAGCACCAGCACCAGCTCCGGGAGCTGCGCGCCCGCCAGACGCAGCTGGAACAGGAAGGCCTGGAGGCATGAGCCCGCGCGACGGGAGCAGCCCGCGGCACGGTGAGCACCCGAGCGACCACGAGGGCTTCGCGCTGCGGGACGACGTCGAGATGCGGGAGCGGGAGGGCGCGGCCGGTGAGGCGCCGGTCCCGTCCGCCGCCAAGGGACGCCGCCGGATCAGCTGGCAGAAGTGGACCTTCATGCCGGCCTTCCTGGTCCTCGCGCTGCTCGCCACCTGGCTGTGGTTCCGCGGCGCCCGCCTGGACTCCATCGCCCACCAGGCGGTCGACAACGGCAAGGTGTGGCTGGCGCTGCGGCAGCACATCCAGCTCACCGCCATCTCCACCTTCTTCGTACTGATCATCGCGATCCCCCTGGGCATCGCGCTGACCCGGTCCAAGCTGCGCCGGGCCACCCCCCTGGCCATGGCCTTCGCCAACCTCGGGCAGGCCGTCCCGGCGCTGGGTCTGCTGATCCTGCTGGTCATCTGGCTGGGCATCGGGCCCCGTTCGGCGATCGTCGGCATGGTCATCTACGCCGTGCTGCCGGTCCTCGCCAACACCATCGCCGGGCTTCGCGGCATCGAGCCGACGCTGACCGAGGCCGCCCGCGGCATCGGGATGTCCCCCACGGGTGTGCTCACCAAGGTCGAACTCCCGCTGGCCGTACCGCTGATCCTGGCCGGCGTCCGTACCGCGCTGGTGCTGAACGTCGGCACCGCGACGCTGGCCACCTTCGGCGGGGGCGGTGGCCTCGGTGACCTGATCTCGGCGGGCATCGTCACCCAGCGCATGCCCGTCCTGATCCTCGGCTCGGTGCTCACCGTGGCGCTGGCCCTGCTGGTCGAATGGCTGGCGTCGCTGGCCGAGCTGCTGCTGCGGCCGCGCGGACTGGAGGCGACGGAATGAGGACTCCCCCGCGTGAGGCCCCCCGCCGCCCCGGAAGACGCCGGGGCGCCCGCTTCCTCGTCGTCCTGCTCGCCACCGTGCTCAGCTCATGCGGCCTGGTCAGCGGCAGTGCGATGAGCGACAACGTGCTGCCGGGGCCGAAGGCCGGCTACCCGGGCCGCCCGCTCAGCGGGGCCCAGCTCACCGTGACCTCGAAGGAGTTCACCGAGCAGATCATCCTCGGCCAGATGATGGGCATCGTCTTCGAGGCGGCCGGTGCCAAGGTCATCGACAAGACCAGCATCCAGGGGTCGATCGGCGCCCGGGAGGCCGTCAAGTCCGGCACCGCGGACGCCGCGTACGAGTACACCGGCACGGGCTGGATCACCTACCTCGGCCACACCAAGCCGATCGTCAACCCCTACCAGCAGTGGAAGGCGGTCCGCGCCGAGGACCGGAAGAACGGCATCGTCTGGCTGCCGGCCTCGACGCTGAACAACACCTACGCGCTGGCGCTGAACACCGCGAACTGGAAGAAACTGGGCGTGCGCACCCTCTCGCAGGTGGCGGCGCTGTCCCACAAGAATCCCGGCGCCGTGACGATGTGTGTGGAGAACGAGTTCGCCACCCGCAACGACGGCCTGCCGGGCATGGCGCGGGCGTACGGCATGAACGTGCCGTCGGCCAACATCCGCAAGATGACCGGCGGCGTCGTCTACACCGAGACGCAGAAGGGCACCTGCGCGTTCGGCGAGGTCTTCACCACCGACGGCCGGATCAAGGCGATGCATCTGCACGTCCTCGCCGACGACAAGCACTTCTTCCCCAACTACAACGTGGCCCCCGAGATCAACGCCGAGGCCCTGAAGAAGTACCCGGCGATGGCCAAGGTCCTGGCCCCGGTCACCAAGGCCCTCAACAACACGGTCGCCCAGGAGCTCAACCGCAAGGTCGACGTGGACGGCGAGGACCCGCACGAGGTCGCGAAGGACTGGCTGATCCGGGAGGGGTTCATCAAGGAGGGGTGAGGTACGGAACGCCCCCGGGGGGCAGGGGCCGCTCAGCAGCTGGGCAGCTTGCCGCCGGTCCGCAGGGCCTTGAGGGCGTCCACCGCGCCGTCGAGCGTCGTGACCGGGATCAGCCGCATCCCCTTCGGCAGCTCCGCCTGCGCGTCGGCGCACTCCTTGCGCGGGACCAGGAAGACCGAGGCGCCGTCGCGGTGTGCGGCCTGCGTCTTCAGCGGGACCCCGCCCACCGCGCCGACCTTCCCGCCGGCGGTGATGGTCCCCGTACCGGCGATGGTGCGCCCGCCGGTCAGGTCGTGGCCCGCGCCGTCGCCGTCCAGCCTGTCGACGATGCCGAGGGCGAACATCAGCCCGGCGCTGGGACCGCCGACGTCCGCGAGGCTCAGCTTGACCTTGATGTCCTTGGCGGACTTGCCGAGCTGCCCGAGCGCGGCGCTGGTGGCGGTGTCCTGGGACTGCTCCATCTGCCGGGCGTTGTGCTCGGCGATCTCCTCGGTGTTGTTGCCCACCGGGTAGACCGCCTCCCGCGGCATCACGGCCTCGTCCGTACGGAACCAGCCCTCGATGATGTCCGGCAGGTGGACGGAGGCGTCCGGTCCGGTGGCGACGATCGAGGTCATCCGCAGCTGTCCGCTCGTCTTACGGGTCCCGGCGCCGGTGATGGTGATCACCGGTTTGCCCTTGTCGTTGCCGAGGACGTTCGCCGTCATGCCGGGATAGGCGACGGCGAACGGCAGCGGGGCGAGGACCGCCGTGAGGACGAGGGCCAGGACAAGGGCGGAGCAGAGCGCCAGGGCACGGGTGCGTGAGGACACCCCGCCAGCCTAATTGACCCCCGCATCACTAGGGCCGTGAGGCGCTGCGGCCTCACCACACGGCCACCGCCCCTTCACACCCTGTGGCCTCGGCCGTCCCCTGGGCCCGTCTTCACCGTCCCGTCCGCCTCAGCGCAGCGCCTCCGACACCTCCCGGGCCGCGTCGACCACCCGCGGTCCGATCCGCTCGCCCACGGTGTCCGAGAGCAGCACCACGCCCACGCTGCCCTCGATGCCGCTCACCCCGAGCAGCGGTGCCGCCGCGCCGCTCGCCCCGGCCTCCAACTCCCCGTGGGTCAGGGCGAGTCCGGCGTCCTGGAGGCGGCCCTGCCGGGCCTTGAGGATCGCCCGTCCTGCGGCCCCCCGGTCCAGCGGATGACGGAAGCCCGCCCGGTAGGCCACGTGGTAATCGGTCCAGGTCGGCTCCACCACGGCGACGGCCAGCGCTTCCGTGCCGTCGACGAGGGTGAGGTGCGCGGTGGCCCCCACGTCCTCGGCGAGCGACCGCAGCGCGGGCAGCGCCGCCTCCCTGACCAGCGGATGCACCTGCCGGCCCAGGCGCAGCACGCCCAGGCCGACCCGGGCGCGGCCGCCGAGGTCGCGGCGGACCAGAGCGTGCTGCTCCAGCGTGGCCAGCAGGCGGTAGACCACCGTGCGGTTGACGCCGAGCTTGTGGGAGAGCTCGGTGACGGTCAGCCCATGGTCGGTGTCGGCAAGCAGTTTGAGGACGCGCAGCCCTCGGTCGAGGGTCTGGGAGGTCTCTGCGGTCACGACGCCTCCTGGGTGAGTGGCGGCCCTCGGACGCGACGCGCTGCGAGTCCCGGAGCAGCGCGCGCTAGAGGCCGCCGGCCGCATGGCACCGGCTGCGCTCCGCGGCGGCGCTGCCACGGGGCGTGTGCGTGACCGGGACAGTAGCGAGCCGGTCCGGTAAGCGGAAGAGTCCGTCCAGAATCCGGGCTTTCCCGCCCGGAATGTCCCTGTAGGTCCGTCCGAGCGCCCTGGGGTGTTTCAGGGAGGGCTACAGAGCCGTCCGGGCGGTGCGGGCGGAAGCGACGGAGCGGGGCCGCCGCCGGCCGCGGCGCGCCGCGCCGGAAACGACGGCGGGGGCGGCGCGCCGCACACCGGCACACCGCCCCCGCCACAGGCCCCGCGCGGACTCACTTCATCCGCGTGGCCCACTCCCGTACCTTCTTGATCCGCTCACCCAGCTGCCCGGCGGTGGCCTCCGCGCTCGGCGGCCCGCCGCACACCCGCCGCAGCTCGGTGTGGATCACGCCGTGCGGCTTCCCGCTCTGGTGGACATACGCCCCCACCAGCGTGTTCAGCTGCTTCCTGAGCTCCAGCAGCTCCTTGTGCGTGACCACGGGCCGCCGCTCGGCCGGCAGCTCCAGCAGGTCCGCCTCCGCGTCCGGCCGCTTCTTGCTGTGCGCGATCTGCCGGGCCTGCCGCTTCTGCAGCAGCATCTGCACCTGGTCCGGCTCCAGCAGCCCGGGGATGCCGAGGTAGTCCTGCTCCTCCTCGCTGCCCGCATGGGCCTGCATCCCGAACTCGGCACCGTCGTAGAGCACCCGGTCGAAGACCGCCTCCGACTCCAGCGCCTCGAACGAGAACTGCTCCTGCTCGCCGGTGTCCTCGTCCTGCTCCTTGTTCGCCTCCTCCATCTCCTTCTCGGATTCGGCGTACGGGTCCTCCTCCCCGTCCTTCTTCGGCTTGTCCAGGACGTGGTCGCGCTCGACCTCCATCTCGTTGGCGAAGCCGAGCAGCATCGGGACGGTGGGCAGGAAGACCGAGGCGGTCTCGCCGCGCTTGCGGGAGCGCACGAAACGCCCGACGGCCTGCGCGAAGAACAGCGGCGTCGAGATGGTGGTGGCGTACACCCCGACCGCCAGCCGCGGCACGTCGACGCCCTCGGACACCATCCGGACCGCGACCATCCAGCGGTCCTGGGAGTGCGCGAAGTCGTCGATGCGCTGGGAGGCCCCGGAGTCGTCGGACAGCACCAGCGTGGCGCCCTCCCCGGTGATCTCCCGGATCAGCTTGGCGTACGCCCGCGCCTGCTCCTGGTCGGAGGCGATCACCAGCGCCCCGGCGTCCGGGATGGACTTGCGCACCTCGCTCAGCCGCTGGTCGGCGGCGCGCAGCACATTCGGCATCCACTCGCCGCGCGGGTCCAGCGCGGTACGCCAGGCCTGCGAGACCGCGTCCTTGGTCATCGGCTCGCCGAGCCGGGCCGCGATCTCGTCGCCCGCCTTGGTCCGCCAGCGCATATTGCCGCTGTACGAGAGGAAGATGACCGGCCGGACGACGCCGTCGCCGAGCGCGTTGCCGTAGCCGTAGGTGTAGTCGGCCGAGGAGCGCCGGATGCCGTCGTTGCCCTCCTCGTACGTCACGAACGGGATCGGGTTGGTGTCGGACCGGAAGGGCGTACCGGTCAGCGCGAGCCGCCGGGTGGCAGGCTCGAAGGCCTCCAGGCACGCCTCGCCCCAGGACTTCGAGTCACCGGCGTGGTGGATCTCGTCGAGGATCACCAGCGTCTTGCGCTGCTCGATCCGGTTGCGGTGCAGCATGGGCCGTACGCCCACACCGGCATAGGTCACCGCGACGCCGTGGTACTCGCGGCCCAGCGGCCCCGCGCTGTACTCCGGGTCGAGCTTGATCCCCAGCCGGGCCGCCGCCTCGGCCCACTGCTTCTTCAGGTGCTCGGTCGGCGCGACGACCGTCACCTGCTGCACGACGTGGTGGTGCAGCATCCACGAGGCGAGCGTGAGCGCGAACGTCGTCTTGCCGGCTCCGGGCGTCGCGACGGCGAGGAAGTCTCTGGGCTGTGCCTGGATGTAGCGGTCCATGGCCGCCTGCTGCCAGGCACGCAGCTTGTTCGCGGTACCCCAAGGGGCCCGTCCCGGGAAGGCCGGGGACAGGTGATGGTTATTGGTGGCGCTGGTGGTGGTAGTCACGGTCTCCGTCGGCTGAACTCGGCGATCGGCAACCGCGTCAGCCTACCCGTGCAGCGGTTCACGCCCCCGGGTTACGGCACCGGCTCACCCTGGGGTGGGACCGAGGTCACATTCGCCGGCCGGCCCCTGACGACGGTGGATCCGCAGGTGGGAACGGTGTGGCGGGTGCCGGCGCGGCGCCCTCACGCCCGCTCGGGTCGCAACCGGCTTGTGACCCCCGCGCCGGCCAAAGCCACCACCGCCATCGCCGCGAACACCGCCGCGAAGGCCGCCGGATGGCTCGCCGAGGCGGCGCCGGCCACGGCCGCGGGGCCGTGCGCCGCGATCGAGCCACCGCCGAAGGCCGCGAACAGCACCCCGCTGACCCCGACGAACGTGACGTTCCCCAGCGCGTCCGACATCTGCAGGGACGCGGAGTTGCTGCCCGCCTCCTCGGGACGGGAGAGCTTCAGCAGCAGGACGCCGCCGCTGGAGATGTTCAGGCCCATCCCGAACCCGCCGACCGTCCAGGCCACCGCGACGATCGCGACGGGCACCGAGTCGAGCAGCGCCAGCGGCACCGTCACGATGGCCGCCGCCAGCAGCACCATGCCCAGGCCCATAAGCCGCTCCCGGTACGGCTCCAGACGCGGCCGGCTCTGGACGTACGAGCCCAGCGCCCAGGTCAGTCCGCCGCCGGTGAGGGAGAGACCGGCGAGGGTGGGGGACAGCCCGCGCTGGGTCACCAGCATCAGCGGGATGAAGCTCTCGGAGCCGACCAGCGCCCCGGCGGCCAGACCGCGCATCAGCACGACGCTCGGCAGACCGCGCCCCGCGCGGAAGGTGCCGCGCGGCAGCAGCCGGACGATGCCCGGTACCAGCAGGGCCAGTCCGGCGGCCGCGGGCGCCGCCGCGAACCAGGCCGGGTGCTGGCCCGCGTACTGCAGCAGGCAGGCGCCCACGGCGGCGGCCAGGGCGAGCAGGCAGCGCCGGTTGCCCAGCACCTGGCGGGCGCCGCCGCCCGGACCCGGCGGCGTACGGGGCAGCTTGCGCAGCGCGGGCAGCATCACCGCGAGCGGCAGCAGTATCAGTACCGGGATGGCGAGGAAGACCCAGCGCCAGCCGAGCTGTTCGGTGACGGTCCCGGCGACCAGCGGGCCCACGATCACCGGCACCACCCAGGCCGCCGAGAACGCCGCCATGATCGACGGGCGCAGCCGGTCGGGGTAGGCGCGGCCCACGACCACATACAGCGAGACCACCACCATCCCGCCGCCGATGCCCTGCACCCCGCGGCCCGCGACGAACATCCCCATGCTCTGCGCACCGCCCGCGACCAGCAGCCCCGCCCCGAACGCGGCGATCCCGGCGAACAGCGGCGCCAGCGGCCCGCGCCGGTCGCTCCACTCCCCCGCGAGCGCCATCGCGAACAGGCTCGCCGTGAAGTAGGCGGAGAACGCGAAGGCGTACAGACCGATCCCGTCCAGGGCGCGGGCGGCGACCGGCATCGCGGTGTTCACGGCAATCGCCTCGAAGGCGACGACCGAGACCACGGAGATGATGCCGAAGGTGAGCGCGCGGTGGGCCCGGCCGAGGATGCCGCCGGTGCCGGGCGGGGCGTCGGCCGGGTCGTCGGCCCGTTCGTCGGCCCGTTCGTCGGCCCGTTCGTTGGCCGGCGGGGCGAGTTCGGTGTCGGTGCCGGGGAACGGGTCGGCGCTGCGGCGGGGGCGATCAGCGGTCATCGAGCCAGCGTAAGGGCCGTACGACGGCGGTGCCCCTGTCCGGAGACGGGAACCGGGTCGTCCAAAGGACCTACGCCGCGGGGCCGGGGGCGGGCGGGGCGGCCCCGCGGCCCGGCAGGCCCGCAGCCCGGCACTCCGGCACTCCGGCACTCCGGCACTCCGGCACCACACAACACGGACCAGCCGTACATCGCCCGCCGTCGGGCAGGCTGTCCTTATGCCGCACTTCCGCACGTACGACGACGCCGAGCTCCGCTACCGCGTGCTCGGCCCGGCCGACTCGCCCCTGCCGCCCCTGGTGTGTCTGGCCGGCGGCCCCGGACGGGATGCCGCGTACCTGGGCGACCTCGGCGGGATGAGCGCACACCGGCAGCTGATCCTTCCGGACAGCCGCGGCACCGGCGCCTCCCCGGCCGCCGCCGACCCGTCCCGTTACGCCTTCCCGCAGCTCGCCGAGGATGTCGAGGCGCTGCGTGCGCACCTGGGCCTGGAGCGGTTCGCCCTGCTCGCGCACGACGCGGGGGCCGCGGTCGCCCAGGCGTACGCGGCGAGGCACCCGCAGCGGCTGACCCGGCTGGTCCTGGTCTGCCCCGGTTCCCGGCTGCAGGGCGAACTCCCGGACGACGCACGGGAGATCTTCGCCGCACGCGAGCACGAGCAGTGGTGGCCGGAGGCCTCGGCGGCGGTGCGGCAACTGGCCGAGACATCCGATATGGACGAGGTGCGGGCCCTGCTGTTCGCCGCCGCGCCGCTCGGCTACGGCCGCTGGGAGGAGCCGCAGCGGGCCCATGCCTCCACGGAGGGCGAGCAGTTGGGGCCGGTACCGCGGGCCGGCTTCTGGCAGGGCGTGGACGAACAACTGCGAGAGGCGCTGGCGTCCGGGCTGAGTGAGGTGAGCTGCCCCGTGCTGGTGGTGACCGGTGACCGCGACGGGGTGACGGGCATGCGCGCCGGCGAGCTGGTGGCCGAGTCGTTCCCCGACGCACGGGTCCGGCCGCTGCACGGGGTGGGCCACTACCCGTGGGTCGACGCCCCGGAGCTGTTCGGGCCGGCCGTGGAGGAGTTCCTGCACGCGGCCTGAGCGGCCACCCCACCGGAGCCCCCTTCATGAACGGCACGTTGCCCCGCGTTGCCCCGTATTGCAGCTTCACGCCACTTCGCTCCGCACTCTTGCCGAACACCCCACCACGCGGCATACAGTCAGGTTCAGCACACCAACCCGGCCGTGTGCCCGAGTGGTTCAGGGGCTCGCCTGCAAAGCGAGTGACGTGGGTTCGAATCCCGCCACGGCCTCTCTTGCCTGCCCAGGAAAAACGAAAGGGCGGCACCTCGGCGAGGTGCCGCCCTTTCGGCTGTCCAGGCACATCAACATCACTCGCCCGGACACGAGGGAGCAGAAATTACGCTCGACACACCGATAGATATTTGATCCCTGGTAGGAACATCGTGCGAGCGTGCTCGCACACAGCTCCGCCACAGGAGACGGTGCCGCCACGGACCCCTGCCCCTCCGGCGATTGCTAGGGGAGAGCGCAGTTGATGAGCTAGTCCGGACAGTGGTGAAGGACACTTGTAGTGGCGCTGGGCTACTCGCGGTCTACTGGTGGACGCATCGGTGAGTGGCCACCGGTGCACTCCACGGCCTCCAAAGGCGGTCTGCGTGTCAGTAGCCGGCCGTAACCTGACCCCCATACAACTTGAGGGGGATCGATGCCGAGGGTGCCCGAGAGCCGTCGTATTGGACGCATGGCGGTGAATGAGCTGCGTGCTCTGCTGGAGCGGCACGGCCACATCGTGCAGGAGATCGATGGTGGTAACGACCACGGCGAGGATCTGCACGTCACCTTCGTCCAGAACGGGCAGCGGACAGAGGATTCCGTAGCCGTGCAAGTGAAGGGCGGGGTTTCGACCCGGACCAGACGCGGGCACCGCGTCCCAGTCGGCGATCACGGAGACAACTGGCGCGATGGCACCCTGCCCGTGCTGTGCGTAGTCCACGATGCCGAGAGGGGCGGCCTCTTCTGGGCCAATGCGACCCGTCAACTTCGTCGAGCCAGGGCGCTACGCAAAACGGCGAAGTCCATCGTCGTGTCCCGGGAGTCAGTACTGAACGACGCGAGCCTCAGCACGTTCGTGCAAGGCATGCGGCACTACCTGGCTCGGGAACGCGAGGGAGTCGGAAGGTGGGCAGACATGGCCGATGTCGAATTCGCCCCGGACGACATCGTCAAACCCTTCGAGAACGAGGTCTATGAACCCATGGTGTTCTGGCAGCGCCGCGGCCAGCCTTACGCGGTCCTGCTCCACCACGATCTTGACTGGGAGCCAGTGCCCATCCAGGAGGAGATGCTCCGCTTTTGGCCGATCCCGTCAGTCGGCCAAGTCATCCTCGACATCGCGGAAGCACACTGGCTGATGGGCTGCTTCAAATCCACGGAGTGGTGGCGGCGGCCGATCGAGCAGCCCGACTCCGCCTGACCATCACACGGCAACGCCTCCGCCTGTGAGCACCACCCGCAGTGAGGCATCGCCGTCTCAGTTTCCGTCTCGTTCATCGCCGTACGCGGGCGTCCGAAGCATGGCCACACCGACGGTCTGACGCCTCTCGCGCTCCTTGCCCCCAAGCCCCTGCCTCTCCGGCTCGGAGCATGCTCAGTCGATGCAGAACTCGTTGCCCTCGATGTCCAGCATCGGGATGCACGAATCCTCGCCGTCATACAGCGTTTGCACGTGTACCGCGCCGAGCGGGATCAGTCGTGCGCATTCGGCCTCGAGTGCGGCGAGGCGTTCTTCACCCACGAGTCCGGTGCCGACCCGCACGTCGAGATGCAGCCGGTTCTTGGCGGCCTTTCCTTCAGGGACCCGCTGGAAGTACAGTCGCGGGCCCACTCCTGAGGGATCACTGCAGGCGAACCAGGAATCCCTCTGCTCGGGTGGCTGCGAGCGCCGGAAATCGTCCCACGTGGCAAACCCCTCCGGGGGCGGCGGTACGACGTAGCCCAACACCTCGCACCAGAAACGAGCGAGGCGCTCAGGTTCTGCGCAGTCAAAGGTGACTTGGAACTTCTTGGTCGCGGGCATCGGCGCAACATACCAGGGGGACGCCGCCTCTCACCGGTGATTCCCAGGGTCCGGTCCTGGCCAACCACCCTCATGCCACAGGGCGGTTACGAGGCCCCTTGGCGCCCTGGGCGTGCCTCCGCGGGCTCGGCCAGGAGCGAGAGCGGGGCCGGCCTCCCCAAGGGGAAGCCGGGGCCGCGGACCCCGCCTCAAGCCCCCTGCTGCTGCACCACCTGGGCCACCGCCGCCTGGGGGCGGATCGGGAGGCGGCCGATGGGGCGGCCGGTGGCGGCGCGGACCGCGGAGGCCACGGCGGCCGGTGCGGTGACGACCGGGACCGCGCTGGCGGGCTTGGCGCCGAAGGGGGCGATCACGTCGCGTTCCTCGACGAGCTTGACGATGCGGATGTCCGGGGCGTCCAGGGCGGTCGGCAGCGCGTAGCCGGTCAGGTCGGGGTGGCGGACCTGACCGCGGGTGGTGCGCAGGTTCTCCATCAGGGCGGCACCGAGCCCCTGGGTGACCCCGGCCTCGATACGGGACCGCAGCTGGCGGGGGTTGAGCACCCGGCCCACGTCCTGGGCGACGGTCATCTCCACGACCCGGATGGTGCCGAGCTCGATGTCGACATCGGCGACACAGCGGATCGCACAGAAGGCGAGACCGACGAACGCGTCGCCCTGGCCGTTCTCGTCCAGCGGCTCGGTCGGATGCGGGCGGCACTGGGCGGTGGCCCACAGTTCCTTGCCGTCCAGTGCCTCGGCGACGGTGGTGCTGAGCACCCCGTCGTAGGAGGTGATCTTGCCGTCGTTGATCTGCAGCAGCTCGGTGGACATCCCGAACTTGTGGGCCAGCGGCTGCAGCAGCTGCGTACGGACCATCTTGGCGGCGCGCTCGACGGCGCCGCCGGAGACCCAGGTGTGCCGCCCGTGACAGGCCGCGCCGGCCGGCGGCTGGTCGGTGTCGACGCCGGCGACATGCACCTCGTCGACGCCGAGCGTTTCCTGCACGATCTGCCGCGCCAGGGTGGAGAACCCCGATCCGGTCTCGACCGCGGCGCAGATGACGTGGGCCACCGAGCCGCTGACCTTGACGGTGGCGGTGGAGACCTCGTCGGTGCCCTCGGCGCCGAGCATGTGCACCATGCCCAGCGCGTAGCCGACACCGCGGCGCACCGCGCCCGGTTCGCCCGCCCCCTCGGGACCGCCCGGCAGCAGCCACTCCGCTTCGGGCGCGTCCTTGGGCAGCTCGGGAAGCGGCGCTTCCTTGACGGCGTGCAGGAGTTCGGCGACCGGGGCCGGGCAGGTCACCGTCTGCCCCGTGGGCAGCAGGTCACCGGTGGCCATGACGTTGCGCAGCCGGATCTCGTCGGGCTCCAGCCCCAGCCGGGCGGCCAGCTTGTCCATCTGGCCCTCGTAGGCGGCGCAGACCTGCAGCGCGCCCTCGCCGCGCATATGGCCGGACGGCGGGTTGTTGGTGCGTACCGCCCAGCCGTCGACCACGGCGTGCGGGACGACGTACGGGCCGCAGGAGAAGGAGACCGCGGCGGCCAGCGCGTCGGCGGAGGTGTCCGCGTAGGCACCGGCGTCCATCAGGATCTGGGCCTCCACCTTGACCAGCGTGCCGTCGGCGTCCGCATGGTGGCGGTAGCGCAGCAGCGTGGGGTGGCGGTGGGCGTGCGAGAGGAAGGACTCCTCGCGGGTGGCGGCGAGCTTGACGGGGCAGCCCGTCCGCAGCGCCAGCAGGCCGAGCGGCAGTTGGATGCCGGGGTCCTCGCGGTCGGCGGTGGCGCCGGGCACACCGGTCACCACGACCTTGACCTGGTCCGGTTCCAGACCGAAGGAGGCGGCGGCGAGATCGCGGTCGGTGTGCGGGTCCGTGGAGGCGGTGTAGATCTCCACGCCGCCGTCGGGGCGCGGCACCGCGAGCCCGGCCTCGGCCCCGATGGGCGCCGGGTCCTGGCGGCCGATCCGGTAGAGCCCCTCGACCATCACCTCGCCCACCACATCGGGGTCGCCGAAGCGGAGCGGGATGTGCCGGACGAGGTTGCCGTCCGGGTGCAACGGCTCGGCCTCAAAGGCCAGTTGGGGGTCGGTGACCGCGTCCTGGATCTCGTACTCGACGGCGATGGCGGCGGCGGCCAGGCGCGCCGTGTCGGGGTGCTCGGCGGCCACCGCGGCGATCGGCTCACCGTGGTGGCGGACCTCGTCCTTGGCGAAGACCGGGCGGTCGGCCGTGCCCCGGCCGTGCCCCGCGTCGCCGGGGACGTCCTCGTGCGTGACGACGACGCGCACGCCGGGCATCTCCGCGGCATGCCGGGTGTCGATCGACAGGATGCGTGCCCGCGGGTGCGGCGAGCGCAGCACCGCGGCCCACAGCAGCCCCTCGGCCCACAGGTCGGCGGCGTACGGGAAGGTGCCCTCGGCCTTGGCCGGTGCGTCGGCGGGCGGCAGGGACACGCCCAGGCCGCGCAGCGGCTCCTCGGGGGGGACCGGGACGCCCGCCGCGGGGGTGGTCGCGGTGACGGTGCCCGCGCCGTCGGACGTGCCACTCATGCCGCCACCTCGCTTCGCCCGGCCTCGCACTCGCTCGGCGTGCAGGTCTCGATGTCTGTGCCCCGGCCGCCGGACCGGGGGACCCTCATGCCGCGCTCGTTCATGCGGAGCCTCCCGTGTGCGGATCCTGGTCGTGCGGGGCCTGGCCCATGGGGTCTGCGGGGCCTGCCTGGTGGGGGATGCGGGCGGTGTCCGCCGGCGGCGCCCCGTCCGCGTCGTCGTCCGCCGGGCCGTAGGCGGCCTCCGCCGACTCGGCACGGGCCTTGACGACCTGGTCGACGGCGTCCAGCACCCCCCGGTAGCCCGAGCAGCGGCAGAGGTTGCCGCACAGCGCCTTACGGGTCTCCAGCTCGCTGGGGGCGTGGTTGCCCTCCAGGAGGTCGTGGACGGTCATCGCCATCCCCGGTACGCAGAAGCCGCACTGCACCGCACCGGAGGCGGTCAGCGCGCGCTGCACGTCGGAGGGCTCACCGTTCTCCGCGAGCCCTTCGACCGTACGGACCTCGCTGCCCGCCGTGGTGGCCGCGGGCACCAGGCAGGACGCCACCAGCCGCCCGTCGACCTGGACGGAGCAGGCCCCGCACTCGCCCTGCGAGCAGCCGTCCTTGGCACCGGCCAGGCCCAGCCGCTCGCGCAGCACGTAGAGCAGCGACTCGCCGATCCAGGCGTCGGTGACCGGGCGGTCGATGCCGTTCACCCGCAGGACGTAGGAGGCGGCGGGGTGTTCGTCGAAGGCTTCGGCCTCGGGTGCGCCCGCCACGCCGGCCTCGCCCGCCACCTCGGCGCCGAACGGGCCCTCGGCGTCACCGGCCAAAATCCCGCTCTCGTCATCGCTGCCACTGTCGCTACCGCTACCGGTATCGCCCTCGCTACCGCCATCGGTGGCTTCGGCGGTGCCGCTGCGGTCCTCGCCGGGGTTCTCGGCAGGGATATCGGCAGGGTTATCGGCGGCCTCGGCGTGCTCGTCCGCTCCGGGGGTCTCGTGCGCCCCGGCATGGGCGTCCGCCCCGACGCGTCCGTCCGCCCCGGCGTGGGCGTCCGTCCCGGCGTGGGCGTCCGTCCCGACGTGTCCGTCCGTCCCGGCGTGGGCGTCCGTCCCTGAGCTCTCGCCGCCGTGGCCGGCGCCTCGCGGGTCCGCCAGACCGTCGAGGTCCGTGAGACCGCCGACGTCCGTGCGTCCGGTGTGCTCGCCGTGCTGCGGCACGGCGTCCGCACGTCCGTCGGCACCCGGGGCGGCGGGCGTCACGTGCCCGTCCGCGTCGGTGCTCGCGAACTCGCCGGAATCCTCGGGCTGTTCGTCTGCCGCCGCCGGGACCGTCCAGTCGTCCGCGCCACCGGGCGCGTCCGCCGCCCCGTCGGGCCGGTCCGCCGGCTCCTGGTGCCGCCCCCCGTCGTGCGACGGCTGCGCCGTGTCCCCGGCGGGCGGCCACTGGGCCAGCGCGTCGGCCGGCAGCGACCAGTGCCCGGTCGCCCCGCCTACCGCCCCGTGCGGGACGCCCGCGCCCGTCCCGTACGGGTCGCCGCCCGACGGGCCGGTGCCGCCCGGCCGTTCGGCCGCCGGCTCGGCGCCGCGGCCCGGGAGGCCGTGTTCGTGGGCGTACGGGTCGTCCGCGGCGCCGCCGAAGTGAGCGGGCGCCGCGCCACCGTGTGAGGCGTCGTGCGGCGGCGCGGTGTGCGTTTCGGCCCCGCCGGTGGCGGTCAGCCCGGTGGTGAAGTTCCAGTGCCCGGTACCGGCGGCCTCACCGGCGTCCCCCGGGTTCCCGGCGCCGTCGTACGCACCGGCGCCCGGGTACCCGCCCCCCTGGTAACCGGTGGCGTCACCGGTCCCCGCGGGACCGGGGTGTCCGTGATGACCCGTATGGGCGGGGTGGCCCGGATGACCGGGCTGACCGGAGTGACCGGGCTGGCCGTGGTGTCCCGGATGGCCGTCGGCAGGGGCCGGATGCCCCGTCAGTCCGTCGTCGCCGACCAGGTATTCGCCGGATTCCTCCAGGCCGTCGTCCGCCGCAGCGGGGACCGACCAGGTGCCGGGGTTACCCGCCTCCGGGCTGCCCGCGACGGGCCAGTCCACGGGGTCACCGTGCCACGGCCGGGCCGCCTCGGGGGCGTCGCCGTGGTAGCCCTCGGCGGCGCCGTGGTGGGCCGCGTACTCCGCCTGGGCCGGGTACCCGGCGGACGGGTCGGCGTAGCCGGCCGAGGGGTCCGCGAAGGGCATCGTCCACTGGCCGGTGGCCGACGGATCGGTGCCCGCGGCCGGCGGCGTGGGCTCGTGCGGGGTGAAGGAGGCCGGCGGGGTGTAGCCGTGACCGGGTGCGGCGAGCGGTTCGGGGCCCGGGGTGCCGTACCGGGGCGATCCGCCGCCGTAGACCCCGCTGGTGAAGCCCTCCGGGAGCTGTACGAAAGCCGTCGCCTCCGACTCGTACTCGCCGCCCTGCGGCAGCGGCTGCCAGCCGTGTTCGGGGTGCGGCTGGTACGGATGGCGGTTGTCGGCGTCGCTCATGCCGAGCCCTCACTTCGCTCGGCCCCGCCTTCGCGAGGCGCGCACCTTTCGATGATGATCTCCCGGTCTCCGGCCGGGGGGACCGCCACGCTGCGCTCGCTCATGAGAGCGCCCTCCCCAGTGCGCGGCGGGCCAGGGCTGCCACCGTACGGCGCAGATGGAGTGCGGCCGGCGGCAGGGCGGCCGGCTGTGAACCGTCCTCGGGCGGCGCCGGGTCCGGGATGCAGGCGGCGGCGACATAGTCACCGAAGGCCGTCAGCGCCTCGGGCACCAGGCCGCGTTCGCCGTCCCAGTCGATGAGCGAGGCCACCCACTGCTCGGCCTCCAGGGGGCGCAGCGGCATCGCGGCGACCGCGCCCACCGCGCAGCGCACCCCGCGCCGGGCCGGGTCCAGGACGAGCGAGACCGAGGCGGTGGCCCGGCCGGGGCCGGTGCGGCCGGTGGCCTTGAGGAAGGTCTGCGGGGCGTGCAGCAGCGGCACCCGCACGAAGCCGACGAGCTCGCCGGGGCCCAGCATCTCCCGGCCGGCCAGGAGGTGGCTGACCGGGATCTCGCGGCGGCTGCCCCCGGGCCCGGCGATGATCACCGTGGCTTCGAGGGCGGCGAGCACCGGGAGGGTGTCGCCCGTGGGCGCGGAGGTCACGATGTTGCCGCCGAGGGTGCCGGCGTTGCGGACCTGCGGCGGGCCGGCCGCGCGGGCGGCGGCGGCGAGGCCCGGGATCAGGGCGGCGAAGTCGGGGCGTCCCATACGGGCGAGGGTGAGGCCGGCACCGAGCAGCGCATGGCCGTCCAGGTACTGCCAGCCGCGCATCTCGCTGATCCGGCCGAGGCCCACCAGGGCTGCGGGTCTGAGGAGTCCGGCGTTGACCGCCGCCATGAGGTCGGTGCCGCCCGCGACGGGCACGGCGGCAGGCATGGCCGTCAGCGCCGCCACCGCCTCGTCGAGCGAGGCCGGCAACGTCACCGTGTGCGACGCGTGCGGTGCGTGCGTGGTCAAGCCAGCTGCCCCTTCCCCGGTGTCCCGGCAGTTCCGCTCCGCCGTACGGTACGTGCTCACGGCCCGGACGTGGCAACTCTGGCACATCTTCCCGGGCCCCCGGCGCGAGGGTCCGCGAACCGGCGATCCGTCCCCGAACAAGGTGCTGGTCCGGTTTCGTCCGCCGCCGGCCGTGCGGGAACTGCGGTGTGGCGCATCGGCGGAGGCGTCCGGCCGGGCGCACACCGCCGCTACGGCGATGCCGGTACAGCAGTGCCCGGTACGGCGATACCCGGCCACGAAAGTGCCGTGGTGCGGGGTGACGCGGTACCGGACCACCGTCCCAGGGTCCGGCCGTACGGGCGCCCTCCTTGCACGGGGGCTCACACGTTTGGGGGCGCCCCGTCGATCGGGCGTCCGAGCACGCCGGGCCGTTTCTGCCAGGGGTGGGGGCCGCCGGGCGGGCGGTAGCCGACGCCGAGGGCGTCGAGGCGGGCGTAGTGGACAGTCATCCGCCGGGTGAAGTCCTGGTAGTCGCGGTCGGCCGGTGCGGGCAGCCGCGACCAGGCGACCTCGGCGAAGGCGGCCAGCCGGGGAAACACCTGGTAGTCGAGGCGCTGCTGACTGTCCATGACCTCGGTCCAGGCGTTGGCCTGGGTGCCGAGGACGTGCGCCGCCTGGTCGGCCGTCAGCTCCGGCGGCACCGGCTCGAAGCGGTAGACGTCCTCCAGGGTCCGTACGAAACCGATCGGCACCGGCTCGTCCGGGGAGGGGTGCTGACGGTGGTCCAAGTACACCTGCTGCTCGGGGCACATCACGACGTCATGGCCGGATTTCGCGGCGGCAACGCCTCCCGCGCAGCCGCGCCAGGAGGAGACCGCGGCCCCCTCGGCCAGTCCGCCTTCCAGGATCTCGTCCCAGCCGATCAGCCGCCGGCCGCGGGCTGCGAGCCAGCGGTCGAAGTGCCGGATGAACCAGCTCTGCAACTCGTCCTCACCGGCCAGTGACAGCTCGGCGATCCGTGCCTGGGCGGTGGCGGACGCCTTCCACTGGTCCTTGGGGCATTCGTCGCCCCCGAGGTGCACGAACCGCGAGGGGAAGAGCGCCAGGACCTCGTCGAGCACCTGCTCGTAGAACCGCAGGGTGCTGTCGGTGGGCGCCAGTACGTTGGGGTTGACGCCCCAGGTGTCCCAGACCTTCAGGGAGGTGGTGTCGATGACGTCGGTGTTGCCGAGGTCCGGGTACGCGGCGATGGCGGCCTGCGAATGCCCCGGGATGTCGATCTCGGGGACGACGGTGATATGCCGCTGGGCGGCGTAGGCGACGATCTCGCGGATGTCGTCCTGCGTGTAGTAGCCGCCGTGCGGGCGCTCGTCCCAGAGGGGGGAGGCCCGGTGGCCGATTTTGGTCCGCTCCCGCCAGCCGCCGGTCCCGGTCAGTTCCGGAAAGCGGTTGATCTCGATCCGCCAGCCCTGGTCATCGGTGAGGTGGAGGTGGAGGACGTTGAGCTTGTGGGCGGCGAGCAGATCGAGGTAGCGCAGCACCCCGTCCTTGGGCAGGAAGTGCCGGGCGACGTCGAGCAGCATGCCGCGCCAGGCGAAGCGGGGACCGTCCTCGATGGTCTGCTGCGGCAGGACGGCCGGGCGACCGGACGTGAGCGGCGCCCGGCGGAAGGCGTGCGGGCCGAGGAGCTGACGCAGCGTCTGCGCGCCCCAGAAGACGCCTGCCGGGCCGCCGCCGGTGATCCGTACGCCCCAGCGCGGGGCGGCCTCCAGGCGATAGCCCTCCGCGGGCAGGGCCGGGTCGAGGGTGAGCGCGAGGGTGTTGACGGCGTCGGCGGGACCGGGCGGCAGCGGCAGGCCGAAGGCCGCACCGAGCGTGGCGCGCAGCCAGCGCGCGGTGTCCTCGGTGCCGGTCCCGGCGGCCAGCGCGGTGCCCTTGCCCAGGTGCACGGCGCAGCGGTAAGGCCCGTCGATGCTCAGCGGCGCCGGGACGAGTCCGCCGCCCGGTGCCGTGGGGGTGGTGTCCGTATCGGGCATGCCGTCCGTCCTTCACCGCGTCGTCCGTCCTTCACCGCGCCGCCCGGCCCGGGACCGAACCGGCCGGTATGCGTACGCACCTGTACGCGTACGAGGAGGACCTGTACGCGTACGAGGAGGCAATGCCCGGCGCGGGGCGGCCCCCGCGGCCGATGCTGCCATCATTCCGCCCCGGCGGGGGCGGTTCGGCGTGATGGTGCCGAAGACCGGCCGTGCCGGGGCGGGGACGTGACCGGCGGCAGGGCGCCTGGCGGGGACGGGGCGCGCCCTGGACGGCGGGGCGCCCCGCGAACGGTGCGGCGCGCCATCGACGGCGAGGCACCCCACGCACGGTGAGGCGCCCACGGACCGCGGCTGCTACTTCTTGCCGCCGTCCTTGCCGCCCTTGTCCTTGTCGCCGCCGGCGCCCATGGACTCGAAGATCTCCTTGCACATGGGGCAGACCGGGTACTTCTTCGGGTCGCGACCCGGGACCCAGACCTTGCCGCACAGCGCCACGACGGGGGTGCCGTCGAGCGCGCTCGCCATGATCTTGTCCTTCTGGACATAGTGGGCGAAGCGCTCGTGGTCACCGTCGCCGTGCGACACCTGGGGTGTCGGCTCTACGAGGGTCCCCGTACCTGCCCCGCGCTCGGGCTCAAGAGTGCTCATAACAGCCAAGGGTACTCACGCCCGGCACCGCCCGGGAGCGTCGGCCCGCCACCGGGTGGAGCGCAGGACCGCCGCCGGCCGTACCCCCGCTACGGAGCCACCGCCACCCCGCCCCGGGACCCGGCCGTCAGGCCCAGTTGCGCGGCGAAGGCCAGGGCGGCGTCCGGGCGGACCTCGTACCAGCAGTCCTGGCCGCAGACCGCGTCCAGGAGTGTGGTGATGTCCTGGGCGCCGACCCTGCGGGCCCCGGCGGCGGCGAGGAAGGCGCGGACCGCCGCCGTGGCGTCGACCTCGGTCTCCGTGCGGGCCACCAGGCCCTCGGCGATCCCCCTGACCGCGTCGTCACCGGGCGCGACCCAGCTCATGGCCGTCTCCAGGCCGTCGTCCGGCATCTTCTCGGGGTACGGTGCGCGGGCCCAGGCGCCGTCCTGCCACCAGTAGACGAACCCGAAGAGGTTGCCCTCGGCGTCCTCGCGCAACTGGTTCCAGGGGAGCCATGCGGGGCCGCCGGCCAGGAAGTCGATGGGGCGGCCGCCGCTGTGGGTGTGACTGCCGTCGGAGTCCTGGCCGCAGAGCAGGGCGCGGCCGTCCTCGTACAGCTTCAGCCGCCACCAGTAGCTTCCGCCGTCGTTCCAGCACTGCAATCCCTGGTCGCTCCAGGAGAATTCGTCCCAGTCGTCCATGGCGGCCGCCACCACCGCCAGCGTCGCGGCGCGCGCCCACAAGTGCTCCGGATGATCCAGGTCCTCGGGCAGGCTCGGCCTGTGCATGGCGCTCTCCCCCGCTTGTCCAGCGCGGCCCCGCCGACGCGGCCACGCACCGTCCCCTGTCGTCTCGAACCATAGCGACGGGGTCTGACACTTCCCCATGACGAGGCCGTCACAATAATCAAGTCGTCAACAAAATTCGGCCCGCGACGCGCCCGCCACCCGCCGGCCCGGCCAGGGCCGGTCCAGTGAGGGTCAGTTCGCTGACGACCGGCTCGACGGCGGTCAGTTCAGCGAGGGATCGTCCGGATACGTGGCCACCATCGCCAGCTCGTTGCGCTGCCTGCGCAGTACCGCGCGCCACAGCTGCTCGGGGTCGGGCGAGGAGACATCACCGGGCTCGGACTCGACGACGTACCAGGCGCCCTCGACCAGTTCGTCCTCCAGCTGGCCCGGACCCCAGCCCGCGTACCCGGCGAAGATCCGCAGGCTGCCGAGGACCGCCGCGAGGAGTTCGGGAGGGGCCTCCAGATCGACCAGTCCGATCGCGCCGTGCACCCTGCGCCAGCCCAGCGGCTCGTCACCCGACCGCACGCCCGTCCGGTCCGCGGCCGGCACCCCGGCCGTCTCCGCGCCGTCGCCGCCCGCCCGGGCGCCGCTGTCCACCGACGGGATGCCGCCCTCACCGGACAGCCCGCCGGGCACCACGGCCACCCCGAGCGCCGAGTCCAGTGACACCGGACCGCCCTGGAAGACCACGCCCGGCTCACCGGCCAGCGCCGCCCAGGGCGCGAGGATGTCCGCGACACCGACCGGCGTGGGGCGGTTGAGGACCACGCCGAGGGAGCCCTCCTCGTCGTGGTCGAGGAGGAGCACCACCGCGCGGTCGAAGTTCGGATCGGCGAGCGCGGGCGTCGCGACAAGAAGCCGCCCTGTGAGCGAGGACACCTCGGTCATGGCCACATGATCCCGCACTTCTGCCCGGAGCGGGGAGTCAACGCCCGGACCCGGGCGAAAGCAGGGCAGGGCGTACGGCGGCAGCACCGGCGCACACCCCCGGCACCGGATCGGCCATTCACGACATCCCTGGCAATTTCCGCAAAGGTCGATTACAGATCAAAGGCGGATCGTAGCGGAGCGTGTTGTGACAAAGCCATTACATGCTCAGAGACTGCACAGGCCTACGGACTCACCCCCGCCCGCCCTTACCATTTCAGCTTGGCCCCTGCCCGTCTCCAGGAACGCGAGATCCATGACCGTCTCTACTGACGACGTACTGCTTGTCCACGGCGGCACCCCGCTCGAGGGCGAGATCCGGGTTCGCGGCGCGAAGAACCTTGTGCCCAAGGCCATGGTCGCCGCCCTCCTCGGCAGCGGCCCCAGCCGGCTGCGCAACGTGCCCGATATTCGCGACGTACGTGTGGTGCGCGGACTGCTGCAGCTGCACGGCGTCACGGTCCGCCCCGGCGACGAGCCGGGCGAGCTGGTCCTCGATCCGTCCCACGTGGAGAGCGCCAACGTCGCGGACATCGATGCGCACGCGGGCTCCTCGCGCATCCCGATCCTGTTCTGCGGCCCGCTGCTGCACCGTCTGGGCCATGCCTTCATCCCCGGCCTGGGCGGCTGCGACATCGGCGGCCGGCCGGTCGACTTCCACTTCGACGTGCTGCGCCAGTTCGGCGCGACGATCGAGAAGCGCGCCGACGGGCAGTACCTGGAGGCCCCGCAGCGGCTGCGCGGCACCAAGATCCGGCTGCCGTACCCGTCGGTCGGCTCGACCGAGCAGGTGCTGCTGACGGCCGTCCTGGCCGAGGGCGTCACCGAGCTGTCGAACGCTGCCGTGGAACCGGAGATCGAGGACCTCATCTGCGTGCTGCAGAAGATGGGCGCGATCATCTCCATGGACACCGACCGGACGATCCGGATCACCGGTGTCGACAAGCTCGGCGGGTACACCCACCGCGCCCTCCCGGACCGCCTGGAGGCCGCCTCCTGGGCGTCCGCGGCGCTGGCCACCGAGGGCAACATCTACGTCCGCGGCGCGCAGCAGCGGTCGATGATGACCTTCCTCAACACCTTCCGCAAGGTCGGCGGCGCCTTCGAGATCGAGGACGAGGGCATCCGCTTCTGGCACCCGGGCGGCCTGCTCAACGCCATCGCCCTGGAGACCGACGTCCACCCCGGTTTCCAGACCGACTGGCAGCAGCCGCTGGTCGTCGCGCTGACCCAGGCGTCGGGCCTGTCGATCGTGCACGAGACGGTCTACGAGTCCCGGCTCGGCTTCACCTCCGCGCTCAACCAGATGGGCGCGCACATCCAGCTCTACCGGGAGTGCCTGGGCGGCAGCGCCTGCCGCTTCGGGCAGCGCAACTTCCTGCACTCCGCCGTCGTCTCCGGACCGACCAAGCTGCAGGGCTCCGACCTGGTCATCCCCGACCTGCGCGGGGGCTTCTCGTACCTGATCGCGGCGCTGGCGGCGCAGGGCACCTCCCGGGTGCACGGCATCGACCTGATCAACCGCGGCTACGAGAACTTCATGGAGAAGCTCGTGGAGCTGGGTGCCGACGTCGAACTGCCGAACGGCGCGCTGCCCAACTGAGCGGACGGCGCAACCGAGCGGAGCGCGCACTGCCCGGCCGGGCGGTGCGCGCTGCCGTTGGGCGCCGGGGGGAGCAGTTGTGCACCGCTCCCCCCGGCCCCCGCAGGAGCTGAGCGGGACTCCCCCCGGTGAAGCCCCGCTCAGCAGTCCGTCACCAGCACCGGCTTCTCGTGCGGTGTGACCGTGCACCGTGCGCCCGGTGTCAGCTCGCCGGCCTCCCGGCTGGGCACGTCGGCCTTGAGCCGGACGCCGGTCTCGGTGGTCAGATGCAGCCGCGTGGTGGCACCCAGGAAGGTCGCCACCCGTACGGTCGCGGACATCCCCTCCGCGCCCGCGTCCGTACGGACGGCGAGACCTTCCGGCCGCAGCAGTACCTCGACCGCACGGCCCGCTCCGCCGCCCGGTGCCGCCCCGTGGACGGGCAGGCGGCAGCCGAACAGCTCCACCACCCCGCCGTCCCTGACGGTGCCGGGCAGGCGGTTCATGGTGCCGACGAACTCCGCGACGAACGGGGTCGCCGGGCGTTCGTACAACTCGGCGGGTGCGGCGCACTGCTCGAGCCGCCCGCCCTGCATCACGGCGACGCGGTCGGCCACCGACAGCGCCTCCTCCTGGTCGTGGGTGACGAAGACCGTGGTGATGCCGAGTTCGAGCTGGATCCGGCGGATCTCCTCGCGCAGGCTGAGCCGCACCTTGGCGTCGAGCGCCGACAGCGGCTCGTCCAGGAGCAGCACGCGCGGGCGGACGGCGAGCGCGCGGGCCAGCGCGACGCGCTGCTGCTGGCCGCCGGAGAGCTGGTGCGGATAGTGGTCCTGGCGGCCGGGCAGGCCGACCAGCTCCAGCAACTGAGCCGCGCGGGCGGCGCGTTCGGCGGCGGCGGACCCCCGCACCCGCAGGCCGTAGCCGATGTTCTGGGCGGCCGTCATGTGGGGGAAGAGGCTGTAGGACTGGAAGACCATGCCGATGCCGCGGCGGTGCGCGGGGACGTGCGTGACGTCCTGGCCGTCCATGGTGAGCTCGCCGCCGTCGGCGGTCTCGAAGCCCGCGATGATGCGCAGTGCGGTGGTCTTGCCGCAGCCGGACGGGCCGAGCAGCGCGACCATCTCGCCGGACGCGATCTCCAGGTCGAGGCCGTCCAGCGCGGTGGTCGCGCCGAAGCTCCGGCGTAGCCCCTTGAGGTGTACGGGTACGGTCATGACGTCGTCCTTTGCCGGCGGGTTCGGCGGGTCCGGCCGCCCGCCAAGAGGGTGAGCAGAAGCAGCAGGCCCCAGGTCAGGAAGAGGCTCAGCATGGCGGCGGCACCGGCGAGTTCGGCCTCCTCGCCTCCGACCTCCACCATCCACACGGCGAACGGCCGGTAGCCGAGCACGGAGGCGACGGTGTACTCACCGAGCACCATGGCCAGGCTGAGCACCGCGCCGCTGACGACGGCGGGCCGCAGGTTGGGCACGACCACCCGCCCGAGCGTGGTCAGCCGTCCGGCACCCAGGCTGCGGGAGGCCTCGACCAGCGTCTTGAGGTCGACGGCGCGCAGTCCGGCATCCAGCGAGCGGTAGAGGAACGGCAGCGACATGACGGTGTAGAGCAGGACGAGGACGAGCGGGAAGTTCTCGTTCTGGATGACCATCAGGGTCTGGTAGAAGGGCGTCCGCGCCAGGTCCGGCGCCCACGACAGCACCGTGTTGACCCCGGCGACCAGCGCGATCGGCGGGACGACCAGCGGCGTCATGCACAGGATCTCGACGAGCGGGCGCAGCCGGGGCAGCCGCAGCTGGACGACGACCATGGCAGGGACGACCAGCGCCAGGCCCAGCGCGACGGTGGCCAGCCCCAGTTCGACGGAGAGCAGCAGGCTGCCCAGCATGTCGGCGGAGAGCAGATGGCCGGTGTAGACGTCGAGGGAGAAGCCCTTGACGGGGTCGTCGACGGTGAACCAGAGGGAGGCGGCGACGGGGAGGGCGAAGTAGAGCAACGCCGGGAGGAGGACGGCGAGGCGTCCGTAGGGGCGGCGGCCGCGGGCGGGGGGTGCGGGGCGCGGCTCGGGGGCGCGGTCCGAAGGCGGCGCCGCGGGCGGCTGCGCGGCGGTGGTCATCCCAGCCATCGGGCGCTCCTGCGCTGCAGCGGTATCTGCACGGCCATCACCAGCAGCGCGATGACGACCATGTTGAGGCTCATGGCGAGGGCCAGGTTCTCCTGGCCGACCAGGACGTTTCCGGCCAGTGCGTTGGAGATCTGCACCGTGATCAGCGGAACCGAGCTGCCGACCATGACGGCGGCGGTGGCGTGCGAGGCGAAGGCGGTGCCGAAGAGCAGCACCGCGCCGCCGAGCAGCGAGGGCAGCAGGACGGGGAGGCCGATGTGCCGCCAGAACTGGCCGCGGGTGGCGCCGCAGGAGGCGGCGGCTTCCCGCCACTGGGTGCGCAGCCCGTCGAGCGCGGGCAGCACGGTCACCACCATCAGCGGGATCATGAAGTACAGGTAGGCCAGGACCAGTCCGGCGGTGGTGTAGAGACTGAACCCGGTGTCGCCGAGGGAGAGCAGCCGGGTGAGGGTGCCGGTGGTGCCGAGGGTCGCGACGAAGGCGAATGCGAGCGGGGCGCCGGAGAAGTTGGCGAGCACCCCGCAGGCGGCGACCACGGCGCGGCGCAGGGCGGGGCGCCGGGAGGCGACGACGGCCTGCGCGATGAGGGTGCCGCAGAGCGTCGCCAGCAGGGCGCAGAGCAGGGAGAGCTGGACGCTGCCGCCGAGGCCGGTGGCATAGCTGCCCTTCAGCGACTGACGGACGTTGTCGAGGGTGGCGTGGGTGTGGCCGGTGGCCGGGTCGGTGGCGGTGAAGGCCCCGTACACCAGGGCGCCGGCCGGCAGGCCGAAGCAGAGCCCGAGGAAGACGAAGAAGGGCAGGACGGCCGGCCAGTGGAGGCGGCGGGTGCTGCGGCGGGGACGGCCGGGCGGGCCGGCGTCCGTCGCGGGTCGGTCACTCATACGCGGGAGATCTCCAAGGAGGCGGGGAGGGGGTGAGCGGGGGTCAGCCGACGGCCTTGCCCCAGCCCTCGTTGATGGCCGCCTTGGCGGCGTCCTCCTGTTCCGGTGTGGGGAACTTCGGGGTGCCGTGGACCTCGGGGAGGCGTGCTGCGGCCTTCTTGTCGGCGGTGCCGTCCTTCTCCATCCGGTCGAGGAGGGCGGGACGGGAGTAGCCCCGCAGCCAGATGTTCTGGCCCTGGGGGCTGTAGAGGAATTCGAGCCACAGCCGGGCGGCGGCGGGGTGCGGGGCGTAGGCGTTGACGCCCTGGTTGTAGTACTGGGAGTACGGGCCGTCGGACGGCACGGTGACCCGCCAGTCGACGCCCTTGGCCAGGAGTTCCTTGCGGTAGCCGAGGTTGAGGTAGTCCCAGTCGAGGGAGATCGGCGTCTCGCCCTTGCGGATGGTGGCCGGTGAGGACTCGACGGGCACGAAGTTGCCGCGCTGCTTGAGCTTCTTGAAGAAGGCCAGGCCGGGCCGGACGTCGTCGAACGAGCCGCCGCCCGCGAGCGCGGCGGCGAAGACCGCGGAGAACGCCGAGGACGACTGCGCCGGGTTGCCGTTGAGCGCGATCTTGTTCCGGTACCGCGGCTGCAGCAGCTCGGCGAAGGTCCTGGGGCACTTCGTGACGGCCTTGGCGTCGCAGCCGATGGAGATGTAGCCGCCGTAGTTGTTGAGGTACGAGCCGTCGGCCTGTTTCTGCGCGCGGGGGATGTCCCGCCAGCCGGTCACCTTGTAGGGCGCGAGCAGCCGCTTGCCCTGGGCGTTGCGCATGAAGGCGGTGCCCAGGTCGAGGGCGTCGACGGCGCGGTCCTGGCCCCGGCGCTTGTCGGCGGCGCCGAGCGCGAGCTGGCTGGTGCCGCCGGGGTTCTCGTTGTTGACCTCGATGCCGTACTTCCGCTCGAAGGTCTTGATCATCTCGCCGTAGTTCGCCCAATCGGGGGCCAGCGCATAGACGTTGAGCCGGCCCTCCTTCCTGGCGGCCTTGACGAGGGCGTCCATGCCGCCGAGGTCCGCGGCCGAACGGGCGGTGGCCGCCTTGCTGGTGACGGCGGCCGGGGCGTAGCCGCAGCCGCCGGTGGCCGTGGCGGTCACGAGGACCGCGACGCCGCCGGCGAACGCCCGGCGCAGACCCGCCGGTCGGGGTGGCTTCACTGGTTACTCCTGGATCTTTGGCCCTCCACCTGTATGGACAAGCCGCCGTCAGTAAGCCCCGTCAAAATAACCGGAAGATGAACCCCAGACCAACCCCTGAAGCAGAAAAACCGCAGGTCATAAGCGTTATAGTGGAAAAGGTTTAGAGCTTGACGCAGTGGTTAGACGCATCCCCCGCGGCTACGCGGACACGTACATCTGCGCACAGCTGACCCGATCGTTCCGACCCTGTCCGCAGGGCCGGAGCCGTCCTGCCAGCCACCTCACCACCAGGCCGCGAGGAGTCCTGTTGACCCGACGCCATCAGCAGATCGCCGAGGCGCTGCGCCGGGCGATCACCGACGGACAGCTCCCCGTCGGCAGCGCACTGCCCTCGGAGACCGAACTCGCCGCCACCCACGGCGTCTCGCGCGGCACGGTCCGCCAGGCGCTCGCCGCGCTGCTCTCCGAAGGCATGATCGGCTCCCGCCAGGGCGCCCGGCACCTCGTCCTGAGCACCGCGCCCAGCCAGAGCTTCACCGAGCTGCGCAGCTTCGCCCAGTGGGCACGCGCGGGCGGCCACACCCCCGGCGGCCGGGTACGCGAGAGCGCCCGCGGCACGGCCACCGCCCAGGAGGCCGCGCTGCTGCAACTGGCCCCCGGCGACGAGGTGCTGCGGGTGCTGCGGCTGCGGACCCTGGACGGCGAGGCGGTGTTGCTGGAGCGCACGGTCTACGCGGGCTGGATCGCCGGTGCGGTCGAGGGGCTGCCCGCCGACTGCGAATCGGTCACCCAGGCGCTCCTGGACGCCGGCGGGCTGGTGTTCGCCCACGGGGAGCACCATCTGGACGCCCTGGCGGCCGGCACCGTGGACGCCCGGGAGCTGCGGGTGCGACGGGGCAGCCCGCTGCTGCGCGTCCGCCGCACCACGACCACCGCGGAGGGCCGCCCCGTGGAGACCTCCGACGACCGCTACCGCCCGGGCGCGGTGGTCTTCACCGTCCGCAACTCCACCCAGGCCAACCCGCTGGCCCGCACCCCGGCCGACTGACACCGGGCACCGCCGCACGACGCCGGGCGCCACCGTGCCGCGCCGGCCGCCCGCCCCCACGCCTGCTTCCGCACGCCCTCTTTCCCGAACTGCGAGCCCGCCCATGCCCGTGATCCCCCCGCCCGCCCCCACGCTCCCCGCGGCCCTGCTGTGCGACATGGACGGCACCCTCGTCGACACCGAGCACCAGTGGCTGGACGCGGTGGCCGGCTTCCTGCGGGAGCAGGGCCTCGCGGCCACCGACGAGGTGCTGGCGGACTTCGCCGGTGCCCCGGTGGACGACGCCGCCCACCGGCTGGTGCGCGGGTACGGGGTGCGCTGCGACGTCACCCGGACGGCCGCCCGGCTGGACCGGGACTTCACCGCCCGGGTCGCGGCCGGTGTCACCGTCCAGCCGGGTGCGCTGCGGCTGCTGGACCGGGCGCGGGCCCTGGGCGTCCCGGCCGCCCTGGTCACCGCCTCCGAACGGCATGTCGCCGATCTGGTGCTGCGCACCCTCGGCGCGCACCGCTTCGCCCTGTCGGTCACCTCGGGCGAGGCGCCGCGCGGCAAGCCGCACCCGGACCCCTATCTCGCCGCCGCGGCCGGTCTCGGTGTCGACCCCGCCGACTGCCTGGCCGTCGAGGACACCCCCACGGGCGCCGCGGCGGCACTGGCGGCGGGCTGCCGGCTGCTGGCCGTACCGAGCGTGCCGGGCATCGCGGCGGGCCCCCGTACGGCCGTGGTGGCCTCTCTGGAGGACGTGGATCTGGCGGACTTCCCGTTCGCCCGTCCCGCCTGATCCCGGCGGCCACAGGCCGCCCCGGACGGGCGCAGCGCCGCTTTCCGGACCGCGATCACCCCCGGGCACACCCGGAACACACGAAAAGGCGGCCATCCCTGGGAGGGATGACCGCCTTTGTGCCGTACTAGGGGGTGTTACTTACCCTTGGCGGCTTCCTTGAGCTTGGAGCCCGCGGAGACCTTCACGCTGTAGCCGGCCGGAATCTGGATCGGGTCGCCGGTCTGCGGGTTGCGCGCGGTGCGAGCGGCACGGTGGGTGCGCTCGAAGGTCAGGAAGCCGGGGATGGTGACCTTCTCGTCGCCCTTGGCGACGACCTCGCCGGTCACCTCGGCGAGGGCGGCCAGAACGGCGTCGGCGTCCTTGCGGGTCACCTCGGCGCGATCGGCCAGAGCGGCCACCAGCTCACTGCGGTTCATGTTTGTACTCCCGTGTTCTTCTTGCCAATGAGGCGTGAGATCGAAGCCGATGCTGCCAGGGTCCTCGGACAGTCCCCGGACCCGGGTCTGGTGCCAGACCCTCGCGCCCGATTACGCATCCTGCCCCCACCTGCGGCGGTAAAGCCAATCCGGCACCCAGGAGGGTCACACGAAAAGCGCCACTGCCTCGTCAGTGGTGACGCTCCGTATCATTCCCGCTCCGGGCCGGCCCCACAGGGCGGCGGTCGCTTCCCGCCACCCTATGGGGGCCCCAACGACGGCGTGTCCAGCGACGCGCCGTACTCAGACCGTCGTGGTGGCCGTCACAGCCGGGTCACCGCTCTTCGCCGCGTCCCGGACCGCTCCGGCGACCGCGCCCGCGACCTTCTCGTTGAAGACGCTGGGGATGATGTAGTTCGGGTTGACCTCGTCCTCCAGGACGACGTCCGCGAGGGCACCGGCAGCGGCCAGCATCATCTCGGTGTTCACCGTACGGGAGTGAGCGTCCAGCAGGCCGCGGAAGACACCGGGGAACACCAGGACGTTGTTGATCTGGTTCGGGAAGTCCGAGCGGCCGGTGGCCACGACGGCGGCGGTCTGCCGGGCGATGGCCGGGTCGACCTCCGGGTCGGGGTTGGCGAGTGCGAAGACGATCGCGCCCTCGGCCATCTGTGAGACGTCGTCGCCGTCCAGGACGTTGGGCGCGGAGACGCCGATGAAGACGTCCGCGCCGACCACGGCCTCCTTGAGGGTGCCGGTGACCCGTTCGGGGTTGGTGTTGTCGGCGATCCAGCGCAGCGGCGAATCCGGGTCGGCGTCGACCAGGTCGGGGCGGCCCGCGTGCACCACGCCGTGGATGTCGGCCACGACGGCGTGCTGGACACCGGCGGCCAGCAGCAGCTTGAGGATGGCGGTGCCGGCCGCGCCGGCGCCGGACATCACGACCCGGACGTCCTCGATCTTCTTGCCGACGACGCGCAGCGCGTTGGTGAGCGCGGCGAGCACCACGATGGCGGTGCCGTGCTGGTCGTCGTGGAAGACCGGGATGTCCAGGGCCTCGCGCAGCCGCGCCTCGATCTCGAAGCAGCGGGGCGCGGAGATGTCCTCCAGGTTGATGCCCGCGAAGCCGGGGGCGATGGCCTTGACGATCTCCACGATCGCGTCGGTGTCCTGGGTGTCCAGGCACAGCGGCCAGGCGTCGATACCGGCGAAGCGCTTGAAGAGGGCCGCCTTGCCCTCCATGACGGGCAGCGCGGCCTTGGGGCCGATGTTGCCCAGGCCCAGCACCGCGGAGCCGTCCGTGACGACCGCGACGCTGTTGCGCTTGATGGTCAGCCGGCGGGCGTCCTCGGGGTTGTCGGCGATGGCCTGGCAGACCCGGGCGACGCCGGGGGTGTAGACCATCGAGAGGTCGTCACGGTTGCGGATGGGGTGTTTCGACGACATCTCGATCTTGCCGCCGAGGTGCATCAGGAACGTACGGTCGGAGACCTTGCCGAGCGAGACGCCCTCGATGTGGCGCAGCTGCTCGACGATCTCGTCTGCGTGGGCGGTGGAGGTGGCCGCGATGGTGACGTCGATCCGGAGCTTTTCGTGCCCGGATGCCGTGACGTCGAGGCCGGTCACCGAGCCTCCGTGGGACTCTACGGCCGTGGTGAGCTGGGAGACCGCGGTTCCGCTCGCGGGCACCTCCAGCCGGACCGTCATCGAGTAGGAGACGCTGGGCGCCGTTGCCATGGCCGACTTCCTCTGCTTTCACCGTGTTGCTGGATTGCCGTCCGATCGTCGCACCTACCGCGGAGTACGCGGTAGCCGCCTCGCATTGCGAACATTGTGTTCGCGGACGTGGGCGACTACGGAAAACAATTTCCACCATACGAGAATACCCGTCCACGGCAAAGAGGCCCACGTCACCGGGTGACGTGGGCCTCTTTCTGGTCTATGACACCGACCCGCCATGCTCGCCTCGCGGCAAGTGGTCGCTCGTAGCGACGATGGTTGGGCCCGGGGGCTTGGATCGGGCCGGTGCCGTCACCCAGGCTAACAAACCATCCCCGGAAGCGAATCCCGTCCCGCGGGCCCGATTTCAAGACCCCTCGTACGGCGGCGGCGCAGCGCCCGGCCGCGCCCGCCGTACGGGTGCCGGGCCGGGCCCGGCGGGGTGCGGGACCGGGCCCGCCCGGGTCGGTCCCGCCTGGCCGGTCCGCAGCGGATTCAGTCCCGCAGCAGGTCCGGCACCCCGGCCGCGTCCGGCTCGTCCCGTGCGGCCGACAGCACGGTCAGCCGCTGGGTGGCCCGGGTCAGCGCCACGTACAGCACCCGCAGCCCGGCCGGGGACTCGTCGGCGATCTCGGCGGGCGAGACCACCAGGGTGGCGTCATACTCCAGCCCCTTGGCCTCCAGGGAGCCCAGCGCCACCACCCGGTCGCCGAGCGGGGCGAGCCAACGGCGGGCCTGCGCGCGGCGGTTCATGGCCACCACGACGCCGACCGTGCCGTCCACCTCGCCCAGCAGCCGCCCGGCCTCGGCGACCGTGGCCTCGGCCAGCGCCGCGTCGTCGGCGGCCCGGTCCGGCCGGCCCCCCGCCCCGTCGCCGTCCCCGTCCGCGACGAGCGCGAAGCGCGGCTCCAGGCCCGTGGAGCGGACCGCCTTCGGCGACTGCATCCCGGGCATCGCCAGCGCCAGCACCCTGGCGGCCAGTTCGGCGATCTCCGCGGGGTTGCGGTAGTTCACGGTGAGCGTGAAGCGGCGGCGCGGGCGGGTGCCCAGCGCCTCGTCGCGGGCGACGGCGGCCTCGTCCGGGTCGGACCAGGAGGACTGCGCGGGGTCGCCGACGACCGTCCAGGTCGCGTGCCGGCCGCGGCGGCCGACCATCCGCCACTGCATCGGCGTCAGGTCCTGCGCCTCGTCGACGATGACATGGGCGTAGTCGGTGCGCTCCTCCTCCAGCCGTTCGCGCCGGCCGCGGCCGGCGCCGTTGCGCTCCGTGTAGGTCGACAGCTCCTCCAGGCCGGTCAGGTGGTCCAGCGGGTCGGCCTCGCGCGGGCGGGGCGGGCGCATCGGGGCGCCGAGGATCATCTGCAGCTCGTCCAGCAGGGCGACATCGTGCACCGACAGCGGGCCCTGTCCCTCCCCCGCCCCGGGGGCCCGGCCGGGGGCCTCCCCGGCGGCGGCCGGGGGTGCACCGGCACCGTCCAACCGCCGCAGGGAACGGGCCAGTTGGCGCACCTCGCGCTGGTTGAGGATCCGGCGCGCCCAGCGGCCCAGCAGGCGCTCGTCGGCCATCGCGGCGAGCACCCCGCGCGGGGTCAGCTCGGGCCACCAGGCGTCCAGGAACTCCTGGAACGCGGACTCGGTGGTGATGTCCTCGTCGAAGCCCTCACGCGCCTCGGCGGCCAGTTCGGGGTCGGTGTAGCGGCGGGCGGCGCCGGACTTGGCCCACAGCGCGTCCAGGATCAGCCGGCGGGCGCGCGGGCGCAGCAGGTTGACCGGGGCGGTGCCGCCGAGCGCGGACTGCCGGATGGTGTGCAGCTCGTCGGCGTCCAGCTCGATCCGGGCGCCGAAGGCGACGACCCGCAGCCGGGCGGGTACGGCCGGGGCGGGGCGGGAGGGTCTGGAGCGGCGGCGACCGGTGCCCTCCCCGTCGCCGGCAGCGTTCCCGGCGGGCGCGGTGAAAAGATCCTCCAGGGAGAGCTGGGCGTCCTCGCCCGCGGTCCCGTCCTTGGGCGCGGCCCCGTCCCCGGGCGCGGCGGCCGCCGGTCCGGCCAGCTCCAGCGCCCCGCGGGCCGCCTTGCGCAGCAGCTTCTGCATCCGCGACGAGCCCTTGATACGGGCCACCGCCGGGGGGTCGTATGCGGTCGCCTCCGCGCCGTCCACGAGCGAGCCGAGCGACCGGATGGCGACCTGGCCCTCCTCGCCGAGCGACGGCAGGACCCCTTCGGTGTACGCGACCAGCAGCGGCGTCGGGGAGACGATCAGGATGCCGCCCGCATAGCGGCGCCGGTCCTGGTAGAGGAGGTAGGCGGCGCGGTGCAGCGCGACCGCGGTCTTGCCGGTGCCGGGGCCGCCCTCGACCTCGGTGACGGAGGCGGCGGGGGCCCGGATCACCATGTCCTGCTCGGCCTGGATGGAGGCGACGATGTCCCGCATGGTGTGGCTGCGGGCCCGGCCCAGCGCGGCCATCAGCGCGCCGTCACCGACCGCGGGCAGCTCCTCGCCGTCCAGCGTCGCGGTGATCTCGGGGCGCATCAGGTCGTCCTCGACGCCGAGGACCCGGCGCCCCTTGGAGCGGATCACCCGCCGCCGGACGACCCGTCCCGGGGCGACCGGGGTGGCCCGGTAGAAGGGCGCGGCGGCCGGCGCCCGCCAGTCGATGACCAGCGGGGAGTAGTCCGCGTCGAGCACGCCGAGGCGGCCGATGTGCAGCGTCTCGGCGATCGCCGCGCGGTGGTCCTCGATCGCGCCGTCGGCGGGCTCGACGGAGGTGAAGGCGCCGTCCGGGCCCTTCTTGCCGTCCTTGCCGAGGAGCAGGTCGATCCGGCCGAAGAGGAAGTCCTCGTACTCCGAATTCAGGCGATGGAGATGGACGCCGGCCTGAAAGACCTGGGCGTCGCGCTCGGCGAGCGCGCCGGGCGTGCCGACCTGGCCGCGCTTGGCGGCGTCGTCCATCAGGAACTCTGCCTCGTGGATCTTCTCCTCGAGGCGCCGGTAGACGCGGTCCAGATGCGTCTGCTCGGCTTCGATCTCGCGGTCGCGAACGGAATCCGAAGCGTGATCCGGTGCGTGCGTGGCGTTGTGCGCGGCCACCCAGGCCCCCTTCTCCTGTGCGTAGGGCAGCCGTCAACCGTACGCGAACCAGGCACCGCGCGCACCTGGGGAAAGGGACAAAGTCGGGCGATTTTGGTCGGATGTTGAATCAAGCCGCTACATCGGGCGGACCCGGCCGGGGGGATTGCCGGTCGAAGGCATGGCGGTCCTTGACGGGCGCCCCGTGCCGTACCCGGCCCGGGGCGCCGGACCGCGCCGCTCAGACGTTCACCTTGGCCAGTCGCTTGCCCTCCGTGGTGGTGACCTCGAAGTGGTCGATGTCGCCGCGGTTGAAGCCCGCGCCGCCCGCCGCGTACAGGGGCTCGCGGTTCCACTTCGCGGCGCCGCCCGGGATGCCGTAGCCCCCCTTGGGCACCGCCCAGGTGGTCACGGTCTGCCGCTTGCCGTCCTTGCCGACGGCGACCAGACCGCAGGTGAGCGGCCCCTTGACGTTGGCGAGTTCCAGGACCACCTGGGTGCCCCACGGCCGGGCGGCCATCGAGACGCCCGCCGAGACCTTGGTGTCCGGGTCGACGGAGCTCGCCTTCTCGCCCGCCGCGTACTGGGCCCGTACGGCGTTCGCCAGCGGCGGCGCCGGCTTCTCGCCGGAGTCCTGGGGGCCCAGCTTCAGGGCGGCGAGCGGGCCGCCGACGATCAGCACGACGGCGGCGGCGACCAGGAACAGCCGGCGCCGGGCGCGGCCGCGCCGGGTGGCGGCGACCTCGTCCATCAGCCCGTTCAGCAGCCCCGGACCGGGGACGGCCGTGATCCTCTGCGGCGTCGGGGCGGACTGTTTGAACTCGGCCAGCACCGGCGACAGGCCCATGAGTTCTTCGAGTTCGGCCGCGCACCGGTGACAGCCCACGAGATGCGCCTCGAACCGGTCGGCGTCGGCACCGTCCAGGACGCCCAGCGCATAGGCGCCGACGTCGGTGTGCCGGTCCGGCTGCGTGGGCGGGTTCACTCCGTTACTCCTCGTTCCTCTAGCGAGAGTCTCAGGGAGCGCAGCGCGTAGAACACCCGGGACCGCACGGTCCCGGCCGGTACGCGCAGCACCTCCGCTGCCTCGTTGACCGTACGTTCCTTGAAATACGTTTCGACGAGGGCCTCTCGATGGGCCTGGCTCAGGTCGCTCAGCGCCTCGGAGATCGTCATCATGCGCAGGGCGCGGTCGATGACATCCGCGGCCGGCATCGTCTCCAGAGGAGTCGGATCGACCTCTTGGGGCCGCGCCTTGCGACTGCGGTGCCCGTCGATCACGATCCGCCGTGCGACGGTCACCAGCCAGGGTCGTATCGAGCCGGTCGCCCGTTGCAACTGGTCGGCGTTGCGCCAGGCGCGCACCAGCGTCTCCTGCACCACGTCCTCCGCGCGGTGCCGGTCGCCGGCCACCAATCGCAGGACGAAGGCGAGAAGCGGGCCCGCGTGATCGTCATAGAGGGCTCGCATGAGCTCCTCGTCAGGTGTCGTCCTGTCTGCCACGACGGCATCCTTACGCACTCCAACTCCCGGGTCGATAGCCCAGATCGCCCAAGATCGCCGGGGGACCCTGCCATGAATCGGACTTGCGGTGAGGAGTACGGACGGGACGGGCGGGTTACTCAGAGTTCGGCGGAAAATTTTTCCGAGCCGGCCGCGACGCCCTGACCAGCACTTCCGGCCACCCCTCGCGGACCGGCGCCTTTGGCCTGTCCCTGCTGACCGGCAGCGCTTGTGACCTGCTCCCGCTGACCGGCGCCGCTCCCGGCCACTTCCCGCTGTCCGGCACTTGTGACCTGTTCCCTGCGCACGGTCGTCCGCCGCCGGTGCCGGGCCACCCGCTCCCGGTTGCCGCACACCTCGCTGGAACACCAGCGACGGCGACGGCCGCGCGAGGTGTCCAGATACACCAGGGTGCAGCTCTCGCCCTCGCACTGCCGCAGTTGCTGCCGGGCCACCGCGTCGGTCAGCAGCCCGATCGCGTCCCGGGCGACCGCGGCCAGCAGCCCGGCACAGTCGGGCGGGCCGGCCAGGGCACGGGCCAGGGCGCCGTCGACGGTGCGCACCGCATACGCGGCGGGCGGCTGCCCGGACACGGCCGCGGAGTTGAGCAGCGCCAGATCGGCCTCGGCCGCCCGGCCCCGCAGCTCGTCGCGCACCACCCGGCGCAGCAGCTCGCGCAGCGCCCGGAAGCGGCCCACCCAGCCGGCGTCGACGCCGTCCAGCACAGTGCCGGGCGGCACCAGCCCCGCTCCGACCAGCCAGGCCCGCAACGGGTCGGGGCCGGTGAGCCGTTCGGCGGTGGGCCGTTCGCCGGTGAGCCGTTCGGCGGGGGCACCGTCGGCCGTGGCCGCCAGGTCCAGGCAGATCCGCCCGCAGTCGAACCGCAGGTCGCAAGGCGCCGCCATGTTCCTGTCACTCCTTAGGGCCGGACGTGTGTGCTTCCAGAGTGCCCGGCCCGCGGGCCCGCCGGAACCCTCCGGAGGCGGCCACTCCACACAGGCATGGCACGTAGACACAGCATGTAGACGCTAGGTGTATACGCCTTATGTATAGTTCGCGGCACGGCGGTTCGCGGGCCGCGCGCCCCGGCCGCCGCATGCCGTAGCGCCTGCCACGGCACGCGCCATAGCGCCCCTCGCCCTCCCGGAGGAAGGTCTCCATGCCGCGCACGTCCCTGCTCACGAACCGCGCCCGCCTGACCCACAAGATCGGTTACGCGGTCCGCCATCCGGCCAGGATCACCCCGTACGTCAAGCGCGCCGCCCGCGACACCTGGCTCCGCCTCAAGCACCCCGACCATGTCGCGTACTACCGGGCGGTGATGGCCTCCGACACCGGCCGCAACCCGGAGGCCGCGGTCGGCAGCCGCAGCCATGAACGCTGGCTGGCGCTGGGCGAGATGCAGTTCGACTACCTGGCCGAACACGGTCTGCAGCCGGGCCACCGGATGCTGGACATCGGCTGCGGCAATCTGCGCGCCGGCCGGCGCTTCATCGCCCACCTCGACGCCGGCAACTACTACGGCATCGACATCTCGCCGGACATCCTGATCTCCGCGAAGCAGACCCTGACCACCTACGAACTCCAGGACAAGCTGCCGCACCTGACGATCACCCAGGATCTGACCCTGGACTTCCTGCCGTCCGCCCACTTCGACGTCGCCCACGCGCACAGCGTCTTCTCACACTCACCGCTCGGCGTCATCGACGAATGCCTCGCCCATGTCGGCCGCATCCTGGCGCCCGGCGGCTTCTTCGACTTCACCTTCGACCGCACCGAGGGCGCCGAACACCAGGTGCTGCGCGAGGACTTCTACTACCGGACCGAGACCCTGCTGAGCCTGGCCCGCAAGCACGGTCTGGAGGCGCGCTTCATGGAGGACTGGGAGAAGCGGCCGCACGGACAGTCCAAGATCCGGGTGAACAACCCGGCGTAGCGGGCGCCTCCCCGCCACTCCCGCTCCCGCTCCCGGCCGTACGTCTCCGTGCCGCTCCGGTACGTCTCCGTGCCACTCCCGTACGTCTCCGTGCTACTCCCCGCCGTACTTGTCCGTGTCCGCATGCGGGTCGAGCGACAGCCGGTAGCCGCGCTTGACGACCGTCTGGATCAGCTTGGGCGCGCCCAGCGCCCCCCGCAGCCGGGCCATCGCGGTCTCCACCGCGTGCTCGTCCCGGCCCGCCCCCGGCAGCGCCCGCAGCAGATCCGCACGGGAGACCACCCAGCCGGGGCGCCGCGCCAGCGCACGCAGCAGCGCCATCCCGGCCGGCGGCACCGGCCTTAGCGCACCGTCCACCACGACGGCGTGCCCGCGGATCTCCAGCCACCGCCCGGCCACCGGCAACGGCTTCACCCGTCCCGGGAGTTCACGGCACAGCAGCTGCACCAGCGGCCCGAGCCGGAAGCGCTCCGGCTGCAGCGTGGGGACGTCCTCCGCCTGGAGCGGCAGCGCGGTCACCGGCCCCACGCACACCGGCAGCACCTCCCGCCGCAGCGCCGCCAACACCTCCTCGCGGATCCCCCGCTCCCCGGCCCGGCGCAGCAGCGACGCGGCGGCCGGCGCGCTGGTGAAGGTCACCGCGTCCAGGGTCCGCGACAGCACCGCGTCCAGCAGCCGGTCGACCGGCCCGATGTCCTCCGGCGGCATCCACCGGTACACGGGGACGCCGACCACCTCCGCGCCGCCGGCCCGCAGCGCCTCCACGAACCCCGGCAGCGGCTCCCCATGCAGTTGCAGGGCCACCCGGCGCCCGGCGACGCCCTCCGCCAGCAGCCGGTCCAGCACCTCGGCCATCGACTCGGAGGCCGGTGACCACTTCTCGGTCAGCCCGGCCGCCCGGATCGCACCGCGCACCTTGGGCCCGCGCGCCAGCAGCTCCACCCCGGTCAGCCGGTCCAGCAGCGCTTCGCCGAGGCCCCAGCCCTCCGCCGCCTCGACCCAGCCGCGGAAGCCGATGGCGGTGGTGGCCACGACGACATCGGGCGCCCGGTCGATCAGGTCCCGGGTCACCGCCAGCAGTTCGGTGTCGTCCGGCAGCGGGACGATCCGCAGCGCGGGCGCATGCACGACCTGTGCGCCGCGCCGCTCCAGCAGGGCGCCCAGCTCCTCCGCCCGCCGGGCCGCGGTCACCCCGACGGTGAACCCGTCCAGCGGCCGGACGGCCGCCTCCGGTTCCGGCGCCGACGCCGGGTGCTCCCGCTCGTCCTGCTCCTGCTGCTGCTCGTACATGGTCGTCCCGCTCCGCCCAGAGTGGTGTACTGCCGTGTGCTGCCGTGCCGCCGCGGCTCGGGCGGCACGGAGTGCCAGGTGCCCACGGTGCCAACGGCACGTGACGGTCCCGGTTCTCCAGTATTTCCCCGCGGTTACGGCGGAGCGCCCCCGGCTACGCCGTACGCCCGGTACACCTGCGGGCAGGGGCCCGGGAGGGGGCGGGCGCGGCGACCGGCCCCCTCGCCTCCCCACCGCCCGCCCGCACGCACGCCCGCCCGGCCGCTCACACCTCCGCGTACACCGGCCCCCGCTCCCCGTCCGCCGCGGCCGCCGCATCCGGCCCGTCCACCCCGTCCGGCCCGTCCGCCGCCTGCGCCTTGTGCCCCGTACGCCGCCCCCGCACCGCGGGACGCAGGTAGACGCCCCAGGTCACCGCCCCGCACACCACATAGCAGGCCAGGAACGACACGAACGCCGGGGTGCCCGACCCGGCCACCAGGAACGACTGCCGAAAGGCCAGATTGATGGCCAGCCCGCCGAGCGCGCCCACCGCCCCGATCAGCCCCATCGCCGCCCCCGAGAGCCGCCGCCCGTATACCGCGGCCTCCTCCCTCGCCAGCCCGCGGCGCAGCGCCTGGGCCTGGAAGATCCCCGGGATCATCTTGTACGTGGAGCCGTTGCCGAGCCCCGACAGCACGAACAGCGCGATGAACCCGGCCAGGAACACCGGCAGCGACCGCTGCGCCGACGCATAGATCACCATGCCCGTGGCCAGGCCCATCGCCGCGAAGTTGCCCAGGGTGATCCGGGCGCCGCCGAACCGGTCCGCCAGCCGCCCGCCGACCGGCCGGATCAGCGAGCCCAGCAGCGGCCCGAGGAACGTCAGCGACGCGGCCTGCAGCGGCGTACGCGCGAACTGGTTCTGCAGCACCAGCCCGAAGGCGAAGCTGTAGCCGATGAACGACCCGAACGTGCCGATGTACAGCAGCGACATCACCCAGGTGTGCGGCTCCCTGGCGGCATCGAGGGCCGCCCCGGTGTCGTTCGTCACCGGGGCCAGGTTGTCCATGAACAGCGCCGCGAGCACCGCCGCGAGGACGATCAGCGGCACATAGACGGCCAGCACGAGCCGCGGATGCGCGGCCCCCGCCGTCCCGATCACCAGCAGCCCCAGCAACTGGATCACCGGCACCCCGATGTTGCCGCCACCGGCGTTCAGCCCCAGCGCCCACCCCTTCTTCCGCAGCGGATAGAAGGAGTTGATGTTGGTCATCGAGGAGGCGAAGTTCCCGCCCCCGACCCCGGCCAGCGCCGCGACCAGCAAGAACGTGCCGTACGACGTGCCCGGCTCCATCACCACCGCCGCCATGGCGGTCGGCACCAACAGCATCGCGGCGCTCATCACCGTCCAGTTGCGCCCGCCGAACCGCGCCACCGCGAAGGTGTACGGCACCCGCAGCACCCCGCCCACCAGCGTCGGCACCGCCACCAGGAAGAACTTCTCGGCCGGTGCGATCCCGTACTCCGGCCCCATGAACAGCACCATCACCGACCACAGGCTCCAGACGGAGAACCCGATGTGCTCGCAGAGCACCGAGAAGGCGAGATTCCGCCGCGCGATCCGCTCCCCCGTCTCCCGCCAGAACCCCTCGTCCTCGGGGTCCCAGCGCTCGATCCACCGGCCGCCCCGCCTCGCACGGCCGTCGGTACGACCGCCGCCATTGGTGTCGTCAGGCTTCTCGCTACGGGTCTGTGCTGCCGCGGCCGTCATCGCGCCTCCCAGGGGGTCGGGTCCTGCTCCCCGACGCTAGGGACGACGGATTTCCGTACCGTGCCGCCCGGTGACGGCGACGCAACCTTGCACTCACGCGAGGGGGCCGCGGGCGGTGAGGGACGGGCCTTGCCGCCCGTGCCCGCGCTCCACATCGCCGAAACCAACCCGGTAGACGGCGCCCGGATCACCAGGCGTCCTCTTCCGTGGTCAGGTCCTCATCGGCCAGGCGCTCAGCGTCACTGCAGGCACGGGACAGCCATTCCCCCGAGTTCGACCAGCTCCTCAAGACCTGCGGAGCGCCGGCCGCGGGGGTGGCGAAGCTGCCGCCAAAGGACAAGTATCCGATCTGGGCGGAGGAGTTCATCGCCTACGAGCAGCAGGCCCTCTCGCTCGGCTGGTACGAAAACGGTGTCATCCCCGGCCTACTGCAGACCGAGGGCTATGTATGCGCCACGTTCCGCAGCAAGATCCCGCACCTCAGCGAGGAGGAGGGCGAACAGAGCGTCACGGACCGACTGGAGCGTCAGCAGATCCTGAACCAGCAGGACCCCGTCACCGCCAGTTTCGTCATCTCCGAGGCCGTCTTGCTGAGCAATATCGGGGGCCGCGAGGTCATGCGGGGCCAGATCTCCCATCTGCGTCACTGCGCGGAACTCAACGGCGTATCCCTTCAGATCCTGCCTTTGAAGCGCGAACATCACGCCGGGCTGGCAGGCCCCTTCGTACTCCTGGAAACCCAGGATCATCAGCACCTCGCCTACACCGAGATCCACCGCAGCAGTGAGCTCTACGACGACCTCGACGACGTCAGCGTCCTCGCTCAGAAGTATGGAATGCTGCGAATGCAGGCTCTCAGCGACTCCGAAACGATTAGCCTGCTGGACCGGCTGCTAGGAGAGCGATGACCGACCTGACGTGGTTCAAGTCCAGCTACAGCACCGAAGAGGGCGGCAACTGCGTAGAGGTCGCCACCCACCCCTCCACCATCCACGTCCGCGACTCCAAGGACCCCCAGGGCCCGCACCTCGGCTTCTCGCCGGGCGCCTGGGCCTCGTTCACGTCGTACGCCGCACGTACCGCTGCCGCCACAACAGCCCCATAACCGGGCCTACGCAACCGCGTCTACTCGGCCGACTCCCGCGGCGGTCCCATCCATATCCGGTTCGCACAGAGCGTCATCCGCAGGCGCTTGCCCTTCTCGTCGCGTGCCACGACCGCCTGCCGGCCGGGGTAGTCGCGGGGCGCGGACACCACGGCGAGGTCGTTGGTGACCATGGCGGCGTTCGGCGGGGTGCCGGCGGGGCAGTCCATGTAGCGCAGGGGGGCCGTGAGGGTGCCGCCGCGCCCCAGGTCTATCGGCAGGGTCTTGCCGTGCCCCTGGGCATCGGATTCGGGCCCCTTGCCGAGATGGACCTCGAAGGCCGGGAAGCCGTGGAACACACAGGGGCCCGCGCCCTTGTTGGCGATCGACAGCCGGGCCTCGCGCTGTACGGTGTGCGGCTTCTTCTTGAGGACGGTGAGCGTCCAGCGCAAGCCCTTGGTCGTGCACTTGGCGTGCAGCGGCGCCATCCGCGCCGAACCGCAGCCGGCCAGGGCCAGGCCCGCCATGGCGGTCAAGGTCAGCGCGGCCGCCACCACCGCGAGATGTGAAGGCCGTCGCACGGCTCCCCCTGTTCGTTCCGGACAGAATTCCTCGCCGTTAAGGAAAGAATTCATGCGCCCGGGGTTGCCTCTGCGGCCGCATCTTCTTCCACACGCCGCGTACCCCAGGCGGTCACCCCCGTACACCCATCACCCGCGCATCCTCCTCCGGGAGCCACCACGCACTCCCCGGCGGCGCCAACCAGCCGTGCCGGCCGCCCAGTTCGCGGGCGGCCGCCCGCAGTGCGTCCAGGCCCGGATGCCGCAGGCCCCGCCGCCACACCATCGAGACCGGTGAGAGCGGTACGGGATCGACGAGCGGCCGCAGCACCATGCCCGGCACCTCGATGAACTCCACACTCGCCAGCACCGACCACCCCCGCTTGCGCACCACCCGGACGAACTCCTGCGAGCCCTCGATCTCCGGGAACGGCTCGGCGGCCGCGATGCCGCGGCCCGCGAACAGCCGCTCGGCCAGGTCCGTCCACTCCGCGGTCCGCGGATTTCCGGCGGCCGCGTAGAGCGTTTCGCCGGCCAGGTCGGCGAGGGCGACGGCGGGCCGTGCGGCCAGGGGATGATCCTCGCGCAGCAGGACCGCCATCGGCTCCAGCCGGACCGGCTGATGGTCGAGACCGGCGCGTGTGCCGGGCGGCAGCGCCGCGATCCGGCCGAAGGAGACATCGAGGCGGCCGGCCGCCACCTCGGACGCCGCGCCCGTCAGCCCGCTGTGGAAGCGGGCGACCAGCTCACAGCTGTCCGGCACCCGGCCCCTGGCCGCCTCCAGCACCCCGTGGGCGGTACCGATCGGCACCCCCACATCCACCAGCAGCGGCCGCTCGGGGGCGGCCCGGAACGCTCCGGCCAGCTCGTCGTGCGCGGTCAGCACCTGCCGGGCGAGCGGCAGCAGCCGTGTCCCGTCCGCCGTCAGGGAGACCTGGCGGGTGGTCCGTACGAACAGCGCGGTGCCCAACTCCCGCTCCAGGCGCCGGATGTCGCGGCTCAGCGCCTGCTGGGCGACGTAGAGCCGGGCGGCGGCACGGGTGAAGTGCAGTTCCTCGGCGACGGCGAGGAAGGCGCGGAGCAGACGCGGATCGATGTCGTACGGCATCGGGTCATCCTGGCAGCAGCGTTCCCTGCCGGCGCGGGCCGAGGTCCCCTGCACAGGGCGCGCGCACATTGACAACGCAGGCGCGTGAATGGCCGCTGACCAGGTGTTGGACGGGCGACATCCGCGACGGCGACCGTAGAGGCATGATCCTCTTCCTCGCCGCCCGCCCGGTCACGGCCCCGCCCGTTCGCCCGGCACGGCCCGTACGCCCGGCCCCGCGGCGCACCCGCCTCCGCACCCGCTTCCGTCCGCTCTCCCCCTATCGCCGGATCTTCGCCGTCCCCGGCACCCGCGCCTTCACGGCCGCCAACCTGGTGGCCCGGCTGCCCATGGGGATGCTCAGCGTCAGCGCGGTGCTGATGATCGCCGGCACGCGTGGTTCCTACGCGCTGGCCGGAGCGGTCACCGCGAGCGGGCTGGCGGCGACGGCGCTGGCCGGGCCGTGGACCGCCCGGCTGGTCGACCGTCACGGCCAGGCCCGGGTCGCGGTCCCGGCCACCGCGCTCGCCGTCCTCGGCTCGCTGGCCCTGCTCCTGTGCGTCCACTACGGCGCGCCCGACTGGACCCTCTTCGCCTGTTACGCGGCCACCGCCACCACCCCCAACACCGGCGGGCTGTCCCGGGCCCGCTGGGCGCACCTCTTCCGCGACGACCCGGCCGCCCGGCACACCGCCAACTCCTTCGAACAGGCCGCCGACGAGCTGTGCTTCCTGCTGGGACCGGTGCTCGCCACGCTGCTGTGCACCACCGTCGTCCCGGAGGCGGGCACGGCGGTGGCCGCGGCACTGCTGCTGACCGGGATGCTGCTGTTCGCGGCCCAGCGCCGCACCGAACCCCCCGTGGCGCCGGCCCCGGCCACCGGCAGAACCCGCTCCCCCTTGCGCCTGCCGGGGCTGCCGCCGCTCCTGGCCACCTTCCTTGCCACCGGCGCGGTCTTCGGCTCCCTGGAGGTCGTGACGATCGCCTTCGCCGACGGGCACGGCCTGCGGTCCGCGGCGGGCGGACTGCTCGCCCTGCAGGCGGCAGGCTCCTGCGCGGCCGGGCTGCTCTACGGCCTGCTGCGGCAGACGGACCAGGCCCGTCACCGCTTCCTCGGCTGCACCGCGGCGATGGCGGCCCTGATGCTGCTCCCGCTGCTCGCGGCCACGACAGGGGGCCCGGCGCCGCTGGCCGTCGCGCTCCTCCTGGCCGGTATGGCGACCGCGCCGACCATGGTCACCGGCATGGGACTCGTCCAGTCGCTGACGCCGCCCGGCCGGCTCAACGAGGGCATGACGCTCGCCGTGACCGCTCTGCTGGGCGGGATCGCGGCCGGATCGGCGGGCGGCGGCTGGGCGGCCGACCACCTGGGCGGAGCGGGCGCGGCCTACGGGGTGCCCGCGGCGGCGGCCGCCCTCGCGGCGGCCGTCACCCTGCTCACGGCGCGCAAACGACCGAGGCCCCGCCGTCCTGGGACGGCGGGGCCTGGGCCTCACATGGGATGAGTGGAGATGGCGGGAATCGAACCCGCGTCCAACGGTGCGGAATCAGGGCTTCTCCGAGTGCAGTTCGCTGCGATTTTCTCGGCCCCGGAGATCACGCGAACAAGTCTCCGACGGGCTCAGCCACTGTTTGATTTCCTTCTGAACCCCGTGACCGGGTCTAGAAGTTTAGTTCCCTAGCTGATGCCAGGATCCGGGTCGGGAACACCCCCGGGCTGACACTTCGCAAGTCGCTACTTAGGCAGCGAGGGCGAAGGAATCGCGCTTGGTGTTGGCGATTATTGGTTGCGACATATGGTTAACGAGATCATTGCCGCTTCCTCGACTCGCTTCCCCTGCTTCGACATCCGCTGTCGAAACCGATCATCCCCATGTTGATTTATCAAGGTGGTACCCACACCCCTCGTGGGGTGTGCTCCCATCGTACGGGAACAACGCACGCCGTTGCCAGCGCATTCCCCGGCCCACCGGCCTGAGCTGCCCGTACGAGCCCGTACGGGCAGCTCAGGCCCGCTGCCGCCGCCGGGCCGCCGAGATGGCCCGGTCCGTCTCGCGGCGGTCCTGCTGCTCGCGGAGCGTCTGCCGCTTGTCGTACTCCTTCTTGCCCTTGGCCAGGGCGATCTCGACCTTGGCCCGGCCGTCCTTGAAATAGAGGGCCAGCGGCACGATCGTGTGCCCCGACTCCTGGCTCTTGGACTCCAGCTTGTCGATCTCGGCGCGGTGCATCAGCAGCTTCCGCTTGCGCCGCGCGCTGTGGTTGGTCCAGGTGCCCTGGGCGTATTCGGGGATGTGCACGTTGTGCAGCCAGGCCTCGCCCCGGTCGATCTGGATGAAACCGTCCACCAGCGACGCCCGGCCCTGCCGCAGCGACTTCACCTCGGTGCCGGTCAGTACCAGGCCACACTCATAGGTGTCCAGAATGTGGTAGTCGTGCCGCGCCTTCTTGTGCTGCGCCACGAGCTTGCGCCCGGGGTTCTTGTCCTTGCCCTTGTCCTTAGCCATAGTGCGGCCATTTTCGCACTACGCCCCGCCCCCGAGGCCACTCAATACCGTGCGGGCCCGTTTCTCCGCCCCGGATCCGACCATGACATCCGGGGCGAGGCCGTCGCCGTCGACATTGCGGCCGGACGGCGTGCGGTAGTGGCCGACGGTCAGCTCGGCGACCGAACCGTCCGCCAGGGTGCTGGGCATCTGCACCGAGCCCTTGCCGAAGGTCCTCGAACCCACCACGAGCGCCCGCCCCCGGTCCTGGAGCGCGCCGGACAGCAGCTCGGCGGCGCTCATCGTGCCGCCGTCGACCAGGACGACCAGGGGGATACGGGTATTGCCGCCGCGCCGGGCGTACAGCGCGCGCTGGCTGCCGCGGACGTCGTACGTCGCGACCAGACCGCCGTCGAGGAAGGCGGAGGCGGTGGCCACCGCCTCGGTGACCAGGCCGCCGGTGTTGCCGCGCAGATCGAGCAGCATGCCGCCCTGGGGTGAGGCGCGGCGCACCGCCCGGCGGACCACCGCGCCGGTGCCCTTGCCGAACGCCGAGATCTTGACGCGGGTCGGGCCGTGCGCACCGGCGGGACGGTCGATGACGACGTTGTGGGATCTGAGCCGGGTGCGGTGCAAGGTGGCCGACCAGCGGCGGGTGCCGCGCTGCAGGTCCAGCGTCACGGGGGTGCCGGCAGCGGCGGCGGGCTGACGGGAGCCGCCGGTGGCGACGCCCCGCAGGCGGGCGACGACCTCGGTGACCGGTGCGCCCCGGGACGGGCGGCCGTCGACGGCGCGCAGCCGGTCGCCCACCGCGATACCGGCACGCGCGGCGGGTCCGCCGGGCTGGACCCGGGACACCTCGATCCGGCCGTGGGACGCCTGGCGCACCCAGAGCCCGACGCCGACGTAGCCGCCGTCCAACTGCGCCTGGAAATCCTTGAACTCGCCCGCGCTGTAGATCGTCGACCAGCGGTCGCCGCTGCGGCTGACCACGTCCGCGGCGGCCTGCGCACCGGACTTGCCGTCCTCGACGGCCTCGGAAGCGGCCCGCTCGACGGCCGCGCGGTCCGCGGTGGCGGCCTCGGGGACCCGTCCGCCGGACGCCGCGCCGGCCGGTGCGGGACGCTCCGCGCCCCGGCCATCCTCGCTCCAGGTGCCGGTCGCCGCGCCGGTGGCGAGCACGCCGGCGAGGAACAACGTCAGGGCCGCCCCGCGGCGAATGCGGCGGGGCCGGTCGTACGAACACGGGCCCGGCATGCCGGTGAGTCTAGGGGACGAAAAGGCGCCGTACGGCAAGTTGACCGTACGGCGCCCCTTGGCAAAGCTCACACCTTGAGGTACTTGCGCAACGCGAAGAACGCGGCGAGCGCGGGCATCAGCAGCCCGATCAGGAGGACCAGCGGGAGGACCGCCGCCACCGAGTCCCAGCCGATGAAGTTGACCACCTGGATCTTCTTCGCCAGCCAGTTGTTGATGAGGGCGTACTTGCCGCCGACCAGCAGCACACAGGCGAAGGCCGCGCCCAGCAGCCCCGCAATGGCGGCCTCCAGGATGAACGGCATCTGGATGTAGAAGCTGGACGCTCCCACCAGCCGCATGATCCCGGTCTCCCTGCGCCTGCTGAACGCCGACACCCGGACGGTGTTGACGATCAGCATCAGCGCAACGACGAGCATCAGCGCCATCACGACTATCGCGGCGATGTTCATGCCGTTGAGGAGGTTGAACAGCGGCTCGACGGTGTCCCGTTGATCCTGCACTTCCTGGACACCGGGCCGCTCGGAGAACGCCGACTTGATGACGGCGTACTTCGTCGGGTCCTTGAGCTTGACGCGGAAGGACTCGGGCAGCTGGTCCGGCGTCACCACTCCGGCCACCGGCGTATCGCCGAACTGCTCCTTGTAGTGCTTGTAGGCCTGGTCGCTGGACTCGTACACCACCGGCTTCTGCACGATCGGCAGCCGGTCGAGCTCGGCCTTGATGTCGTTCTTCTGCTGCTGGGTGGCCGCGCCCTTGGCGCAGTTGGTGCCGGTGTCGGCATCGTTCTTGTTGCAGAAGAAGATGGAGACGTTGACCTTGTCGTACCAGTAGCCCTTCATCGTGCTGACCTGGTCGCGCATCAGCAGCGAGGCGCCGAACAGGCCCAGCGAGAGGGCTACGGAGACGATGACGGCGAAGGTCATCGTGAGGTTTCGGCGGAGACCGACGCCGATCTCCGACAGGACGAACTGGGCGCGCATGGCGTCCTTTCAGTACTGGGGGCCGTACACGCTTAGTGCTGGTAGCCGTACACGCCGCGCGACTGGTCGCGTACGAGCCGGCCCTTCTCGAGTTCCATGACCCGCTTGCGCATCTGGTCGACGATCTGCTGGTCGTGGGTGGCCATGACCACCGTCGTACCGGTCCGGTTGATCCGGTCCAGCAGCTTCATGATGCCGACCGAGGTCTGCGGGTCGAGGTTGCCGGTGGGCTCGTCCGCGATGAGCAGCATCGGGCGGTTGACGAAGGCCCGTGCGATGGCGACGCGCTGCTGCTCACCGCCGGAGAGCTCACCCGGCATACGGTCCTCTTTGCCGCCGAGTCCGACGAGTTCGAGGACCTCGGGAACCGTCTTGCGGATCTGGCCGCGCGGCTTGCCGATCACCTCGAGGGCAAAGGCGACATTCTCCCCCACGGTCTTGTTGGGGAGCAGCCGGAAGTCCTGGAAGACCGTGCCCACCTGGCGCCGCATCTGCGGGACCTTCCAGTTGGAGAGCTTCCCGAGGTCCTTGCCGAGGACGTGCACATGGCCGTGACTGGCGCGCTCCTCGCGCAGCAGCAGCCTCAGGAAGGTGGACTTACCGGAGCCCGAGGAGCCCACCAGGAAGACGAACTCGCCGCGCTCGATCTCGAGGGAGACATCCCTGAGTGCAGGGCGGTTCTGCTTCGGGTAAGTCTTGGAGACGTTGTCGAATCGGATCACTGATGCACCACGGTCGACCTGAATAGGGGCACGGTTGCCGAGTTGCGGCTCCCGTCGGTGTGCGTGACCATACGCGAACCTCGCAGGGCGGCCCAGTCGGCGTAGGCGGTTGGTGCGGTTATTCACGGCACCTACGGGACAAAAGGCGCACAATTTCGCGGGGCGCGCCGTTTGCGCCGTGAGCTGGCACAGTGGGAGAGGGAACCAATGCGCCCCCCGGTGCGTTGGTGCAGTGGAGAAGGAGGTCGCATGACGTACGACCGACTGGTGTGCGCCAATTGCGCGGCCCCTGTGAACGAGGGCCGCTGCCCCGTGTGCCGGGCCAGCAGAGAACGTCTTCAGCAGCAAGCGGGCGGTATCTTCGCCCAGCTCAGCCCGGCGATGCTGGTGGCGCTGATGATCGTGTTGATAGCGCTGGGCGTACTGCTCCACCAGGCCGTCTGACCGCCACCGTCTGACCACCGGACCGCCCGACACCGGACCGCCCGACACCCGTACGAGGCTTTCCGGCCCACCACCCGTACGAGGTTTTTCCGCGGCCGTCACGCAAACGCCGAGGGGCCCGGGACGCATGGTGCGTCCCGGGCCCCTCCAGCTGTACCGCGCCGGCGTCAGGCCGCCGCGGCGCCGCCGCCGTTCTTGTTGATCAGGCGGGGCAGCACACGGAAGCCCACACCGCCCGCGATCATCGTCGCGGCGCCGATCAGCAGGAAGGTGGTGCCGGAGGAACCGGTCTCCGCCAGCTCACCGCCCTTGGCCTGCTGCTTTGCCTGGCCGGGCGTGTCAGCGATCTGCTCCTTGCCCTGGCCGGGCTGCTCGATCGGCTTGGTGCCCTCGTTGTCGGTGCCGGTGCCGGTGCTGGAGTTGCCACCGTCCTGGCCGCCGGTGGTCTCGTCGCCACCGGTCGTGCTGCCGGACTGACCACCGCTGGTCTCGTCGCCACCGGTCGTGCTGCCGGACTGGCCACCGGTGGTCTCGTCGCCGCCGGTCGTGCTGCCGGACTGACCACCGGTCGTGGGACCGCCGGTCGTGCTGCCGGTCTGGCCGCCGGTGGTCTCATCGCCGCCGGTCGTGCTGCCGGACTGACCACCGGTCGTGGGACCGCCGGTCGTGCTGCCGGACTGCCCGCCGGTGGTCTCATCGCCGCCGGTCGTGCTGCCGGACTGACCACCGGTGCTGTCTTCGCCACCGATGCCGCCGGTGCTGTCTTCACCGCCGATCTCGCCGCCGCCGGCGGTGCCACCGATCTCGCCGCCGGTGGTGTCGTCGCCACCGGTCGTACCGCCGGTGCTGTCGTCACCGCCGCTGCCGCCGCCGAGGACTCCGCCGAAAAGCCCACCGATCAAGCTGCCGCTCTGGCCGCCGGTCTCACCCGGGCTGGCCGCGGATGCAGCTCCGGCCGCGGTGAGCGACGCACCGGCCGCAATCACTGCGCCGGCCGCAATGCGCGCTACGCGCAGCCGCGTCTTCTTCGTCATGTACTGCTACCCCCAGTAGCTGAACTCGTCATGGGTGCACCGCTGTACGGGGCGACGAGCCGATGTCGGGGTGCACGAGCCTCGGCTCCGCACTACGGGCGGGCCGCTCAATTCCCCGTTCTTACACGCGCCCCAGACATACGCATGCCGCGCTCAGCCTTCCCAGTTCGGCCATCATCGTCAAGGCCGAATAAAGTCCCGATGCCCGAATTGACAAGCAGTGGGCGGTACATGGACATACGACTGTGACCAAACCGCCACAGCAAAAACAACTGCCTCCCGGAAGGAAGCAGTTGTTTCGCTTTCGGACAGGCCGTGGCGCGTTACTTCTCCTGCTGCTTGCGCCAGCGGATGCCGGCCTCCAGGAAGCCGTCGATGTCGCCGTCCAGTACCGCGCTGGGGTTGCCGACCTCGAATTCGGTCCGCAGGTCCTTGACCATCTGGTACGGGTGCAGGACGTAGGAACGCATCTGGTTGCCCCAGGAGTTGCCGCCGTCGCCCTTGAGCGCGTCCATCTTGGCCTGCTCCTCCTGGCGGCGGCGCTCGAGGAGCTTGGCCTGGAGGACGTTCATCGCGGTCGCCTTGTTCTGGATCTGCGAGCGCTCGTTCTGGCAGGAGACCACGATGCCGGTGGGGATGTGCGTCAGCCGGACCGCGGAGTCGGTGGTGTTGACGCCCTGGCCGCCGGGGCCGGAGGAGCGGTAGACGTCCACCCGCAGCTCGGACTCGTCGATCTCGATGTGGTCGGTCTGCTCCACGACGGGCAGCACCTCGACGCCGGCGAACGACGTCTGGCGGCGGCCCTGGTTGTCGAACGGCGAGATGCGCACCAGGCGGTGCGTGCCCTGCTCGACGGAGAGCGTGCCGTAGGCGTACGGGACCTGGACGGCGAAGGTGGTCGACTTGATGCCGGCCTCTTCCGCGTACGAGGTCTCGTAGAGCTCGGTCTTGTAGCCGTGCCGCTCGGCCCAGCGCAGATACATGCGCTGCAGCTTCTCGGCGAAGTCGGCGGCGTCCACGCCACCGGCCTCGGCACGGATGTTGACGACCGCCTCACGGGAGTCGTACTCGCCGGACAGGAGGGTACGGACCTCCAGCTCGTCGACCGCCTTGCGGACGGCGGTCAGCTCGGCCTCGGCCTCGGCCCGCGCGTCCTCGTCGCCCTCGGCCTCGGCGAGCTCGAAGAGCACCTCGACGTCGTCGACCCGGCCGCGCAGATCCTCGGCCTTGCGCAGCTGGCCCTGGAGGTAGGACAGCCGACTGGTGATCTTCTGTGCGTTCTCCGGGTCGTCCCACAGGGACGGCGCCGCGGCCTGCTCCTCGAGCACGGCGACATCGGCCCTCATCTTGTCGAGGTCCAGGACGGCCTCGATCGACCCCATGGTCGAGGAGAGGGACTTCAGCTCTTCGGATACATCGACGACTGCCACGCACCCAGCCTAACGGCTGCCGCCGTCAGCGTGACCCGGCCCCGGCAGGTCGGACCTGCCGGAAACCGCGGGCGGCAGATCCCCCGCAGGCCGGGCGCGGCCCCGCGCACCGGCCCAGGCCGGGGCCGGGCGGTCCTTCCCGGGCCCGTCGGCGGCGCTGCGGGGCCCCTACGGGGTGCCGGGGTCCGGCTGCTGGACGCCCGGTGTGGCGTCCCCCGCCGTGTCGTCGCCCGAGGCCAGCCAGCCGCCCAGACCGGCCGCCACGACCACCGCGGCGGCGGCCGCACCGAGCTTGATCCGGCGGCGGCGCACCGCGTCCGGCGACGAGCGGTGCCGGGCCGAGCCCGCCCGGCGTTCCCCGGCGGCACGCGGGGCACGGGCGGTGCCGTGGGCGCCGCCCGCCAGCTCGTCCGGCCCGGGGACCCGCATGCTGGTGTGCGTCTCCCGGTTGGAGTCGGGGACCGCGCCCTGGACCAGCGGGACGGCGCCGCGCGGCGGGGTGGCCTCCCCCGGGTGCGGGGACGGGTGGAACGGCTCCTCACGGGAGGCGGCGGGGCTCTCCTGTTCCTCCTCCGGCTGCTCCTCCTCCGGCTCGTCGATGTCCAGCGGCGGGATACCAGCCAGGCCGGGCAGCAGCTCGCGCAGCCGGGCGGCGAGCTCGGGGGCGCGCAGGCGGGAGGCCGGCGCCTTGGCCAGGCACTGCAGCAGCAGCTGCCACAGCTCGTCCGGGATGCCGGGCAGCGGCGCCACGCTCTCGGTCACATGGCGGCGCAGCACCGCCCCGGGGTGCCCGCCGCCGAACGGCGTGAACCCGGCCAGCAGCTCGTACAGGACGGTCGCCAGCGCATAGACGTCCACGGAGGCGCGCGGCGGGAGGCCTTCGATGATCTCCGGGGCGAGGTAGTCGGGGGTGCCGATGACCTTGGCCGAGCGGAGCGATCCTGAGCTCCCCCCTGCCGGGGGCTGGAGGGTCCGGCGCGGCGAGTCGACGAGCCGGGCGATGCCGAAGTCGGTGAGCAGGGCGGGGTGTGCACCGCCGGGGCCCAGCTGCCCCTGCATGTCCAGCAGCACGTTCTCGGGCTTCACGTCGCGGTGCACGATCCGGGCGGCGTGCGCCGCGGCGAGCCCGTCGGCGACATCGGCGGCGATCGCGACGGCGGCCTCCGGGGCCAGCCGGCGTTCGCGCTCCAGACGGGTGCGCAGATCGGTGCCCCGGACGAGGTCCATGACCAGCGCGAGGTCGTTGCCGTCGACGACGAGGTCACGGACGCCGACGACATGCGGGTCCTCCAGGCTCAGCAGCGCCGCCCGCTCCTGCACGAAACGGCCGACGAGTTCCTGGTCGGAGGCGAGATCCTCACGCAACAGCTTGATGGCCACGGCCCCTTCGGGACCCTCGCCCAGCCATACCGTGCCGGCACTGCCGCGCCCCAGGATCTGGTGGGCGGTGTACCGGCTGCCGATCTTCCGTGCCAAGACTGCTCCGACGTGTCGGGCCCCCGAGCGTCCTGCGGGGGCTGAGGTTGGCGTCAAAGCTACGCGGGTGCCAGGGGGTTCCGTGCCCCGGAACGTGGCAACCTTCACTTCTGTGAGCGAAATTGACCGTCAGAAGTCGATAAATCCACTGGGTGGGTTCGCGGGCAGGTGGACGAGGCGGTTCATGGGGCGGTTCATGGGGGGCGTGGCGCGGGCCCGGTCCGCCTGCGGAGAGGCGGACCGGGCCCGTTGATGACCGTCCGGAACAAGTCCGGGTGCCCGCGCGGTGAGCCCGCGGGCGGACGGCGTCAGCCGCCGAATTTCTGCACGAACTGCTGCACGCTGTGGAAGACGTGCCCGACCTGCGAGAAGAAGCCCCGCGTCGTGCCGATCCACTCCTGGAGCGGGGTCAGCTCCCAGACCAGCCAGGCCGCCACGAACAGCAGGATCAGCGTGAACAGGCAGCCCTTGAGGCAGCCCAGTCCCGGGATCTTCATCGGGTTGGCGCTGCGCTGACGGGGCTCGCGCCGGGGCCGGGGCTCCGGCTCGGGCCGCCGCTGTGGTTCGTAGCGCTGCGGCGGCGGCTCCTGGCGGCGCTGGGGGGCCTGCGGCTGCTGCTGCGCGTACGGCGCCGGAGCGGACTGGCGGTACTGGGGCTGCTGCTGGCGCTGCGGCTGCTGCTGGGGAGCGGCCTGGCGCTGCGGGCGACGGCGCAGCGGGTCCTCGGCGGGATCCAGATACTGCACCTGGGTCTGTTCGTTGCGGTCGCGCGCGGCCCGCATCTGGGATTCCCAGGGATGGGGGTTGTCGGGGTTCTGCGGCCCGCCGGCCGGTGCGCCCATGGGCATCGGCGGCATGGCGCGGGTCGGGTCGGCGCCCGGCCCGCCGGGACCGCCGTGGCCCGGGCCGCCCGGACCGCCGGTGGACGGGAGCACGCTGGTCGCCGCGGCCGGGTCGTACGAACCGGCACCGGAGGGGAGCACCTGGGTGGGGTCGGCGTCGCCTCCGGCGCCCTGGCTGCCGTCGGCGCCCGTTCCGGGGACGGTCGCGGGCGCGGGGTCGGGGGCGAGCAGCGCGGCGACGCCGAGCGCGGCCTCGGCCGCGGCCGGGGTGGCGTGCACCCCGATACCGTCCGCCACGGTGCGGAGCGCACGGGCGAGGTTTTCGGCGCTGGGCCGCTCCTCGGGGCGCTTGCGCAGACAGCGCTCGATAACCGTCCACAGCGGCTCGGGGAGCGTGCTGGGACGGCGCGGCTCCTCGCTGAGGTGGCGGTGCAGCACCTCCAGCGCGGTCGACCCGGCGAACGGCGGACGGCCGGTGACCAGCTCGTACAGCAGGATGCCGGCGCCGTAGATGTCCACGGCGGAGGTCTGCGGACGGCCCTCGGCGGACTCCGGCGCCACATAGGCCGGGGTGCCGACGAATTCGTGGGTGCGGGTCAGGCCCGGGGAGTCGGCGAGGCGGGCGATGCCGAAGTCGGTCAGCATCGGGTGCATCTCGCCGCTGCCGTCCGACCCGGCGAGCAGGACGTTGGCGGGCTTGAGGTCGCGGTGCACCACACCGTCGGCGTGGCTGGCGGCCAGCGCGTCGGCGATCTGGGCGGTGAGCAGCGCGGCGGCCACCGGGCTGAAGGGGCCGCTGTCGCGCAGATAGCGGTGCAGGTCGGGGCCGTCGACCAGGTCCATGACCAGGGCGAGCAGATCGCCCTCGACGACGAGGTCGCGGGTGCGGACGATGTTCGGGTGGGTGAGGCGCAGCAGGACGGAGCGCTCCCGCAGGAAGCGCATCACCACGTCCGGGTCGTGCGCCAGCTCCTCCTTGAGGACCTTGATCGCGACCGTCTCGCCGGGCTCTCCTGCCACGGCGGCCTCGGCGCCCGCCGTCTCCCGCTGGCGGGCACGCCAGACGGTGCCCGTGGCGCCGCGTCCCAGCGGCTCCTCGAGCAGGTACTTGCTGCCTACCGGCCGCACGTCATGCGCTCCCTGGTCGTGGTGGTTCCGTTGCCCGGCCCGCCGGGTCAGTTGATCAACTCCGCTGATCCACTCCGCGCGGCCCGTCCGGCCCACTGTAATGCCGTCGTACAAACTTTTCGGGCCGTCGGCCCGGGATGGGCTTGTGGGAAAGACGCAGTGGGGGAACGGATGGTTGCCTGCCGCGTGCGGCTGGTACCCGGCACCGCCCGCGGCATTCCGCACACGGCTGTTCCGCACCGTTCCGAGCTGACCACGGCGGTCGAAATCCGGCCGGGCACGGCACGCAAGCAGGCACTTTTTCGCCCTTAGAAGACCAATCAAGATCACTGAATGGCGGTCGGCGGGCGTGTTGTCAGTGGCAGGTGCGAGGATGCACCCAGCACGATGCGGTGGGGGCGCGCGGTCTTTGTCGTGACGTGCACTTGGGACTTGTACGTGCCGACGTGCCCGGGTGCGGTGGGGGGAGGGAGCCCTCCCCCGGCGGATCCCGGCAGAAGGGACCGTTGACGGCGATGCAGATCCGGCTGACCGTCCTCGGGCCGCGCAGCGGCCACACCACACGGACCTGCGACGTGCTCGTGACGGCCCCCGCCGGGACCGCGCTGGCGGCGGTGGCGGGCGCACTCGCGGCCTCCGTGGCGGGCTCGGGTGCGGACGTCGGCGGGCCGGGCGGCGGCAGCGGCCCCGTCGTGCTGTACGCCGGACACGACCGGCTCGATCCGCAGCGCGCGGCGCTCGGCGAGCCGCCTTTGATCGACGGCGCGGTGCTCTCCCTCCAGGGTCCGGGCCCCGCCCCGGCACACGGCCTGCCGCACGGCTCGGCCCGTCTGCGCATCGTCTCCGGCCCCGATGCCGGCGGGGTGCATCTGCTGCACGGCGGCCAGATCCGTATCGGCCGCTCGGCCGACGCCGATGTCCCCCTCGACGACCCCGATGTCTCCCGGCTGCACTGCGCCGTGACGGTCGAGCCGGACGGCGCGGTGTACGTCGCGGATCTGCACTCCACGAACGGCACCGTCGTGGACGGCACCGACCTCGGCGAACGGCCCGTGCCCCTGCGGCCCGGCGCCCTGCTGCGCGTCGGGGAGTCCGCCCTGCGCCTGCAGTCCGCACCCGCCTCCCCCGACCCCGCCCTGCCGACCGCCCCGGACGGCGAGGGGCACCTGCGGATCGCCCCGGGCACGGCCGGTGCGCGCCCGGACGTGGCGGCGGGGCAGGCAGCGGCGGTGGCGGGCCGGACGGAGCGTCATGGGGAGTACGGGGGACACGAGGTATACGGGGTCTACGGGGAGCACGGCGGACACGGGACGTCAGCGGGCCCGCGAGGAGCCACTTCCGCCGCGGAGGGGGCATACACGGGGGCCGGCCCCCTCGCCCCGGACCCGGCGGGGCGGCGGGACACTCCCCTGCGCGGCACCCCGTCCCGGTACGCCGCCCCCGGCCATGGCTCCGTCCATGGCACTCCTTCCGGCTCCGCCGCGGCGCCCGTCCCGGGTGCCTCCACAGGCCATGTCTACGACCGCACCACCGGCGCCGCCCCGGCGGGCGGCTTCGGCCCCGGGGTCCGGGAGCGCAGCGACGCCCTTCCGGCCGGCGCGCAGGGCCGGACGCACGGCGGGCAGCAGTCTTTGGCACCGGGGTTCCTGGCACCGGCCGAGGAGGGATTCCGGACCGATGAGGGATCCCGTAAAGGCGGGCGCCGGGGTGGCATCGGCGCCTGGGCACGGCGGCTGGCGGGCGGCCGGCCCGCCGTGGAGCGGCCGGACGACGCCCTCGCACCGGAGTACGCACCGGCCGGCGCCTCCGGGGCGGCCGTCGTGGACACCGCCGAGGGCGCCCCGGCACCGGAAGCGCTCTCCGGGCCGGCCGCCGACGAACGCTGGCCGGATGCCGCCGCGGTCCTGCTCACCGCGCTGGGCCCGGGGCCCCGGCTCTGGGAGCGCGGCCCGGACCACCCCGACGCACTGGCCGTCCGTCTGGGGACGGCGGCCCGGCACGGCGGCCGGGCCGCCGTGCCCGTCACCGTCGATCTGCGCCGGGCGGGCTCCCTCGGTCTCGCCGGGCCGCGGGCGCGGCTCACCGGGCTGGCCCGCAGCGCCCTCGCCCAGCTCACGGCTCTGCACTCCCCCGGCACCCTGGAAGTCGTGCTGATCAGCGCGGACCGGGCCCGCCCGGCCGAGGAGCGGGTGGCGGACTGGTCCTGGCTCGGCTGGCTGCCGCAGGTCCGTCCGGACCGTGGCCAGGACTGCCGGCTGCTGCTGGCGTACGACAGCGAACAGGCCGCGGCCCGTACGTCCGAGCTGGTGCGCCGGCTCGACGACGGCCCGCTGGGCCCCGGCTGGGCGGCCGCCGAGCGGGCGGAGACCGCCTCCGCCGCCGCCCGCCACCAGGGCCCGTACACCGTCGTGGTCGTCGATGGCGATCCCGGCACCTCCGCGCTGCGCGAGACCACCGCCCGGCTCGCCGCGGGCGGCCCGGCGGCCGGTATCCACCTCCTGTGCCTGGCCGAGACCCCGGCCGCCTCCCCCGCCTTCCCGCTGGCCGCGACGTACGAAGCGGCCCGGGCGGCCTCGCCCGCCTTCGGCGAGTGCGGGGCGGTGGCGGTGCTCAGCGGCGATGTCGCCACGGCGCTGCGCGTCGTCCAGCCGGGCTCCGGGCCCAACGGCACGGTCGCGACGGTGGACGCGGTCTCCGGCGCCTGGGCCGAGCGGTTCGCGCGGGCGCTGGCGCCGCTGCGCGAGAGCGACACGGCGGCCGCTTCCGGTGGCCGGACGGCGCCTCGTGCGGCCGTCCCGCTGCCCGACTCCGCGCGGCTGCTGGACGAGTTGGGGCTGGCCCGCGCCACCCCGGCGTCCCTGATGGCCCGTTGGGCCGCCACGCTGGACACCGACAGGCCCGGCGCCGCGGCGGTGCTCGGCGCCGGGCCGCACGGCCCACTGTGCGCCGACCTTGCCGCCGATGGCTCGCATCTCGTCCTGGAAGGCGCGGCGGCCACCGGCAAGACCGAGCTGATGCGGGCGATGGCCGCCTCACTGGCGGCCGCCGACCGCCCGGATCTGCTGTCGCTGGTGCTGGTGGACGGTGGCGGCAGCGAGCGCGGCGAGGGGCTGCGGGTCTGTACGGACCTGCCGCATGTCACGACCTACCTCGCCGCCTCCGACCCGGTCCGGATGCGGGAGTTCGCCCAGGCCCTGTCGTCCGAGCTGAAGCGGCGGACGGAAATACTGGCCGGCACCCCGTTCGCCGAGTGGCGCGCCAAGCAGCTGCCGGCTCCCCGGATCGTCGCCCCGCGACGCTCGGCCGAGAGCGGCGACAGCGCGCGCAGTCGCGAGAAGGGTAATTACGGAGAGCAGGAACTGACTACCCTCGGTAATCGTTGCCGTGATAGAGGAACGGACGGCGGCACAGCGGCGGACCCGTCCACGACCGGAACCCTCCGACTGCGCCCCCGCAGCACACCGCCCGCCGCCGGCCCGGCAGCCACGGAAGGCGGGACCGCCCCGGCCCCGCCGATGCCCCGGCTCTTCGTGCTGGTCGACGACTTCGACGCCCTGGTGGCCCCGGCGCTGGGCAGCACCGGCCGGCCCGCCGCCGGCTCCGTGGTGCGCGCCCTGGAGGCCGTGGCCCGGGACGGGGCGGAGCTCGGGGTCCACCTGATAGCCGCCACCGGTCATCCGGACCGTACGGCGGAGACCGCGACCAGCGAACGGGCCGGTCTGCGGGTCCGGTTGGGCCCCTTCGACGATCCGTCCGAGCCGGTGCCCGCGGGCCGCGGACGGCTGCACCGCGCCGCGGACGGCTCCTCGACACCGTTCCAGGCGGGCCGGGTCACCGGCCGGATACCCCGGACCTCCACCCTCCGGCCGACGGTCGTACCGCTGGAGTGGCGGCGGATGGGCGACCCGCCGGCCCGGCGCCCGCTGCGCGAGCTGGGCAACGGCCCGACGGACCTGGCCCTGCTGGCCAGCGCACTGCAGCGGGCCGCCCAGTCCTCGGGAGCGGCATCGGCGCCGCCGCTGTTGTGAAGCGGGCGGCTTGAGAAGCCGGTGGGCTGAGCAGCCGGTGGATTGAGCAGCCGGTGGGCTGAGCGACCGGTGCGCCGCCATGTTGCGAACCCGGTGCCCGCCGGCCCCGCCCCTGGACACGCCCCGCCGTTGCCGTGGCGTCGGTGGGCCACGCCGTCCGAACCCACCGCCCGCCCATAACAGCCGCGTCACAAAAGGCCCGTTGGCGCGGAACGCGGTATTGCGGAGCCGGTGGCCAGGGGCGTAGGACTGTCGCACACCGCAGAGCACGACGTACACCGCAGAGACCGCAGAGCACGACGCATACCGAGACCAACAGAGCACGACGAGGCGCAGCGCGACCACGCACCATCGCACGGCACCGCACGACGCGAACGGCACGATCGGCACCCAGGCCGTACGGCACGACGTGATCAGGACGTAGGCCGTACGGCACGACGCGATCGGCGCGCGCAGGCGCGTACGGGCGCGATACGGGCACGAAGCGAACGGCACGGTGGGGGCGCCGTGGCACGTCAGGGCACGGCTCCCTTGGCACCCGGTACGGCAGGCGCGGCGACAAGGGGCTACGGGGATGCGCAGACGACACGACCGCACGGCTGTGCGCGCCACGACCGCGGTGGCGGTGGGCACGGCGCTCGCCCTGGCGCTGGCCGCGTGCGGCAGCGGCAGCAGTGGCGGCGGCACGAAGGACAACGGCAGCGGTGGCGGCAAGGGCGGCAGTACCGCCCCCACCGTGCAACTCCCCCGGCTCAAGGGCCAGAAGCTGCAGGTCACCGCGGTCTGGACGGGGCCCGAGCGGGAGAATTTCGTCAAGGTGCTGGACGAGTTCGAGAAGCGCACGGGCGCCACGGTCGACTTCGTGCCCAGCGGCGACGACATGGCCGGCTTCATCGGCTCCAAGATCGCCGGTGGCGGGCCGCCGGACATCGCGATGCTCCAGCAGGTCGGTGTGCTGGGCGAGTTCGCCCGGAAGGGCTGGCTCAAGCCGCTCGGCGCGACCGCCAAGGCGCAGCTCGCCAAGAACTACAGCAAGGGCTGGCAGGACCTCGGCGCGCACAAGGGCACGCCGTACGGCGTCTACTTCAAGGCCAGCAACAAGTCGCTGGTCTGGTACAACGCCAAGGCGTTCGACAACGCGGGCGCCCAGGAGCCGAAGACCTGGCAGGACTTCCTCAAGACGGCGCAGACCCTCTCCGAATCGGGCGTCGAGCCGGTCTCGGTGGGCGGTGCGGACGGCTGGACGCTGACCGACTGGTTCGAGAACATCTACCTCTCCCAGGCGGGGCCCGAGAAGTACGACCAGCTGGCGCAGCACAAGATCAAGTGGACGGACGCCTCCGTCAAGCAGGCGCTGACCACGCTCGGGCAGCTCTTCGGCCGTAAGGACCTGCTCGCGGGCGGCAACTCCGGTGCGCTGCAGACGGATTTCCCGACGTCGGTGACCCAGACGTTCAGCGGCGGCACCCCGAAGGCCGCGATGGTCTCCTCGGCCGACTTCGCCGCCGCCAACATCACCCAGACGAAGGCCAAGGTGGGCACGGACGCCAAGGTCTTCCCGTTCCCGGCGGTGGGCGCCAGGTCCCCGGTGGTGACCGGCGGCGATGTGGCGGTGGCGCTCAAGGACTCCAAGGCCGCACAGGCGCTGCTGACTTTCCTGGCGTCGACGGATGCCGCCAAGATCTGGGCGCAGGCGGGCGGGTTCATCTCGCCCAACAAGGAGCTCGACCAGGCGGCGTACGCCGACGGGGTGATGCGCCGGATCGCCAAGGCGCTGATCGCGGCGGGCGACGACTTCCGTTTCGACATGTCCGACCAGGCGCCCGCCTCGTTCGGCGGCAAGCCGGGCCAGGGCGAGTGGAAGGACCTGCAGGACTTCCTGAAGAGCCCCAAGGACATCGTGGGCATCCAGGGCCGGCTGGAGAGGGACGCCGCGAAGTCTTTCGGGCGCTGAGCTCCCGCCGCCGACCGCTTCGACCGGGACCGGGGGGGACCGTCACGATGAGCGCCGTACAGGCCGGCAAGGTGAGTGACAGCGGCGGGCGCCGCCCGCAGGGCGACGGCGGCCGGCGCAACAGCGGCACGCGTCCGGGCGGCGGTGTTCTGGGCGCCCGTCCCTGGACGGCCGCGGTGTTCCTGTTGCCGGCGCTGCTGCTGCTCGGTGCGCTGGTCGTCTACCCGATCGTCTTCTCCGTCTACCGCAGTCTGTTCGACGCGTCCGGCACGGGGTTCGTGGGGCTGGGCAACTACGGCGCGATGTTCTCCGACGAAGGTATCCGTACCGCGCTGAGGAACAACGTCGTCTGGGTCGTGGTGGCGCCGACGGTCTCGACGGTGCTGGGGCTGATCTTTGCGGTGCTGACCGAGCGGATCCGCTGGGGCACCGCCTTCAAGCTGATCGTGTTCATGCCGATGGCGATCTCGATGCTGGCGGCGGGCATCATCTTCCGGCTGGTCTACGACCAGGATCCGGAGCGCGGCGTCGCCAACGCGGTGTGGGTCGGCATCCATGACACGTTCTGTGCACCGGCCCCGTTCCCCGGCGCCAAACCGCGGCCCCGGTCCGGTCTCGAGGCGTCCGGCGGCGGTGCGTTCACCACGCGCGCCACCGTGCGGGCCGCGTCGCCGGTGAATCTGCCGCTGGTCGCCGTCCAGCCGGGCGATCTGCGCGGGGCACGTGCCGCGGTCGCCGCCGGGCCCCGGCCGGGCAAGGTCACCGGCACCGTGTGGCTGGACTTCACCCGCGGTGGCGGCGGCCGCCCGGGGGTCATCGACGGCAATGAGAAGGCGCTGGCCGGGCTGACGGTCGAGGCGGTCAAGGGCGGCCGGGTGGTCGCCTCGGCGACGACGGCGGCCGACGGTACATATGCGCTGCCCGCGGACCGGGCCGAGGGCGCGCGGCTCCGGCTGCCCGCGGCCGGTTTCGCCGAGGCCTACCGCGGTGTCGACTGGCTCGGCCCGGCGCTGGTGACCCCGGCCATCATCGGCTCGTACGTCTGGATGTGGGCCGGTTTCGCGATGGTGCTGATCGCGGCGGGGCTGGCGGGTGTCCCGCGTGAGCTGCTGGAGGCGGCGCGGGTGGACGGCGCGGGCGAGTGGCAGGTCTTCCGCCGGATCACGGTGCCGCTGCTGGCGCCGGTCCTGGTGGTCGTGCTGGTCACCCTCATGATCAATGTGCTGAAGATCTTCGACCTGGTCTACATCATCGCCCCGGGCTCCAGCATCCGGTCCGCCAACGTCCTGGCGCTCCAGCTCTTCCAGTCCTCGTTCGGCACGGATGTCGACGAGGGCCTGGGCAGCGCGATCGCCGTCTTCCTGCTGCTGCTCGTGCTGCCGGTGATGTACGTCAATCTCCGGCGCATCCGGAAGGAGCGTCGCCGATGACGAGCGTGGACGGTGCCGGTGCGGGCGGGCGGGTCGGGCGGCCGCTCGGCGCGCGGATCGCGGCGCGGACCGGCGGCGGTGCGGTGCGGATCTTCCTGGTCCTGGTGGCGCTGTTCTGGCTGATGCCGTCGGTGGGGCTGCTGCTCTCGTCGCTGCGCGGCCCGCAGCAGATCGCCGAGTCCGGCTGGTGGCAGGTCTTCGGCAAACCGGCCCAGATCACCTGGGACAACTACAGCCAGTTGCTGGCCAACGGCAAGGTGATGGGCTCGCTGCTGACCACGGCGGCGATCACCGTGCCGGCGACGGTGCTGGTCGTCGTCATCGGGTCGCTGGCCGGTTATGCGTTCGCGTGGATGGACTTCCCCGGCCGGGACGGCTGGTTCATGGTGGTGGTCGGGCTGCTGGTGGTGCCCGTGCAGGTGGCGCTGATCCCGGTGGCCAAGCTGTTCGGTGCGGTCGGGCTCTTCGAGACGACGGCCGGGGTGATCCTCTTCCATACGGCCTTCGGGCTGCCGTTCGCGGTGTTCCTGCTGCGGAACTTCTTCGCCGAGATCCCGCGCGAGCTGCTGGAGGCGGCCCGGCTGGACGGGGCGGGCGAGCTGCGGCTGTTCACGCGTGTGGTGCTGCCGCTGGGCGGCCCGGCGATCGCCTCGCTGGGGATCTTCCAGTTCCTGTGGGTGTGGAACGACATGCTGATCGCGCTGATCTTCGCGGACAGCGGCCATCCGCCGATCACGGTCGCGCTGCAGCAGGAGGTGCGGCAGTTCGGCAACAACATCGATGTGCTGGCGCCCGGGGCGTTCCTGTCCATGGTGGTGCCGCTGATCGTCTTCTTCGCCTTCCAGCGTCAGTTCGTCTCCGGTGTGATGGCCGGCGCGGTGAAGTGAACTCCGCACGACGTCCTGCCGCTCCCCGGCCGCACGCCATCTCCCGTTCATTTTGCTGCGTCTACGATGACGCCGCCGCCGTGCCGTGCACGGTGCGGCGGGTGCGCATGGCGGGTCGGCACGCGGGGTGGGTAAGACCCCGGCCCCCGCAAGGCCGCGCCCGTGCGTGGCGGCCATGACGCCGGGCGCGTCCACAACCGCATAGACCGGACAGGTCCGGACAACTGCAGATTTGCCATCTGGACACCCCCATAACGCGATACGGCGCTACCGCCGACACGCCACAGCTCCATACCGCCACATCCACGGCAGACAGCGCCGGTACATACCGCACGTACTCCCTCACGCACGCGTCGTACTCAGCCCCATGTCCCCGACCGTCTGGAGACGGACCGCACATGACTGCCCCCCTCGCGGACCAGAGCGCCGAACACCTCCCGCGCCCCACCCGGCTGTCCGAGGTCAAAGGCTGGTTCTTCACCGCCGACCAGCTGCTCTTCGACTGGTTCCTGGCGCACCAGCAGGACCGTTCCGAGCCGGGTGACCTGCTCGAACTGGGCGCTTACATGGGCAAGAGCGCCATTTTCCTCGGTGCGCGGCTGCGCCCGCAGGAGCGCTTCACGGTCTGCGACCTCTTCGACTCCCCCGCCGAGGACGCCTCCAATTCCAAGGAGATGCGGAAGTCCTACGCGACGCTGACCCGCCGCGCCTTCGAGGCCAACTACCTCGCCTTCCATGACGAGTTGCCCACCATCGTCCAGGGTCTCAGCTCGCTCGTCAGCGACCATGTCGACGAGGGGTCGGTGCGCTTCGCGCATATCGATGCCTCGCATCTGTACGAGCATGTGCACGGCGACATCCTCGCGGTGCGCAAGCTGCTCACCGCTCACGGCATCGTGGTGATGGACGACTACCGCGCCGAACACTGCCCCGGAGTGGCCGCCGCCACCTGGCAGGCCGTCACGAACGAGGGGTTGCGCCCCGTCTGCATCACCGGCACCAAGTTCTACGGGACCTGGGGCGACCCCGAGCCGCTGCAGAAGGCGCTGCTGGAGTGGATCGCGTCCCGCGGCGACATCTGGCACGAGGTGCAGTACGTCAACGGTGCCCCACTGGTCCGGCTGAGCGCCAAGGGCGCCGAGGAGCCCGGCCATCCGGTCTCCCGGCACACCTCCACGGCCCGCACCGTGCGGCGGTCCGCGGCGCAGTCGCCACAGGCCTCCGCGGCCCGCCCGGCCGCGCGCCGGCCGGTCCCGGCGCGCAGCACGGTGCGCCGGGTGGCCCGCGACGTGCTGCCGCCGATCGTCACCCGCGCCCTGGTGAGGACACGTAAGCGGGCGCGTACGCGCTAGCGGGCCCCGTACGCACTCGGCCGGCTGTCCGCTGCGGCCCCCGCCAGGCTGACGGCACGCCCTGGCGGGGTGCCCCTGTCTACCGGGGCACCTGCCCCACCAGCACGAACGCATTGGACCGCAGCAGCATTCCGGCCGGGCGCGGCAGCGGATGGGAGTAGGTGCGCCGTACGGCCAGGCCCGCGGACTCGGCGAAGGCGCGCAGCAGGGTGAAGTCGGTGAAGCGCACCGGGGTGGGTCCGGCCCGGTGCCCGGCCTCCTGCGCGGTGATCAGCAGTACGCCGCCGCCCGGCCGTACGTACCGGACGTAGGCCCGCAGCAGCCCCTCGACCTGTTCGTCGTCCAGGTGCTCCAGGACGTTCGCGATCAGCAGCGCGTCGAAGGCGCCGGGCCGGGCGTGTGGGCTCGCCAGGAAGGTGTCGGCCGTATAGGCGGTCAGCCCGCGTTCGCGGCAGCGCGCCACGGACTGCGGATCGTGGTCCACGCCGACGCTGCCGGGTGCGCAGTCGGCGAGCGTGCCGCCGGTCCCGCAGCCGATCTCCAGTACCCGGCCGGTGCCGATCCGCCGCAGCTGGCTGCGGTACGGGGACCGGGCGGGCAGCAGCCGTGCCGGGCCGCCGCGTCCCCGGTCGGCCGGCAGCCGTGCGGTGGAGGCGGACGGCGCGGTGCCCGTGGGAGGCGTGGGCCGGGCGGTCCGGGTGTCGCTGCCGGGGGGCCCGGCGTCGGGGCTGTCGGTGGCGGCGGAGCTGTCGGTTCTGCCGGGCATCGGGACGCGGTCACCTTCCCTGGGGAACACGGCGCGCAAAACGCCGTAAAGCTGTGCAACGGGTCTACGGCATCGGACGCGGCCCGGCGCCACGGCGCGCCGAATGCCCGCACCGGGCGTCGTCCCGCCCACACGGACGCGCGGCCCGGCACAGGGTGCCGTGCGGGCCTGCGCCCACGGGCGGGCGGCCCGGCACGCCGTGGTGCGCGGTCCCTGCACCCGCGGATGCCCGGTCCCGCGCAGCGGGGCGCCCGGCGGGGCCTCTCACCCTTTCAGCGCAGATCCGGTGACCGTGCCGCCGTGGGCGAGTTGAACGGACCGGTCTTGTGCATTCGCCAGTCCGGAAAGGCTTGGTCCGCGTATGAAGCCTCGGCTCACCGTCGTCGTCCCGGTCCATCGCATCGAGGGGTCCGAGCGCAATGTGGAGGAGTGCCTGGAGTCGGTCGCGGCTCAGACGCTGACCGATCTGGATGTGGTGATGGTGGACGACGGCCCGCCCGCGGGCGGGGGCGGGGACGCCTTGGCCGCACGGGGCGGGCCCGCCGCTCCCGCCCGCCGTTTCGCCGAGCGGGACCCACGGTTCCGGATCGTCCACCACCCCGGGGGGCCGCCGGCCCCCGGCTGCGGCGCGCTCCGCAACACCGGTGCCCGGCACGCCTATCCGCACACCGGCTATCTGGCCTTCCTCGACGCCGACGATGTGCTGCTGCCGCGCGCGTACGAGGATCTGGTCGGGCTGCTGGACCGGTCCGGCGCGGATCTGGCGACCGGCAACGTCTACCGGCTCGGTGCGGCCGGCCGCAGCCAGTCGGCCCGTCATCCGGCCACCCGCGCCACCGCGCTGCGCACCCGCCTCCGCGACGACCTGACCCTGCTGTCCGACGACTTCGCCCGCAACAAGGTCTTCCGCCGCACCTTCTGGGACAAGCACCAATTCACCTTCCCCGAGGGTGAGTTGTGCCATGACGCGGCGGTGACGCTGCCCGCGCTCTTCCTGGCCGACGCGGTCGACGTCCTGCGGGAGCACGTCTGTTACTGGCGGCTGCCGGAAGGGCCCGACCGCCACCACAGGCCCGATGCCCGGGGCGTACGGGACCGGTTCGCGGCGGTGGCCGGCATCCGGCGCTTCCTCGCCGATCCGGCCCACGCCCGGCTGCGTGGCTATCAGCGCGACTACGACCGTGCGCAGCTCACCGACGGGCTGCTCGATCTGGTCGAGGCGCTGCCGGCGGCCGCGCCGGAGTGCCGGACCGCGTTCCTCGACTGCGCCCGCGACTTCCTCTCCGGTGTCGATCCGCGGCTGTTCCCCACGCTCCCCGTCGAGCTGCGGATGCGCTGGTATCTGATCCGTGCCGGGCGGCTGGCCGATCTGCTCACCCTGCTCACCCATGAGGCCCGTAACCCGGCCGGGTTCGCCGTCGCGGGGCCGCCGCTGCGCAAGCGCGCGGTGCTGCCGCTGACCCCGCCGCTGGAGCTGCCGCCGGGGGTGACCCGGCTGGACCGCGCCGACTTCCCCGTACGGGCCCGGGTCAGGGAGGCGGAGTGGCGCGGCGGTGTGCTGGTGCTGCGCGGCTACGCCTATATCCGGAATCTGGATGCCGCGACCCGGCACAGCTATCTCAGGACGGCCGTGCTGTCGTGCGGGCGGCGCCGGATCCTGCTGCCGCTGCGGCCGGTGGCGATGCCGGAGGCGACCGCCGAGTCCGGGCAGGAGCTGCACTGTTACGACTGGTCGGGCTTCGAGCTGCGGCTCGATCCGGCGCGGCTTCGCAAGGGCGGGCGCTGGGAGGAGAGCGACTGGTCGGTGGGGGTGCTGCTGGCGTCGGCCGGGGTGGTGCGGGCCGCGGCGCTGCACGCCGCCGAGACCGGCTCCGGGGCCGCCCCGTGCGCCCGTGAACTGCCCGGGGACGGTACGGGTGCCGTGCGGATCACGCCCTGGTACCCGGACGGGCGGCTGCGGCTGTCGGTGGTCCGTCCGGCCCGGCGGCTGACCGGCCACCGGGCGGCGGCCGGCACCCTGGACCTGACGGTCACCACAGCCGGCCCGCCGCCCACCGCCCTGCGGCTGACCCATCAGGGGACCGGCACGGTGGTGTCGTTCCCGGTGGAAGCGGAACCTCCGGCGGGAACGGGACCGGGACCGGGTGCGCGGCCGGGAACGGGACCGGGGCAGGCGAACGGCGCGCCCGGCGCCGCGCCCCCCGCCGTCCCCGGGGCCGTGCCCCGCGCCCCCTCCCCGCCCCTGATCTTCCGTATCCGTCTCGACGCGCTGGCCGCCGCGCGGCCCCCGCGGGACGGTGCGCCGCGAGCGATCCCCCCGGTTCACACCGAGAGCTGGGCGGCCGAGGTGGTGCTGCCCGGCGGCGGCACCGACCCGATCGCCTGTGACCTCGCTCTGGCGCCGGCCGCCCATCCGCTGCCGCACGGCCGCGAGCTGGTCGTGGCGGCCGGGCCGGCCGGGAACCTGGTCCTGCACGACCGGACCCCGCAGCCGTATCTGGACCGGGCGCTGTGGCGGGCGGACGGCACCCTGCTGGTGGCGGGCGCGCTGCCCGGCGCCGCGCCGCTCGCCACCGAACTGGTTCTCAAGCACGGGGCGCACGCCGCGGAGCTGGCCTTCCCCACCACGCACGACGAGGGCCGGTTCCACGCCACGCTGCCGCTCGGCGCGCTGCCCTCGCTGGCCGGTCCGCTGCCGCTGCGTGAGGGCCGCTGGACGTTGCATCTGCGCGAGCGGGGCGCGCCCGGCTCCGCGCTGGACGCCCCGGTCCGCGCCCTGCCGTCCCTCCTGGAGGGGCTGCCGACGACCCGTACGGTGCGCGGCAAGCCGCTCACCCTCGACCGGCACCGGCACGACGAAGCGCTCGTGGTGGCGGGTCCTGCGCTGCCCGCCACCGACCGCGGCCCCTACCGTCGCCGGATGCTGCGCGAGCAGCACTATGCGCTGCACCGTTCCCGCCCGCTGCGCGACACCGTCCTCTACAGCAGCTTCGGCGGCCGGGCGTACGGGGATTCCCCGCGGGCGGTGCACGAGGAGCTGGTGCGCCGGGGCATGGACGTGGAGCATCTGTGGGCGGTGCGTGACGCGCAGACCGCGGTGCCGGAGACGGCCCGTGCGGTGCTGGTGGGCAGCGCCGAGTGGCACGGGGCGCTGGCGCACAGCCGCTGGGTGGTCACCAACACCCATCTGCCCCGGTGGTTCACCCGGCGCGGGGGGCAGCGCATCATCCAGACCTGGCACGGCACCCCGCTCAAGCGGATCGGCGCCGATCTGGCCGGGACGCTGTGCGCGGGGCTGGCGCATCTGGCGCCGCGGCCGCGGGTCAGCCGGCAGTGGAGCGTGCTGCTGTCGCCGAACGCGCACAGCACACCGGTGCTGCGCTCGGCGCTGGGCTACTCCGGGCGGCTGCTGGAGACCGGGCTGCCGCGCACCGATGCCTTCTTCGCCGCCGACCGTGACCTCAGGGCGGCCGCGGTCCGCGAGCGCCTGGGCATCGAGCCGGGCAGGAAGGTGGTGCTGTACGCGCCGACCCCGCGTGACGATCTCGCCTACGACGCGGGCCACCACCGGCTGCATCTGCCGCTCGATCTGGAGCTGGCGCGGCGGGAGCTGGCGGACGACCATGTGCTGCTGGTGCGCTCGCATCCGCTGGTGGCCGACCGGCTGCCCGCCCACCACGCGCCGTTCGCGCTCGACGTGTCCGCGCACCCGGACGCCACCGAGCTGCTGCTGGCGGCGGATGTCCTGGTCACCGACTACTCGTCGCTGGCCGCCGACTTCGCCAACACCGGGCGTCCGATGCTCTTTCTGACGCCCGATCTGCCGCACTACCGCGACACCCTGCGCGGCTTCACCCTCGACTTCGAGGCCCGGGTGCCGGGTCCGCTGCTCACCTCGACCGGTGAACTGATCGACGCGCTGGGCGGCTTGGAGGAGATTGCCGCCGCGGGGGCGGATGCGTACGCGGATTTCCGGGAAGCGTTCTGTCACCGGGACGACGGGGGTGCGGCCGGCCGGGTCGCGGATCTGATGGAGCGGTGACCGGGGCCGGTCCGTCGCAAGGTGGTGGCGTGCGGATCAACATCGTGCGGCACCCGCGTCGTTACAGCATGTGCAGGCGCCCTTACGGGTCTGCACACCCCCGGGCCCCGGCTCCCGCCCGTAAGAAGACGGCAAGAGGGCGGGAAAAGGGGAGTAAGGGGTGCAACCGCTCGACGGGATTCGCCCTCTGAACCATCGGAAAAAGGTTCGGACCCCGCTCGCGCCAAGAGATGCTGTCGACACGAAATGTAGATTCAGTGACTGTGAAAGAAGCCCTCGATCCGCTGACGGGGCCCACCATCACGCCTTCCGCGCAGGTCAGCATCGTCGTCATCGCCTTCAACGATGCCGGTCATGTCTGCGATGCGGTGCGCTCCGCGCTCGCGCAGGGGCCTCCGGGCGAAACGGTCACCGAAGTGATCGCGGTGAACGACGCCTCCACCGATGGCACCGGAGCCGCCCTGAACGCCCTCGCCCACGGCGAACCGCGGCTGCGGGTGATCCACCGCGACACGAACAGCGGCGGCTGCGGCACTCCACGCAACGACGGTCTGCGGGCGGCCACCGGGCGCTTCGTGATGTTCCTCGACAGCGACGATGTGCTGCCCCCGGGTGCGGCCCGGGCGCTGCTGGCCGCCGCTGGTGAGCACGACGCCCCGGTCGTGGCCGGCGCCTGCGTACGCCGTGAGCTGCCCGCGCACCGTGACGTCCCCTGGCAGCCGGGCCTCTACCGCGAGACGGCGGTGCACAGTTCCCCCGGCGCGGCGCCGCAGCTGGTCCGGGACACGCTGTGCGTCAACAAGCTCTACGAGCGGGCGTTCCTCGACAAGCACGCCATCACGTTCCCCGAGGGCCGGTTCACCTACGAGGACTTCGTGTTCACGGCGCGGGTGCTGGCCGCCGCCCCGCGCATCGTGACGATCCCCGACCGGGTCTACGTCTGGCATGTGCGCCGTTCGGCGGCCCGGCAGTCGATCTCGCTGGACCGCAACGACGTCGCCAACTGGCAGGCGCGGATCGCGGCGCACCGCGCCAGCGTGCAGATCTTCCTGGACGCCGGGCACAAGGCGCTGGCGCACGCCGCGAGCACCAAGTTCCTTGACCACGATCTGCGGATGTACGTCCGCGAGCTGCACACCCGCGGCGCCGACTACCGGGCCGAGTGGTGGCGGCTGACCCGCGAGTATCTGGCGGGTTTCGACGAGGCCGATCTGCGCGCGGCGCGTGCGCCTGCGCGCTGGCTGGCCCGGGTGGTGCTGGCCTCGCCGGTCCCCAGGGACCTGGAGCGGCTGACCCAGCTGGCGGCCCGGCCCGGCCGGCTGCTGCCGCCGTACGCGGAGGCCGGCGGCCGCGCGGTGTGGTCCGCGGACCTGCCCGAGGTCGTCCTGGACGCGCTGGGCACCAAGCCGATGCACCGGCTGCCGGTGACCATAGATGCCGAACCGTCCACCGGCGGCCCGGGTGTGCTGCGGCTGCGGGTGCACGATCTGTACGGGCGGCTGGCCGCGTCCGGCCCGGAGAGCATCGACATCGAGCTGCGGCGCCGCCGGGACGACCGGCGCGGCCCGGTCCACACCGCCGCCCTCACCCCGGCCCCGGCCGTCGGCGGGTCACAGGCCTGCTGGACCGCCGAGGTCGTACTGGATCTCGCGGCGCTGGCCGAACCGGGCGGCGGGCCCGGTGCCGAGCCCGAGCCGTGGGACCTGATGGCGCAGGTCAGCTGCGCGGACGGGGCGGGTTTCCGCGCGGCGCTGCGGGCCCTGGGGCCGGGGCTGCGCCGCCGGGTGCTGCCCAGCCGCCGTCATACCGTGCTGCTGGTGCAGCCGTATGCGACGACCGGCGGCGCCCTGTCCCTGCGGGTCGCCTCCGGCCTGCGCAGCGTGTGGCGGATCGCGGCCCGGCGGCTGCGTGGCTGAACCGGCCCGGTCCTTCCCCGCACTCCTCTACCCCGACCTAGGATGGGCACTATGTCTTACTTGATCACGGGTGGTGCCGGCTACATCGGCGCCCATGTCGTACGGGCCCTGCGTGAGGCCGGCGAGAGCGTCGTCGTGTTCGACGATCTGACGACGGGTGTGGCCGCCCGGATCCCGGAGGGCGTCCCCCTGGTCGTCGGCTCCACGCTCGACCGCGCGCTGCTCGATGCCACCCTCGCCGAGCACGGCATCACCGACGTGGTGCATCTGGCCGCCAAGAAGCAGGTCGGCGAGTCCGTCGAGATGCCGCTGCACTACTACCGCGAGAACGTGCACGGGCTGCAGACGCTGCTGGAGGCGATGGCCGCGGGCGGTGTCGGCCGGCTGGTGTTCTCCTCCTCGGCGGCGGTCTACGGCATGCCGGATGTCGACCTGGTCACCGAGGAGACGCCCTGCACCCCGATCAACCCGTACGGCGAGACCAAGCTGGTCGGCGAGTGGATGGCGCGTGCGGCGGGGAAGGCGCACGGCATCAGCACGGCCTGTCTGCGCTACTTCAACGTCGCCGGGGCGGCCACCCCCGAGCTGGCGGACACCGGGGTCTTCAACATCGTCCCGATGGTCTTCGAAAAGCTCACCGAGGGTGCGGCGCCGCGGATCTTCGGCGATGACTACGACACCCCCGACGGCACCTGCATCCGCGACTACATCCATGTCGCGGATCTCGCCGAGGCCCATGTGTCGGCGGCCCGCAAGCTCGCCGAGCCGGGTCCGGTGCGCGATCTGACGCTGAACATCGGGCGCGGTGAGGGCGTTTCGGTGCGCGAGATGGTGGATCTGATCACCGAGATCACCGGGCATGCGGGCGTCACCGCCGAGGTCACCCCGCGCCGTGCGGGCGACCCGGCCCGGGTGGTCGCGGCCGCCGACCGGATCGCCGCGGAGCTGGGCTGGAAGGCCCGCCACGACGTGCGCGACATGATCACCTCGGCCTGGGCCGGCTGGCAGCACCACCGTCCGCAGGGCTGAGCGCGGGCCGCGGGCCCCGGCCGGCCGGCGGCCGGGGTGCGCGGATCGGGGCCGGGGCGGGCGCCGGTCAGGTCAGCGGGTGCGACGTCCGGCCCGAGGCCTCGTCGATCTCGTCGTGCGCCTTGGTCAGCAGCTTCATCGCCAGTTCGTTGAGCGCTCTGGCTCCCGCGACCTCCTCGCCGACCCGCGGCTGGTTGGAGTCGACGGGGTGGCGGCTGGCGTAGCCGTGGGCCCGTACCTCGGTTCCGTCGGGGAGCCGTACGAGCGCCGCGGCGCGGGTGCGGTGGGTGTCCTCCTCGAATTCCATGTCGACATGCCATCCGACAACGGTCTGCAGCATCACGATCACCTCCGGAGCCCCTGCTTCCAGCGTGCGCCCGGCGGGCGGCCCTCGCACGGCGCCCGTGGCGGCACGGCAGCGCCCGGGGCGGGTCCGCGGCCGGACTCCGCCCCGGGCGCGCTCATGCCGCCCGGCCGCCTGTGGGCCGGCTACGGCCGACCACGGCCGTCTACGGCTGGAGGGTGATCGAGTTGATCGGTGTGAGGTCCTTGTCGATGTAGTAGCCGGGCGAGAGGTAGCCCTGGCATCCCGTGCCGTTGTAGCCCGTGCAGGTCCGCATGGTCGCGCCCCCGGACTGGTTGTTGTAGATGCGGTGCGTCCCGACCTGGTTGCTGAGGTTGTGCGCCCCGTAGCTGTAGTAGAAGAGCGACGGGTGGCCGCCGTTCCATCCGGCGTTCTGCGGATAGATGCAGACCGCGCCGTAGGGGCAGCCCTGGACGGTGCCCCCCGCCGCGGCCGCCGCCGTTCCGGCCGTCCCGACGACCGCCCCCGCCGGGACGATCAGCGCAGCGACGGCCATGGCCGCCATTCCGGCTCGCTTCCATACGGACATGTGACGTTCCCCCTTGGTCCTTCGGCCCCGCGAGATGGTCGTCGCGGGTGCACCGTGACAGGTGCCTGATGGTGGGTCAGCCTCGTCCCGCGGGGGCGGCACGCACAAGGATTTTCGGCGGTGGCCGAAGGGGCCCGGCCCTGGTGCCGGACGTCAGCCGTCAGCCGCGCAAGCGGCGCAGCACCCTCCTGGGGAGGGTGGCGCCGGGCACGGTGAGCGTCAGCGGCGTCCGCTCGCCGGCCCGGCCGCCGGCCGTCCGGAGGGGCAGGTCGCTTCGGAGCGGGCCCGCGGTCACCCGCAGGGACACCCGCCAGGTGCCCGGGGGGCCGCCGCGCAGCACGGAGCGCACGGTGTAGTGGTCGTCCGCGCCGCGTTCGACCGTGGTGGGCAGCGCCACGGTGCGGGTCGCGTCGTGGAGGACCAGCCGCAGCCCGGCGTCCACGGGGCAGCCGGGCAGGGTGAGGTGCGCGGCGAGGGTGGCCCGCCCCGCACGGGTGCGGTGCGCGGTGCCGCGCAGGTCGCCGCCGAGCGGGCGGCGGGCCCCGGCCTTGTCCAGGTCGAGGTGGAGATGGCCGTGCGGCTCGGAGAGGAAGAGCGCGGCGACGGCCGGGCCGGCCGGGCCCCGGCCGGCGATCCGCGGTGTGCACTCGCGCCCGTTCGCCCCGCCTTCCGGGGCCAGCCAGGCCTCGCGGCGGAAGGCGGGCCCCTCGGCGCCCGGTCCGCCGTGGGCGGTGACCGCGATCTTGAGGCCCCAGATGCCGTCGATCAGCGGCCCGCCGTCCGCGGCGGTCGCCGGGTCGACGGCGGCCTGCCAGGTGCCGTCCGCGTACCGCGCCGGGACGCGGTGGACGGCGCCGCTGCGCTGCAGCTGGACCTCGACGGTGTCGCCGCCGAGCAGGGGCAGGCCGGCGGTGCCCCGCAGGTGCAGGACGCCGCCGACCCAGCCCCAGCGGATCAGGCGCTGGCGCAGTACCACACGGTCGGTGAGGTCGTAGCAGGCGTCGGGGAGGGGGTGCTGCGGGTCGCGGAAGTGGGGGTATCCGGCGTAGACGCGGCCGTCGACGAGGCGCGGCGGGTCGGGCTGCCGCTCGGTGTCGGCCCGGACGACGGCGGTCAGGGCTTCGTCGAGCCCGGCGCGCAGGCAGTGGGCACGCAGCCGGAGCCGGGGCGGCAGAGCGTCCTGGACGCGGTCGGTGAGGTAGCGCTCGACGAGCGGGCGGGCGGCCGCGGCCATCGCGTGCCGGTCCGCCGCGTCGCGGGCGAGGTAGGCGGCCCCGAAGGGCATGAGTATCTCGCCGTGGAAGTGCCGGATCATCAGTTTGTCGCGCTGTTCGCCGGGCGGGACCTCGGCGGCGAGGCCGTCGAGGACGGTGCCGATGTAGTCGAGGTATTCGCACCAGTCGATGTCCTGGCGGCTGGCGTTGCTGTCGTCGTCGCGGCCGTGCAGGTAGTAGCAGTCCTGGTCGGCGAGGACGGAGACGGTCCTGGCGCGCAGCAGGGCGGCGATGCCGAAGGGCAGGTCCTCGGCCAGCAGCCGGCCCTCGACGAAACGCAGCCGGTGCTCTTCGAGGAAGGAGCGGCGGAAGAGCTTGAAGGCGGCCAGGGACCAGTAGACCGGGGAGTCGAAGACGGAGACCTGGTCGCTGGTGGTGCGCAGGTCGACGGGGGCGGAGCGGCCCTCGGCGCCGGCGATCCGGCCGTAGACGACGTCCGAGCCGCACCGCTCGGCCATGTGGACGAGCCGGGCCAGCGCCGCGGGGGCGAGCCGGTCGTCGGAGTCGAGGAAGAAGACGTAGTCGCCGGTGGCACGGTCCAGCCCGGCGTTGCGGGGCTTGCCCGGACCGCCCGAGGCCGCCTGGCGCAGCACGGTCAGGTGGGGGTGCAGGGCGGCCTGTTCGTCCAGCCACTCGGCGCTGCCGTCGGTGGAGCCGTCGTCGACCGCGATCACCTCGATCCGGCGCCGGTCCAGGGTCTGCGCGAAGACCGAGCCGAGGCTGCGGTCGAGGTAGCGCCGGGTGTTGTGCACCGGCACGATCACGGAGACGGTCGGCGTCGCCGTGGCATCCGGTCCGTCACCGGCCGTGGCCACGAGGTCGTCAGGAACGGGCACCATGCCCTCCACTCTTTCCGCATTCCCCGAAATGCCCGGCGTACCGGCCAGGCAAAGGGGGTGATTAAGACATATAACGTGGGGTGAACGTTCGCCGATCGTGGAGGAGTGCCGGTGGCTCCGACGCCCGCCACCCCACAAGAGGCGGTCCGGCCCCTGGAGGTTGCCCGGCCTCTTCCCGTAGGTGAACGCCCGGCCGCAGCGGACACCTCCCTCGGACAGCGGACGGCACCCTGGCTCGCGGCGGCCCTGTCCATGGGGGCGTACTGCCTCGCGCTCACCCTTTACGGCAGCTACCCCTTCGGCCCGCGCTCACGCGCCGTCAACGACCTGGGCAATCAGTTCGTCCCGTTCCACGCCCGGCTGTGGGACCTGCTGCACGGCACCACCAGCGGCGATCTGTTCTTCAACTGGAGCAGCGGCTACGGCGTGCCGTTCCTCGCCGACTTCTTCGCCTACCTGATGAACCCCTTCTCCTGGCTCGTCGGGCTCTTCCCCCGTGCGCTGGCCGACCTGCCGGTCTTCCTGGTCACCCTGTTCAGCATCGGCCTGGGTGCCGCGTTGATGACCGTCTTCCTCGGGCGGCTGCGGCCGGGCTCCGGTCCGCTGCGGGCGCTGCTGTCGGTGGGGTACGGGCTGTGCGCCTGGGTGCTGAACGACGGTTTCGCCGACCCGATGTGGATGTGGGGCCTGGTGGCGCTGCCCCTGACCGGGATCGCCGCGGACTGGTGTCTGCGCCGCACCCGCTGGGTGGCGGGCACGCTGCTGGTCGCCCTCGCCTGGGCGGGCAACTTCTACACGGCCGCGATGGCGACCCTGGCGATGGCACTGGTGCTGGTGGTGCGGCTGCTGACGGCCCCCGCGATGCCGTGGCGCGCGAGGCTGCGGGCGCTGGCCCGCGCGGCCTCGATGGCGCTGACCGGCATTCTGCTCGCCGCGCCCGTGCTGACGGTCACCCTGGCGGCCAGCCGGGCCGCCCAGCCCGCGCCCGCGGTGTCCTACGACGACCGGCCGCCGCCGCTCGACCAGTGGGCACAGTTACTGCCGGGCGGCCACCCGGGGGCGCCGGTCCCCAACATCTCCATCGGAGTCCTCGGGCTGCTGCTGGTGGCCGTCTTCCCGTTCGTGCGGGCCGTGCCGCTGCGGGTGCGCGTGGGCTGGTGCGTCCTGGCGGCGGGCGTCGCCGTCTCCTTCGTCCAGGAGCCGACGGTCCTGCTGTGGCACGGTTTCGCGCTGCCCAACGGCAGTCCGTACCGCGCCGCCTTCGTGCTCAGCGGCATCCTCGTGATGATCTCCTGGCTGGCGCTGGCGCACCACCCGCGCCTGCGCGAACTGGCCGCGGGCGCCGCGGCGGTCGCGCTGCTCGCGTGGCTCAGCCGCGACCAGGGCGCCATCGGCACCGACACCTGGATCCTGGTGGCCGGCGGCGGTGTGCCGGCCCTCCTGGGGCTGGCCGTGCTCGGCAGGTCGCGCACCCCCCGCACCCGGGCCGCCGCCCTCGCCGCGCTGACCGGCACGGTCCTGCTGGGCTCGGCGTACACGGCGCTGTCGGTGACCGCGGCACGGGGCGCGATCGCCTGGTTCCAGCCCAAGATCACGTTCACCGGCCCGTCGCTGACCGCCCGGGACGGGCTGCTGGCCCGCGCCGACTGGCCGCGCAGCCGCACCGACCCGGGCCCGCACGAGTTCGCCAACAACGACCCGCTGCTGATCGGCGGCGAGGGCGGCTCGTACTACAGCAGCTTCGCGCCCGCGGCCACCGCCCGCACCCTGCGGGGCCTGGGCGCCGGCTGGTACATGAGGGGCCGTCACACCCTCAGTTTCGAGGACCCGGTGGGCCGGGCGCTCATGGGCGTCGGCAGCTATCTCTCCGCGGTGCCGGAGGACCGCGCCCTGTTCACCCCGCATCCGGCGCGTCCGGCCCCGCTGCTGACCGTACGGGACGCCCTGCCGCGCGCCGCCGGCAAGGAGACCGTCTTCGCGCGTCAGGAGCGGGTGCTGGGCGCCGCCGTGTACGAGGTGCCGGCCCTGAGGCCCACCGCGGGCGAGGCCCCGCTGCGCGACCGTGACGGCTGGCTGCTGCCCGGCGCGCGACGGGCGGGCGCGGGAGCGGGCGGCGGGGGCCCGAAGGCCACGAGCGCGAAGGGCGGGGGCGCGAACGGCGACGGCGCGGCCGGCGCCGGAACCACCTTCACCGTGCGGTGCACGCCGGGCAGCACCGCCCTGTGGTACGCCCCCTGGTTCTCCGGGGAGGTCAGCGGCCTGGGCGTGCGCACGACGGGGACGGGCAGCGGGGACGTCACCGCGAATCCGCTGCGGATCCTGGGCCGGGTGCCGGCGGACGGCACGGTGGCGGTGCGCTTCACCGGTCACGGGCGGCAGCACCTCCCGGAACGGGCGATCGGCTGCCTGTCCGGGCGACGGCTGACGGCGGCGGTGCACGCGCTGCGCGCCCGCGGCCCGGTGGAACTGACCGCCGGCGGCCACCGGCTGACGGCCCGGCTGCGTCCGGGCAGCAGGGGCAGTGCGGTGCTGGCGCTGCCCGCCGTCCCGGGCTGGGGCTGTTCGGTGGACGGCGGACCGCTGCACGCGCCGTACGCGTTCGGCGGTCTGCTGGCCGTCCCGCTGGGCCAGGGCGCCACCCGGCTGTCGTGCTCCTACCTGCCGCCGGGCCTGCACACGGGGCTTGCGGCCGGCGGCGCGGCGGCGCTGGCGCTGGCCGGGGTGGCGGCGAGCGCCAGCGGCCGGTGGCGCCTCCGCCTCACCACGCCACGCCGGACACACCATGACAAACCAGCAGATTTGTAGAATTACCTTCCAGGGGACGGTGTCTGAGCCGCCCCTGACCCCCGGCGAAAAGGCCTGCTCATGAAGCTCTCCATCGTCGTCCCCTGCTACAACGAAGAGGCCGTCCTGAGCCGTTTCGACGAGACGGTCCGCGCGGTCCTCGCCGGGCTCGCCGTCGAGTACGAGCTGTGGTACGTCGACGACGGCAGCGCCGACGGCACCCTGGCCCGGCTGCGGGGTCTGGCCCAGCAGCACCGCGGTACCACCCACTACCTCTCCTTCAGCCGTAACTTCGGCAAGGAGCCCGCCATACTGGCCGGCCTGCGGGCGGCGACCGGCGACGCGGTGATCCTCATGGACGCCGATCTGCAGCATCCGCCCGGCCTGATTGAGACGATGCTCGACCTCTACCAGCTCGGCCACGACCAGGTCGTCGCCAAGCGCAGCCGGACCGGCGACGGGCGGCTGCGGACGGCGCTGAGCAGGCTCTACTACCGCGCCGTCAACAAGTGGGTCGATGTCGAACTCACCGACGGGGTGGGCGACTTCCGGCTGCTGTCGCGCAAGGCGGTGGACGCGCTGCTCTCGCTGCCGGAGTACAACCGCTTCTCCAAGGGCCTGTTCTCCTGGATCGGCTTCGACACCGTCACCTTCGACTACCGCAATGCCGCCCGGGAGGCCGGCGAGACGAAGTGGCGCCTCGGCTCGCTGGTCAACTACGGCATCGACGGCATGCTCTCCTTCAACTGCCACCCCCTGCGGCGGGCCCTCTACGCCGGGCTCGGCCTGGCCTCGCTCGCCGCCCTCTACACCCTGTGGATCGTCGGCGCGGCCCTCGTCGGCGGCGTCACCGCGCCGGGGTATGTGACGCTGGTGGCCATCGTGGTGGGCCTGGGCGGGCTGCAGATGGTGATGCTCGGGCTGATCGGCGAGTACATCGGGCGGATCTACTACGAGGCCAAGGGGCGGCCGCACTTCCTGGTCAAGGAGAGCAGCGCCGCCGTTCCCGCCGCGGCGCCCGTCCCCGGTCCGGCGGACTCCGCCACCGCCGGTGCGCGGGCCCGCTGATGCGCGCTTCGCCGACGTCCGGCCGCCCCGGGGGCCGGATCGTGCGCTTCGCCGCCGTCGGCGGGGTCAACACCCTGACGTTCTCCGCCTGTTACCTGGCGCTGCACCACCTGCTGCCGTACTTCGCGGCCTACACCGCCGCCTTCGTGGCGAGCATGACCGGCTCGTTCTTCCTGCACACCTACGTCACCTACCGCACCCGCCCGACCTGGACGAAGTTTCTGCTCTTCCCGCTGACCCAGGTCACCAACTACGGGGTGCAGAGCGCGGGCCTGGTGGCGCTGGTGGGCTGGTGCCGGCTGAGCACCACGGTGGCGCCGCTGGTGGCGGCGCTGTGCGCGCTCCCCTTCAGCTACCTTCTCTCCCGCCGCATCCTGCGCCCGCCCGCCCGGACCGGGCGCCGCACCCGGGCGGAGCGCTCCGCCCGGACCGGCTCCGCCACCCCGGCCGGTCCCACCCCTCAGCCCGGTCCCACCGTTCGGGCCGAACCGCCGCCCGCCCGCGCCGGCGGACCCGCCTGAGCCCGCCAGCCCCCGAACCGCACCGACGGCCCGACCGACGTCTGGCGCGCCGTGTACAGCCTGCCGTCGAGGCCCAGCGCGACCACCACCGCCCGCCCCACGGCGTCCTGGGCGACGCCGGCCGCCGCCGTATGCGCCACCCGGCCCCGCTGCCAGGGCCCTGCGCCGTCCTGGGCCATCGCCATCCGTACCTCACCTGCGTCATCGCGCGCCGCGAGCACCATCCGGCCGCCGCTGCCGACCGGCGCCGCCGCCACCCGCCCGTAGCCGCCGACCGCCGGGCAGCGCGCCGAGACCCGCCAGGCGCCCACCATCCGCTGCCGCTCGGCGATCAGGACCTGGGCGGTGACCGAGCGCCGGAAGACGGCCCGCACCGCGCCGTCGGCCACCGGGACGAGGCTGACCGGGCCGCCTGGCTGCGGCAGCCCGGTGGCCGCGGCCGGCCGGGGGAGGTGCCCCGGCTCCTTCGACACCCAGTGCTGCACGGTCCCGGCGGTCGGCGCGGCCAGATGGATCAGCCCCTCGGAGTCCACGCAGGCATCCAGCCCGTCGATGATCCGCGGTGCGGTCGTCAGCGTGCTGACCGGCCCCTCCAGCCGCTGCCACGGCGAGAAGTGCCTGCCGTGCGGGCCGCCGCGGTGGGCGACATTGCCGTCCCAGGTGCGGACGAAGACATGCACCGTGCCGTCCGGGCCGGCCACCGCCGCCGGGAAGCCGGTCTCCAGCGACCGGACCGGGTCCGGATCCGGCGAGCCCAGCGACTCCCAGCGCGCGAAGACGGGCACGCCGTCCGCGGTGGTGCCGGTCTGCGGTGCGGTCAGCAGCTCGCGGCGGTGGGCGGCGTTGCGGCCCGGCAGCACGGTGCGGAAGGCGAACAGCTGGAGCGCACCGCCGGGGCGGCGCACGACCTGGATCTGCCCCTGCAGCAGCGCACCGCCGACCGGCACCGGCGCGCCGAAGCTCCCGCTGCCCGGACGGGTCTCCGCCCAGCAGTACGCCGCCCCGCCCAGCACCGCGAAGGCGGTGAGGCGGCCGTCCGCGGCCGGGCGCAGCCAGGCGTTGGAGCCGGGTGCGCGCAGCCGGGTGCTGCGGGTCCAGTTGCGGGAGCTGCCGTCCAGCGCCGAGCCGCCCACCTTGCGGTCCCCGCAGCCCGCCGGGTCGCCGCAGGCGCGGTGGTCGGCCCAGCCATAGACCGACAGCAGCCGGGCCTTGCGGCGGGCGGCGGCGAGGTCGAGGTCGTGGGGCAGCACCCCGTCCTCGTAGCCGAGGTAGTTCTCCACGATCGCCGGACGGCCGCGGCCCCCGTACGCGGTCAGCGCGGCCTCGGCGAAGTGGGCGGAGGCGGTGTGGTCCTGGTGGTCGTAGTAGCGCAGCCCGGCCAGGCGGGGGTCGTGGTCCGCGGTGGCCGGCGGCCGCTCCGGGGAGTGCACCGCGTTCGGGTCCAGGGTGCGCACGACCGTGGGCGCGGCCCGGTCGAGCACCGCCACCAGGGTCTGGATGACCTGGTCGCGGGTGTAGTGGAAGCGCCGCTGCACGGGGGTTCCGGCGGGGCGCAGCGTGGGGAGGGTGCCGGTGGCGCCCAGCCACAGCCCGCGCAGGCTCCTCGCCCGGGCCTGCCAGACGGCCCTGGCCTCCACCAGCCCCACGAAGATCAGCTGGTGCTGCGGGGCGGCGCGCAGCGTCTGGATCTCCACCTCGAAGCCGGGGAGCAGGGAGAGCGCCGCGACGTCCCAGCGGGCGGCCGGGTCGCCGGTGACCATCGCGGCATGGGCGGCGCGCAGGCCGTTGGCCCGCGCCCGGGAGAAGGCGGCCCGGTCCTGGGGAGCCCGGGCGGCGTCGTGGGCACGCGGGCTGACGTTACGGCCGTCCGCCTCGCCGCCGGTGAGGCAGACGGTGACCGAGCGCGCCCCGCTGCGCAGCGACTGCTCCAGATCGGGGTTCATGAAGTACAGACCGTCATCGGCATGCGCGATGATCTGCAGGAAGGACTGGTCCGCCGGATCCGTCAGCGGCCGCCCGGAGCCCTCAGGGCCGGCCGTCGGGGCGCCGTCGTCCGACAGCCGGGCCCAGACGCCCACGCCCGCCGTCGCGGCGAGCACACCGGCGCCGGTGGCCTGGAGCAGCCGGCGGCGGGATAAACGGGGCGGGTGCGTGGGTGACACACACTCAGTATTCGGGCGACCGGAGACCGCACTCGCCCCGAAACTCCCTACTTGACCAGATCCATGACGAGCACCCCGGAACTTTCGGACGAGGCAAGCATCCGGGCCTGCGCCCGCTCCCCCAGATGCACCGCCCCAGGGAATACCCGCCCCGCCCCGCCTCGTTGTGGCCCGAAAGGGGGCCTCGCACCCCCTACGGGATCCGTTCGCCCCCGCCCTAAGGGCCCCGCCGGCAACCCACCGGCGACTCGCCCGCCGACGACCGGCCCACCGGCGACCGGCCCGCCGGGCACCCGCCGACGCCCCCGCCCTCACTCCGCCCCGAGCGCCGCCACCACCGAGGCCGCCAGCGCGTCGAGATACCCCTTGGGCACCTCGTCGCGGACGACCAGCAGCCGCCAGTACAGCGGCCCGGTCAGCAGATCCAGGGCCAGCCGGCCGTCCGCTCCGGCCGGGATCTCCCCGCGTTCGACGGCACGCGCCACCATCGCCGTGGCGACGCCCTCCTGACTGTCGTGGAGCGCGGCCTTGAGCGCACCCGCCAGCTCGGGGCTGCGGGCCGCCTCCGCCAGCAGGTCCGGAATGATCTGCGAGGCCATCGGGTGCCGCAGCGCGCGGGCCGCGACCTCCAGCAGCATCCGTACGTCGCCGGCCAGCGAGCCGGTGTCCGGCGTCGGCATCCCCGCCGCGGCCACCGCGGAGACCACATCGAGCACGAGGTGCAGCTTGGAGCGCCACCGCCGGTAGACGGCGGTCTTGCCCACGCCCGCCCGCCGTGCGATGCCCTCGATCGACATCCGGGCGAAGCCCACCGCGGCAAGCTCCTCGAAGACCGCGGCACGGATCGCCTCGGTCTTGTCCTCGCGTAGTACGGCGGCGCCTGCCGGGGTCCGGCGCGCCGCCGCGGACTGGTTCCCGCTGCCGTCTGGTGCCATGCCTTGAGCATAGCGTCACGACGCTACGGTTGCGTTTCGACGTGAGCACCCTTTAGTGTCGACGTCGCGACGATACGGCCCCGTTCCGTCGTATGGCTCCGTTCTCGTTCCCCCGCCCCCGTACGCAAGCGAAAGCGGCCTCCTCCATGCCCCAGACCCTCGCGCCCCCGGCCCCGACGCCCGCCCGGGCGCCCGCCCCCGGCGCCTCTCCCGATCCCGAGCTGCGCGCGCTGGCCGAACGTCACGGCCTCACGGTGAGCGGCGCCCGCCCCTCGCTGCCGGAGTACACCCGTCAGCTGTGGCACCGGCGGCACTTCATCACCTCGTTCGCCAGCGCCAAGCTCACCGCGATGTACACCACCGCCAAGCTCGGCCAGCTCTGGCAGGTCCTGACCCCCCTGCTGAACGCGGCCGTCTACTACTTGATCTTCGGTGTGCTGATCGGCACCAAGCGAGGCGTCCACGACTTCGTCCCGTTCCTGGTGACCGGCGTCTTCATCTTCACCTTCCTGCAGAACTCGGTGATGGCCGGCACCCGGGCGATCTCCGGCAACCTCGGCCTGGTCCGCGCGCTGCACTTCCCGCGGGCCTGTCTGCCGATCTCGTTCTGCCTGGCACAGCTCCAGCAGCTGCTGTACTCCATGGGCGTGCTCGTGGTCATCCTGCTCTGCTTCGGGCAGGTCCCGACCTGGTCATGGCTGCTGGCCGTCCCGGCACTGGCGCTGCAGTTCGTCTTCAACACCGGCCTGGCGATGGCCATGGCCCGGATGGGGGCTAAAACCCCGGACCTGGCGCAGCTGATGCCCTTCATCATGCGGACCTGGATGTACGCCTCCGGCGTGATGTTCAGCATCAGCGTGATCCTCCAGGGCAAGCACCTCCCGCAGTTCGTGGTGATGCTGCTGAACGGCAACCCCGCCGCGGTCTACATCGACCTGATGCGCTTCGCCCTGATCGACAGCTTCAAGGCGAACCAGCTGCCGCCGCACGTCTGGGCGTTCGCGGCCGGCTGGGCCCTGCTGGCCGGTGTCGTGGGCTTTGTGTACTTCTGGAAGGCCGAGGAGCGGTACGGACGTGGCTGAGGTCATGACGGAACAGAGGAACGGTACGGACATGGCCGAGCGCACGAACGGCACCCGCCCGGCACAGGCCGCCGAGGCCCGCGTCCCCACGGTGATCGCGGACGATCTGCACATCGTCTACCGCGTCTACGGCACCGGCGCGGGCAAGGGCAGCGCCACCGCGGCGCTGAACCGCATCGTGCGCCGCAAGCCCTCCACGGGGGTACGCGAGGTGCACGCGGTCAAGGGCGTCTCCTTCACCGCCTACCGCGGCGAGTCGATCGGCCTGATCGGCTCCAACGGTTCGGGCAAGTCGACGCTGCTCAAGGCGGTCGCCGGCCTGCTGCCCGCCGAGCGCGGCAAGGTCTACACCCACGGCCAGCCCTCGCTGCTGGGCGTCAACGCGGCCCTGATGAACGACCTGACCGGCGAGAAGAACGTCCTGTTGGGCGGCCTGGCCATGGGCATGAGCCGCGAACAGGTCCGCGAGCGCTACGACGGCATCGTCGACTTCTCCGGCATCAACGAGAAGGGCGACTTCATCTCGCTGCCGATGCGCACCTACTCCTCCGGCATGGCCGCCCGCCTGCGGTTCTCCATCGCCGCGGCCAAGGACCACGACGTCCTGATGATCGACGAGGCCCTGGCCACCGGCGACCGCAGCTTCCAGAAGCGCTCCGAGGCCCGCATCCGCGAACTGCGCAAGGAAGCCGGCACCGTCTTCCTCGTCAGCCACAACAACAAATCCATCCGCGACACCTGCGACCGGACCCTGTGGCTGGAACACGGCGAGCTGCTGATGGACGGCCCGACGGACGAGGTCATCAAGGCCTACGAGGCGCACCGCTAGGCGGTGTCTCCGTGAACGGGAACGGCCCCGGAAGCATGGGCTTCCGGGGCCGTTCGCCGTGGTGCGGGCGTCAGCCCTGGCGCGGGCGTCAGCTGTGGGTGCGCAGCAGCGTCCGCATCGTGCGCATGGCCACGGACAGGTTCGCCAGGTCGAACCCTTCCGAGCCGTAGATCTCCTCCAGCGTCGCCCGCGCGCGGCTGAGGATCGCGGCGTTGGCCTGCTCCCAGGCCTTGAACCGCTGCTCCGGCGTCGAGGTGCCGTTGCCCACCGACAGCACGTCAGCGGTCAGCGCCGCATGGGCCGCGAACAGGTCCTCGCGGATCGAGGCGCGGGCCATCGACTGCCAGCGGTCGCTGCGCGGCAGTTCCAGGATGCGGTCGAGGAGCTGGTTGATCCGCAGCCGCTCGCCCAGGTCGTAGTAGACCTCGGCGACAGCCAGCGGCTCCTTGCCCATCCGGTCCGCGACGGCGACGATGTCCAGCGCCGGGAAGACCGACGAGAAGCCGGACACCTGGACGGCCAGCGCCTCGGGCACGCCCGCGGCGGTCAGCTCCTCCAGGATCGTCTGGAACCACTCCAGGTCGGTGCCCTGCAGCAGGTTCGGCAGCTCCTTCCAGAGCCCGGCGACCCGCTCGGCGAAGAAGCCGATGGTCTCCGACAGCTCCAGCGGCTGCGGGCGGTTGTTGAGCAGCCAGCGGGTGCCGCGCTCGACCAGCCGCCGCGAGTGCAGCCGGATCCGGGTCTGGACCTCGGCCGCGACGACATTGTCGAGCGCTTCGACGTCGTCCCAGACCTGGTTCAGCCCGAAGATCGCACGGGCCGCGGTGTGCGCCCGCACGACCTCTTCGAGGGAGGCCCCGGTCTCCTCCCGCATCCGGTGCAGGAAGCTCGTACCGCCGGTGTTGACGGTGTCGTTGACCAGCACCGTCGTGACGATCTCGCGGCGCAGCGCATGGCCGTCGACCTGCTCGGCGAAGCGTTCGTGGAGCGCCGAGGGGAAGTAGGCGTGCAGCAGCCGCTGGAGGTAGGGATCGTCCGGCAGCCCGGTCTGGATCAGCGCCTCGGACACCGTGATCTTGGTGTACGCCAGGAGCACCGCGGTCTCGGGCTGGGTCAGCCCGCGCCCGGCGTTCAGCCGCTCACGGATCTGCCGGTCGGCGGGCAGGAACTCCAGCGCCCGGTCGAGGTCGCCGTCGCGCACCAGGCGGCGCATGAAGCGCTGCTGGGCGTGGAGCATGCTGGAGGACTGGGCAAGGGCCAGTGCCAGTGCGGTGTTCTGCGCGTAGTTGTTGCGCAGCACCAGCGCGCCGACCTCGTCGGTCATCTCGGCCAGCAGCTTGTTGCGCTGCTTGACGGTCATGTCGCCGTCCGCGACCACGGCGTTGAGCAGGATCTTGATGTTCACCTCGTGGTCGGAGGTGTCCACACCGGCGCTGTTGTCGATCGCATCCGTATTGATCTTGCCGCCGGCCATGGCGAACTCGATCCGGCCCAGCTGGGTCAGGCCCAGGTTGCCGCCCTCGCCGACGACCTTGACCCGCAGGTCCTCGCCGTTGACCCGGATGGCGTCGTTGGACTTGTCGCCCACATCGGCGTCGGTCTCCGCCGAGGACTTCACATACGTCCCGATGCCGCCGTTCCACAGCAGGTCGACCGGCGCCTTGAGGATGGCCCGCATCAGGTCGGCGGGCGTCATCTTCTTGACCCCGGCGTCGATGCCGAGGGCGGCCCGCACCTGCGCGTTGATCTGGATGGACTTGGCCGAGCGCGGGTGGATGCCGCCGCCCTGGGACAGCAGCTCGGTGTTGTAGTCCGCCCAGGAGGAACGGGGCAGCTCGAAGAGCCGGCGGCGTTCGGCGTAGGAGGTCGCCGCGTCCGGGTTCGGGTCGATGAAGATGTGCCGGTGGTCGAAGGCGGCGACCAGCCGGATGTGCTCACTGAGCAGCATGCCGTTGCCGAAGACGTCACCGGACATGTCGCCGACGCCGACCGCGGTGAAGTCCTCGGTCTGGGTGTCGTGGTCCAGCTCGCGGAAGTGGCGCTTGACCGACTCCCAGGCGCCGCGGGCGGTGATGCCCATGCCCTTGTGGTCGTAGCCGGCGCTGCCGCCGGAGGCGAAGGCGTCACCGAGCCAGAAGCCGTACGACTCGGCGACCTCGTTGGCGATGTCGGAGAACGTCGCGGTGCCCTTGTCGGCGGCGACGACCAGGTAGGTGTCGTCCTCGTCGTGCCTCACGACGTTCTGCGGGTGGACGACCTCGCCGCCGACGAGGTTGTCGGTGATGTCCAGCAGACCGGAGATGAAGGTCTTGTAGCAGGCGATGCCCTCGGCGAGCCAGGCGTCCCGGTCCTGCGAGGGGTCCGGGAGCTGCTTGCCGACGAAGCCGCCCTTGGCGCCGACCGGCACGATGACGGTGTTCTTGACCATCTGCGCCTTGACCAGGCCCAGGATCTCCGTACGGAAGTCCTCCCGGCGGTCCGACCAGCGCAGACCACCGCGCGCGACCTTGCCGAACCGGAGGTGGACGCCCTCGACCTTGGGGGAGTACACCCAGATCTCGTACGCCGGGCGGGGCGCCGGCAGGTCGGGGATGGCCTGCGGGTCCAGCTTCAGGGACAGGTAGGCGTGCGGCCGGCCCTGGCTGTCCTTCTGGTAGTGGTTGGTGCGCAGGGTCGCCTTGATGACGGTGAGGAAGGAGCGCAGGATCCGGTCCTCGTCCAGGGAGGCGACCTGGTCGAGCGCGGCGTCCAGCTCCTCCAGCAGGGCGTCGGTCAGCTCCGTGCCGGCCCGCTGCCGGCCGGGGGACATCCGCGCCTCGAAGAGGGAGACCAGCAGCCGGGTGGTGTGGACGTTGTTGGAGAGGGTGTCCTCCATGTACGTCTGGCTGAAGGTCGCACCGGCCTGCCGCAGGTACTTGGCGTAGGCCCGCAGGACCATCGCCTGGCGCCAGTTGAGGCCCGCCCGCAGCACCAGCGTGTTGAAGTTGTCGCTCTCGGCCGCGCCGGTCCACACCGCGGTGAACGCGTCCTGGAAGCGCTCGCGGGCGTCGTCGCCCTTGACGTGCTCGGGCATCCGCAGCCCGAAGTCGTAGACCCAGGCGATGGTGGAGTCGGCGCAGCGCAGCTCGTGCGGGCGCTCGTCGACGACCTCGACGCCCAGGCGGTTCAGACCGGGCAGCACCCGGGACAGCGAGACCGGCTCGCCCCTGCGGTAGATCTTGAAACGGCGCTCGCCGGGGCCCGCACCGACAGGCTCGTAGAGGCTCACGGAGAAGTCCTTGCCCGGCTCACCGGTGAGCTTCTCCAGGTGCTGGAGGTCGGCGACGGCGCTGCGCGGGCTGTTGTCGGCCTTGTAGCCCTCGGGGAAGGCGTGGCCGTAGCGGCGCAGCAGCTCGGCGGCGCGCTCCTCGCCGACCTCGGCGGTCAGCGCCTCGGCGAAGCCGTCGGCCCACGAGCGGGCGGCCTCCACCAGCCGGCTTTCGAGGCGGTCGGCGGCGGCGTCGGTGAGCTCGGGAAGGCTGGCGCCGGGCTCGACCCGGATGACGAAGTGCAGCCGGGAGAGGATCGACTCGGTGTTCCAAGCGGTGAAGTCGACGCTGGTGCCGCCGAGCTCTTCCTTGAGGATGTCGATCAGGCGCAGCCGCACCGCGGTGGTGTAGCGGTCGCGCGGGAGGTAGACCAGCGCGGAGTAGTAGCGGCCGTACTCGTCCTGGCGGAGGTAGAGCCGCAGCCGGCGGCGTTCTTGCAGGTAGAGGACGCTGGTGGCGATGGACCGCAGCTCGTCGACGGGCGTCTGGAACAGCTCGTCGCGCGGGTAGGTCTCCAGGATCTGCAGCAGGTCGCGGCCGTCGTGGCTGTCGGGGCTGAACCCGGCGCCCTCCAGGACCTCGGCGACCTTGCGGCGGATGACCGGGACGCGGCGCACGGACTCGGTGTACGCGGCCGAGGAGAACAGGCCCAGGAAGCGCCGCTCACCGATGACATTGCCCTCGGCGTCGAACTTCTTGACGCCGACGTAGTCGAGGTAGGAGGGGCGGTGGACGGTGGCGCGGCTGTTGGCCTTGGTCAGGATGAGCAGCTTGTGCTCACGGGCCTTGGCGCGGGCGTCCGCGGGCAGCCGGTTGAAGGACGGCGAGACGGGGTGGCCGTCGGCGCTCTCGTGGTGCGGCGGGTCGGCGCGCAGGATGCCCAGGCCCGTGCCGGGCACGGCGGTCAGCACGTCCTCGTCGACGCCGCCCTCACCGGGCACCGACGCCAGCTCGTACTCGCGGTAGCCGAGGAAGGTGAAGTGGTCGGCGGACAGCCACCGCAGCAGCTCCTGGGCCTCCTCGATGTCCTCGCCGCGCAGATCGTCGGCGATCGGCTCGGCGGGCAGCGCGTCGGCGATACGGCCGGCGGCGGCGCGCATCTTCTCCCAGTCCTCGACGGCCTCACGGACGTCGGACAGCACCCGCAGCAGATCCGCGGTGATCTGCTTCAGGTCCTCGCGGTCGGTCTCGCGGTCCATCTCGACATGGATCCAGGACTCGGTGACCGCGTCGTGCGGCAGCTTCGCGCCCTTGCCGTTCTTGCTGTGCGCGTCGCAGCTGGAGTCGAAGACCTCGATGAGCTTGCCGGTGACATCACGGCGGACGATCACCTGCGGGTGGATCACGACATGGATGCCGCGGCCCTGCCGGGAGAGCTCGTTGGTGACCGAGTCGACCAGGAACGGCATGTCGTCGGTGACGACCTCGACGACGGAGTGGCTGCAGGTCCAGCCGTTCTCCTCGACCGTCGGGGTGTGCACCCGGACGTTCGCGGTGCCCTGAGGACGCATCTCCGCGAGGCGGTAGTGGGAGAGCGCGGCGCCGAAGACGTCGACCGGGTCGCGGCCGGTCAGGTCCTCGGGCGCGGTGTGCAGGTAGTAGCGCTGGAGGTATCCCGCAAGGGTGTCCGGGTCGAGCCCCCGTACCGGGTGCTTACCCCCGGCCGGGCTGCTCTCTACGACCCGGGCGGCCCTGGCGAGCAGCTCGGTCTTGGCTTCGTCCAGCTTGGTCTGCATGTCCTCTGGCTCCTGTCGCGCGCCGTTGCGTGACGTTGTGGAAGAACGTGATGGAAGCCGCACAACGCCGCCGCGACGCGAGGTGTCCCGTCGCTGTCGACGCTATGCCGCGATGAGAGAGGGCCGTGCCGCTATCGACGGTTTTTGACGAAGTCGACGGGGAGTGTCGGCCGCAAAGACCAGCGGCCGCCCGGTCACGGTGGTGCCCCGGGCGCACGGCAGGGGCCTCGATGCCCCCGCGGGTTATCGCGCTGATCACGGTGCAAGGCTATCGCTCCCCACGCGGGTGCCGTCATGGGCCTTGTACGTACAAATCCTCGGCCCGAACTTAGACCTTCTGGACAACGGCGCGGCGGGGCGGAATGTGCGTGGCGTCCGTGCCGCCCTGCACCCCGGGACTGCGGAAACAGGCCCCCTGGGCGATCACTGGACGGCTATCTCGCCCGCCAGCTCGACCGCCTCTGCGAGCGTGTCCACCACCGGCACCCCGGCGGCCGCCAGGCTCCCCCGGCTGTGCGATCCGCCCGTGTAGAGCACCGCATGCGCACCCGCGTCCCGCGCGGCCACGGCATCGTCCACGGCGTCGCCGATCACCACCGTACGCGCCGGATCCACGCCCTCCATCGCCGCCAGATGCCGCACCATATGCGCGCTCTTGGTGCCCCCGGACGGCCCGGTCCTGCCTTCCACCAGCACGAACCGCGACTCGATCCCGAAGCCGCGCACGATCGGCAGCAGCTCGTCATGCCCGTACATGCTCAGGATCGACTGGCTGCGTCCGGCCGTCTGCCACCCCTCCAGAAGCATTTCCACGCCCTCGGCGAGCTCACATCCCACGCGGTGCGTGGCGTAGTGACGGTGGAACGCCTCGTCCATCACCAGCCACTCGGCGTCCGTCGGCAGGCGTCCCATCAGCCGCTCGTAGAACCGCGGAATGGGCACGCAGTACAGGTCCCGGTACGTCTCGAGGGTGATCGGCTCCAGCCCGATCTCCGCGAAGGCGGAGTTCGTCGCCCCGATGACGGCGTCGATGTCATGGAACAGGGTGCCGTTCCAGTCCCAGACGATGTGTGTCGCGCGCTTCCCCATGTGGTCCCCCACGTCGTTCCCCGTGCGTTTCCCCTGAAGAAAAAGTACCCGCCGCCACTGACAACGGCGCCGACTCCGCCGAGCCGGAGCCGCGGACCTGTGCCCTCAGCCGACCAGATGCGGGATCTCCTGCACCCCGAACCACATCAGGTCGTGGTCCTCCGCGCCGTCCACCGTGAACTGCGCATCGTCATCACCCTGGTCCGCCGCGCCCAGCGCCGCCGCGGCCGCCGCGATGTCCGCCTCCGCGTCCGCGGCATCCACATGCACCGCGGCGGCCTTCGACAACGGCACCGGCCCGGCGACCCGCACCTCGCCCAGCGACGACTGGTCGAGCCCCCGGTCCGGATCCGCCACGGCGGCGCCGTCCGCCACGTCCACGGCCACCACCACGCGCCGCCGCGCGAGGTCCGGGTGCCCGGCGAGCAGCCGCAGCGAGGCCTGCGCGGCGCGGTTCAGCGCGGCGTACTCCAGCTCCTCGATGTCGTCCGAGACGTACCACTCGCGCAGCGCGGGCGTGACGGCGTACGCATCCAAGGGGCCCGGGCCCAGTTCGCCGTTCTTGTGCGCCTCTGCGAGACCGGAAAGGGTCAGGGGGACATAGACGCGCATGGCAGCCGCTTCCGCTCGTTCGCTCGACTCCGAAGATTGTCCCGCCAGCATACGGGCGCGAGTCCCCCATCGTGCCGCCCCGGCACTCCCCGGGCCGCCCGCCCGGAACCCGGCTTCCACCCCGCTCCCGAGGCCTCGCCGCAGGCCCGCACCACGGACGGGTGAACTCGTCGCACCCGTCATCCCGGCCTCTTCGCGCCTTGCTGCCGCCCCGATCACGCCGATACGAAGTTCCCCACCAAGAAAGCTACCGCCCAGTAATTCACGGGCCCGGCACAGCGGGGGCGATCAGCAGCATGACCGGCACGAACGGCACCACGGCGCACACCACACCCACCACAGCCGCGGGCAGCGAGCACCCGGAGCGGCCCCGGACGCCCGCTCCGTCCACGCCGTCCGCTCCGCCCGCAGGCCCCACGCCTGCCGCGTCCGCCGGCACCACGCCCGCTCCCTCGGCCGACACCGCGCCCGTGCCCTCCACGGGCGACGCCGGCGGCCCTCGCGCCCGCCCCCGCCCCGCCGGGGCACCGGGAGCGGCCCCCACGGTCCCCCGGCCCCGCCGCTCCCCGGCCGACCACCGCACTCCGACCGACCGCCGCCCCCTCGGCCCCGCCGGGAGCGGCCCCGGCGCGCCCGGCCGGGGCACCGGTCCGAGGCACCGCGGCCCCGGCTCCGCAGGCCGCGGCCCCACCCGCGGCGGCCCGCGCCCCGGCCGCCCCGCCGCCCTGGCCGCGGCCGCGAGCCGGCGGACCGGCACTCCGGCCCCGGCCACGCCCGTGAACGCGGCCGGTGCCCCCCTGCCCACCGCCGGGGCACGGCGCCGGGCACACGAGAGCCGGCCGCATCACTGGTTCGCCCATCAGCTGGTGCTCGCACTCAGCGGGCAGCGCCCCGTCCACGCCCTGCTGGGGCATGCCCTGCCCGCCGCGTACGACCGGCTGGCGGAGCTCGCGCCGCAGGCGCCGCTGCGGCCGGTCACGGCGTCCGGCCGGCGCGGCGAGGCCCCCACCGTGCGCGACTGCGGCCTGTGCCGGCCGTGCCGCGGCGTCATCGAGGCCTTCGCCCGGATCGCGGCGGACGGACGGCTGCGGGCCCTGGCCTTCCGACTGGAGCTGGGCGCCGACTCCCGGTGGCGCTGCGCCGCCCTCGACATCGGCCCGTCCCCGGCCGTCAGCGGCCCGGCGTCCTGACCTGCCCGGCAGCGCGGCTGACGCCCCGCCCGGCAGCACGAGGGCGCCCCGGCCGTTCTCCGGCCGGGGCGCCCTCGTTCACACGGCTGAGGCATCAGCTGCCCGGGCCGCCTTCTCGCTCACTTCTTACGGCGACGCCCAGCGCTCTTCTGGGCCTTACGACGCTCGGCACGGGTCAGACCGTCCGACTCGGAACGGGCCGGCACCGCCTCCTCGTCGCTGATGAAGTCGCCTTCGACGACGCTGCCGTCACCGTCCACCTTGGGGGCGGAGAAGTGCAGCCGGTCCGGCCGCTGCGGCGCCTCCAGGCCCTTGGCGTGGATCTCCGGACGCCCGGCAGCCGCGGGCACCGCCTCCTGCTCGTCCAGCGAGGCCGGCTCCGCCGCCTCCTCCACCGGGACCTCCTCGACCTGCTGCTCGACCTGTACCTCCAGGTTGAACAGGTAGCCGACGGACTCCTCCTTGATGCCCTCCATCATCGCGGTGAACATGTCGAAGCCCTCGCGCTGGTACTCGACCAGCGGGTCCTTCTGGGCCATCGCCCGCAGGCCGATGCCCTCCTGGAGGTAGTCCATCTCGTAGAGGTGCTCACGCCACTTGCGGTCCAGGACGGACAGCACGACCCGGCGCTCCAGCTCCCGCATGATGTCCGAGCCCAGCTGCTCCTCGCGGGCGGCGTACTGCTCGTGGATGTCGTCCTTGATGGCGTCGCCGATGAACTCGGCGGTGAGGCCCGCGCGGTCGCCGGCCTCGTCCTCCAGCTCCTCGACCGTCACCTTGACCGGGTAGAGCTGCTTGAACGCGCCCCACAGGCGGTCCAGGTCCCACTCCTCGGCGAAGCCCTCGACCGTCTCCGCCTGGATGTAGGCGTCGATGGTGTCCTCCATGAAGTGCGTGATCTGCTCCTGCAGGTCCTCGCCCTCCAGGACGCGGCGGCGCTCGCCGTAGATGACCTCACGCTGGCGGTTCAGCACCTCGTCGTACTTCAGGACGTTCTTCCGCGTCTCGAAGTTCTGCTGCTCGACCTGCGACTGGGCGGAGGCGATCGCCCGCGTCACCATCTTGTTCTCGATCGGTACGTCGTCGGGGACGTTGGCCATCGCCATGACCCGCTCGACCATCTGCGCCTTGAACAGCCGCATCAGGTCGTCGCCCAGGGAGAGGTAGAACCGCGACTCGCCCGGGTCGCCCTGACGGCCGGAGCGACCGCGCAGCTGGTTGTCGATGCGCCGCGACTCGTGCCGCTCGGTGCCCAGGACGTAGAGCCCGCCGAGCTCCTTGACCTCCTCGAACTCCGCCTTGACCGCGGCCTCGGCGCGCTCCAGGGCGGCGGGCAGCGCGGCCGCCCACTCCTCGACGTGCTCGACCGGGTCCAGGCCGCGCTGGCGCAGCTCCGCCTCGGCCAGGTCGTCGGGGTTGCCGCCGAGCTTGATGTCCGTACCACGGCCGGCCATGTTCGTGGCGACCGTCACGGCGCCCTTGCGGCCGGCCTGCGCGATGATCGGCGCCTCACGGTCGTGCTGCTTGGCGTTCAGCACCTCATGGGCGACACCGCGCTTGTTGAGCTGCTGGGAGAGGTATTCGGACTTCTCGACCGAGGTGGTGCCGACCAGGATCGGCTGGCCCTTCCCGTGCTTCTCGACGATGTCCTCGACGACCGCGTCGAACTTCGCGGTCTCGGTGCGGTAGATCAGGTCCGCCTGGTCCATACGGACCATCGGGCGGTTCGTCGGGATCGGGACGACGCCGAGCTTGTAGATCTGGTGGAACTCGGCGGCCTCGGTCATGGCCGTACCGGTCATGCCGGAGAGCTTGTCGTAGAGGCGGAAGAAGTTCTGCAGGGTGATCGTGGCGAGGGTCTGGTTCTCGTCCTTGATCTCCACCCCTTCCTTCGCCTCGATGGCCTGGTGCATGCCCTCGTTGTAGCGGCGGCCGGCCAGGATACGGCCGGTGTGCTCGTCGACGATCATGACTTCGCCGTCGATGACGACGTAGTCCTTGTCGTTCTTGAAGAGCTCCTTGGCCTTGATCGCGTTGTTGAGGTAACCGACGAGCGGGGTGTTGACCGACTCGTACAGGTTGTCGATACCCAGCCAGTCCTCGACCTTGCTGACACCGGACTCGTGGATGCCGACGGTGCGCTTCTTCTCGTCGACGTCGTAGTCGCCGGTCTCCTCGATGCCGCGCTGCGGGTTGGCGGCCTCGCCCCGCTTCAGGCGGCGCACCAACTTGGCGAAGTCGCCGTACCACTTGGTGGCCGAGTCCGCCGGGCCGGAGATGATCAGCGGCGTACGGGCCTCGTCGACGAGGATCGAGTCGACCTCGTCGACCACCGCGAAGTTATGGCCCCGCTGGACGAGTTCGTCCTGCGACCAGGCCATGTTGTCACGCAGGTAGTCGAAGCCGAACTCGTTGTTCGTGCCGTAGGTGATGTCGCAGTTGTACTGCTCACGACGCTGGGCCGGGGTCATGTCGGCGAGGATGCAACCGACGGTCAGACCCAGGAACTTGTGGACCCGGCCCATCATCTCGGAGTCGCGCTCGGCCAGGTAGTCGTTCACCGTGATCAGGTGGACGCCCTTGCCGGACAGCGCATTGAGATACGTCGGGAGGGTACCGACCAGGGTCTTGCCCTCACCGGTCTTCATCTCGGCCACATACCCCAGGTGAAGGGCCGCGCCGCCCATCAACTGGACGTCGTAGTGCCGCTGGCCGAGCACGCGCTTGGCGGCCTCACGGACCGTGGCGAACGCCTCGGGCAGCAGGTCATCAAGGCTCTCGCCGTCGGCGTAGCGCTCTTTGTACTCATCCGTGAGCGCCCGCAGCTCAGCGTCGGAGAGCGCGGCGAAATCCTCCTCGATGGAGTTGACCTGGCCCGCGATGCGGTGCAGTTTGCGCAGGATCTTTCCTTCGCCTGCACGCATGATCTTCGTCAAGACGGACACTTGGGCTGGTCTCCTTGCCGGTCGGGCCTGCACGGTCGAGTGCGCGGGCGCGGCATTTTTCCAAGGGGGCAGGCCCCGCCGCAACGGCCATCGTAAAGGAGGACGCTGCCGGGCCGGGAGGTCCGCCGCAGCGAACCCCGCTGTCCCCTCCTCAGCGTGAACGCACGAGGCCGCGAGAAGGTGCCGGGCAGGTGCCGGGAATCGCCCGGAAAACCCTTCGCCACGCCGCGCGCCACTGTGCAGACTCACGCCATGAAGCCCGTCACCCTCGCCACCGAGCGCCTTGTGCTGCGTCCCTTCGAGCCCTCCGACGCGCCCGCGGTGCATGCCGCGTGCCAGGAGCCCGATATTCCACGCTGGACGAGTGTCCCGTCACCGTACGGCATCGAGGACGCGGAGCATTTCGTCGGCACGGTCGTCCCCGAGGGCTGGCGCGACGACACCACGTACGACTTCGCCGTCGTCTCCCGGGCGGACGGCTCCCTGGTGGGCGCGATGGGCCTGGTACGCCTCGACCGGCTGCACACCCCTGAACGGCAGGCCGAGCTGGGCTACTGGACCGCCAAGGAGCACCGCGGCCGCGGCTGCACCGTCGAGGCGGCCCGCGCCGTGGTGCGCTGGGGCTTCGACGACCTGGGGGTGGAGCGCCTGGAGTGGCACGCGGAGGCCGGAAACGAGGGGTCCCGGGCGGTGGCCCGCAAGCTCGGCTTCCATATGGAGGGCACACTGCGCGCCAAGACGGTACACGGCGGCACCCGCCGGGACGTCTGGATCGGCTCCCTGCTCCCGTCCGACCTGTCCGACCTGTCCGGGGAGTCCGGGGAGCCCGGGGAGTCCGGGGAGTCCGGGGAGTCCGGGGAGTCCGGGAAGCGCGCGCCGGCAGGCCGCACCGGCACCCGCCGCCCGGACACGACCCCGTATCTGCCCTACCCGGGCTGACGACCGGCGGCCGCTGTCCTGCCCCGGCCGGGCAGCGGCCGCGCGCACCGGTCCGGGCAGCCCACTGCGCCATGGCGGCCCCGCTCCGGCCCGGCGTGCGCACCCCTGCCAGCAGCGGCGATTCCCGCCCCCGGGGCCGTTGTCAGTGCCCGCCCCTACCCTGTGCCGCATGACCGCCGTGACGCAGCCACCGCCTCTGCCACAGCCTGTGACCGCCCTGTCCCGCGACGACGCCCGGCGCCTTGCGCTGCGGGCCCAGGGGCTGCTGGGCGCCCCGGACCGCCGGGCAGGGGTGCGCGGGGTGCTGCGGCATCTGGGCGCGGTGCAACTGGACACGATCTCGGTGCTGGCCCGCTCCCATGAGCTGGTGCCCTACGCCCGCCTCGGCGCCGTCGGCCGCCCCGCCGTCGAGGCCGCCTATTGGAGTGCGCCTCCTTCCGGCGCGTCCGTGGCACGGCCCCACAGCTTCGAGTACTGGTCGCACGCCGCCTGCATCCTGCCCATCGAGGAGTGGCCGCACTTCGCCTTCCGCCGTCGCGCCCTGCGCGCCAAGGGCCACCGCTGGCACGTCATGGAGGACCGCGAGCGCTCGTGCGCCGCCGTCCTGGACCGCCTGAAGGCCGACGGCCCGCTGACCACCTCGGAGCTGGGCGGCGGACGCAACGGCGGCGAGTGGTGGGACTGGTCCGAGACCAAGATCGCGGTGGAGTGGCTGCTGGACACCGGCGAGGTGGTCTGTACCGAGCGCCGCGCCTGGAAGCGCGTCTACGACCTCGCCGCGCGCGCCGTCCCGGACGCCCTGCTCCACGACGATCTCGACGACTCCACGTGCCTCCGCCGCCTGGTCGCCCAGGCCGGCGCCGCCATGGGAGTGGCCACGCGCGCCGATCTCGCGGACTACCACCGTCTGAAGGCCGAACAGGTCGATGCCGTGGTCGCCGACTCCGGTCTGGTCCCGGTCAAGGTGGAGGGCTGGGGAAAGCCCGCCTGGGCCGACCCCGCCGCGCTGGCCGATCCACCCCGCGGCCGGCACCGCACCACCCTGCTCTCGCCCTTCGACTCCCTGATCTGGGACCGGCCGCGCACGGAGCGGATCTTCGGCTTCACGCACCGGCTGGAGGCGTACGTCCCGCGCCCCCGGCGGATTCACGGCTATTTCGCGATGCCCCTGCTGGCGGGCGGCCGGCTGGTGGGCCGGGTGGACCCGGCGCGTGAGGGCACCACCCTCGTCGCCCGCCAGGTCTCGATGCAGGACGCCAAGGCCGTCGCCCCGATGGCCCGTGCCCTTCGGGAAGCCGCGACCTGGGTCGGCTGCGACGGGGTGCGCATCGAGCGCTGCGACGATCCGAAGCTGGCCACCGCACTGCGCGCGGAACTCACCCATACGGGCGACCAGTAGCACCGGCCGAGGGTTGCGGGGGCTCGACCGCCCCCGCTCACCCGGCGCGCCGAGGCCGCACTCACCAGACCGACGGCCACGACCGACCGCCCTTACCGACTCACCGGATCACCGGATCTCGAGGATCTTCTCCCGCATCGCGTACACCACCGCTTCCATCCGGGAGTGCAACTGCAGCTTCTCCAGGATGTTGCGGACGTGGTTCTTCACCGTGTTCTCGGAGATGAAGAGTTCCTTGGCGATGTCGCGGTTGTTCATGCCTGTGGCGACCAGCTTGAGGACCTCCAGCTCACGGTCGGTGAGCCGGGGCGCGGGCACCAGCCTGCGCTCGTCCGTACGCTGGATCATCGACTTGAACTCCGTCAGGAGCTTGGACGCCATCGACGGGCTGATCTGCGACTGGCCGTCGGCCACGGCGCGGATCGCGGTCGCCACCTCGTCGGTGGAGATCTCCTTGAGGAGGTAGCCGGTGGCGCCGGCCTTGATCGCGTCGTAGAGATCGGCCTCTTCGTCGCTGATCGTCAGCATGATGATCTTCGCGCTGGGGGCCACCTCCTTGAGGGAGGTGCACGCCTCGATCCCGCCGCGCCTGGGCATCCGGACATCCATCAGCACGATGTCCGGCAGCAGATCCGCGGCCTTGTCGACCGCCTCCGCACCGTCCCCCGCCTCGCCGACGACCTGGATGTCCTCCTCCTGGGCCAGCACGATCTCCAGACCCCGCCGGAAGAGTGCATGGTCGTCCACGACCAGGACCCGGATCGGCTCCTTGCGCGGCATGCTCACGGCCCGGCCGGCCTCGTCGTCACCGCCGGCACCGCCGTGGTCATCGTCCGCGGTGTCGCGCACGGGCCCGAAACTGTCCCCCATGGGTCCTCCCCGTCAACTACTCGGCCGCGAGGCCAGAGCTTGGAAATAAGGCTGGTTGACAACAGCCCCCTGCCGGCCCGATCGCTGCCATACGACCGCCTCCCCGGCACGTCGCCGTTACGTGTCCACATACTCCCTGGTCGGCACAAACACTATACGGCTTCAACTCTTGCCCCCTCCGGGCACGATGGTGCCCCCGGCGTGCGCCGGGGGCACCGAGTGAGTGGGGTTCAGCCACCCAGCGCGCCGCCTGCGCCGCCGGGCTCCTCCTCCCCGAACAAGTCGGGGTTCAGGTGAATGACTCCGTAGTCGTAGGCGTGCCGACGGTAGACGACACTCGGCAGCTTGGTGTCGGCGTCGACGAAGAGGTAGAAGTCGTGCCCGACCAACTCCATTTCGTTGAGCGCCTGGTCGAGCATCATCGGCGCGGCCGAATGAGTCTTCTCGCGGACGACCAGGGGTCCTTCACCCTGGACGTCGATACATCCCATCTTCGTGGTCGGTACCGTCTGGCCGGCCTCGGCGGCGGCCAGTTCGCCATTGGTGTTCAGGCTCGCGGCGTCCGGCACGCTGACGGCGACCTCACTCGCCGGGATGCGGCCGTTGCCGCGACGCGAGTAGCGCTTGTCGTGCTGCTTCCGCAGACGCGCCTCGAGCTTCGCGGTGGCCAGATCCAGTGCGGCGTACGCATCGGCCGCGGCGGCCTCGGCCCGGACCACCGGACCACGGGAGTGGAGCGTGATCTCCACCCGGTCGGAACGGTCCGCCTGCCGCGGGTTGGGCTCCTTGGACACCTCGACGTCCAGGCTGATCACCTTGGCGTCGAGCTTCTGGACTTTGTCCAGCTTCAGCTTCTCGGCCACGTGCTTACGGAACCGCTCGGGCACCTCTGTCTTGCGGCCCTTGACGACGATGTCCACGCAGAACTCCGTTCCCGGATCGCTCCGCTCATCAGGCGGAGCAATTCCTTCTTGCACCAGGCTCCGGTGGTTGCCGAAGCCTCGGACTTGGCGACTTTCACCTCCTCCTCCCCCGACGACCGGCTCTCCACTCCCCCGTTTTCAGGGTCGCCGCAAACGCCCCTGAACGCACTCATCACGACATTCGAGGCAAAACACTCGCCAAGTCCTCACAACCGAACATAGCTCTCCCGGACGGATGTCGGCACCCCCTCGGAGCCCTCGGCTCCATTTGGGTGACTTTTCCTCCTCGCCTATCTGTCACGTGGTAGGGGCCCCCTCACTTCACGCCCGGTGGTGAACGCACTGCGGGGTGCCGCCACGACCGCGGCTCCGGTCACCCGGCCGGCTGCCGCCCTGACCGCACGGGCCGCCTCGGCGAGGGTGGCCCCCGTCGTCACCAGATCGTCCACCAGCACCACTGGCCGCCCCGCCAGCAGCCTCGCGGCAGGGCCCGGCACCTCCAGTGCACCGGCGACATTCGCCAGCCGCTGGCGGGCGCTCAGTCCCGCCTGGTCGGACACCGCGCGACGCTGTCGCAGCACATCGAGCACCCGGGCCCCCACGCCCGCCCGCCGCAGCTCCCCGGCCGCCCTCAGCGCCATCCTGCGCACCGGATCATGACCCCGCCCGGCCACCGCCCTGCGGGCCGAGGGCACCGGCACCAGCAGCTGGGGGCCGGCCTCCACTCCCAGCCCTCGCACCGCCCCGGCCAGCACCGCCCCCAGCGGCCCGGCCAGCCGCAGCGCACCCCGCTCCTTGTGGGCCAGCAGCACCGCCCGCACCTCGTCGGCGTAGGGCGCCCCCGCCCACACCCGGGGCAGCCCCGCCGGGCCCGGCCACGGGCGCACCCGCTGCGCCCCGCGTCCGTCCCGCGCCAGCCCCCGGCGACAGTCCGCGCACAGTTCCGTACGCGGCCGGCCACACCCCGCGCAGTCGACCGGCAGCACCAGACCTGCCAGTTCGCGCCACACCCCCTGCATGACTCCACTGTCCCGCCGTCCCGGCCCGGCCACCACCCCTGTGGATAACCATGGCCACGGACCTGCCGCTCCGCGGGATCTGCGGGATCTGCGGCCTGCCGGTCCGCGGGGCCTGGGGCCGGGGGCCTGGGGCCTGGGGCCTGGGGCCTGGGGCTGGGCAGCCTGGGATCTTGCGGGATCAGCAGGCACCGGCCGGCGCGGCAGCCCGTATCGCCCGGCCACCCGTCACCGTTCACCGTTCACGATCACGGGTCGCACCCACCGGCCGCTGACGACCGCCCGCCGGGGCAGCTCACCACTCACCCGGGATAGACCGGCGCCGTCCCGTCCTTCGCCACGGTCTTCCAGTTCGCGTCCGGAGGCAGCCGCACAATGCCCTCCGTGGCATCGGCGATCAACGGCCGGGTCTCGTCCTCCGAGGCCGCCACCGCGATGACACCGTTGACGCCGGGCAGGGTCTGCGCGTTGGACGCCGAGCCGTCGGTCTCCATGAACTGCATCTGCTGCACGCCGCCGGACTCCCGCCCGACGACCACCAACCGGCTGCCGCCCGCCCAGGATGCGGCCACCACATCCTCCAACTGCGGTGCGATCGGCCGCAGTTCCTGCACCGAAAGTTCCGGATGCGCCGAACTCCCGTCGCGCTCGACCCGGCCCAACTGGAGTGTCGTACGGCCCTTGTCCTCCACCAGGACCGCGATCCGGATGCCGTCGGCGGCCACCTTGATCGCCTTGATCCGGCGGTCGCCGAGACCGGGCACCGCGACCTTTTCGGGGGCGCTCTTGCCCTCGCGCAGCCGCAGCAGCCGTGAACCGTGCGCATCCCGGTCCGCGATCCACAGATCGCCCAGACCGTCCCAGCTCGGCGCCGTCAGCCCCATATCGGGGTTCTTGGCCGAACCCGTACTGGTCAGCAGCGGATCACCGCGCTCGATGCCGTCCTCCATCGGCGCCACATACAGCGACCGGCCGTCGCCCGACACACCCGCCGCGGTGTCCTCGCCGCGCGAGATGGCGACCGAGCGCAACGGGGTCTTGCCGGTGCCGAATGGCCCGTGCACCGGCGTCGGTTCGGTCGCGGAGTCCGACATCCCGACGACCTTGTGGTCGGCGTCGATGAAGTACTCCTTGCCGGAGCGCCCGGTGCCCGGGGACGGGGCGAAGTCCTGCTCGGCCTGCTCCTGGGACAGTGAGCACAGCGAGTTGCCGCTGTTGTCCTGGAGCTCCACCTCGCTGATCTTCGAAGCCCGCGTCATGTCCTGGACGGTGAAGAAGAGCTGAGCCGCCATCTGCTTGCACTGGGTGGTGTCGGTGTTCACCGCGTCCTTGCTGAGCTTGACCCGCAGCGCATTGGAGTCGTCCAGCGCCAGGTCGTGCGCGGCCAGCCGGGTGCCCGTCGGGAAGGCCGAAGTCGTCACGTGGTTCAGCCAGTCGGTGGGCCCGGACAGCAGCGCCTCCACACTGGCCGTGATCGGCTTTATTCGCTGCCGCAGATAGACCGGGTCCGCGACGAGCACGTTCCGGTTCGCCTTCGGCTCCCCCGACTCGGAGTTGTAGGACGCGAAGTAGTACTTGTTGACGGAGCGATAGATGCGCTGGAAGTCCGACAGCCCGAGCACCAGCCCGTTGGGCAGCCGGTCGATCCGCCACTGCCCGTCCTCCTTGATGAGGTGGATCGTCTGGCGGTAGGGCTTCTCCTCAGGGGTGTAGGCGTGGCTGTCGTCCACCGCCGCCACCTGGCTGCCGGACAGGGTGACGGTGTAGCCGTTCGAGTCCTCCCGGTTGGGCAGCGCCTTCGGCTCGGGCTTCGGGCGCTCCTGGAGCACATTGGTGACCTGGAACGGCCGCCAGGTCCGCTTCGCGGATTTGGCCAGATACTGGGTGGCCGTACGGAAATCCGCCTCGTCACTGGTCGTGGCATCGAGAAAACTGCGGACGATGTTGGTCGGCTGGGCACCGTCCTGCGGGGGGACTCCGTAGACCCGCACCTGCGACTCGCCTTCGGAACGCGGCGACTGGTCGACCGAGGTGACGTCGCCGCTGTCGGGCATCGACGCACACCCGGCCAGCAGCGCCGCCGCACAGCCCAGCAGCAGGAATGTCCGCGCCGGCCCGGCTCCCCTGCGGGCGCGCGTACGGGGTCCGCCCCCCGCCCGGTGACCTCCGCGCTCAGTGTCCACGCAGCCCGCCTTCCCGATCCACGCCCCGTTCGGTTTCCTGCTCGTCCCGGCCCTCATCGACCGGCTCATCGGTGCGCGCACGCTCGCCGTGCGCCGCCTCGTCGCCCCCTGCGCCTTCGCTGTGCGGCACCACGCGGGCACCGCTGCCGGGCAGCGCCGTCGGGTCGGCCGCCGGCCAGGACACCTTCGCCCCCGGGGCGGGGACCGCGCTGTCGGCCGCTTGTGACGCGCGCGTCTGCACCGGGATCGTGGACGTCTTGTGCGCCGCCCCGGCCCGCGGCTGACCCGTTTCGTCCAGTCCGCGGTTGCGCCGCGAGTCCTCCGGCTCCAGGGGGATCGGGGACCCGCGCAGCGTCTCGCCGGCCGTACGGGGCAGCGTCAGCCGGAACTGCGAGCCGCCGCCCGGCTCGCCCCACGCCTGCAGCCAGCCGCCGTGCAGCCTGGCGTCCTCGACGGCGATGGACAGGCCCAGCCCCGTACCGCCGGTCGTACGGGCCCGCGCCGGGTCCGCCCGCCAGAAACGGTTGAAGACCCGGCTGGCCTCGCCGGGCTTGAGGCCGACACCGTAGTCACGCACCGCGACGGCCACCGCGCCACCGCTCGGGCTGCCCGCGGACGCCAGCCGCACCACCACCTCGCGGCCCTCACCGTGCTCGACGGCGTTGACGACGAGATTGCGCAGTATGCGCTCCACCCGGCGGGTGTCCGCCTCGGCGATCACCGGCTGCTCCGCGCCACGCACCACTATCCGGGTGCCCTTGCGCTCGGCGAGCGGTTCGGCGCCCTCGATGACGCGGTGCACCACATCGCGCAGATCGATCGGCTCGGCCTCCAGCGCGGCCGCCCCGGCATCGAACCGGCTGATCTCCAGCAGCTCCGCGAGCAGGGATTCGAAGCGGTCGAGCTGGCCGCGCAGCAGCTCGGCGGAGCGCGCGGTGGCGGGGTCGAACTCGTCCCGCACCTCATGGATGACATCGGCCGCCATCCGTACGGTCGTCAGCGGCGTGCGGAGCTCGTGCGAGACGTCGGAGACGAAGCGGCGCTGCATCCGCGACAGCTCCTCCAGCTGCTGGATCTTGACCTGGAGGTTCTGCGCCATCTTGTTGAAGGACTCGCCGAGCCGGGCGATGTCGTCCTCGCCGGTGACCTTCATCCGCTCCTGGAGGAGGCCGGCGGCCAGCCGCTCGGAGATCCCCGCGGCCATCCGTACGGGCGTGACGACCTGCCGCACCACCAGCCAGGCGATCGCGCCGAGCAGGATCACGACGAAGACCCCGGCCGTCGCCAGCGTCCCCGTCACCAGCTTGAGCGACTCCTCCTCCTGGCTGAACGGGAAGAGGTAGTAGAGCTGGTACTGGTTGCTGTTCACATCGTTGAGCCGCTTGCCGATGATCAGCGCCGGTACGCCGTCGTCCGACCCGATGCGCTTGATCTCGGTGTACTGGCGGAAGGTCCCGGATTTGGTCTCCAGCTTCCGCCGCAGCTCGGGGGGCACGCTCCGCTCGGGATCGACGTCGCCGGAGGCGCGCGGACCGCGGGTGCCAGGGCTGGAGTCACCGAACGGTTCGTCGGAATCGGAGCTGAGCGCCACTACGGAGAAGACGCCCTGCCCGCCGCTGGCGAGCTGTTCGACCAGGCCGGTCAGCCAGGTCGCGGAGTCCTGGGTGCCGCGGTTTCCGGTGCGTGCGGTGTCGTCGGGCCGGGTGTCGTCGGCACCGTCGGCCATCTTCTGGGCGACGCTGAAACCGCCCACGGCCTGACTCTGCGCGGCCTGCGCCTTGGCCGTGAGCAGGCCGTTACGGACCTGGCCGACGACCACGACGCCGAGCAGCAGCACCACGGCCAGCGACATCAGGAGCGTGGTCGCCACCACCCGCAGCTGGATATTGCGCCGCCACAGCCGCAGGGCGGGCAGCAGCGGCCGCCGCACCCAGCGGCTGAAGAGCCGGAGCAGAGGGTGGACCGGCCCGCTCACCGCGCCGTCGGGCAGCAGCTGCCCCCCGCGCAGCAGCCAGGCGGACACCTTCCCCGAAAAGGACATATCACCCGCCGGGTCGACGGCGCGCCCCCGCTTTCCCTCCGGGGCCGAACCGTCCCGGGTCATCTCAGCTGGGCCCGGCCTTGTAGCCGACCCCGCGCACGGTCACCACGATCTCCGGCCGCTCCGGGTCCTTCTCGACCTTGGAGCGCAGCCGCTGCACATGGACATTGACCAGCCGGGTATCGGCGGCATGCCGATAGCCCCAGACCTGCTCGAGCAGCACCTCGCGCGTGAACACCTGCCACGGCTTGCGCGCCAGCGCCACCAGCAGATCGAACTCCAGCGGGGTCAGTGCGATCGACTGCCCCTCCCGCTTCACCGAGTGGCCCGCCACATCGATGACCAGGTCACCGATCGCCAGCTGCTCGGGCGTCGGCTCCTCCGAACGCCGCAGCCGCGCCCGGATACGGGCCACCAGCTCCTTGGGCTTGAACGGCTTGACGATGTAGTCGTCCGCGCCCGACTCGAGCCCGACCACCACATCCACCGTGTCGCTCTTGGCGGTCAGCATGACGATCGGCACTCCGGACTCGGCCCGGATCAGCCGGCACACCTCGATACCGTCCCGTCCGGGCAGCATCAGGTCGAGCAGCACAAGATCGGGCTTGGTCTCGCGGAAGGCCGCAAGGGCCTTGTCACCGTCCGACACGAACGACGGTTCAAAACCTTCGCCGCGCAGCACGATGCCGAGCATCTCTGCCAGTGCGGTGTCGTCGTCGACGACCAGGACGCGTCCCTTCATTCGGCCATCATCCCATTACCTGATCGTGACTTACTCCATCGTGACGTGGAACACACCTCTGCCAGCCCGTTCCGGGTCACCGGCGACACCACTCCGGCCTCCGTGACGATCGCCGTCACCAGGTCCGCCGGAGTGACGTCGAAGGCCGGGTTGTAGGCCTGTGCGCCCAGCGGCGCCACCTGTATGCCGGTGCCCGCCTCCACTCCGGGCCCCTGTGCGTACGGCAACGAGAACTCCGTCACTTCCTGGCCCGGCCGCTGCTCCACCTCGATGTCCGACCCCTCCTCGGTCTCCAGATCCACCGTGCTGGTCGGGGCCACCACCACGAACGGAACGTGGTGGTACCGCGCCAGCACCGCCAGGGGATAGCTACCGATCTTGTTGGCGACCGAACCGTCCGCCGCGATCCGGTCCGCGCCGATCAGCACCGCATCCACCTCGCCCCCGGCGAACAGCGACCCTGCCGCGCCGTCCGGGAGCACCGTGTAGGCCATACCCGTGCGCGCGGCCTCGTAGGCGGTCAGCCGCGCCCCCTGCAGCAGCGGCCGCGTCTCGTCCACCCACAGCCGGCGCAGCTCCCCGGCACGGTGCGCCGCCAGCGCCACCGCCAGGGCGGTGCCCTCGCCCCCGGAGACCAGCGCACCCGCATTGCAGTGCGTGAGAATCCGGTGGCCGCCGCCCGGCAGCAGCTCGCCCAGCAGCGCCAGCCCGTGCTCCGCCATCCGGGCGCTGGCCTCGATGTCCTCGGCATGCACGGCCCGCGCCTCGGCCAGTGCCGCAGCCGCCTGGGCATCGGCCCCGCCGGCCGCCGCGGCGCGGTATGCGGCAGCCGCCCGGCACACGCCGTAGCCCAGGTTGACCGCGGTCGGCCGGGCCTGCGCCAGCGCCTCCACCGCTTCCTCCACGTCAAAGCCCCGCGCCGCGGCCAGCGCGACGCCATAGGCACCCGCGATGCCCAGCAGCGGTGCCCCGCGCACGGCGAGCGTCCGGATCGCCTCCACCAGCGCGGGAACGTCCGTGCAGACCCGCTCGACCTCCTCCGCCGGCAGCCGGGTCTGATCGAGGAGGACCACCACGGGCCCCTCAGGCAGCTCCTCCCAACGCAACGACGGAATGGTGAGCGCGCTCGCGCCCGCGTCGGATACCTCGTACTGATCGCCCATTCGCTCAGTCTGCCGCCGATCGCCCCTCGAACAGAAGGTCCCCTCTCGCTCCGGGCACCGGTACACAACGCCGACGGCCATGACACGATGACTGCCACCGCGGACCCCGCACCCCCGCCGCCCCGGCGGCCGGGCAGCAAGAAGGAGCGACGATGAACAACTCTCCGGGCTGGGCCTCGCCCGGATCCACTCCCTCCGACGAGCCGGGCCGCGGCACTCAGGAGCAGCCCCCTCAGGAAGCACAGCCCCCGCAGGAAGACCGGCCCCCGCAGGAAGACCGGCCCGGCCCCGGCGAACAGTCGCCCCCGCCGAACTGGTCCAAGGAACAGCCCCCCGCCGGCCGCTGGTCGGCCCCCGCCGGCATCCCGGGCCAGAGCGGCTCGCAGGAGAGTGGTAGCCGGGCCAGCGGAGAGCGCTCCCGTGCCTCGTCGCACGGCCCGGGAGACCCCGGTTGGGGCGGCAGCCCCGGCCACTGGGGCAACCATCCCGGCAGTCAGCCCCCTTGGGGCGGCGCCTGGGCACCCGTGCCGCACGCCGCCAAGCCCGGCATCATTCCGCTGCGCCCGCTCGCCGTCGGCGAGATCCTCGACGGTGCGGTCGCCACCATGCGCGCCCACTGGCGCACGGTCCTCGGCATCTCGCTGATCGTCGCGGTCGTCGCACAGACCGCCATCACCGTGGTCAACGGCCTCTGGTTCCAGGGCTCCGGCCGCGCGCCTTCTCTGGCGAACGACAACGTCCCGCCCCTGCGCGAAGCCCTGCAGCAGACGGGCACCGCGCTCGCCGCCAGCGGCATCACCGCGGCGATCGGGCTGCTCGCCACCATCGTCGTCACGGGGCTCCTGACCATGGTCGTGAGCCGTGCCGTCCTGGGCCGCTCGGCGACCGCCGGGGAAGCCTGGCGCGATGCGCGCACCCAACTTCCGCGCCTGCTCGGCCTGCTCGTCCTGCTGCCCCTGCTCATCACGGCGATATGCGCGGTCGGCGTGGCCCCGGGCCTCATCCTCACCGCCACCGGCGCCCTGGAAGCCGGGCTGCTCCTCACCCTGCTCGGCGGGCTGGCCGCCGGCATCGTGAGCATCTGGCTGGGGGTCCGCTACAGCCTCGCCTCCCCCGCCCTGATGCTGGAGAAGCAGGGCGTCATCAGCGCCATGCGCCGCTCCGCGAAGCTCGTACGGGGCACCTGGTGGCGGGTGCTGGGGGTGCAGCTCCTCGCCTACCTCCTGGTGGGCATCGTCGAGTTCATCATCCAGATCCCGGCCACCATCGTTGCCTTCGTCGTCGGCGGCGAGAGCCTCGTGGACTGGGCGAACGGCACCAGCAACACCACCAGCTGGCCCTTCCTGATCGTGCTGGGCATCGGAGCCGTCATCAGCTCCACCATCACCTTCCCGATCACCGCCGGCGTCACCGCGCTCCTGTACATGGACCAGCGCATCCGCCGCGAGGCACTCGACCTCGAACTCGCCCGCGCCGCGGGCCTCCCCGGCTACGGCACCGACGCTCCCCGCCCCCACCCGGCCGCGCCCGCTCCCGCCGCCACGAGCACGACCGCCGACAACGCACCGGCAACTGCCGCACCGGCCTGGGCCGACACCCCTGCGGACGGGGTGAAGACGGACAGCTCCACGGCGAACTCCCCCCATACGGAAGGCCCCCACGCGGAAGGCGCCCCGGAGGAAAGCACCGACGCGCACGGCCCCGAGGCGGACACCGCGACCACCGGCGGCGCCACTCCCCCGGCCGCCCCGGCCACGGACACCACCACACCCGCCGACGGTCCCGCCCCCCGCTCCGACGACGCCGCGCCGGGAAGCTGATGCGGTGACCAGAGGGGGGAACATGGCCGCGCTGGGACGACTCATGGCGCGCTCCGACGACGACATACCGGTGCGGACTTCACGCGTCCCCGCTCGCGAGGCGGCCGAACGCGAACTGTCCGACCCGCGGTACCACCAGCACGACCCCAACCCGATCCAGCAGGCCCTCGACTGGCTCTGGGCACGCATCAACGAACTCGCCAACGCGGCCGCCGGCACCACCCCGGGCGGCTGGATCGGGCTCCTCGCCATCGCCGCCTGCGTCGTTCTGCTGCTCATCGCCCTCCGGCTGCGTCTCGGTGCGGTGCGCCGCACTCCGACCACGAGCGGCGCACTCTTCGCCGAAGCGCCCCGCACTGCCGCCGAACATCGCTCCGCAGCTGACCGGCACGCCGCCGAAGGCCACTGGAACCAAGCCATCCAGGACCGGATGCGCGCCCTCGTCCTCGCCCTGGAAGAGCGCACTCTGCTCACGCCCGGCCCGGGCCGCACCGCTGACGAGGCCGCCACCGAAGCAGGCCGCGCATTTCCCGAGTACGCCGACCAACTCCGCACCGCGGCCCGGACCTTCGATGACGTCACATACGGCGGCCGCCCCGGCACGGAAGCGGCATACACCCTCCTGGCCGGCCTCGACACCGCTCTGCAGCACGCCAAGCCCGCCCTGGCCACCACCCCGACCAGGAGCAGCGGATGACCACGGCCGCCACCGGCGCCCCCGCGCCAACTCCCACCGCGCGTAGTCTGTGGACCCGGTTCCGCGGCCCGTTGCTGGCCCTTCTTCTGCTCGTCGTCAGCGGTGTGGTCCTCGGGGCCCTGCAGTCCGGCGAGCAGCACGGACGGCTCGACCCGCGCTCCGCCGACCGGACCGGGAGCCGGGCCCTGTCCCGACTCCTGGCCGCCCACGGCGTCTCCACCCAGGTCGTGACCAGTTCCGAGGAGGCAGCTGCCGCCGCCGGCCCCGGCACCACGCTGCTCGTCACCGACCCCGATTTGCTGACACCAGATCAGCTGACGGGCCTGCACACCGCCACCGCGCACACTCCCGGTCGCACCGTCCTGCTCGCCCCGCGAATGCCAGCACTCGAAACCTTCGCCCCTGGCGTCCAGATGGAGCGCCCGGCCCCCACCTCGGTACGCCGGCCTTCCTGTTCCCTGCCGGATGCCCGCCGTGCGGGCAGCGCCCTCCTCGGCGGCCTCCGCTACGCCACCGCCGTCGACGGAGCCGATCGCTGCTACCCCGGCGCCGGCGCACCTACCCTGCTGCGCCTTCCGGCCCCGGACAACGGCCGCGACACCGTGCTCCTCGGCTCCGCCGACCTCCTCTACAACCACCATCTCGCCGAACACGGCAACGCCTCGCTGGCCCTTCAACTCCTCGGTACGCACAAGCATCTGGTCTGGTACCTCCCCTCCGTGAGCGACCCGTCATCCGCCCAGGACGACCAGCGCGGTTTCCTCGACCTCATCCCTTCCGGCTGGCGCTGGGCCCTGCTCCAGCTCGCCTTCGCCGCCGTCTTGGCGGCCCTGTGGCGCGCCCGCCGACTCGGCCCCTTGGTTGCGGAACGACTCCCCGTCACCGTCCCGGCCGCCGAGACCACCGAGGGCCACGCCCGCCTTTACGAACAGGCCCATGCCCGCGACCGGGCCGCTGACGTGCTGCGCTCCGCAACCCGCACCCGGCTCGCCCCTCTCATCGGAGTGTCGTCGGCTCACGCCCATACTGCCGACGTCCTCCTGCCCGCGCTCCACGCCCACTTGGCCTCCGCCCCCGGCACCGAAGCAGGACTCCACGCCCTGCTCTTCGGCCCGGCTCCCGCGGACGACAGAGCCTTGGTGCACCTGGCCGACCAACTCGACGCACTCGAATCCTCGATCGTTTCCCAAGAGAGGCACGCCCCTCGTGAGCACCCCGACCGCTGACAGCGCCCGAACCTCCCTGGAGGACCTGCGCACTGAGATAGCCAAGGCCGTCGTAGGCCAGGACCCCGCCGTCACCGGGCTGGTCGTCGCCCTGCTCTGCCGCGGTCATGTGCTCCTCGAAGGCGCCCCCGGCGTCGCCAAGACCCTGCTCGTACGCGCACTCTCAGCCGCTCTCGAACTCGACACCAAACGCGTCCAGTTCACCCCCGACCTGATGCCGAGCGATGTCACCGGCTCACTGGTCTACGACGCCCGCAGCTCCGAGTTCTCCTTCCAGCCAGGCCCCGTCTTCACCAATCTCCTGCTCGCCGACGAGATCAACCGCACGCCTCCCAAGACCCAGGCGTCCCTGCTCGAAGCGATGGAAGAGCGGCAGGTGACCGTCGACGGCACAGCCCGTCCCCTCCCCGAGCCGTTCCTGGTGGCGGCCACGCAGAACCCCGTGGAATACGAGGGCACCTATCCGCTCCCCGAAGCTCAGCTCGACCGCTTCCTGCTGAAACTGACGGTGCCGCTCCCCGCCCGCCACGACGAGATAGATATCCTCACCCGGCACGCGGCCGGCTTCAGCCCCCGCGACCTCGGCGCCGCAGGACTGCGCCCCGTCGCCTCCACCGCCGACCTCGACGCTGCCCGGGCCGCGGTCGCCAAGACCGCCGTCTCCCCCGAAGTCACCGCTTATATCGTCGATATCTGCCGTGCCACCCGAGACACCCCCTCGCTCTCTCTCGGCGTCTCCCCCCGAGGCGCCACCGCCCTGCTCTCCACATCACGAGCCTGGGCCTGGCTCACCGGCCGCGACTATGTCACCCCTGACGACGTCAAGGCCCTTGCTCTTCCCACGCTCCGACACCGCGTCCACCTCCGCCCCGAAGCGGAGATGGAAGGAGTCACCGCGGACTCCGTGATCAACGCCGTTCTCGCTCATCTCCCCGTCCCCCGCTGAGACGACACCGTGGCCCTTACCGGACGCACCGCCCTCATCTCCGCACTCGGAGCACTCTTCGTCGGCTTCGTACTGCCCAGCTGGCTCGGCGTCCTCCTCGTCCAACTCACCTTGCTGCTAGCAATTTTGTGCGATCTCCTGCTCGCCGCGCCAGTGCGAAGGCTGCATATCACCCGAACCGGTGACACAACAGTTCGACTATCAGGCGAAGCGTCCTCGCATCTCACCGTCACCAACCCGAGCCGCCGCACCCTGCGCGCCACGATCCGCGACGCCTGGCCCCCGAGCTCCTTCCACCCCGATGCGGACACCGACGAGTCCCGCCACACCCTCCGCATCCCCGCCGCCGAACGCCGCCGCCTCACCACGACGCTCCGCCCCACCCGCCGCGGCGACCATCAGGCGGTCCGCGTCACGGTCCGCTCCTACGGCCCGCTCGGCCTGGCCGCCCGCCAGGGAAGCCGGCATGTCCCCTGGACGCTGCGCGTCCTGCCCCCCTTCACCAGCCGTAAGCATCTCCCCGCCAAACTCGCCCGGCTCCGCGAACTCGACGGCCGCACCAGCATCCTCACCCGCGGCGAAGGAACCGAGTTCGACAGCCTCCGCGACTACACCCCCGGCGACGACACCCGCTCCATCGACTGGCGCGCCACCGCCCGTCGGCACACCCTCGCAGTCCGCACCTGGCGCCCCGAGCGCGACCGACGCATCCTGCTCGTCCTGGAGACCGGCCGTACCTCCGCGGGCCGAGTCGGCGACATTCCCCGCCTCGACGCTTCCATGGACGCCGCCCTCCTGCTCGGCGCCCTCGCCGCACGCGCCGGGGACCGCGTGGACCTGCTCGCCTATGACCGCCGCATTCGTGCCTCCGTACAAGGCCGCACGGCACGCGACCTCCTCCCGGCCTTGACCGACGCCCTGGCGCCCCTCGAATCCGAACTGGTCGAGGCAGATGCCCGCGGCCTGGCCGCCGCCATCCACCGCCGCACCCCGCGACGGTCCCTCATCGTGCTCTTCACCGGCCTGGACGCAGCCCCCGTGGAGGAAGCCCTCCTGCCCGTCCTCCCTGGCCTTACCCAACGCAATGAACTCATCGTCGCCGCCGTGGCCGACCCCCGCATCGAGGAAATGGCAACCGGCCGTCACACCCCGCAGGCCGTCTACGAAGCCGCCGCAGCAGAACAAGCCCACGCCGCCCGTCGCCGCACCGCTGACCGCCTCCGCCACCACGGCATCACGGTCATCGACTCCACCCCGGCCCGCCTGGCCCCCGACCTGGCCGACGCCTACCTCACCCTCAAATCCACCGGCCGCCTGTAAGTGCCGGCTGGCGCCGGCCCTCCGGAATGCAAGCTCCGGACAGAGGCCTGCAAGCACCACGAAATACGTGGCGTGGCTACGCAGCACATTGGCTACCCCACAGCCCCACGGGGGGAGCGACAGCATGGCCAGGTAGACCTGCTCCTTCCTCTCAGCAGCACAACCCCGCCACGAGGGCGCTCAAGAACGCCGACAAGCAAGCTGAAGAACACCGGCAGAGAGCCGAGACCAGCTGCCTCAGCTCTCTCGTGCGCGGATCTCGCAATCCCCCTCCCCTGACCACACCCGTAAGCTCGACACTCCATCGCCCCACGCAAAAATGCCCCGCCCCCGGAGCCAGGTCCGGAAGCGAGGCATTCCACCAACGCAAAAAAGCTCCGGTCCCTGAACCACGAAGGTTCAGGGACCGGAGCTGAAAAATTGTTCGGCGGCGTCCTACTCTCCCACAGGGTCCCCCCTGCAGTACCATCGGCGCTGAAAGGCTTAGCTTCCGGGTTCGGAATGTAACCGGGCGTTTCCCTAACGCAATGACCACCGAAACACTATGAAGATATCAACCCGGACATGACACAGGTCGTTACTTCAGAACCTACACAGTGGACGCGAGCAACTGAGGACAAGCCCTCGGCCTATTAGTACCAGTCAACTCCACCCGTTACCGGGCTTCCATATCTGGCCTATCAACCCAGTCGTCTACTGGGAGCCTTAACCCCTCAAAGGGGGTGGGAGTCCTCATCTCGAAGCAGGCTTCCCGCTTAGATGCTTTCAGCGGTTATCCTTTCCGAACGTAGCCAACCAGCCATGCCCTTGGCAGGACAACTGGCACACCAGAGGTTCGTCCGTCCCGGTCCTCTCGTACTAGGGACAGCCCTTCTCAAGACTCCTACGCGCACAGCGGATAGGGACCGAACTGTCTCACGACGTTCTAAACCCAGCTCGCGTACCGCTTTAATGGGCGAACAGCCCAACCCTTGGGACCGACTCCAGCCCCAGGATGCGACGAGCCGACATCGAGGTGCCAAACCATCCCGTCGATATGGACTCTTGGGGAAGATCAGCCTGTTATCCCCGGGGTACCTTTTATCCGTTGAGCGACGGCGCTTCCACAAGCCACCGCCGGATCACTAGTCCCTACTTTCGTACCTGCTCGACCCGTCAGTCTCACAGTCAAGCTCCCTTGTGCACTTACACTCAACACCTGATTGCCAACCAGGCTGAGGGAACCTTTGGGCGCCTCCGTTACCCTTTAGGAGGCAACCGCCCCAGTTAAACTACCCACCAGACACTGTCCCTGATCCGGATCACGGACCCAGGTTAGACATCCAGCACGACCAGAGTGGTATTTCAACAATGACTCCACAACCACTGGCGTGGCTGCTTCACAGTCTCCCACCTATCCTACACAAGCCGAACCGAACACCAATATCAAGCTATAGTAAAGGTCCCGGGGTCTTTCCGTCCTGCTGCGCGAAACGAGCATCTTTACTCGTAATGCAATTTCACCGGGCCTATGGTTGAGACAGTCGAGAAGTCGTTACGCCATTCGTGCAGGTCGGAACTTACCCGACAAGGAATTTCGCTACCTTAGGATGGTTATAGTTACCACCGCCGTTTACTGGCGCTTAAGTTCTCAGCTTCGCCGACCCGAAGGTCGACTAACCGGTCCCCTTAACGTTCCAGCACCGGGCAGGCGTCAGTCCGTATACATCGCCTTACGGCTTCGCACGGACCTGTGTTTTTAGTAAACAGTCGCTTCTCGCTGGTCTCTGCGGCCACCACCAGCTCACCGAGTAAATCGGATCACCAGCAATGGCCCCCCTTCTCCCGAAGTTACGGGGGCATTTTGCCGAGTTCCTTAACCATAGTTCACCCGAACGCCTCGGTATTCTCTACCTGACCACCTGAGTCGGTTTAGGGTACGGGCCGCCATGAAACTCGCTAGAGGCTTTTCTCGACAGCATAGGATCATCCACTTCACCACAATCGGCTCGGCATCAGGTCTCAGGCTTCATGCTGTCCGGATTTACCTGGACAACGCCCTACACCCTTACCCCGGGACAACCACCGCCCGGGCTGGACTACCTTCCTGCGTCACCCCATCACTTACCTACTACCACCTTGGGTCAGCGGCTCCACCACTCCCCTTCACCCGAAGGATCCAGGGCGGCTTCACGGCCTTAGCATTAATGGATTCGATATTGGGCGCTTCAAAGCGGGTACCGGAATATCAACCGGTTGTCCATCGACTACGCCTGTCGGCCTCGCCTTAGGTCCCGACTTACCCTGGGCAGATCAGCTTGACCCAGGAACCCTTAGTCAATCGGCGCACACGTTTCCCACGTGTGTATCGCTACTCATGCCTGCATTCTCACTCGTGAACCGTCCACAACTCGTTTCCACGGCTGCTTCACCCGGCACACGACGCTCCCCTACCCATCACAGCCTCCGTTAGGAGTATTGCTGCAATGACACGACTTCGGCGGTGTGCTTGAGCCCCGCTACATTGTCGGCGCGGAATCACTTGACCAGTGAGCTATTACGCACTCTTTCAAGGATGGCTGCTTCTAAGCCAACCTCCTGGTTGTCTCTGCGACTCCACATCCTTTCCCACTTAGCACACGCTTAGGGGCCTTAGTCGATGCTCTGGGCTGTTTCCCTCTCGACCATGGAGCTTATCCCCCACAGTCTCACTGCCGCGCTCTCACTTACCGGCATTCGGAGTTTGGCTAAGGTCAGTAACCCGGTAGGGCCCATCGCCTATCCAGTGCTCTACCTCCGGCAAGAAACACACGACGCTGCACCTAAATGCATTTCGGGGAGAACCAGCTATCACGGAGTTTGATTGGCCTTTCACCCCTAACCACAGGTCATCCCCCAGGTTTTCAACCCTGGTGGGTTCGGTCCTCCACGAAGTCTTACCTCCGCTTCAACCTGCCCATGGCTAGATCACTCCGCTTCGGGTCTTGGGCACGCTACTCAACGCCCTCTTCGGACTCGCTTTCGCTACGGCTTCCCCACACGGGTTAACCTCGCAACATACCGCAAACTCGCAGGCTCATTCTTCAAAAGGCACGCAGTCACGACACAAGGACAAGTCCTTGTGCGACGCTCCCACGGCTTGTAGGCACACGGTTTCAGGTACTATTTCACTCCGCTCCCGCGGTACTTTTCACCATTCCCTCACGGTACTATCCGCTATCGGTCACCAGGGAATATTTAGGCTTAACGGGTGGTCCCGCCAGATTCACACGGGATTTCTCGGGCCCCGTGCTACTTGGGTGTCTCTCAAACGAGCCGCTAATGTTTCAGCTACGGGGGTCTTACCCTCTACGCCGGACCTTTCGCATGTCCTTCGCCTACATCAACGGTTTCTGACTCGTCTCACAGCCGGCAGACTGTGAAAGAGAGATCCCACAACCCCAACCACGCAACCCCTGCCGGGTATCACACGTGACTGGTTTGGCCTCATCCGGTTTCGCTCGCCACTACTCCCGGAATCACGGTTGTTTTCTCTTCCTGCGGGTACTGAGATGTTTCACTTCCCCGCGTTCCCTCCACACTGCCTATGTGTTCAGCAGCGGGTGACAGCCCATGACGACTGCCGGGTTTCCCCATTCGGACACCCCCGGATCAAAGCTCGGTTGACAGCTCCCCGGGGCCTATCGCGGCCTCCCACGTCCTTCATCGGTTCCTGGTGCCAAGGCATCCACCGTGCGCCCTTAAAAACTTGGCCACAGATGCTCGCGTCCACTGTGCAGTTCTCAAGCAACGACCAGCCACCCACCACCCCAACCCGAAGGCTGAGTTCACTGGGGCCGGCATCGCGAAGGTCCAGACCACAGTCCGTACCCTCAGATACCCAACAACGTGCCCGGCCCACCCCGTCAATCCCCACGTTCCACGCCGAAGCAGTACTAGTGACAACCAACCGAGTGTGCCGAATAGTCAACGTTCCACCCATGAGCAACCAGCATCAGACACTCGCTGATGTACTGGCCTCTGACCCGGACAAGTCCGAGTAAGAAGTGCTCCTTAGAAAGGAGGTGATCCAGCCGCACCTTCCGGTACGGCTACCTTGTTACGACTTCGTCCCAATCGCCAGTCCCACCTTCGACGATTCCCTCCCACAAGGGGTTGGGCCACCGGCTTCGGGTGTTACCGACTTTCGTGACGTGACGGGCGGTGTGTACAAGGCCCGGGAACGTATTCACCGCAGCAATGCTGATCTGCGATTACTAGCAACTCCGACTTCATGGGGTCGAGTTGCAGACCCCAATCCGAACTGAGACCGGCTTTTTGAGATTCGCTCCACCTCGCGGTATCGCAGCTCATTGTACCGGCCATTGTAGCACGTGTGCAGCCCAAGACATAAGGGGCATGATGACTTGACGTCGTCCCCACCTTCCTCCGAGTTGACCCCGGCAGTCTCCTGTGAGTCCCCATCACCCCGAAGGGCATGCTGGCAACACAGAACAAGGGTTGCGCTCGTTGCGGGACTTAACCCAACATCTCACGACACGAGCTGACGACAGCCATGCACCACCTGTACACCGACCACAAGGGGGACCCTGTCTCCAGGGTTTTCCGGTGTATGTCAAGCCTTGGTAAGGTTCTTCGCGTTGCGTCGAATTAAGCCACATGCTCCGCTGCTTGTGCGGGCCCCCGTCAATTCCTTTGAGTTTTAGCCTTGCGGCCGTACTCCCCAGGCGGGGAACTTAATGCGTTAGCTGCGGCACGGACGACGTGGAATGTCGCCCACACCTAGTTCCCAACGTTTACGGCGTGGACTACCAGGGTATCTAATCCTGTTCGCTCCCCACGCTTTCGCTCCTCAGCGTCAGTATCGGCCCAGAGATCCGCCTTCGCCACCGGTGTTCCTCCTGATATCTGCGCATTTCACCGCTACACCAGGAATTCCGATCTCCCCTACCGAACTCTAGCCTGCCCGTATCGAATGCAGACCCGGGGTTAAGCCCCGGGCTTTCACATCCGACGTGACAAGCCGCCTACGAGCTCTTTACGCCCAATAATTCCGGACAACGCTTGCGCCCTACGTATTACCGCGGCTGCTGGCACGTAGTTAGCCGGCGCTTCTTCTGCAGGTACCGTCACTCTCGCTTCTTCCCTGCTGAAAGAGGTTTACAACCCGAAGGCCGTCATCCCTCACGCGGCGTCGCTGCATCAGGCTTTCGCCCATTGTGCAATATTCCCCACTGCTGCCTCCCGTAGGAGTCTGGGCCGTGTCTCAGTCCCAGTGTGGCCGGTCGCCCTCTCAGGCCGGCTACCCGTCGTCGCCTTGGTAGGCCATCACCCCACCAACAAGCTGATAGGCCGCGGGCTCATCCTTCACCGCCGGAGCTTTCCACCACCAGACCATGCGGTCGGAGGTCGTATCCGGTATTAGACCCCGTTTCCAGGGCTTGTCCCAGAGTGAAGGGCAGATTGCCCACGTGTTACTCACCCGTTCGCCACTAATCCCCTCCCGAAGGAGGTTCATCGTTCGACTTGCATGTGTTAAGCACGCCGCCAGCGTTCGTCCTGAGCCAGGATCAAACTCTCCGTGAATGTTTACCGGTAATCCGGTGAACACACACGAGAGCGGAACGAGCGGACGGAATAAGTCCGGTCGTTCACAGCGTCCTCGCTGTGTGTGCCACCCCGACCGCTCGGGCCGTGGTGGGCTTTCAAAGGAACCTCATCTCCATGATGGAGACGGGGTATCAACATATCTGGCGTTGACTTTTGGCACGCTGTTGAGTTCTCAAGGAACGGACGCTTCCTTTGTTCCTGTTTCACCAGGATCTCCGGGCGCTTCCCTTCGGTCTTGCGTTTCCGACTCTATCAGATCCTTGCGGTCCCGATTTTCGCCGGTGCGTTTCCGCCTTTCGGCTTCTTCGCGCTTTCCAACCGTACCAGATCCGTTTCCGTGTCCGGCGCCCTGTTGGAGCGGGTCGGCCGTTCAGCTTTCGCTTTCCGGCCTTTCCGACTCTAGCAGACCCGATTTCGTTCCGTTGCCGGCCCGAATTCGTTTCCGATTCCCCGTCGGAGGGGTTTGCCTTTTGGCTTTTCCGACTTTATCAGAAGGGATTCGGTCGAATTGATCGACCGGGACTTCCGATAAGTGGTCGGTTGCGCCTCGTCGAAGAGAAATTCCGACCGAAGCGGAGAGGATACTAACCGTCGCGGATGAACTTGTCCAGTTCGTTGCAACCGTTCGAATCTACCTCCCCCTGGCGCTCGTGTCAACGGGCTCCTGGGGCGAAGAGGAGATTAGCAGGCCAGCGGGGGCCGATGCACATCACGCGGCGGTCGGGACGGTGGCTTCGCGGTCGGTGAGGTCCACGTCCCCGGTGGCTCCGGCACGTACGGCGCGGCCGCCCAGGACGTAGACGTAGAGGAGGAAGGCGAGTTCGGCGGCGATGCCGATGCCGATGCGGGCCCAGGTGGGCAGGCCGGAAGGGGTGACGAAGCCTTCAAGGGCGCCGGATATGAAGAGGACCGCGGCGAGTCCGATGGCGACGCCGAGGGCGGAGCGCCCTTCCTGGGCCAGGGCGGTTCGGCGGGTGCGGGGACCCGGGTCGATGAGGGTCCAGCCCAGGCGGAGGCCGATGCCGGCCGCGATGAAGACGGCGGTCAGCTCAAGGAGACCGTGCGGAAGGATCAGCCCGAGGAAGGTGTCGAGGCGGCCGGCCGAGGACATCAGGCCGATGCCGACGCCCAGATTGAGCATGTTCTGGAAGAGGATCCACAGGACGGGGAGGCCGGCAAAGGCTCCGAGGACGAGGCACAGGGCGACGGCCTGAGCATTGTTCGTCCATACCTGGGCGGCGAAGGAGGCGGCGGGATGACTGGAGTAGTACGTCTCGTATTCGCCACCGGGGCGGGTCATATTGCGTAGGTCCTCCTGGGCGCCGATCGCCGCCTGAACGTCCGGGTGGGCGGCGATCCACCAGCCGAGGAGGGCGGCGACCGCGGTGGAGAGGATCGCGGTCGGGATCCACCAGTGGCGCAGGCGGTAGACCGCCGCGGGGAAAGCCGTGGTGAAGAAGCGGGCGGTGTCGCGCCAGGAGGCCTTGCGGGCGCCGGTGACCGTGCTGCGGGCACGGGCCACCAGAGAGGTGAGGCGGCTGATCAGCACCGGGTCCGGGGCGCTGGAGAGGAGGAGGGAGAGGTGGGTGGTGGTGCGCTGGTAGAGGGCGACCAGTTCGTCGGCCTCGGCTCCGGTGAGGCGGCGTTTGCGGTCGAGCAGGGTGTCGAGGCGGTCCCATTCGGCGCCATGGGCCGTGACGAAGACATCGAGGTCCATGTGGTGTCGCTCCTCGCAGCGCCGTGGGTGGGGGCCGGATCAGCTTGGCAGACTGGCCGTGTCCGGCGTGGGGTGGGCGGGACATCGGGGAACGAGAGGGAGTGAGCGCGGCGTGGGTGGACTCGTCACGGGTGAAGCGGTGGTGCTGGGGCTGCGGCCGGCCAGGCTTCCGAGCCGGGGGCTGGCGGTGGCCATCGATGTGGCGGTGGCCTGGGCGGTCTACCTCGGTGCCTCGCTGCTGCTGTTGAGCGCGACCTCGTCGATGGACAGTGCGGCGGTGGCGGCCGTATCGGTGGCCACGTTCGTACTGGTGCAGGTCGGGATACCCATCGTCATCGAAACGCTGAGCCATGGGCGGTCGCTGGGGAAGCTGGTCTGCGGGCTGCGGGTCGTCCGGGAGGACGGCGGGCCGATCCGGTTCCGGCACGCGTTGGTGCGCGGGGGGATGGGGGCCATCGAGATCGTGATGACGATGGGGGTGGTGGCGGCCGTCGCCTCCCTGCTGTCGGAGCGGGGGCGCCGGGTGGGGGATGTGTTCGCAGGGACGCTGGTCATACGGGAGCGGATGCCGGTGGCGGAGGCGGGGACGGCGCTGCCGCCTCCGCCTACCTGGCTGGTGGCGGAGCTCGGGGCGCTGGATCTGTCGCGAGTGCCCGATTCGTGGTGGCTGACGGTGCGGCAGTACCTGACGCGGATGGGGCAGCTCGATCCGGAGGTCGGCGGGGCGATGGCGGGGCGGCTGGCGGAGGATCTGCGGGAGTTCACCGGGGTGCCGGGGCCGACGGGGGTGCATCCGGCGGCGTATCTGGCGGCGGTGGTCGGGGAACGGCAGGCGCGGGAGTCGCGGCGGGCGTTCGGGGGGTCGGTCGCGGCGGGCGGGACGGCAGCGGCCGGAGGTACGGCAGCGGCCGGAGGTACGGCGGGGCGCTACGGGACGGCGCCGGCAGCGGTCGGGACGACGGCCTTCGGAGGGGTAGCGGGCGGTGGGGGCGTTGCCGGCGCTGGGGAGTCCTGGCGTGGGGAGCCGGAGGGGTTGGTTCGGGCGGCGGGGGTGGGTGCGGATGCCGCGTCGCCTGGTGCAGCGGGGCGCCCCGGGGCGGCAGAGGGCCTGGCGACGGCAGGGAATGCGGTGTCCTCGGCTGCGGCTGGGGGCTGGGCGGCGCCCGGGGGTGGGGCTGGGGCTCCCGAGGCCGGGGCTCCCGGGGCCGGGGGTGGTGCGGCGGCCCGGGGCGAGTCGGCGTGCCAGGACGGTGTGGGGGTGCTCGGGGTGCCGGAGCAGCGGGAGCGTCGGGGTGATGAGGAGAGCGGCGGAGCGGGGAGGCTGCCGCGTACGGGGTTTGCGCCGCCGGTGTGAGGCACCGGTGAGGGGTGGGGGAACCGGGCGGCGGGTAGGCCCGGCGGGCGTGGGGCGGTGGGTGCGCCCGTTCGGGCCTGGCGTATTCGGTGGTCGGGGCAGGGTGCGCTCCGCGTCGGCCCATAGGGTGCCGTGGCAGGTCGTGCGCAGACCTGGCACGAGCATGAGCGCGGAGGCCCGCCGTCACGGGGACTGCGGCGACGGACACACCGCGACGGGCCTGCCGCGACGGTGACGGGCGGAGACCGGCGGAGCAGGCGTGTCAGGGGAACGTCGACGGTGGGGATTCGAGGGATTCGAGTTCGATGCCGGGGGCGGAGAGGACCACGTCGCCGGCGATGTGGACGGTGTGCTGTTCGCCGGTCTCCAGGTCGTTGACCTGGTATTCGTCGGCGATCAGGGGGGCGTTGTCAGTGGCGTGTGGTGTGCTTTTCAGCAGGGCCCAGGACTGGTCGAGCGTGCGGGGGGCGAGGACGGGGGGTGTGAAGGCAACGAGGCGGGTGCGGACGGCGCCGGCGCCGAGGGCGGGGCGCAGGAGGCGCGCGGTGGCGATGAGGAACGCGGGGGACGCGCCGGTGAAGGCGTGGGCGGGGACGTTGCCTTCGGTGGCGTGTTCACCGGTCGGGTCGGTGCGTACCCAGGTGACGCCCTCCAGGGCGGCGCCGCGGACCTGCCAGGCGGAGGCGTGGAGTTCGAGGCGGAGGGGCCGGCCGAGTTCGTCGAGGGTGAGGTCGACGGAGCCGGTGTGGTCGCCGGAAGGGTTGACGATCTGGGAGACATAGCGCCAGCCCGAGGGGCCGGTGGCGCAGTGGAAGTGCTCTTCACCGAGGGGGGTGTGATCGTGCGGGTCGTGGAGGGAGTAGTGGCCGCGGGGCATAGGGGATCGAGTCCTTCGGGCGGCGACGTGCCGGTGCGTCGCGGGCGGCGGGTCTGTCCGGGGTCCTCATGGGCCAGGCCCCCGCCGTGAGGGGCGAGGGCCTGGGATCACCGGCTGCTGTGGGGAGCACCAGCGGTCGGCGGGGCCGACCGGTTGGCGATCGCCCGCTGGAGCCGGCTCAGTAGCGGTAGTGGTCGGGCTTGTACGGGCCCTCGACCTGGACGCCGATGTAGGCGGCCTGCTCGGGACGCAGCTCGGTGAGCTTGACGCCCAGCGCGTCGAGGTGGAGACGGGCCACCTTCTCGTCCAGGTGCTTGGGCAGCACATAGACGTCGGTGGGGTACTCCTCGGGCTTGGTGAACAGCTCGATCTGGGCCAGCGTCTGGTCCGCGAACGAGTTGGACATGACGAAGGAGGGGTGACCTGTGGCGTTGCCCAGGTTGAGCAGGCGGCCCTCGGACAGCACGATCAGGACCTTGCCGTCCGGGTGGGTCCAGGTGTGGACCTGGGGCTTGACCTCTTCCTTGACGATGCCCTCCAGCTTCGCCAGGCCGGCCATGTCGATCTCGTTGTCGAAGTGGCCGATGTTGCCCACGATCGCCTGGTGCTTCATCCGCGCCATGTGCGAGGCCAGGATGATGTCCTTGTTGCCGGTCGTGGTGACGAAGATGTCGGCGGTCTCGACGACGTCCTCGAGGGTGGTGACCTGGTAGCCGTCCATCGCGGCCTGCAGGGCGCAGATCGGGTCGACCTCGGTGATGATGACGCGGGCGCCCTGGCCGCGCAGGGACTCCGCGCAGCCCTTGCCGACGTCGCCGTAGCCGCAGACCACGGCCGTCTTGCCGCCGATCAGGACATCGGTGGCGCGGTTGATGCCGTCGATGAGGGAGTGACGGCAGCCGTACTTGTTGTCGAACTTCGACTTCGTCACGGCGTCGTTCACGTTGATCGCCGGGAAGAGCAGGTCCCCGTCACGGTGCATCTCGTACAGACGGTGCACGCCGGTCGTGGTCTCCTCGGTGACACCGCGGATCTCGGAGGCCAGGTTCGTCCACTTCTGCGGGGCCTCGTCCAGCGTGCGGGTCAGCAGCTCCAGGATCGCGCGGTGCTCGTCGCTCTCCGCGGTCTCCAGCGCCGGGACCTTGCCGGCCTTCTCGTACTCGACGCCCTTGTGGACCAGGAGGGTGGCGTCACCACCGTCGTCGAGGATCATGTTCGGGCCGCCGGTGGGCGAGTTCGGCCAGGTCAGCGCCTGCTCCGTGCACCACCAGTACTCCTCCAGCGACTCGCCCTTCCAGGCGAAGACCGGGATGCCCTGGGGGTCGTCCGGGGTGCCGTTCGGGCCGACCGCGATGGCCGCGGCGGCGTGGTCCTGGGTGGAGAAGATGTTGCAGGACGCCCAGCGGACCTCGGCGCCCAGGGCGGCCAGGGTCTCGATCAGGACGGCGGTCTGCACGGTCATGTGCAGGGAACCGGTGACCCGGGCACCGGCCAGCGGCTGGGCGGCGGCGTACTCCTTGCGGATCGCCATCAGGCCGGGCATCTCGTGCTCGGCGAGGGTGATCTCCTTGCGGCCGAAGGCGGCGAGGGACAGGTCGGCGACCTTGAAGTCCTGGCCGGTGGCTGCTGTCGTCATGCGGGCTGCTCCTCGAGCGTCGAGGTGGATGGGCTGGCAGTCTGCGGCGCGGGCCGGGTCCCCGGTGGTGACCGGGGCGTATACGAGCGTACGCGGAAGCGGACGCACCTCTCCCGTTGGCCGCAGCGCAGTCCGTCGGAGGCCCTCTCTCCCTCGGCCGGTCCGCGGTGCGGGCCGCCCGACCGCCATCAGCAGCGACGTCTGGCACTGGTCACGAATCTACACCGATCGGCCCGGTGAACCCCAGCCAGGAGGGGCCGGGGTGGGGGCGGTGCCGGTCGGGCAGGGGTGGCGGGACGGGGGTTGTTTCCCGGGTTGCGGGGCGGCGGGACGGGGGTTGCCTTTCGGGTTCCGGGGCGGTGGGACGGACGTTGGTTCCCGGGATCCGGGGCAGCGGGAAGGACGTTGCCTCTTGGCATCCGGAGCAGCGGGGCCGCCGTTGCCTCCCGGGGCCCGGGGTAGCGGGAGACGATGTTGCCTACCGGGATCCGGGGCGGCGACACGCGTTCCGGCTGCTGGGGCCGGGGGCCCGGAGGGGTTGGCGCGTGCTGCGACGTCATGCAGGATGCCTGGCAGCGCGGGAACGGATGCACCCGCGCGCGCACGTTCGTAAGGAGACTCGCGTGACCACCACTCCAGCTGATCCCCCCGAGGGCGCGGTGAAGAGCGGGCAGGGGCTGAAACTGCTCGCGGTGACCGCCTGCCCGACCGGGATCGCCCACACGTACATGGCCGCGGAGAAGCTGACCCAGACCGCCCGGGCCCTCGGGCACGAGATCAAGGTGGAGACACAGGGGTCCATCGGGGCCGAGAACGTCCTGTCTGACAACGATGTCAGAGAGGCGGACGGCGTCATCATCGCCGCGGACAAGGAGGTGGACCGCAGCCGGTTCGTCGGCAAGCGGGTCCTGGCCGTCGGAGTGGCCGAGGGCATCCGCCATCCCGAGCGGCTGATCGAGCGAGTGCGGAGTGCGCCGGTGTACGGGCGCGCGGAGGGTGACGGGGCCGGAGCCCGAGGCAGGGCAGGAGCTGGGGCCGGGGCCGAGGAGGGTGCGGCGCCGGGTGCCGGGGGCGCCGGTGGCGGCCGGGAGCGCAGCGTTGCGTACAAAGCGCTGATGAACGGCGTCAGTTACATGATTCCGTTCGTGGTGGTCGGCGGTCTGCTGATCGCGATCTCGCTGGCGGTGGGCGGTCATCCGACGCCCGAGGGGCTGAAGATCGCCCCCGGTTCGTTCTGGGAGGACGTCAACCACATCGGCACCATCGGCTTCCAGCTGATGGTGCCGGTCCTCTCCGGCTATATCGCCTATGCGATCGGTGACCGGCCCGCGCTGGTACCGGGCATGATCGGCGGGTGGATCGCCACACACGGCGAGTTGTACGGGATGAAGGACGCGAGCGCCGGCTTCATCGGCGGGATCGTCACGGGCTTTCTGGCCGGGTATCTGGTCGTGTGGATCAAGAAGGTCGAGGTTCCGAAGTTCGCCCGGCCGATCATGCCGATCATCGTGATCCCGATCGTGGCGACGACCGCACTCGGACTCTTCTTCATCTATGTGCTCGGCAAGCCGATCTCCTGGGTGTTCACGCATCTCACCGGCTGGCTCAGCGGCATGACCGGGACCAGCGCGATCGTGCTGGGGGCGGTCCTCGGGCTGATGATCGCCTTCGACATGGGCGGACCGGTCAACAAGACGGCGTTCCTGTTCGGTTCCGGCCTGATCGCCTCCGGAAACCAGACGGTCATGGGCATGTGCGCGGCCGCGATCCCGGTGATGCCGCTCGGGCAGGGGCTGGCCACGCTGATCCGCCGGCGCCTGTACTCCGAGCAGGAGCGGGAGACGGGGATAGCGGCGCTGTTCATGGGGCTCTTCGGGATCTCGGAGGGCGCGATCCCGTTCGCCGCGGCACGGCCCGCGCAGGTCATCCCGGCGAACATGCTCGGCGGCGCGGTGGCCGGAGCCGTGGCGGGGATGGCCGGGGTGGCGGACGCGGTGCCGCACGGCGGGCCGATCGTGGCGGTGCTGGGCGCGGTCGACGGGGTGCCGGTGTTCTTCGTCGCCGTGGTGATCGGGACGGTGGTCACGGCGCTGACGACGGTGATGTTGGTGGATGTTTCAGGGCGGAGAAAGGGCGGGGTCGTGCCGGCGGGGGCGGCCGGGGGCGCGCGGGTGGCCTGGGCTGGTGCTGGTGTCACCGTTGACGGCGCCGGTGGTGGGATGGCCGGGGGTGCTCGTCTCGGCGTTGATGCGGTCGGGACGGCGGCTGCCGGTGTGGGGTCGGTGGAGTCGGCAAGGGCCGTGTCGGATGTGGAGCCGGGGGCGGAGCCCGTGGTCGTTGCCGGCGGAGGGGGTGCCGGGTCTGCTGCTGGGGCGGGTGGTGCGTCCCGTATAGCCGCGGCTGTTGCCGACGTCCCCGGGAGCGCCACCAGCCCTGGGCAGGCGGGGAATGGCGATGCCGCGGACGGCAATGTCTCCGGGGCCGGTGGTGACGACGAGGTCAGCGGGGACGGAGTCGAACGCGACACCAACGGTGACAAGGACGGCAGCGACGGCGCCGTCCAGGTGCTCTCCGGCTATCTGACCGTGCAGACCGTCAAGACGCGGCTCGACGCCGACGGGAAGGAAGCGGCGATCCGGGAGATGGCCGAGCTGGCGGCCGGTACCGGCAGGGTGGCGGACGTCGACGAACTGGTCCGGGTGGCGCTGGCGCGTGAGGCACAGGGCACTACCGGGCTCGGCGAGGAGATCGCCATTCCGCATGCCAAGACGGATGCGGTGACCGCTCCGGTCGTCGCCCTCGCGCGGTCGGCGGACGGTATCGACTGGGGCTCGCCGGACGGCACGCCCGCCAGGCTGGTCTTCATGATCTCGGTGCCGGAGGCAGCTGCCGGCGACGAGCACCTGCGCATCCTGGCGCTGCTGTCGCGGAAGCTGATGGACGCGGAATTCCGGGCCCGGCTGCAGGGTGCGGAGGACGAGGCGGCGATTCTGTGCGTCCTTGGTGAGATCCGTTAAGGCGCCCCGTACGCGGCGCCGTTGTGCGCCCCTGGGGGCACAACGGCGCGTCTTCGGGGCACCACTAGGGCGTGGGCGAACAGATCCCGTAGGGGACGCGAGGGCCCCCTCGGGGCCTGGAACGCGGCGGTCCGGGGCGGTATTCCGTGGCTCGATTGCGTGGCTCGATTGCGTGACTCACCAGTGGTCGACGGGCCGTGGCCGTAGGGCAGCGATCAGCAGCCGTGACCGTGAGGCCGTGGTTTTGGGCCGTGGCCGTGAGGCCGTGGTTTTGGGCCCCGGTCGTCAGGCCGTGGTCGGGAGACCGCGGTCGACGGGTGTGATCGACAGGCCGGGCGTCGTACGGCGAAGGCCCCCGCACTCGCCAGGAGTGCGGGGGCCGCTCGTTCACAGGGGCGGCGCCGGGCTCGGCGCCGGTGCCTGCTCGGGGCTCGGGCCTCGGCGCGGGTGGCCGCCGTCGGAGTCGTGGCCGCCGTCGGGCTCAGACTCCGCCCGGGGTCTTTGACGGGTCGGCGCCGGCGGCGGCGGTGGCCTCGTTGTAGATGTCGGGCTCCAGGTAGATGACCCGGGCGATCGGTACGGCCTCGCGGATGCGGGCCTCGGCGGCGTTGATGGCCTGGGCGATCTGGGTGGCGGTGTCGTCGTGCTGGACCGCGATCTTGGCGGCGACCAGCAGCTCCTCGGGGCCGAGGTGGAGCGTGCGCATGTGGATGACGCGGGTGACGACCTCACCGTCGACCACCGCCTCGCGGATCTTGGCCAGCTGCTCGGGGCCGGCCGCCTCGCCCAGCAGCAGCGACTTGGTCTCGGCGGCCAGGACCAGGGCGATCACCACCAGCAGCGCACCGATGCACATGGTGCCGATGCCGTCCCAGATGCCGTCGCCGGTGGCGAGGGTGAGCCCGACGCCGCCCAGCGCGAGGACCAGACCGACCAGCGCGCCGAAGTCCTCCAGCAGCACGACCGGCAGCTCGGGGGCCTTGGCGCGGCGGACGAACTGAGCCCAGGTCTGCTTGCCGCGCAGCTCGTTGGACTCCTTGATCGCCGTACGGAAGGAGAAGCCCTCGGCGATGATCGCGAAGACCAGGACGCCGACCGGCCAGTACCAGTTGTCCAGCGCGTGCGGCTCGTGGATCTTCTCGTAGCCCTCGTAGAGCGCGAAGACGCCGCCGATGGTGAACAGGACGATGGAGACGAGGAAGCCGTAGATGTAGCGTTCGCGGCCGTAGCCGAAGGGGTGCTCGGTGGTGGCCGCGCGCTTGGCCTTCTTGCCGCCGAGCAGCAGCAGGCCCTGGTTGCCGGAGTCCGCGATGGAGTGCACGCCTTCGGCCAGCATCGAGGACGAGCCGCTGAAGGCGAAGGCCACGAACTTCGCTGCGGCGATCGCCAGGTTGGCGCCCAGCGCCGCAACGATCGCCTTTGTCCCGCCTGATGCGCTCATAGGTGCCGCATGTCCCTTCCGTCGTCCGGCCTTTACCGCCGCTTTAATGCTGCGGCGGTCATTGTTGCAGCCCCGCGGCGGGCGTCCACCAGGAGGCCACCTGGCGGACGGTTCCCGACGCCCGGCGGACGGTTCCCGACGCCCGGGGGACGGTTTGCGACGCCCGGGGGACGGTTTGCGACGCCCGGGGGACGCCTGCCGGCCCTCGGCGAGGGTTTCCGAGGCCCCGGCGACGGTTTCCCACCCCCGGCACTCGCCCAGCGGCCGCCCCCGTAGGAGCTCAGGCCACCACCGTCGCGCGGAAGAGCGTGCCCTCGCCGGCGATCGTGAGGCGCTCACCGGCCGGTACGAATGCGGACTCACCAGGCGACAAGGTCAATTCGCCCCCCACCTCGGCAGAACCGCCGGCGCCGCCCCCGTCACCTGCACCTCCGCCGCCCCGCACCCGGACCGCCCCCGCCGTGCACAGCAGGATCTGCGGCGTGCGGGAGACGAGCGGGCGCGGGGCGGCGCCGGGGGCCAGAGCGAAGCGGGAGAGGCGGAACTCGTCGATGGGGGTGTCGTAGATCTCCTCCCCGTCCACCGCTTCGGGGCGCAGCACCCCCGCGTCGCCGGCCTCGAAGCGGACCACCCGCAGCAGTTCCGGTACGTCGACGTGCTTGGGGGTCAGACCGCAGCGGAGCACGTTGTCCGAGTTGGCCATCAGCTCGACGCCGAGGCCGCTGAGGTAGGCGTGCGGGATGCCGGCGCCGAGGAACAGCGCCTCGCCGGGCTGGAGTTGGACGTGGTTGAGCAGCATGGCGGCCAGCACGCCGGGGTCGCCCGGGTGGTGGTGGGCGATGCCGGCGTAGGCGGCGTAGTCGTCGGCGTACGGGCCGCCCTTGTCCGCCAGCCGGTCGGCGGCGAGGGCCGCCCGCTCGACGGTGCCGGCGATCGCGTGGTGCTCGGCGCTCAGGACGGCGGTGAACACCTCGCGCAGCGCGTCCTCCTCCGGACTGGCGCGCAGGATGTCGACGTACGGCGTGAGGTCGTCGAGGTCCAGGCCCGCGAGGAGGTCGGCGGCCTGCGCCGGGTGCCGGAAGCCGCACAGCCCGTCGAAGGGGGTGAGCGCGACGATCAGTTCGGGCTTGTGGTTGGCGTCCTTGTAGTTGCGGTGGGCGGCGTCGACGGGGATGCCGCGCCGCTCCTCGTCGGCGAAGCCCTCCCCGGCCTGCGCCAGATCGGGGTGGACCTGGAGGGAGAGCGGGGAGCCGGCCGCGAGCAGTTTGAGCAGGAAGGGCAGCCGGGGGCCGAAGGCGCGGACGGTGTCGGCGCCGAGTTCGGTTTCCGGGGCGGCGTCGATCACCTCGGCCAGGGAGACGGGGCCCGCGCCGCGGTCGATGCGGGAGGGGGCGCCGGGGTGGGCGCCCATCCACATCTCGGCCTGCGGTTCGCCGGTCGGTGCGATGCCGAGGAGTTCCGGGAGGGCGGTGGTGGAACCCCAGGCGTAGGGGCGCACGGTATTGGCGAGGCGGTCCATGGGACTACTGCTTCCTGAGGGACGTACGTGGCTGCGCAGTCATGCGGCCGGCCTGCGGGTGCGGGCCGGCCGTCACAGATCACTCGGTGCCGGCGAGCGCCAGGTAAACGGCGCCGAAATCCACGATGGCGAGTAGTTCCGCGGCCTTCTCCAGATCGGTGCCGGCTTCCGGTTCCAGTTCGCTGACGGCGGTGTCGCGCTCCTCGGCGAGCGCCTGGGCGGCGCGGGTGGCGGACAGCGGGCCGGGCTCCTGCTCGCGCAGCAGCACCACTCTGGCGTGCATCGCCGCGGGCTGCTCGACCCGGTCGCGGAAGAAGTCGTCGGGGTCGGCGCCGGCGGCCAGCGCTCCGGCGAGCAGGGTGCGGTGGGTGGCGAGCGCTTCGGGCAGCTCGGCGGCGAGCGCGGGGCGGCCGGCGAGCCCGGACAGCTCGGTGGCGAAGTGCCGGCCGATGGCGCCGGCGATGGTGCCTTCGGTCCAGATCAGCGGGAAGGAGTCGGCGAGGTCGGCGGCGAGGGTCTTGCCGGGGTTGGTGTACGTCGGGATGGCCGGGCCGCAGCGTTCGGCGAGCTGGTCGAGGCGGTCGGCGAGCTTGCTCAGGTCCTCCGGCGGGGCGCTGAGCAGGCCGATCCGGTCGGCGAGCGAGAGCAGCGGGATGAGCACCGACCAGAGGGTGCCGGGGGCGGCCGGCGGGGCGCCCTCGAGGTCGAATTCGGCGTCGTAGGGGGTGGTCGCCAGCGGGACGGCCAGGCCGCGGGCCTGGGTGACGGCGTCGGCGAGCGGGCCGCCGGCCGGGGTGACGGCGACGACGGCGCAGCCGCGGCGGTAGGCCTGCTCGACCAGCTCGGCGAGGCCGGGGTCGGCGGCGTCCGGGCCGGGGAGCAGCAGCAGGTCCAGGGGCCCGGCCCAGCCGGGCAGGGTCCAGCGCAGGGCGCCGGGGAGCGGGGCGACTCCGGTGGGCGGGATCAGGGTGACCGGGCAGCTGCCGCCGCCGAGCGCCCGCAGGAGATCGGCGACCCCGGCCGCGGCAGGGCTGGGCCCGGCGACGAGCACGGAGCGCGGGCGTCCGTCGGGGGTGAGTTCGGGGATGCCGGATTCGGCGGCGCTGCGGGCGGCGGTGCGGACCCGGGCGCCGGATTCGGCGACGCCGCGCAGCAGACCGAAGCGGTCGGCGCCCGCCAGTGCGTCAGGGGTGTCGAGGAGTGACTCGTCGAGCATGGTGGGCGCGGCCTCCGATCGCCGGTACGGGCGGGGGAACTCGGGGCGGGGCCGGGGCGGGCCCGGCGGCGCCCGGTCAGGCGGGGCTGGTGGTGCCTTCCGTGCCCTGGGGGCGGGCCTCGTCGACGAGGAGTACGGGGATGCCGTCCCGGACGGGGTAGGCGAGGCCGCAGTCGCCGGAGGTGCACCGCAGCTCGGCGGGGTCGTCGGCGGTCCGGTCGTCGAGCGGGGCGTGGCACGCCGGGCAGGCGAGGATCTGGATCAAGCTGGCGTCGACCGGCATGGACGGTGCTCCTTCGGGGCGGTTGCGGCGTGGCCAGCCTACCGCCGGGCGGGGGGCGGGGGCGTGCTCGGAGGAGTTTGGGGGTGGCGGGCGGCGGGGTTCCGCATGCGCCCGCCACCGCCCGGCGCCGGCACCGGGGCACGGGCGGCCCCGGCCCGGTCCCGGCGGCGCCGGGCGCGGGTGCGGGGCCTCAGGCGCGGATGATGCCCAGGGCCTCGTCGCGGACCCGGTCGGCCGTCGCCCGGTCGCGGGCCTCGACGTTCAGCCGGAGCAGCGGCTCGGTGTTGGAGGCGCGCACGTTGAACCACCAGTCGTCGGCGGTGACGGTCAGTCCGTCCAGCTCGTCGAGGGTGACGCCGGCCCGGCCCTCGTAGGCCGCCTTGATCGCGGCGAGCCGGCCGGTCTGGTCGTCGACGGTGCTGTTGATCTCGCCGGAGGCCGCGTACCGGTCGTACCGGGCGACCAGCTGCGACAGCGGGCACTGCTGGCCGCCGAGGGCCGCCAGGACGTGCATCGCGGCGAGCATGCCGGTGTCGGCGTTCCAGAAGTCGCGGAAGTAGTAGTGCGCGGAGTGCTCGCCGCCGAAGATCGCGCCGGTTTTGGCCATCTCCTCCTTGATGAAGGAGTGTCCGACGCGGGTGCGGACCGGCTTGCCGCCGTTCTCCTTGACGACCTCCGGCACCGACCAGGAGGTGATCAGGTTGTGGATGACCGTTCCGCCGGGGTGCTTGGCCAGCTCGCGGGCGGCGACCAGGGCGGTGATCGCGGACGGGGAGACCGGATCGCCGTTCTCGTCGACGACGAAGCAGCGGTCGGCGTCACCGTCGAAGGCGAGGCCGAGGTCGGCGCCCCTCTCGCGCACCCGCGCCTGGAGATCGACGATGTTCTTCGGATCCAGCGGGTTGGCCTCGTGGTTCGGGAACGAGCCGTCCAACTCGAAGTACATGGCGTCCAGTTCGAGCGGCAGGCCCTCGAAGACGGTGGGGACGGTGTGTCCGCCCATGCCGTTGCCCGCGTCGACCACGACCTTCAGCGGGCGGATGCCGCTGAGGTCCACCAGGCCGCGCAGGTGGGCGGCGTAGTCATCGAGGACATCGCGCTGGGTCACACTGCCCGTTCCGGCGACCGGCTCCGGGGCGCCCTCGTCGGACCAGCGCTCGACCAGTGCGCGGATCTCGGCGAGACCGGTGTCCTGGCCGACCGGCGCCGCGCCCGCCCGGCACATCTTGATGCCGTTGTACCGGGCGGGGTTGTGCGAGGCGGTGAACATGGCGCCGGGCAGGTCCAGGGCGCCGCTGGCGAAGTACAGCTCGTCGGTCGAGCAGAGACCGATCTCCGTGACGTCCGCGCCGCGGGCCGCGGCGCCGCGGGCGAACGCGCGGGACAGGCCGGGCGAGGAGGGCCGCATGTCGTGTCCGGTCACGATCGCGTCCGCGCCGGTGATCTCGGCGAAGGCCGCTCCGAACAGCTCGGCCAGGGGCTCGTCCCACTGGGTGGGGACGACGCCGCGTACGTCATACGCCTTCACGATCTGCGACAGATCAGTCACAGCCAGCCCTCCTGGAGAGTCATTACGGACTCCCAACCTACCGGGCGGCGGCGCGGCACGCGGGCCGGCAGGTGCTGCCCTGCGGGCCCGGCGGAACGGTGCAACGGCCCGCCGGGGTCAGGAATCCGGCGAGCGCAGCACCCGGAGGTGGCCCCGGCGGGCGACCTCCATGGGGTGGGTGTCGCGGGCGCCCGGATCCGGGGTGCCGCCGGCGCCGGCCGCACGCTCCTGGGGGCGGGCCGCCTCGCGTACGGCGTTCGCGAGGGCTTCGAGGTCGTCGCCGCTGGGGCGGGGCGGGCCGGAGTCGAGGGCGAGGCGGACAACTTCCCAGCCGCGGGGCGCGGTCAGGCGCTCGGAGTGCTCGGCGCACAGGTCGTAGCAGTGCGGTTCGGCGTAGGTGGCGAGCGGTCCGAGCACGGCGGTCGAATCCGCATAGACGTACGTCAGCGTTGCGACGGCGGGGCGGCCGCACGCAGTGCGCGAACAGCGACGTACAGGGCTCACGACGTTGGACGGTACCGCACTCTTGAGCGGGCCGCGACGACTCTCCCCCGGCTCACCCAACCGTGTCGTCCCGCTTCGTCCGATGCGTCTGACCTGCACCCGCTCGACCTGACCTGGGCCGGGCACGCCGGGGCGGACGCCGCGCGGCGCGGAATCCGGTGACGACTCGATACATTTCCTGCCATTCCGATTCGGTCCGTGATCTCGTGCGGGCAGGCAAACGGACTCGATGCGGACAGCTCCGGTCAGCCGACGACATGCCACGTCTTGCCGCGCTCCCCGGTGTCCGGCGGCGCCGGACGGCTACGCTCGATGCTGATGGACGCTCCCGTACCTCCCCGACCGGCGCAGCCGCGGATCCGCCGCCGCGACCGCCACGGCCGCGGCATGCGCGGCCCGATCGCGCCGCCCCAGGTGCCGCTGTCGGTGACCCGCGCCGACGCGTTCGTGGATCTTGTCTATGACTCCCGGGACCGGCTGGAGCGGCGCTGGCCGCAGCTCTCCCAGGTCGACTTCCTCGTCCTGGAGGTGCCCGGGTCCGGGCCGGACGACGGGCCGGACACGGACGCCGGCGAGGAGACCGTGCCGCTGGGGCGGGTGGCGCCCGCCGCGGGCGGATATCGCGACCGGATCGTGATCTACCGCAGGCCGGTGGAGATCCGGACGAAGAGCCGTGACGAGCGGGCGCTGCTGGTGCACGAGGTCGTGGTCGAGCAGGTCGCCGAACTGCTGGGGCTGGCCCCGGAGTCGGTGGACCCGCGCTACGGCCAGGACTGAGGCCGTCGCGCGGGTCCGCCGGAGCCGGTGCGGTCAGTCGGTGAGGACCGACAGGTCCTGGCCCGCGGTCGGCACGAGGACCGAGCTCCGGTCGTCGGGCATCGGCTGGACGGTGAAGGCGGGCACCCCGCCCTGGGGCCGGGCCAGCATGCGGGACGCGTAGACGGGGCCGCTGCCGGGCTCCGGCTCCACCGTCAGGGCGTAGCTCCCCTTCAGGCCCGTCGGGCGGGGCGGGACGGCATCGAGGCTGGTGCCGCCCTTGACCGTGTACGTCTTGGTGACCGGACTCCCGCCGCCGCTGCCGGCCGACGCGGTGACCTTCACCTTGGCGTCCTTGCCCTTCTCCGGCGCGACCAGCGAGAGGGTGGCGTCCTTGCCGCGGTTGTCGACGGCGGTGGCGCGCTTCTCGACGGGCCGGGTCGCGGGGATGAACGCCATCTCCTGCTTGGCGCCCTTGCCGCGGGTCACCCGCAGCGCGGCCGCGACCGGGACCTTGGAGCCGCTGTCGGAGGGCGTGAGCACCAGCGAGCCGGCTTCGCCCTTGGTCAGGTCCTTGAGGTCCACCGCCGTGGTCATCCCGCTCTTGAGGTGCAGGGTCTCCACTCCGGCGGGGGTGATCATCCCGGTCGGGGTGGCCAGTTGCACCTTCAGGTCGGCGTCGGACTCACCGGGGGCGAGGGCGACCAGCCGGACGGAGGTGGCGTCCTTGGGGACACCGGGCAGCACCACGCTCGGCGACGGGTCGGCGGCGGGCGGCAGCCAGTCGCTGCCGAGCTTGCTGTCGCTCGCCTGGACCGCGGCGCCGACCCGGCCCTCGCGGGCGACGACATGCAGGGTCGCATTGGTGGTGGGGGTGTCGGTGAGGGTGGAGAGCAGCACGGGGACCGTGGTGTGCGGCGGGACGGAGATGTCCTCGCCGGCCGAGCCCGCCAACGCCCCGTCCTTGCCGCGCAGTTCGAGGTCGACGACGGCCGGGGTCGAGTCGGGGTTGGTGAGGTGGACGTAGTCCTGGCGGTCGGTGGCGGTGCTGACGCCGGGGAACCAGAACGTGGTGTCGGGGGCGGTGCAGCCCAGGCCCAGGAGGCCGCGGCCGGAGCCCGCGGCGACCGAGGTGGTCTGCTGGACGGTCCAGCCGGGGGCGAGGGCGCCGTCCGCCGTGCCCACGAGGGCGGGGGCGTCGGCGCTGTCGGTGGTCGTGGTGACCGGCCGCCCGGCCTGCCGGAGGGGCACGACGGGCTTGGTGTCGCGGGGCGGGACGGCCTGTCCGGCGGCGGAGTCCGCCGCGCCCTCGCCTCCCTTGGCGCCCTTCTTGCCCTTGCCCTTGTCCTTGCCGCCGCCCGTGCCGCCGGTGTCCTTGACGGTCCCGGCGGGCAGCAGCTGGGCGGTGCTCTTCTTGCCGTCCGCGCCGGCGGCGGCTTTCTGGGGGGCGAAGGCGGTGTAGGCGGTCTCGCCGACCTCGGAGGAGGTCGGGGCGGGGCACAGCAGCGCGGAGCGCTGGACCGGCAGCCGGGTGCCGCCGCGGGGTGCCTCGGGGGCGCCGCCGTCCGGCGTGGCCACGGCGGCGACGCCGGTGACGGCGGCCAGCGCCACGCTCACGCCGATCAGGGACATCATGGTGCGCTTCACTGCTGGTCGCTCCCGTCACGGCGCGGCTCCGGGTAGGAGCCGGAGTACCCCGGGTACTCGGTGCCGTCGTCGTAGGGCTGCTGGTGCTGCGGCCCGCCGTCGCCGTACTGCTGCTGCCCGTACCCGTACGGGTCGTAGGCGCCCGCCTGGTAGGGGTCCGCGGCGTACGGGCCCGCCGCCTGGTAGGGGTCGCCCGGCGGATAGGGCGGCGGGCCGTACGGCCCGGCCTGGTAGGGGCCGCCGGGGGCGTAGGGCTGCTGTTCGCCGGGGTGGCCCGGCACACCGGGCTCGCCCTGCCGGGCCGCCTGCCAGGCGTCGTACTCCTGCTGCTGCGGCACGGCGCCGTACGGGTCGGCGTCCCCCATGGGGCCGGCGGGCATGCCGTCCGCGTCCTGGGCGGGGACCACCGCGGCCATCGGGCCGGCAGGGGCCATCGGGTCAACAGGGGCCGTCGGGTCGGCGGCCGGGCCCTGCGGCTGCTCCCCCGTCCGGGCCGCGGGGATGCCGGGACCGGCCCCCTCGGGGGCGCCCGCGGCCTCGGCCTGGGCCCGCAGGCGCCGGGCCCGGCGGCCGTCGCCGGTCGCCGCGGCGGCCTGGGCGGCGGCCGTGTCCTCGGGCAGGTCGTCGTCGATCTCCCGGCGGCGGCCCGGCAGCGCCAGGACCACCAGGACGACGGCGAGCAGGCCCTGCGCCCACAGCCAGAGGGTGTGGCCGAGCGGGTTCTCGTGGGTGAGGTCGAGGGTGCCGCCGCCCGCGGGGAGCGTGAAGCCCTGGGCCCAGCCGTCGACGGTCCGCGGCTTGAGCGGGGTGCCGTTGAGCGTGGCCTGCCAGCCCTCGTCGGCGGCGTCCGCGAGGCGCAGCACCCGGCCGTCGGCACCGGCGGGCACCTTGGTGTGCGCCTCGACGGGTCCGGACGGTACGGGGACGGGCGCGGCGGCCTCGCCGGCGCTGGTGCCGTCCTTGGCCTCGCCCGCGACGATCGAGAGCCGCGAGACCCGGCGGTCGACGCGCCACAGGGCGCTGCCGTCGTCCTGGCTGAGCCGGGTCAGCCCCGGGGTGGAGTCCAGCACCCGGCCCATCTCGCGCGGTGCCCCGCCCCTGACCAGGACGTAGCGGACCGCGTAGCCGCCGAGCTGGTTGGTCTGGTCGGCGCCGGAGCCGGCCACCAGGTGGGCGACGATGCCGCCGAGCCGCTTGTCCTCGCCCGCCGCTGCGGCCAGGTCGGCGTCACCGAGCTCGGCTCCGGAGCCGCGGACGAGGGAGTAGTCGACATGGCCCGGCGTGCCGTCGAGGACCAGGGTGCGGGCCCGGTCGGAGGTGCCGGCCTCCTCGGCGACGAAGGCCGGGACCTGCTCCGGGTTGCGCCGCTCCAGCGGACCGGCGGCACCGGTGATCATCCAGCTGACCGCGGCGTAGAGCGGGGCGAGCACCGACGCCAGCGCGATCAGCACCGCGACCGGCTGCTTCCAGCCGAAGCCGAGGCTGGCCATCCGGGTGCGGATGCCCTCGGCGCCGATCGCGGCGGCGCACAGCAGCGCCAGCCCATAGACGAGCATCGCGGGCCCGGTCCAGCCGGAGCCGTTGCCCAGCGCCGCGAACAGCAGGCCGGCCAGGGCCACCGCCCAGGCGATGCGGATCGCGCGCTGCCGCTCGTCGCGCAGGGTCGCGGCGAGCGCGGCCGCCACGATGCCGAAGAGCAGCACCCCGCCGACGGCCTTGGGGCCGCCGGGGCTGAGCCCGATGAGGTCGAGCACGGAGGCGGAGCCTGCGCCGTAGCCGAGCCCGGCCTCCTGGAAGAAGCGGGACGGCTGGGTCAGCAGCGACAGGGACCAGGGGGCGAGCACGACGAGCGGCGCGAGGAGCACGACCAGGAACCGCAGCCCGTGGGCGCCCAGCTGGTCGCGGTGGCCACCGGCGAAGCGCAGCACCAGCAGGCCGGTGCCGAGCAGCACCGCGATCGGCCAGACGACCGGGGTGAAGGCCATGGTGAAGGTGATCAGCAGCGCATATGCCCAGGTGGCGCGCCAGCTGGGCCGGCTGCCCGCGGGCAGCCGCAGTCCGCTCGCCGCGACGGCGGCGCGCGCCATCAGCGGCAGCAGGACGGCGAGCACCGCGGTGCCCAGCCGGCCGCCGGCCAGCGCGCCGGCGGCCGCGGGCAGGAAGGCGTACGCGATGCTCGCCCAGGCCCGCAGCAGTCGGGAGGCGACCAGCGGGCGGGAGGCGAAGTAGGCGGTGAGGCCGGCCAGCGGGACGCAACAGACCAGCATCAGGGTGACGGTGAAGCCGGTGCTGCCGAGGAAGATGCTCGACAGCAGGGCGACGACGGCCAGGTAGGGCGGCGCGGAGGCGCTGCCGCCGACCCCGACGGCGTGCCAGCTGTCGAGGTAGGCCGACCAGAGATCAAAGACGCTGCCGGGCGCGGGCAGCATCGCCCCGCCGGTCAGCGCGCCGGAGCCGAGCAGGCCGCGGCAGGCGACCAGCGAGACCAGCAGCAGGACGAGGAAGAGCACCGGTGCGGGCTTGCGGGCGATCCGCTTGAGCCGGGCGAACTGCTCGACCTCCAGGAAGTCGGCGTCGTCGCCGCCGGGCCCGGACTCGACCGCGCCGTGCCGGCCGGCCGAGGCCACATCCGGTGCGGCCCGCCCGGCGAGGTTGCCGGCGACCTGTTCGACGGTGGCCCGCACGGTCGCGCCGGGGGGCGGGAAGAGCGGCCGCAGTTCGCCGGTGTCGACCGCGGGGCGGCCTCTCTTCTTCCGTGCGGCGAGGATCTTGCCGGGTCGCAGCAGAGTGCCGAAGAGTCCGGCGAGTTCGTCGAGCGCCTGGCCCGGGACCTTGCCGACGAGGTAGGCGATGACCCGCAGGAAGGTGCCGATCAGCAGCCGCAGCAGGACGTACGGGAGGATCGCGCCGCGGGTGTTGGTGAGCAGGGTGTAGACGGCGCCGGCCTTGTCGACGCGGTGCGGGTTGGCCACGCTCCGGCCGACGCAGTCGATGGGGCGGCGCTCGCGGGCGGCGGCCTCGGCGTGCCGCAGGATCGCGTCCGGTGCGACCAGGACCTGGTGTCCCGCGGCCTGGGCGCGCCAGCACAGGTCGACGTCGTCGCGCATCAGCGGCAGCCGGCGGTCGAAGCCGCCCAACTCCTCGTAGACGTCACGGCGGATGAGCATGCCGGCGGTGGAGACGGACAGCACGGGGCGCACCTGGTCGTGCTGGCCCTGGTCCTGTTCGCGGCGGTCCAGGCCGGTCCAACGGCGACCGCTGCGGGCGATGCTGACGCCGGCTTCGAGCAGCTGCCGGCGGTCGTACCAGCTGCGCAGCTTGGGGCCGACGATCACGGTGGAGGGGCTGGCGTCGGCGACCCGCAGCAGCTCGGCGAGCGCGTCCGGCTCGGGCGCGCAGTCGTCGTGCAGCAGCCACAGCCACTGGACCGGTTCGCCGTGCGGCAGCTCCGGCATGTCGTAGGCCTCGTCGCGCCAGGTGCGGCTGACCGGGTCCCAGCCGCTGGGGCGGCGCAGGTACGGCAGGTCGTCGGGGGTGAGTTCGGGGGCCGTGCGGACGGCTTCGTCGACGGCGGTGCCGAATCCGGAGCGGCGGGCGAGGTGCAGCACCCGCTGGTCCCCGATGGCCTCGGCGAGCAGCTGGGCGGAGCGGTCCGCGCTGCCGGTGTCGGCGCCGATGACGTTCTGCACCGGGCGCTCCTGGCCGAGCAGACCGGTGAGCGCGTCGGGCAGCCAGCGGGCACCGTCATGGGAGACGATCACGGCGGTGACGACGTGCCTCGGGAACTCTGGGGTGGCGGCTGCGTATGAGGCGGCCTGGGCCGCCGGCTGGCTGTGCACGGACATCGAGGTACGGGCCCTCCGGACCCGGGAGTTCGAAGGCCCGCGGCGAAGTCGCGCTAAGGCCCCGCCCCCGGAAGACACTGCGACGGACTACGAGGCGACGCGCGCGCCCGGCAGGGCGGCGGCGCATCTCGGACGGGGCCCCACACTAATGGTTCGCGCCGGTCCCCCGACCGGGCCCGTACGAAGCAGCACACAGCAGTCCGCCTCCGGCGCACGAGTCGCAGGAGGCGGAGTGTTCGCTATAGGGGGATATGGGGAGTTGAGGTGGTACGGCGGCGTGGTCCGTGAGGCCCCGCCCGTCCGGTCCGGCCGGCTGCGCTGTCATCGTCAGACGGCGGCCTTCTTCAGCCGGCGCCGCTCGCGCTCGGACAGGCCGCCCCAAATGCCGAAGCGCTCGTCATTGGCGAGCGCGTACTCCAGGCATTCGGACCGGACTTCGCAGGCGAGACAGACCTTCTTGGCCTCGCGGGTGGAGCCACCCTTCTCCGGGAAGAAGGACTCGGGGTCGGTCTGGGCGCACAGTGCGCGCTCCTGCCAGCCGAGCTCCTCATCCGCCTCCTCGACCAGCAATTCCTGGAACAGCTCGGTCATGTGCGCCCCTCGTCTGTCTTTACGTCCCCGTGATCAAGCCGTGATCGATTTCGGCTGAACGACACGAGTGAAATTACAAGTGTGGTGATCCGGGCCAGTCAAGCCGAGATCTGCTATTGGGCCTCTTATTCACTCGGCGGAACCAAGCGTATGCGGAAAGTGTTCAAATCAGTAAAAACCAGGACACTTCCCCGGGCGTGCCACCCGGCACGTCCTTCGTCACTCACCAAGACGCGATCAGGCGGCATTCACGTTGCACCCCGCGCGCCGAAGCAGGGGAGATCACAGACGGATCACGGGGCCGCAGCGGCGTTTGAAGGTGCGGTTGCCGGTCGATGTCTCCGTGCCAACGACTGCACAAACCTTTCTCCGGGCGGAGTAACCGGATGAGGTGAAAGATTTACGGCAAACCGGTCATCAAGTTGACATCGCCGAGTGAAACCGGTCTCCTGGACCGCATGCCAGCGACCCCCGCGCTCCGACTGACCCGTGCCTACGGGTCGCTCTGCGCTGCGCAGGCCCGCTGTCGCTGTTCCAGCTGTCGTAGCCACTGAGCTCCAGCTTTTCGCTCGCACCACCCCGCAGCACCCCTGCTCCGCGTCGCCGCGCCGCGCCCCCCACAGGGAGAGCCCGCGCCGTGCCGCAGCCCTCCCCCAGCTACGGCTGGGGCCCCAGCACCTTGGCCGAGGAACCGAAATCCCATGAACAGCGACGTCCAGATCGCCGGCGACCCGCTCGCCATCCCCCACCTGCTGCCGCCCGTTCCCTCGCACCCCACCACCGTCGCCGGCTTCGCGGGACTGGCCCGCTCGATCGCCGCCGACCGCGCCGCCTGGGCGCCGCTCGTCCGCTACGACACCACCACCCGCTGGTACCACCGGCTGCGCACGGGCCCTGGCTATGAGGTGTGGCTGCTGAGCTGGGTGCCGGGGCAGGGCAGCGGGCGGCACGACCACGGGGTGTCCTCCGGTGTGCTGACCGTCCTGGAGGGCGAGTTGACCGAGCACACCGCGACCGGGCCCCGGACGCTCGCGGCCGGCGCCCAGCGGGTGTTCGCCCCGGGCTACGTCCACGAGGTCGTCAACGACGCCCTGACCCCGGCGGTCAGCCTGCACCTCTACTCCCCGGGCCTGACCGATATGCCGATGCACCCCGGCCAGACCACGGCCCTGGGAGGCGCGGCCGCCCCGTCCGAGGTACTGGCCCCCTGACGCCCACCCGCCGGCCCCTGACATGCTGGGGCCATGCGAATCGTGGTTCTGGCCGGCGGTATCGGCGGCGCCCGCTTTCTGCGGGGACTGAAGGCAGCGGCTCCGGACGCGGACCTCACCGTCATCGGCAACACCGGCGACGACATCCATCTGTTCGGGCTCAAGGTGTGCCCCGACCTCGACACCGTGATGTACACCCTCGGCGGCGGCATCAACGAGGAGCAGGGCTGGGGCCGCACCGACGAAACCTTCCGGGTGAAGGAGGAGTTGGCCGCCTACGGTGTCGGCCCGGAGTGGTTCGGGCTCGGTGACCGGGACTTCGCCACCCATATCGTGCGGACCCAGATGCTGGGCGCCGGATATCCGCTCAGCGCGGTCACCGAGGCGCTGTGCGCGCGCTGGAAGCCCGGCGTACGGCTGCTGCCGATGTCCGACGACCGGGTCGAGACCCATGTCGCGGTCGACGAAGACGGCGAGCGCAAGGCGATCCACTTCCAGGAGTACTGGGTGCGGCTGCGCGCCTCGGTGCCGGCGCATGCCGTGGTGCCGGTCGGTGCGGACCAGGCCAAGCCGGCGCCGGGCGTGCTGGAGGCCATCGCCGACGCGGACGTGGTGCTGTTCCCGCCGTCCAACCCGGTGGTCAGCATCGGGACGATCCTGGCGGTGCCGGGCATCCGGGAGGCCATCGCGGACGCCGGGGTGCCGGTGATCGGGCTCTCCCCGATCGTCGGCGACGCCCCCGTGCGCGGGATGGCCGACAAGGTGCTGGCGGCGGTGGGCGTGGAGGCGACCGCCGCGGCCGTCGCCCGCCACTACGGCTCCGGGCTGCTGGACGGCTGGCTGGTGGACTCCGTGGACGAGGGCGCGGTGGCCGAGGTCGAGGCGGCAGGGATCCGCTGCCGGGCCGTGCCGCTGATGATGACCGGCCTGGACGCTACGGCCGCGATGGTGCGCGAGGCGCTGGCCATGGCCGAGGAGGTCCGGGCGTGAACCACCCCGAGGGGGTGCCCGGATACCGGGTGTGGGCACTGCCGGGAGTGCCCGAGGTGCGGCCCGGCGATGACCTCGTCAAGCTGATCGCCGCGGCGGCCACGGCCGAGAGCATGCCCCAACTCGCCGACGGAGACGTGCTGTTGGTGACCTCGAAGATCGTCAGCAAGGCCGAGGGCCGGGTGGTCGAGGCCACCGACCGAGAGGCGGCGATCGACGCGGAGACGGTGCGGGTGGTGGCCCGGCGCGGCACCCTGCGGATCGTGCAGAACCGGCAGGGCCTGGTGATGGCCGCGGCCGGTGTGGACGCCTCCAACACCCCGGCGGGAACGGTGCTGTTGCTGCCACAGGACCCGGACGCCTCGGCACGCGCCCTGCGGGCGGGCCTGCGCACCGAGCTCGGCGTCGACGTCGGCGTCGTCATCAGCGACACCTTCGGGCGGCCGTGGCGCAGCGGCCTCACCGATGTCGCCATCGGGGCCGCCGGGGTGCGGGTGCTGGACGATCTGCGCGGCGGCACCGACGCGTACGGCAATCCGCTCAGCGCGACGGTGGTGGCCACCGCCGACGAACTGGCCGCCGCGGGTGACCTGGTGAAGGGCAAGGCCGCCGGGCTGCCGGTCGCGGTGGTGCGCGGGCTCCCCCATGTCGTCGAGGAGTCGGGCGACGGCGCCGGGGCGGGCGCCATGGTGCGCGGCGCCGAGGACGACATGTTCCGGCTGGGCACCTCGGAGGCCGTACGCGAAGCGGTGACGGCGCGGCGTACGGTCCGCGCCTTCCGCGACGAGCCGGTCGATCCGGGGGCGGTCCGGCGCGCGGTGGCCGCGGCGCTCACCGCCCCGGCGCCGCATCACACCACGCCGTGGCGGTTCGTCCTCCTGGAGTCCCCGCAGGCGCGGGCGCGGCTGCTGGACGCGATGCGGGACGCCTGGATCGCGGATCTGCGCGCGGACGGCAAGACGGAGGAGTCCATCGCCAAGCGGGTGCGGCGGGGCGATGTGCTGCGCCAGGCGCCGTATCTCGCGGTGCCGTGCATGGTGACGGACGGCGCGCACGACTACCCCGACGCGCGGCGGAGCGCCGCGGAGCGCGAGATGTTCGTGGTGGCCCATGGCGCGGGCATCCAGAACTTCCTGGTCGCGCTGGCGGGTGAACGCCTGGGCTCCGCCTGGATCTCGTCGACGATGTTCTGCCGGGACGTGGTCCGCGAGGTGCTGGAACTTCCCGGGAACTGGGAGCCGATGGGGGCGGTGGCCATCGGGCATCCGGCGGCGGCACCGGCGCCCCGTCCGGCGCGGGCCGCCGACGAGTTCGTCGTCGTGCGCTGATCTGCGCGCTCGCCCGGGGTCAGAGCCGGGCGATGTCCCCCACGGGGAAGCGCGGGGCGCGGCGCGGCGGGACGCGGCCGGACAGCAGGATCAGCCGGGCCGCGCGGTGCCGCTGGCCCTCGTAGGGGGCGAGGAGTTCGAGCATCTGCTCGTCGGTGGTGCCGCGGCGGCCGGTGAGGGCATAGCCGATGATCTTCGGCAGATGCAGGTCGCCGACCGTGATCGCGTCCGGTGCGCCCAGGGTGCGCTGGAGGGTTTCGGCGGCGGTCCAGGGGCCGATGCCCGGCAGGGCCGTCAGCCGCCGGGTGGCGTCCGCGAGGTCCATCCGCGCGGCCTCCTCCATCCGGCGGGCGGCCCGCACCGCGCGCAGGATCGTGGCCGAGCGCTTGCCGTCGACGCCCGCGCGGTGCCACTCCCAGGAGGGGATCAGCGCCCAGCCGCGCGGGTCCGGCATCACCCGCATCCGGTCCCAGGGGCCGGGGGCGGCCTCGCCGTGCCGCCACAGCAGAAGCCGCCAGGCGCGGTAGGCCTCGTCGCTGGTGACCTTCTGCTCCAGGATCGAGGGGATCAGCGACTCCAGCACCAGACCGGTCCTCGCGAGCCGGACGCCGGGGTGGCGGCGGCGGGCCTCATGGACGATGCGGTGCCGGGCGGTGAACTCCGCCGGGTCGTCGCCCGCCCCCAGCAGCTCGGGCAGCCGGTCCAGCAGCCAGTCGGCGCCCGGCCCCCAGGCCTCGGCCTCGATGCCGCCGGCGGACGGGCGGGCGGCGAGCCGCAGCGTGCCGGGGCCCTGCGGCGTACGGCACGCGCGCCACAGCTCGCCGCCGCGCACCGCGAACGCGGGGTCGCCGGGGCCGCGCTGCAGCACACCCAGCGTGCGGTGCAGGTCGAACGGGCCGGGCGGAAGCCAGGTACGGGCGGGCATGCGGCCAGGCTAGGCGATCCGGCCGGGGCGGCGCCGGGGCCTGTGGACAACGTCGGGCCGGGCCCGGTGAGCGGTCGGCCGGCCTGCAGACCTGCCGGACGACGGGTTACCCGCCCCCACCGGCTCCTGGCCCACCGGCCTCCGGCCCACCGGCTACTGGCCCACCGGCTACTGGTCGGAGGAGAAGCGCACCGATGCGGCCGGGATATCGGCGTCGCACCAGATGCGGATGCCGCCGCGCAGCTCGTTGTCGGCGCCGATCCGCGCACCGTCGCCGATGACCGCACCGTCCAGGACCGTACGGGCCCCGATGCGCGCGCCGGCGCCGATCAGCGAGTCCCGGATCTGGGCGCCCTCCTCGATGACCGCGCCCTCGAGGACGGCGCTGCCGTCGATCCGGGCGCCGGAGCCGATGACGGTGCGGGCGCCGGCGACGGTGCCGCCGGTGAGTTTGGCGTCCGGGGCGACCTCGGCGGTCTCCAGGACCAGGCGGTCCCCGCGGCGGCCGGGCACCGCCGGGGACGGGGCGCGGCCCAGGACCAGGTCGGCGGAGCCGCGGACGAAGGCCTGCGGGGTGCCGAGGTCGAGCCAGTACGTGGAGTCGACCATGCCCTGGAGGTGAGCGCCCTCGGCGAGCAGGCCGGGGAAGGTCTCGCGTTCGACGGAGACCGGGCGCCCGGCCGGGATGGTGTCGATGACCGACCGGTTGAAGACATAGGCGCCGGCGTTGATCTGGTCGGTGACGATCTCCTCGGGGGTCTCCGGCTTCTCCAGGAAGGCGGTGACCTTGCCGGTGTCGTCGGTGGGCACCAGGCCGAAGGCGCGCGGGTCCTCGACCCGGGTGAGGTGCAGCGAGACATCGGCGCCGGCGGTGCGGTGGGTCTCGACCAGGGCCGGGATGTCCAGGCCGGTGAGGATGTCGCCGTTGAAGATCAGAACCGGCTCGTCGGGGCCGGAGTGCAGCCGCTCGGCGACATTGCGGATGGCGCCGCCGGTGCCCAGCGGCTCGTGCTCGGTGACGTACTCCAGGTGCAGGCCCAGCGCCGACCCGTCGCCGAAGTACGGCTCGAAGACCTCGGCGAGGTAGGAGGTGGCGAGGACGATGTGCTCGACGCCGGCGGCCCGGGCGCGGGCCAGCTGATGGGTGAGGAACGGCACGCCGGCCGCCGGGACCATCGGCTTGGGCGTATGCACCGTCAGCGGCCGCAGCCGCGTGCCCTTGCCGCCGACCAGGAGGATCGCTTCAGTCACTGTGTCCTCTGTTCGCTTCTCCGCCCGTGCAGCGCAGCGGTGCGGCTCTCGTCGTCGACCACAGCCCGGCGGCTGCACGTGCGACGCTCACGGGTGTCTTGTCTGCTTCCTGCTGGGGTCGGCCGATCGGCGGACCAGTGTAGGCAGACGGGACATCCGGACGCCCCAGGCGGTGCGACCGGCCCCGTGCTGTTCCGGCCACGGGGCGGTGCGGGGCCGGGGCGCGGTCGTCGTGGTCGTGAGGATGCGTCAACGGCAGGAACGGCGGTGGTCAGCGGCCCTGGAGCCCGGCCGCGGCGACCCGCGTGGCACCGAGCTTGTTGTAGAGGTACAGGCCCGGACAGTCGGTGGTGAAGCCGTCGCGGTGGCCGGAAATGACATGCAGCGGGACCTTGGCCCCCTTGGGGAAGCGGTTGCCGCCGGCGGACAGCAGTTTCGTCATCTTGCGCGGATCGACGCCGTAGAGGCCGAGCTTCCAGGCCGCCAGACGGGCGATGGCGTCGATGGCGCGCCGCGGCGGCTCGGTGTCGGTGAAGGTGCCGAGGACGGCGATGCCGGTGCTGTCGGCGTTGAAGCCGAGCGTGTGGGCGCCCATGACGGGCTTGGCGACGCCGCCCGCCCGGCCCTCGTAGACCGTGCCGCACTTGTCGATGAGGAAGTTGTAGCCGATGTCCCGCCAGCCGTTGCTCTTGACGTGGAAGCGGTACATGGCGCGGATCATCGCGGGGGCCTCGTCGCAGCTGTAGTCGTTGCCGGAGCCGCTGTGGTGGACGAAGGCGGCGCGGACGGTGCGGGTATAGATGAAGGCCTTCTCCCGCAGGTCCTCGTCGGCGCCCCAGCCTGCCCGGGTGACGATCCGGGGGCGCGCTCCGACGTAGGCGCGGGGCGGGGACAGCAGGCCCGCAGCGGCGATATCGGCCAGCGAGGCGACCTGGTCGAGGGCCGGGATCTCGGTGGCGCCGAGCGGGGCGAGCAGCGCGTTGGCGGCGGAGGCCGCGGCCGTGGCCGCCCCGGCGCCGATCGGACCCGGCGGGTCGGCGTGCGTCCCGCGGAGGCCGCGCGGGGTCCTGCCGGGGTCGACGAGTTCCAGCCGCAGCCCGGCCGGGACGGTGGCCGCCGCGCGGTCGCTGCGCTCGGGGGTGATGCGCAGTTGGACGGCATCGGAGTCGCCGACCCACAGCGGAGAGGTGCTGCCCCTGACGCCGCCGCCGTGCCGTTCGGCGGAGCCGAGGTCGGGCGCGTCGTCGTTGTGGACCTGGACGTCCTGCCAGCCGGACCACCGGGTGGTGCCGGTGGCGCGGGTGCGGACCTGGACCCGGCCGTGCAGTTCGGCGGCGGCGTCGTCCCAGACCACCCCGAGGAGGGAGAACGGCCGCACGGTGCGCGCCGGCAGGCCGAGCGTGCCGGCAGCGGGCACCGTGGGGGCGTCGCGGTCGGTGGTGTCGGGGGCGGCTGCGCCGGGCGTCGGCACCGGCAGGGACTGGGTGCTGCCGGGCAGCTCGGTGGTGCTCGTGGCGCGCGGCGCCGGCGCCGGGGCCGGGGCCTGGGCCGGGGCGGCGACGGCATGCGCACCGGCCGCCGGCGCGAGGGACAGGGCGAGGGCGGCGGTGCACACGGCGCCGAGGCAGGTCACGAGGAAAGGGCGCATGACTAAAATCCTGGACATGTCCGGACCGAACGCGCCAATGGTGACCTGACGGGGCATCGGCCGATCCGGTGGCCGGTACTGCGGTGCCCGCCCCGCCGCCGGCCGCCGCCGCGCGTACCCTGGCCGCGATGAACGCCACCGATCGCACCCCCGCCGACCTGCTGAGTTCCGCGCTCGCCGCCGATCCGGCCCGCCCGCTGGTGACCTTCTACGACGACGCCACCGGCGAGCGCGTGGAACTGTCCGTCGCGACCTTCGCCAATTGGGTGGCCAAGACCGCCAACTACCTCCAGGGCGATCTGGCCGCCGGGCCCGGCGACCGGCTCGCGCTGCTGCTGCCCGCGCACTGGCAGACCGCCGTCTGGCTGCTGGCCTGCTCCTCGGTGGGCGTGGTGGCGGAGGTGGAGGGCGATCCGGCCGCCGCCGATCTCGTCGTCGCCGGGCCCGATCGGCTGGAGGCGGCGCGGGCCTGCTCCGGGGAGCGGGTGGCGCTGGCGCTGCGCCCGCTGGGCGGCCGTTTCCCGCAGCCGCCCGCGGGCTTCGCGGACTTCGCCGTCGAGGCGCCGGGCCAGGGCGACCGGTTCGCGCCGTTCGCGCCGGTGGACCCGGCGGACGTGGCCCTGGTGGTGGGCGGCGAGGAGCTGACCGGCGCGGGCATCGGGGCGCGCGCCCTGGCCGACGCGGCGGCGGCCGGGATGCCTCCGTCCCCCCGGGTGCTGTCAGGACTGCCGTACGACACCTGGCAGGGCCTGGCGTACGGGCTCTACGCCCCGCTGGCGGCCGGCGGTTCCGTGGTGCTGTGCCGCCACCTCGACCGGCTGGACGCGGACGCCGCGGACGCCCGGGAGACCAGCGAGAAGATCACGTACAGGGCGCCGTCACCCCACTGAGCCCCGGGCACCGTCACCGCCCCGAGCCCGGCCGCTGTCCGCACCGCGCCCACGGCCCCGTCACCGCACCGAGCGCAAGCCCCCGGCGCCACACCGGGCGCTCCTCCCCCGTCCGGCGGACCGGTGGCGCCCGTGGCGGGCCGGTTCGCCCGTTTCGGTCCAGGATCTTGAGTACGTACAACCATGCGCGGGGTTCGTCCGTCTCTTGTTCCGTCCGGGCCCTCGTGCGGGCGCGACGCCGACTCCATGAGGGATGGACGCACAGGTGACCGAGACCCCCGAGCCTCCCCGGTTCACCGGCTGGGACGAACGCCCGGCCGGGGGGCTGGGGTCGCACCGGCCGGGGCCCTCGCGCCGCCCGCGAAGCTGGCGGGGCTGGGCCGCGCTGGGGGTCACCGGTGTCATGCTGGCCGGCGCCGGCAGCGGCTGGGCGGTCTACGCCAAGCTCGACAGCAACATCCGCACCGACAGCGCCACCGAGAAGGAGCTGCGGAAGTGGGAGTCCGAACGGCCCCCCGCGGGCCCGCCGAACGCCGTGAACGTGCTGCTGATCGGCTCCGACACCCGCAGCGGCGGCAACCGCCGGTACGGCCACGACGCCGGCCAGCGCTCGGACACCACGATGCTGCTGCACCTGGCGGCGGACCGGAAGAGCGCCACCACGGTGAGCATCCCGCGCGATCTGATGGTGGAGGTGCCGCACTGCAAGCGCCCGGACGGCACGGAGACCGCACCGCGGGCGGCACAGTTCAACGGGGCCTTCGCGGTCGGCGGGGCGGCCTGCACGATCCGTACGGTCGAGAAGCTGACCGGTATCCGCATCGACCACTACTTGATCATCGACTTCGTGGGCTTCAAGAAGATGGTGGATGCGGTGGACGGTGTGGAGGTCTGCCTGCCCCGCCCGGTCCACGACCCCGCGGCACACCTCACCCTGCCCGCGGGCCGGCAGACCCTGCACGGTGAGGCCGCGCTCGGATTCGTACGGGCCCGCAAGAGCCTGGGTAACGGCAGCGATACCCAGCGGATGCGGCGACAACAAGACTTTCTTGCCGCTCTCGTGAAGAAAGTGCAGAGCAACGGTGTGCTGCTCAATCCGACCCGGCTGTATCCGGTGTTGGATGCCGCGACGAGTTCACTGACCACGGACGCCGCACTGGCTTCCTTGAAGGGGCTGTACGAATTGGTGCGCAGTACCCGCAGCATTCCCACCGGCCGGGTTCTGTTCATGACCGTGCCGCGCCGGGAGTACCGCTACGATCCCAACCGTGATGAGCTCATCCAGCCGGACGCCGGCCGGCTCTTCGGGCAGCTGCACAACGATCGTCCGGTGACGGTGAAACCCCCTCCCGACACCGGGGAGAAGCCGGTCCGCACGGGAGCCGGGGCACCGGCGGGGCGGGCGGGCAGAGCTCCCTCACCGCCGGCGGGTCCGGACCCGTCCTTTCCCGGGACGACAGCGGGACACGGGGTCTGCGGATAAAGATGCCGCAAAGTACGCCTGGTGACTCGAATGGATTGGGCGGATTGCCCAGTTGTAGGCAAGTGGAATTTGTCACGAGCGTCGCGGGGCGCTGAACTGGGCGGATAGTGTGAGCGATCCGGTCGCAGGACCAGCTGACCGATGACCATGCAATAAACGATCGATCGACCGACCGAGCGCCTTGAGGGGATGGCGCCGCGTGGCACCGACGGAGGACTCAAGGCACCGTGGACGCGCAAGGCCGTGGGCGGGCGGGCGACAACAACGTCGATCCCGCCGATCAGTGGGTGTTCGACCCGAACACCGGCAACTACGAGCTGCGGCTTGACCATGCCGGTCAAGCCGACGGTCGGCCCGCCGACCGCAAGCCGGCCGGCTCCAGACGTGCCGCGCGCAAGTCGGGCGGCGACACCGACACCCGGCCGCTGCCGACCCAGCGCGGCCGCCGGGACGAGGACGCCGAGGGCGACGAGCGCGCCGGTGGCGGGCGGGCGGCCCGGCGGGCGGCCGGCAGTCGCACGGCGTCCGCGGCGGCCGCGGGCCCGGCGAGCCGCCGCAAGCGCAAGCCGAAGGCGTCCGGGAAGAAGAAGGCGCTGTACTGGACGGCCGGTGTCGTGGGATTCGTCCTCGTCGCCGGCTGCGGTGGCGCGTTCTACCTTTACCAGCAGCTGAACGGCAACATCTCCAAGGTCGACGTCGGCGTGGAGAACGACGCGGTCTCCGAAGGCCCGGTCAACGTCCTCATCATCGGGACGGACGCGCGTTCCGGGAAGGGCAACTCCGGCTACGGCGACGCCGGAAGCGTGGGGCACGCGGACACCACGATCCTGATGCACATCTCCAAGGACCGGACGAACGCCACCGCGTTGAGCATTCCGCGCGACATGATCACCGACATCCCGACCTGCCCGACGAAGCAGAAGGACGGCTCGACGAAGAACATCCCGGGCGAGCACGGGGTGCGCTTCAACACCAGCCTGGGCCAGGAGGGCCGGGACCCGGGCTGCACCTGGCGCACCGTCGAGAAGCTGACCGGGCTGAAGATAAATCACTTCATGATGGCCGACTTCAACGCGGTCAAGGCCCTGTCCACCGCGGTCGACGGCGTCGAGGTGTGCGCGGGCAAGGACCTCAACGACCCCAAGTCGCACCTGAAGTTGAAGGCCGGCCGGCACATCGTCAAGGGCGAGCAGGCGCTGGCCTTCGTCCGTACCCGGCACGCCATCGGGTTCGGCAGTGACCTGGACCGGATCAAGATGCAGCAGCAGTTCCTCAGCTCGCTGATCCGCAAGCTGAAGTCCAGCGCCTTCAGCAGCCCCGGCAAGCTCTACGACGTCAGCCAGGCGGCGACCAAGGCGCTCACCGTCGACACCGGTATCGGTACCGCGAACAAGCTCCTGGACTTCGGCACCGACCTCAAGAAGGTCGACATCGACAAGGTCACCTTCGCCACGGTGCCGGTGCTGGACAACCCCGACGACCCGGCCACCGTCATCCTCAACAAGACCGCCGCGGACCCGCTGTTCGCGATGGTCCGGGCGGACCACGCCCTGGCCAAGGGCAAGAAGGGCAAGGGCAAGAAGTCCGCTCCGGTGAAGAAGGCCCCGCCCGAGCAGGTGCGGGTCGACGTCACCAACGGTGGCGGGCCGATCGGTTCGGCGCAGGAGACCGTGGACTGGCTGCAGAACAGCAAGGCCGCCAAGCTCTCCACCAACGCCGGCAACGCCCCGGCCAAGCTGGCCACCACCCGCCTCGAATACGGGCCCAACCAGGCCGACCAGGCCGCCACTCTGGCCGACTGGATGGGGCTGCCCAAGAGCGCGCTGAAGAAGTCGTCGCACAACGCCGGTGACCGGGAGCCGATGAAGCTCACCCTCGGCAAGGACTTCAAGGCGCCGGGCACACCGATCGACGCGCCGACCGAAACCCCGGACGGGGTGCAGAACGTCAATGCAGATGACAAGAACGTCTGCGCGAAGTGACCTGAGCGGGCTCCGGCCGCCCCGCCGAGGCGCCGAACGCACCATCGGACTCATAACGGGGAGAGGGCCCAATGCGGCAGAGCAGTCTGCGCGGTGACCGATCACGCCGGCAACGCCGGCCGGATGCACCGAAGGCACCGGATGCACAGGAGCCGGGCTGGAACGACGGGCTGTACGAGGACAAGGGCCTGCCGCCGGACGCTCCCGGCTGGACGCCCTCCGCGGGCGACGACGCGTCCCGTGGCGACGGGGACGGGCCCGCGGAGGGCGGCGGCCACCGCAACGGGGGCCGTCCGCGCCGCGGCAAGGGCCGCAAGGTGCTGCGCTGGACCTCCCTGACCCTCGCCGTCCTCATAGTGGGCGGCGCGGGCGCCGGGTACTGGTACTACGAACACCTCAACGCGAACCTGCGCAAGGCCCCGCGGTCCCTGGCCGGGGACGGTCTGAAGAAGCCGGATCCCAACGCCTTCGGGCAGAGCCCGCTGAACATCCTGCTGCTGGGCTCGGACGGCCGGAACAGCAAGAAGAACATCGAGCTCGGCGGTGCCCGGCAGGACGCGGACCGCAAGCCGCTCGCCGATGTGCAGATGCTGCTGCACGTCTCCGCGGACCGCAGCAACATGTCGGTGATCTCCATCCCGCGCGACACCCGGGTGACGATCCCGCAGTGCACCGACCCGAAGACCCACAAGGTCTATCCGCAGACCTCCGCGGCCATCAACCAGTCGCTCCAGCACGGCGGTCCGGGCTGCACGCTCGCCACCTGGCAGGAGCTGACCGGCATCTACGTCGACCACTTCATGATGGTCGACTTCTCCGGTGTGGTGGACATGGCCGACGCCATCGGCGGCGTCCCGGTCTGTGTCGACAACAACGTCTACTCGCACGACAGCAAGGGCCACGGCAGCGGACTCAAGCTCACCAAGGGCACCCACTCCGTCAAGGGCGTCCAGGCCCTGCAGTGGCTGCGCACCCGCTACGGCTTCGAGGACAACACCGACATCGGCCGGGCCAAGGCCCAGCACATGTACATGAACTCGATGGTCCGCCAGCTGAAGAAGGGCACCAAGCTCACCGACCCGGGGCAGCTGCGTGACCTGGCGGAGGCCGCGACCAAGGCGCTGACCGTCGACGACGGCCTCGACACCGTCAAGAAGCTCTACGACCTGGGCAGCGACCTCAACCGGGTGCCGGCCAAGCGCCTCACGATGGTCACCATGCCCTGGCAGTACAGCCCCGACGAGTCGTACGTCATGCCCAAGCCCGGCGACGCGGACGCGACCTTCGCACTGTTGCGCAACGATTCCGCGCTGGACGGCAAGGACAAGAAGAAAAAGCCGGCGCCGGACCCGAAGCCGTCAACTGCCAAGGGTCAGCTGAAGGTGGTGGTGCAGAACGGCACCAACAGCACGGTGAACGGCCCGGTCTCCGGCCGCGCGGCGGTCATCCAGCAGCGGCTGTCCGGCCTCGGCTACACCGCGGCGAGCACCGATTCCGCGCTCACCACCCAGGCCGACACCACCGTCACCTACCGGGACAAGGTGCAGCGGGGCGACGCGCTGGCGCTGGCGAAGGCGCTGGGGCTGCCCAAGAGCGCGGTCCGGGAGTCGAGTTCGGCCACCGGGATGCGGCTGGTGGTCGGCAACGACTGGCGCAGCGGCTCGGCGTACCCGAAGCAGTCGGGCGAGGAGAAGGGCGCCGACAAGGCGCCGGAGAGCGCCGATGCGCTCAACGGCGAGGACTCCAAGGCCTGCATGAAGGTGAATCCGCAGTACAGCTTCTAGGCGTCCGCCGGGGCCTTCCCTGCGTCTTCCGGGGCCTTTTGGCCGCCTTACGGGGCTGTCGGCGGGCCCTGGGGGGACTTCTGCTTACCCCTACCTAGGTTTTTCCCCGCCGCCCACCCCCCTTCGGGGGGTGGGCGGGTAGGGAGGGGAGGTTTCCCGGGGCGCGGATGTGAAGTTCCCCAGGGGTGTGGGTTTCCCCGGAGCCGGCTCAGGGGTTCCACGGAGTCGGCTCGGGCCCCCGAGCCGGCTCGGCGGTGATCACCGCCGAGGAATGTCCCTATTCGCTCGCGGCCGCCGCTGCCATGACCGCCGGGCGGCGGCTGGCGATGACCCTCTTGGCGAGGGAGCGGGGGCTGGTCAGGAAGCCCACGCCCCAGGCCATGTGCATGGTGGCCAGGGCGAGGGGGATCTGGGCGCGCGCCTTGAGCGACAGGCCCTTGCCGGCGGGCACCGACCCCGCGGCGATCGCCGCGAGATAGCCGCCCGGGACGATCAGCGCCCAGGGCGTGACCGCCGCACCGGCCACCAGGCCCGCCGCGATGGCACACACCGCGGTCGGCGGCGCGAGGTAGCGCAGGTTGATCGAACCGGCGTGGTAGCGGGCGACGACATGGCGCCACTTGCCGTAGTCCTTGTACTGCTTGGCCAGCGCCTTGACGCTCGGCCGCGGGCGGTACTGCACCCGCAGCTCGGGCGAGAACCAGATCTGCCCGCCGGCCTCACGGATACGGAAGTTCAGCTCCCAGTCCTGGGCGCGGATGAACTCCTCGTTGTAGCCGCCCTGCTGCTCCAGCGCCTCGCGCCGGAAGACCCCGAGGTAGACGGTCTCGGCGGGGCCCGCCTGTCCACCGGTGTGGAAGGCCGCGTTGCCCACACCAATCTTGGAGGTCATCGCGGCGGCGACCGCGTCCTCCCAGGCGTTCTCCCCCTCGGCGTGCATGATGCCGCCGACGTTCGCGGCGCCGGTCTCCTCCAGGAGGCGCACGGCGGTGGCGATGTAGTTCGGCGAGAGCATGCCGTGGCCGTCGACACGGACCACGATGGGGTGCCGGGACGCCTTGATCGCGGCGTTCAGCGCGGCGGGGGTACGGCCGGTGGGGTTCGGCACCGTGTGCACCCGGGCGTCCTCGGCGACGAGCTCGGCGGCGATCTCGTCCGTACGGTCCGTGGACGGGCCGAGGGCGATCACCACCTCCATCTCACCGGCGTACTCCTGCTCCAGGATGTGCCGGACCGAATTGCGCAGGTGACGTTCCTCATTGAGCACCGGCATGATCACGGAGACGGCCGGGGGCTGCTGCTGCGGCATGGTTCCTCAGGGGTACGGCCCGCGGTGGAGCCGCCAGCGACGGCAGCGCCCGCCGGGAGACTGCAGTATCGCGCCTCACGTTACCGCGAATGGTGGACATCGTCGGACGCAGCCGGGTGGCCGACCGGTGGATGCCCGGCGTGTGGCGCCGTACATCCGATCATATGGACCTACGGTGCTCCAGACGGATTTGCCCCCTTTCTTCCTCTGCTCCAGCCGCCCGTCCCGCCGCGGAGGTGTCCCCCGTGACCGCGCCGTTCCGCTCCCCCCGTCCGGCCAGGCGCCGGGCCGCCCGGCCGAGCCCGCGCCGGCGCCCGCCGGGCCCGCGCTGGGGACTGCGGATCGGCGCGGTCACGTCCGTACTGCTGCTGGCCGCGAGCGGGGTCGGGCACGCCGTGGTCACCGGCGTGGAGAGCGGCATCGGCCGGGTGGACGCCTTCACCGGCATGAGCAACCGGCCCGGGGGCGGCGACGGGCTGAACTTCCTGGTCGTCGGCACGGACGGGCGCGACAAGCTCACCCCCGGCGAGAAGCGGAAGTACCACCTCGGCGGCGCGCCCTGCCACTGCACCGACACCCTGATGCTGGTGCACCTCTCCGCCGACCGGGACCGCGCCAGCGTGGTCAGCCTCCCCCGCGACTCCTACGCCGAGGTCCCCGCGCACACGGACGCGGTCACCGGCCGGCAGCGCCCCCAGCACGCCATCAAGCTGAACGCGGCCTACGCCGAGGGCGGCCCCAGCCTCACCGTGCGGACCGTCGAGCACATGACGGGGGTGCACATCGACCACTATCTGGAGGTCGACTTCACCAGCTTCATGCGCAGCGTGGACGCGGTCGGCGGGGTGGAGATCTGCACCGTACGGCCGCTGCGCGACAGCTATACGGGCCTGGATCTCCCCGTCGGCACCTCGCGGCTGAGCGGTGGCCAGGCCTTGCAGTACGTGCGCTCCCGGCATGTCGACGGCTCCGCCGACCTCGGCCGGATGCAGCGCCAGCAGCGCTTCCTGGCCTCCCTCATCCACAAGATCACCTCCTCCGGGGTGCTGTTGAACCCGGTCCGCTTCCGGAATGTCGCCGACACGGTGCTGGGATCCGTCCGCGCCGACTCGGGCTTCGCGGCGGGCGACCTGGTCGATCTCGGGCAGGCGATGCGCGGCTTCACCCCCTCGTCGTCGGAGTTCACGTCCGTGCCGCTGCGCAATGTGGCCCAGCCGGTGCCCGGCGTCGGCTCGACCGTGCGGTGGGATCCGGTGCAGGCGCCGAAGCTCTTCCAGGCGATCCGCGAGGACCGGCCGCTCGCCGTGCACCGGGACCGCACCCAGCCGCGGGCCAGGGTCGTGGACGTACCGCCGGGACAGGTCCAGGTGCGGGTCGGCGACGGCAGCGACCGGCCGGGACCGGACGCCGCGGTGGCCAGGGAACTGCAGGCCACCGGGTTCGCCACCACCGGCGCGCCCGGCGCCTCCCCCCTCGGCAGGGCGCCCCGCACGGTCATCGCCTACGACCCGCGCTGGGACCGTTCGGCCCGCTCGCTGGCCGCCGCGCTGCCGGGTGCCGAGCTGCGTCCGGTGGCCGGGCGGGGGCCGGTGATGCAGGTGACGGTCGGCCACGGCCACCAGGCGGTGCAGCGGGTACGGGCCGAGGAGCCGCCGCAGAAGCCGGGCGGCCTCGCGACGATCACCGGGGACGAGGCGGTGTGCACATGAGCGAGCGCAGGGATCTCCTCATCGAAAGGCGCGCGCTGGGCGCCGACGGGGCCGGGCGGAGCGAGGCCCCGTCATGAGCGTCCCCGCACCCCGCCGCACCGCGTCCCGGCCGCCCGCGCGCCGTCCGGACGCCCGTCGCGATGCGCGCCGGACCGTGGTGGCCGTCGCGGCGCTCTGCCTGGTCGCGGCCACCGCCGCCGCGTCACCGCCGGCGCCGCCGGAACCGACCGGCTGCGGGGACCTGGTGCGCGGCCAGCTGTGTCTGCGCGGTCCGGTGGGGGCGGCCGGCACGTACACCGCGGCCTACCGGCGGCTCGGGGCGGTGAGCGGCCGGGACGAGATCATCGTGCGGCTTGGTTACCAGCGCAAGAACGACCGGATCACCGCCTTCCCCGGGTGGTTCGGCACCCGGCGGACGCAGGGCGGCGCGGTGGTGCTGAGCGGCCGGGTGGAGATGCTCGCGGACGAATGCATCCGGGGCGTCATGGAGCGTGGCGAGACGGTCTATGTCACGAAGTGGAGCTGCGGCTGATGTCCTGGACGGCCTGAAAGGGGCGCATCGTGTGGCAGGTAGTGCTGGACGTCACCCCCACCACGGTGACGCTCTTCCTGGTCCTGGCGCTGGCGGTGGCCGTGGCGTTGGCCCTGTGGACGGCGCTCACCCCCGGCAGCACCGCGCCGCGCACCACGGCCCGGACGCTGCTGGCCGGCTGGCTGCTGCTGTTCCTGGTGGCGACGCTCGCGCCGAGCCAGCCGATCGGCTCCGGGGACGCGACGGTGTGGTGGCGGCCCGGTGAGGGGCTGTTCGATCTGGGGGCGCAGCTGGAGCCCGGGGAGCTGGTGATGCTGGTGCGGCGGCAGATCGCCACTGCCGCACTGTTCGTGCCCGCGTCACTGCTGCTGCGGTTTGCGGCGCCGCGCATCTCGGCGGCCGCCGCGTTCCTGCTGGGCGTGGGCCTGTGCCTGGCCATCGAGACGGCGCAGCTGCTGATGCGGGCCGGGCGGATCGCCGATATCGACGATGTGATCTGTGCGGCCGCAGGCACCGTCACCGGCGCGGGGCTGGCGCTGCTCGGGCAGCTGGCGGTCGCCGCTATGCGTCGTCGAGCCCTTCCGCGACGCGCCGTTCGCGCAGTTCCATGATCGCGCGCCGCCGGGCGAGGCGGTGCGTCCGGCGGATCTGCGCCTCCTGGTAGCGGCGCTGGTCGCGCTCGGTCTCGGGGAGCACCGGCGGCACCCGGCGCGGCTTGCCCTGCTCGTCGACGGCGGCGAAGACCAGGTAGGCGGAGCCGACCTGCTGGGGCGGGCTGGATTCGTTCCAGCGCTCGGCCAGCACCCGTACGCCGACCTCCATCGAGGAGCGGCCGGTCCAGTTGACCTGGGCGCGGACGTGGACGAGGTCGCCGATCCTGACCGGTTCGAGGAAGGCCATCTCGTCCATCGAGGCGGTCACGGCGGGCCCGCCGGAGTGACGCCCGGCCACGGCGCCCGCCGCGTCGTCGACGAGTTTCATGATCACGCCGCCGTGCACCGTTCCGAGGAGGTTGGTGTCGCCGGCCGTCATGATGTGGCTGAGTGTGATGCGGGACACGGATGTGGGCTTGCCCACGATCTCGTCCTCGGCGCTGTCGGTGACGAGTTCGGTCATGCAGCCAGCCTAAGCGGCGCCCGTACGGCGCTGCCCCACGCCGGTCGTGAGACTGGTCTCGCCCTTTGCGCAGGTCCGTGACACACGTCTCGCTCCCCCGCCGGAAACGATCCGGAATGGTTGGTTCCATTCGTGCAGGTCGGAATGGTCATGGGCCCGTGCGGTATGCGTCGGGCTGCCTCCGTGGCTTTGCATCAGCTCTGCAACAGCACTGGCCCGATCCGGCACCCGCTCTATGGAGGACCCCGCGGGGCATGCACACTTCCTCCTATGAATCAGTGGCAAGGGGGCACCTCCCGTTCGAGCGGAGCCGAGAATGGGGGCGGGTGGTCCGGCGACCAGAGCGGCAACCGGTACGGACACGGCAGCGGCAGCGCCGAGCCGGAGGGTGCGCGCGCGATGCCACAGGTGCGTCGCGACGCGGGCCCCGGCTATCAGCGGCACGAGCCTCCGCTGCCCCCGTCGATGTCCCCGCGCCGGGGCGCGGCCGTGCCGCCGCAGCAGTCCCAGGGCTACGACGACGGGTACGACGGATACAACACCGGCCAGGTCTACGGCGGCGGCCGTGGTGGCGGTGACGGCTACGACGGCCGCGCCGGCCGGCCGCGCCCCCACTGGGGCCGGCGCATCAAGTGGACGGTCATCGCCCTGGTCGCGGTGCTGGCGGTCGCCTCGGTGGCCACCTACTTCTGGGCCGACGGCAAGCTCCGCCGCAAGGTCGACCTGAGCAAGGTCATCGACCGCCCGGCGACCGGCGACGGCACGAACTACCTGATCGTCGGCTCGGACAGCCGTGAGGGCATGTCCGCCGCGGACAAGCAGAAGCTGCACACCGGCTCCGCCGAGGGCAAGCGCACCGACTCCATGATGATCCTGCATGACGGCAGCAACGGCCCGACGCTGATATCCCTGCCGCGCGACTCGGACGTGGAGATACCCACCTACGTCGGCTCGTCCTCCGGCAAGAAGTACCCGGGCACCGGACGGCACACCAAGCTCAACGCGGCCTACGCCGAGGACGGCCCGGAGCTGTTGGTGCGCACCGTCGAGTACAACACCAAGCTGCACATCGACCACTACGTCGAGATCGGCTTCGCCGGCTTCGCCAACATCGTGGACGCCATCGGCGGCGTCGAGATGGACATCCCCAAGGCGTTCAAGGACAAGAACTCCGGCGCCGACTTCCCGGCCGGCAAGCAGACGCTCAACGGCCAGCAGGCGCTCGCCTTCGTCCGCACCCGGCACGCCTTCGCCGGCCAGGACCTGGACCGTACGAAGAACCAGCAGAAGTTCCTGGCGACCCTGGCGAGCCAGACCGCCACCCCGAGCACGGTCCTCAACCCCTTCAAGCTCTACCCGACCATGAGCGCCGGCCTGGACACGCTCATCGTCGACAAGGACATGAGCCTGTGGTCCCTGGGCAACATGTTCTTCGCGATGAAGGGCGTCACCGGCGGCGACGGCAAGTCGATGAACATGCCGATCTCCGGCAGCACCGGCGGCAACCTGGTCTGGGACAAGGCCAAGCTCCACCAGCTGGTCCAGCAGCTGAACAACGACGAGAAGGTCACGGTCTCCGGCAACTGACCGGCGGCCCGGACCGAGCAGGCAAAGAGAGCAGACAAAGAGAGGGGCCCCGGACCGCAGTGGCGGTCCGGGGCCCCTCTCCCGTCTTCTGCTTACTGCGGCAGGTTGCGCGCCATCACGATCCGCTGCACCTGGTTGGTGCCCTCGTAGATCTGCGTGATCTTGGCGTCCCGCATCATCCGCTCGACGGGGTAGTCACGGGTGTAGCCGTAGCCGCCGAGCAGCTGGACGGCGTCCGTGGTGATCTCCATGGCGGCGTCCGAGGCGTAGCACTTGGCCGCGGCGCCGAAGAAGGTCAGGTCCTCGCCCTTGCCGCCGGCGGAGATCCGCTCGGAGCGGGCCGCCGCGGCGTAGGTGAGCTGGCGGGCCGCCTCCACCTTCATGGCCATGTCGGCGAGCATGAACTGGACGCCCTGGAAGTCGCCGATCGGCTTGCCGAACTGCTTGCGCTCCTGGACGTAGCCCTTGGCGTAGTCCAGGGCGCCCTGGGCGATGCCGAGGGCCTGGGCCGCGATGGTGATGCGGGTGTGGTCCAGGGTCTTCATGGCGGTGGCGAAGCCGGTGCCCTCGGCGCCGATCATGCGGTCGGCGGGGATGCGGACGTTGTCGAGGTAGACCTCGCGGGTCGGGGAGCCCTTGATGCCGAGCTTCTTCTCCGGGGCGCCGAACGAGACCCCCTCGTCGCCCTTCTCGACGACGAAGGCCGAGATGCCCTTGGAGCGCTTCTCCGGGTCGGTGACGGCCATCACCGTGTAGGAGTCGCTGACGCCGGCGTTGGTGATCCAGCGCTTGACGCCGTTGAGGATGTAGTGGTCACCGTCGCGGACGGCCTTGGTCTTCATCCCGGCCGCGTCGGAACCGGCGTCCGGCTCGCTCAGGCAGTACGAGAACATCGTGTCGCCCTTGGCCAGCGGGCCCAGGTACTTCGCCTTCAGCTCCTCGGAGCCGGAGAGGATCACCGGGAGCGAGCCGAGCTTGTTGACCGCCGGTATGAGGGAGGACGAACCGCAGACGCGGGCCACCTCCTCGATGACGATGACGGTCGCCAGCGCGTCGGCGCCGGCACCGCCGTAGGCCTCCGGTACGTGGACGGCGTGCAGGTCATTGGCGACCAGCGCGTCGAGCGCCTCCTGCGGGAAGCGGGCCTCCTCGTCCACCGCGGCGGCGAACGGCGCGATCTTCGCCTCGGCGAGCGAGCGCACCGACTCGCGGAGCATGTCGTGCTCCTCGGACGGCCGGTACAGATCGAAATCAGCGGTTCCCGCCACGCTTTCTCACTCCCCTGTGAGCTGTCGGCAGTGCTAACTACCGTTAAGTAACCCTTTACCTCTCCGGATTCTAGGCGCCGGGCCGGGCCTGCGGATACGTGAGGTTGCCGACAGTTACAGACCTGCCCGCGCGACGACTGGAGATGGCCCTTCCTGGCCCGACTATGCTCGGTCAGCGCCGTTTTCCCCAGCGAAGTGACCCGACCACCCCGCAGCCCCCGGCGCTGCGCCGCCGCATTGCCTGTTTGGAGCATCCATGGCCCTCAAGATCACCGTGATCGGCACCGGCTACCTCGGCGCGACCCACGCCGCGGCCATGGCCGAGCTGGGCTTCGAGGTGCTGGGGCTCGATGTGGTGCCCGAGAAGATCGAGATGCTGCAGCGGGGCGAGGTCCCGATGTACGAGCCGGGCCTGGAGGAGCTGCTGCGCCGCCACGCCGACGGCATCGAGGGCTCGACCGGCCGGCTGCGTTTCACCACCTCCTACGAGGAGGCCGGGGCCTTCGGCGATGTCCACTTCGTCTGTGTGAACACCCCGCAGAAGCACGGGGAGTACGCCTGTGACATGAGTTACGTGGAGAGCGCCTTCGACGCGCTGGCGCCGCATCTGACCCGGCCCGCCCTGGTCGTCGGCAAGTCGACGGTGCCGGTGGGCAGCGCGGCCCGGCTCGCCGAGCGGCTGGCCGCGGCCGCCCCGGCGGGAGCCGCCGTCGAGCTGGCCTGGAACCCGGAGTTCCTGCGCGAGGGCTTCGCCGTCAAGGACACCTTGCACCCCGACCGGATCGTCGTGGGCGTGGCCGGTGAACGGGGCGAGGAGCTGCTGCGCGAGGTGTACGCGGCCCCGATCGCCGAGGGCTCGCCGTTCATCGTCATGGACTATCCGACGTCCGAGCTGGTGAAGGCCTCGGCCAACTCCTTCCTGGCGACGAAGATCTCGTTCATCAACGCCATGGCCGAGGTCTGCGAGGCGGCCGACGGCGATGTGGTGAAGCTCGCCGAGGCCATCGGGCACGACGACCGGATCGGCAAGAAGTTCCTGCGGGCCGGTATCGGCTTCGGCGGCGGCTGCCTGCCCAAGGACCTGCGGGCCTTCATGGCGCGCGCCGGCGAACTGGGCGCCGACCAGGCCCTGACCTTCCTCCGCGAGATCGACTCCATCAACATGCGCCGCCGCGGCCACATGGTCGAGCTCACCCGGGACGCGGTCGGCGGCGGCTTCCTCGGCAAGCGGGTCGCCGTCCTGGGCGCGACCTTCAAGCCGGACTCGGACGACGTCCGCGACTCCCCCGCGCTCAATGTCGCCGGCCAGATCCACCTCCAGGGCGGCCAGGTGACGGTCTACGACCCGAAGGGCATGGAGAACGCGAGGCGCGTCTTCCCGACGCTGAGCTACGCCGACACCGCCCTGGACGCCGTACGCGGCGCCGACGTCGTGCTGCACCTCACGGAGTGGCGGGAGTTCCGCGAACTGGATCCGGCCGCGTTGGGCGACGTCGCCGCCGAGCGACGCATCCTGGACGGCCGCAACGCCCTCGACCCCCAGCTGTGGCGCAAGGCGGGCTGGACGTACCGGGCGCTGGGGCGCCCCTCCGCGTAGCGGGTTCTTCCCCACGTTGCCGGCTGTCCCGCCGTGCCGGCTTCTCGCCGTTGCGCGCATTGCGGCGCCTCCCACGTACCCGGCTGCCCCGCCGCGGTGGCTTGTCGCCGTTGCTCCCCCACTGCCTAAAGGGCGTGGGGGAGCAACGGCGCGCGAGCCCCGCGGCGGGACGGCCGACAACGTGCGGCGGCGCCGCAAAGCGCACAACGGCGACAGGCCCCCACGGCGGGGACAGCCGAAAAGGTACGCCGCGGCGCCGCCAGGCATGGCATCGTGGCGGCCATGAGCCTCATCACACTCGGAGTTGTCGCACTGGACTGTCCCGACCCCCGGGCCCTCGCGGATTTCTACGCGGACATGCTCGGCTGGCAGGTGACCGAAGAGGACGAGGACTGGGTCGAGATCGCCGGACCGGACGGCCGGATCCTCGCCTTTCAGCGGGTGGCCGAGGGCTACCGGCCGCCGCAGTGGCCCGGCCAGGACATGCCGCAGCAGCAGCACCTCGATTTCGACGTGCCGCGCGCGAAGATCGACGAGGCCGAGCGCACGATCGTCGCGCTGGGCGCCAAGCTCGTCCAGCACGACGACGGGAAGCAGAGCTGGCGGGTCTATCTCGACCCGGCCGGGCACCCGTTCTGCCTCTGCATGAGGTGAGGGCCCCGGCCCGCTCCGCTTGAAGTGAGGGCCCGGGCCCTCTCAGTGAGGGCCCGGGGCCGCGTCAGCCGTCCAGCTGCTCGATCGTCGCGTGGGACGGGCCGCGCCGCTGCCGCTCGGCGCGCGCCACGTCCTCCGCGGCGCGCAGGGTGCGGACGGCGTTCTGCCAGGTGAGCTTGGCCAGGTCGGCCTCGGACCACTTGCGGGCTTGGAGTTCGGCGATCAGGTACGGGTAGCCGGCGACATCGGCCAGGTCGGCCGGGGTGAAGGCGGTGCCGTCGAAGTCGCCGCCGATCCCGATGTGGTCGACCCCGGCGACCTCGCGCATGTGGTCGAGGTGGTCGGCGACGGTGGCCGCGGTGGCCATCGGGCGGGGGTGCGCGGCCTCGAAGTCCCGCTGGACCCTCATGCCCGCCTCGGTGGTGTCGAGGTGGTGCAGGCCGTGTGCGCGCATGTTCTCGTCGGCGCGCTGCGTCCAGGCGACGGCGGCCGGCAGCACGAACTTCGGCACGAACGTGGCCATCGCGACGCCGCCGTTGGCGGGCAGCTGTGCCAGTACGTCGTCGGGGATGTTGCGCGGATGGTCGCAGACGGCGCGGGCGGAGGAGTGCGAGAAGATCACCGGTGCGGTGCTGACGCGCAGCGCGTCGCGCATGGTGTCGGCCGAGACGTGGGAGAGATCGACCAGCATCCCGCAGCGGTTCATCTCCCGGACGACTTCCTCACCGAAGGCCGACAGGCCGTGGTGGCGCGGCTCGTCGGTGGCGGAGTCCGCCCAGTCGATGGTGTCGTTGTGGGTGAGCGTCATATAGCGCACGCCCAGCTGGTGCAGCGCGCGCAGGGTGGCCAGCGAGTTGTGGATGGAGTGGCCGCCCTCGGCGCCCATGAGGGACGCGATCCGGCCCTCGGCGCGGGCCGCCTCCATGTCGTCGGCGGTGTGCGCGAGGCGCAGGGCCTCGGGGTAGCGGGCGACCAGTTCCCGCACCACATCGATCTGTTCGAGGGTGGCGCTGACGGCCTTGTCGCCCGCGTAGTCGGCGCGGACGTACACCGACCAGAACTGGGCGCCGACGCCGCCGGACCGCAGCCGCGGCAGGTCGGTGTGCAGGTGCGCGGACTGGTCGGCGGCGATATCGCGCCGGTCGAGGTCGTAGCGGACCTGCTCGCGCAGCGCCCAGGGCAGGTCGTTGTGGCCGTCGACGACGGGCCAGCGGGCGAGCAGATCCCGGGCGGCGTCCAGGGAGGGACTCACTTACCGCCCCCGAAGCCGAAGCCGGCCGGGGAGGCGACCTTGTTGCGCAGCCGCTTGCCCTTCTCGGTGGCCTGGTCGTTCAGCTCCTGCTGGAACTCCCGCATCCGGGCGAGGAGTTCGGGGTCCTGGGTGGCGAGGATGCGGGCGGCCAGCAGCCCGGCGTTGCGGGCGCCGCCGACGGAGACGGTGGCGACCGGCACTCCGGCGGGCATCTGCACGATGGAGAGGAGGGAGTCCATGCCGTCCAGGTACTTGAGCGGTACGGGGACGCCGATGACCGGGAGCGGGGTGACCGAGGCGAGCATCCCGGGGAGGTGGGCCGCGCCGCCGGCGCCGGCGATGATCGCCTTCAGGCCGCGCCCGTCCGCCTCCTCGCCGTACGCGATCATCTCGCGCGGCATGCGGTGCGCCGAGACGACGTCGACCTCGTAGGGGATCTCGAACTCGTCCAGGGCCTGCGCGGCGGCCTCCATGACGGGCCAGTCGGAGTCGGAGCCCATGACGATGCCGACCACGGGGGACGGGGTGGTGGATGCGTCGGCGTCGGTTGCGGGGCGGTGGTCGGGCGACGGGGCGGTCGTCATTCGGTGATCGTTCCTCGCAGGTAGCCGGCGGCGTGTGCGGCGCGCTCGCGCACATCCGCCAGGTCGTCGCCGTAGGTGTTGACGTGGCCGACCTTACGGCCGGGCTTCACATCCTTCCCGTACATATGGATCTTCAACTGCGGGTCCCGCGCCATGCAATGGAGGTACGCGTCATACATGTCGGGGTAGTCGCCGCCGAGGACGTTCGCCATGACCGTCCAGGGGGCGCGCGGGCGGGGATCGCCGAGCGGGAGGTCGAGCACGGCCCGGACGTGGTTGGCGAACTGCGAGGTGATCGCGCCGTCCTGGCTCCAGTGGCCGGAGTTGTGCGGGCGCATGGCGAGCTCGTTGACCAGGATGCGGCCGTCCGCGGTCTCGAAGAGCTCGACGGCCAGATGCCCGACGACGTCCAGCTCCTGGGCGATGCGCAGCGCCAGCTCCTGGGCCCGGCCCGCGAGCTCCGCGTCGAGGCCGGGCGCCGGCGCGATCACGGTGTCGCAGACGCCGTCGACCTGGATGGACTCCACGACCGGGTAGGCGACGGCCTGACCGTGCGGGGAGCGGACGATGTTGGCGGCCAGTTCGCGGGCGAAATCGACCTTTTCCTCCGCGAGGACGGGCACCCCTGCGCGGAACGGCTCGGCAGCCTCCTTGGAGGATCGCACGACCCAGACGCCCTTGCCGTCGTAGCCGCCGCGGACGGTCTTGAGGATCACGGGAAAGCCTTCGCCCTCGGCCGCGAACCGCTCGACATCGTCGGGGTCACAGACGATGCGGTGCCGCGGGCAGGGCACGCCGATCGCGTCCAGTTTCGCCCGCATCACCCCCTTGTCCTGGGCGTGCACCAGCGCATCGGGACCGGGCCGGACGGGGATGCCGTCGGCCTCCAGTGCCCGCAGATGCTCGGTGGGAACGTGCTCGTGATCGAAGGTGATCACGTCACAGCCACGAGCGAAGGCGCGCAGGGTGTCCAGATCGCGGTAGTCGCCGATGACGACATCACCGACCACCTGAGCCGCCGAATCCTGCGGAGTGTCGCTGAGGAGCTTGAATTTGATGCCGAGGGGGATACCCGCCTCGTGGGTCATACGGGCGAGCTGACCGCCACCGACCATGCCGACTACCGGGAACGTCACACCCCCAGGGTATCCGTACGGCGCCGCGGACCCCGACCCGGGCTTGGATGATCCTCCGAGTTCGCACGTTCGAAGATCGCCGGTGGAAGATCGACACCGGCGGTTACCCTCAGGCCGGGGTGCGGGGCCGGCACCCGGGCCGGGCCCGGTAAAAGGGGAGGCCGGATGGGGAAGAGTGGCATATCAGGGGGCTCCAGGAAGCTGGTGATCGTGGTCGCGATCGCCGCGCTGCTGGTCGCCCTGCACTCCGTTTTCAGCCAGTTATCCGCGCCCAGGGTCTATGACGCGGACGACACCGAGATCACCGTCTCCGCCGGCGACCGCTTCAGCGTGCGGGTCCCCGACGATCCCGCCGGCGGCTACCGCTGGATCATCGCCGAGCCCCGCCCCGACCCGGCCGTCCTGAGGGCCGCCGGTACGCACGGGGGCTCCGGCGGCCCGCCCCCGGCCGCCCCGGGCCGCTACCTCGCCTTCGAGGCCGTCCGTCCGGGCCGTACGGACTTACGGCTGCTGCGCTGCCGGCGCTGCGGCACCGGCGCCGCCGACGAGAAGGGCGCCCGCAGCCTCAACTTCCGTGTCACGGTCGGCTGATCCGTTGTCACCGTCGGCCGATCCGTCGCCACTGTGTGCTGCCCCGTTCGGACCGCCAGGCGTTGCGCACGGACCTGACAGATGGCAGGCAGCGCCCGCGGCCCCTGGTTAGCATGAGGAAGCGGAACAGCCGGAGCACAGGCCCACGGCCGTGCACGCCGCCCACGACAGGAGCTGAGCGATCCCCATGAGTGAACGGAGCGCACTGCGGTCGCGGCTGGAGGTGCTCGTTCGGGAACTGGCGAAGTTCGGCGCGGTCGGCGGCGCGGGGGTCGTCGTCAACTTCGTGGTGTTCAACCTCGTGCGGCAGCTGACCGAGGTCCCCGTCGTCCGGGCCAGCATCATCGCGACCGTCGTGGCGACCGGCACCAACTACCTCGGCTACCGCTACTTCACCTACCGTGACCGCGACAAACAGGGCCGGACGAAGGAGCTCACGCTCTTCCTGCTGTTCAGCGCGGTCGGCCTGGTGATCGAGAACGGTCTGCTCTACGTCGCGACGTACGGGTTCCACTGGGACAGCCCGCTGCAGAGCAATGTCTTCAAGTTCCTCGGCATCGGCTTCGCCACGCTCTTCCGCTTCTGGTCCTACCGCACCTGGGTCTTCCGCGCCCTGCCCGCGCGGGAGGCCGTGGAGAGGGCCGAGTCCTTCCTCGCCGACGGCTCACCACGCCCGCACAGCGCCTCCCGGAAGTAGCCCCGGGGCCCGCCCGCGGCCTCACTCCTCGACCGGCTCCGCCTCACGTGCCAGGAACAGCGCGAAGACCGGCGGATGCTGCTGGAGCAGTTCCAGCCGTCCGCCGTCCGCCTCCGCCAGATCCCGTGCGACGGCCAGCCCGAGCCCGGTGGAGTTCCGGCCGGAGACCGTGCGCTCGAAGACCCGCGAGCCGAGGTCCGGCGGCACCCCGGGCCCGGCGTCGGTGACCTCGACGACCGCCTGGTTGCCGGTGACGCGGGTACGCAGCGCGACCGTCCCGTCGCCGTGCATCAGCGAGTTCTCGATCAGGGTGGCCAGTACCTGGGCGACCGCGCCCGGTGTGCCGACGGCCCGCAGTCCCTTCTTGCCGGAGCGCACGATGGCCCGCCCCGCACTGCGGTAGGCCGGCCGCCACTCCTCGATCTGCTGCTTGACCACCTCGTCCAGGTCGAAGGCGACCGCGGAGCCGCTGCGCGGGTCCCGGGAATTGGTCAGCAGCCGCTGCACGACGTCCGTCAGCCGCTCCACCTGCGCCAGCGCGATGGTGGCCTCTTCCTTCACGGTGTCCGGGTCGTCGGTGACGGTGATCTCCTCCAGCCGCATGGAGAGCGCCGTCAGCGGTGTCCGCAGCTGGTGCGAGGCGTCCGCGGCCAGCCGCCGCTCGGCGGTCAGCATCCGCGCGATCCGCTCGGCGCTGGCGTCCAGCACATCGGCGACCCGGTCCAGCTCCTGGACGCCGTAGCGGCGGTGGCGCGGGCGGGGGTCGCCGGAGCCGAGCCGTTCGGCGGTCTCCGCGAGGTCGGTGAGCGGCGCGGTCAGCCGGCGGCCCTGGCGGACGGCCAGGATGACGGCCGCAATGATCGCCAGCAGCGCCACGGCCAGGATGACCAGCAGCGTCCGGCCGATCTCCGCGCTGACCATGGAGCGGGAGGCCTGGACCGTGACCGACTCACCGCGGTCCCCGCTCACCTGCGACTGGATGACATCGCCCGAGGGCCGCGTCCCGATCTCGATCGGCGCCTTGCCCGGCACCTTGATCTTCGCGTACCGCTTGGCGGTGATCTGCTCGGAGAGGATGTCCGGGGTGATCTTCTCGCCGCTGCCCAGCCGGCTCTCCACTATCCCGACCAGCCGGACCGCCTCGGACGCCACGCTCTCCTGGGCGCCGGCCTGGATGGTGCGGGTCTCGACGATGACGAGCGAGACACCGAAGACGGCGATCACGACGAGCACCACGGCGAGCGTGGAGTTGATCAGGCGGCGGCGCACGGGCCCCTAGCTCTTCTCGAAGCGGAAGCCGACTCCGCGGACGGTGGCGATGTAACGGGGGTTGGCGGCGTCGTCCCCGAGCTTCTTGCGCAGCCAGGAGATGTGCATGTCGAGCGTCTTCGTGGAGGACCACCAGGTGGTGTCCCAGACCTCGCGCATCAGCTGGTCGCGGGTGACGACCCGTCCCGCGTCCCGCACCAGGACCCGCAGCAGGTCGAACTCCTTCGCCGTGAGCTGCAGTTCCTCGTCACCCATCCACGCACGGTGCGACTCGACGTCGATCCGTACGCCGTGGGTGGCGGGCGGCTGCTGGGGCTCGGCGGTGGAGCCGCGGCGCAGCAGGGCCCGTACCCGGGCGAGGAGTTCGGCGAGGCGGAAGGGCTTGGTGACGTAGTCGTCGGCGCCGGCGTCCAGGCCGACGACGGTGTCCACCTCGTCGGCGCGGGCGGTCAGCACCAGGATGGGGAAGGAATGGCCTTCGTTGCGCAGCCGGCGGGCGACCTCCAGGCCGTCCATGCCGGGCAGCCCCAGGTCCAGGACGACGAGGTCGATATTGCCCTGGATACCGGCGTCGAGCGCCGTCGGGCCGTCCTCGCGCACCTCGACTTCGTAACCCTCGCGGCGCAGTGCGCGGGCGAGCGGCTCCGAGATGGACGCGTCATCCTCGGCGAGCAGTACACGGGTCATGGCCCGATGGTAGTCCGATGTCCGTGGACCGAGGGGCGGACCAGCGCGGATGGCCGAGGACGGACCGTTCCTGCAGCGTGAGCCGGGCACGCCCCGGGCGCGCGCGGGGGCGCGTGGTACCCGCAGGGGCGCTCACAGTTCCCCGTGCCGGTGTGAGCGTTGTCTCACGCAGCCCAACAGCGCTGCCACCGGACGTATGGTGGCAGGACGTCCATCGCTCAACCACCGGGACCTTTGACTCTCCGCTGACGTCAACGGTCCCTCGTTGTGTACCGGGCTGGAACCGCCAGCCCTGAAGGACAGTGATCGACCTGTCGACCGGGTCCGCCGCGCTAGCTAGACGGGGGGCGTGGAATCCGGAGTACGACCGTCCTGACGGCCCCTCGCGGGGGTGCCGAACCTCCCGGACGTGGGGGCGGGCGGGGCTACGCCGGTGCCGGTCATCCCCCCACCCGGGCGCGTATCGGCCAGCGAACGCGTCCCGTAGCAGCAAGGAAGCATCCATGGCGTCCAGCCTGACGAAGGACGCGGCCCAGCAGGAGAACCCTGCGAACGGCGGCAAGACCTTCTTCGGCCACCCCCGCGGCCTGGCCACGCTCTTCATGACCGAGATGTGGGAGCGCTACAGCTTCTACGGCATGAAGGCGCTCCTCCCGCTGTATCTGATCGCGCCCGGCGGCATGCACATGCAGGCCACCACGGCCACGGCGATCTATTCGGTGTACATGGCGATGGTCTACCTGCTCGCCATGCCGGGCGGCTGGGTGGCCGACCGCTTCTGGGGACCGCGCAAGACGGTTGCCATCGGCGCCCTCGTCGTCATCGCGGGCCACATCACGCTCGCCCTGCCCTCCGCGGCGTCCTTCTTCGCGGGTCTCGTGCTGGTCGCGATCGGCTCCGGCCTGCTGAAGGCGAACATCTCCACGATGGTCGGCCACCTCTATGACGGCCCGCAAGACCCGCGCCGTGACGGTGGCTTCACGCTCTTCTACATCGGCATCAACATCGGCGCCCTCCTGGCCCCGCTGTCCATCGGTACCGTCGGCGAGAGCGTCAACTGGCACCTCGGCTTCACGCTCGCCGCCGTCGGCATGGCGCTCGGCCTCGCCCAGTTCCTGCTCGGCACCCGCCACTTGAGCCCGGAGAGCAGCGTCGTCGCCCAGCCCGCGACCGACCAGGAGAAGGCGTCCGTGCTGCGCAAGGGCCTGATCTGGCTGGCCGTCGCGGCCGTCTTCTACACCCTGCTCGGGGTGACCGGGAACTTCGCCGACTGGGCGCTGATGCCGATCACCATCGCCGGTCTGGTCATCCCGATCGCGGTCCTGGTCCGGATGAAGCGCGACAAGGAGCTCACGGAGCTGGAGCAGTCCAAGCTCTCGGGCTACATCTGGTTCTTCGCGGTCGCCGCCGTCTTCTGGATGATCTACGACCAGAACGGCTCCACCCTGTCGATCTTCGGCGAGAACTCCACGACGAACGACCTGCTGGGATTCCACTTCCCGACGTCCTGGTACCAGTCGCTGAACCCGCTCTTCATCATGGCGCTCGCCCCGGTGGTCGCGTCGGCGTGGCTGTGGCTGAACAAGCGGGACAAGGAGCCCAGCACCGCCGTCAAGTTCGCCTCCAGCCTCGCGCTGATCGGCATCTCGTTCGCGGTCTTCCTCATCCCGCTGATCGACACCGCTGCCCATGGCGGCAAGGTCAGCCCGATGTGGCTGGTGGCGATCTACTTCATCCAGACCGTCAGTGAGCTGTGCCTCTCCCCGGTCGGACTGTCGGTCACCACCAAGATGGCGCCCGCCAAGTACACCTCCCAGATGATGGGTGTCTGGTTCCTCGCGGTCACCGCAGGTGACTCGGTGTCAGGTCTGCTGACGTCGCCGCAGCTGAACGTCAATCTGAACACCGCCGCCTCGGTCGCCGTGGAGGCCGTGTTCGCCGTCATCGCCGGCCTCGGCATCTGGACGTCCCGCAAGCGGATCAAGGAGCTGATGGGCAGCGTCAACTGACGCCTGCCGGCCCGGCCCCGGACAGCGGAAGGGGGCGTCGCACCGGCGGTGCGACGCCCCCTTCGTGCGTCCCCGGGGACGTATCCCGCCTATGCGTCGGGGACGTGCCGCGTCAGCGGACCCGTGCCCGGTGCCGGGGCAGGAAGGTGAAGACCGCCCCGCCCAGCAGGATGACCGTCCCGGCGAGGATGCCGAGCGCGGTCAGCGCACCGTGGTCGCTCGCGCCGGTCTCGGCGAGGCCGCCGCTGCTGCCGCTGCCGCCCGAGACACTGGCCGGCCCCGCCGCACCGCCACCGGAGGCCGCCCCGCCCGTGGTGCCGCCGGACGTGCCGCCCTGCTGTGCCGAGGTGTCCAGGGCGAGCGAGACTCCCGGGTCCTTCTCCGGGGTGCAGGTGGTGGTCGTCCCGAGGGCGTTGACGGTGAGCACGCCCGGGGTGAGCGTGGCCTTGCCGGTGGCGCCCGGCTTGTAGGTGCCCTTCAGATCGGGGATCGCTATCGGCTGCCCCGCCTTGATCGGACCGGCGTTCGCCGGCCCCTCGGCCTTCACCGCTCCCTTGTCCGCGCCACCGACCTTGACGTCCATCGACGGCTTGACCGAGCCCTTGGGGATGTCCGCCGGGCTGTCCATGACGGACTTGCTGAACTTCACCGTCAGGTCGTAACCGCCGGCCTTCTTCACCGCGTTGATCTGGACCGGCGAGGTCGCCTTCTTGTCCCCGATGGGCGTCTTGCAGGCGTACGGGACCAGTACTTCCTTGCCCTTGTACGCGGTGCCGTCGGGGTCGCCGCCGGAGCCTCCGGTGGTGGCACCGCCGTCGGTGCCGCCGGTGGTGGCGCCCGTAGTGGCACCGCCGGTGGTCCCGCCGGTCGTGCCCGTCGTGGTCCCGCCCGAGGTGGTCCCGGAAGTGGTGCCGCTCGTGGTGCCGGTGGTCGTACCCGTGGTGGTGCCGCTCGTGGTCCCACTGGTCGTGCCGGTGGTCGTGCCGCTCGTGGTGCCGCCGGAACCGGCCCCGCCGTCGGTCACCTTGATGGTGACCGCGGGCTTCACCGTCTCCTTGGGCGAGCACTTGGTGTCCGTCGAGATCGGCTTGTTGACGTTGATGTTGTAGAAGCCGGGCGTCAGCGTGACCTCACCCGGCTTCGACAGCTTCAGCTTGCCCTTCATGTCGGACAGCTTCATCGGACTGCCCTTGGGGATCGGCGGGTTCTGCCGCGGCCCCTGCACGGCCAGATCGCCGGTCTGCGCCCCGGCCACCTTGACCGTGCCGGTCGGCTGGACGGTGTTCTCCCCCAGGTCGAGGATGTCGGGGTTCTTCGAGGCCCCCTCCACGGTCTTCCAGACCACCTCGATCTCGTCGCCCACCTTGGCCGTCTCCGGCGCGCTGACCGCCACCTTCGTGGTGCCCTCGACCGGCGGCAGCCCCGATATCGGCGGCGGCAGACACTCCGTCTTGTACGACACCTCTGCGGCCTGGGCGGTCCCGGCCGCTGCCATGATGCCCGCACCCGCGAGCACCAGCGCGGCCACCGAGGCCACCGCGGCTCTCCTCCGTTGCCTCATCACGCTGAACCTTTCGACGTCGGTCGTTCGGTTGATGTGGTGGACGGTGCGGTGTCCTGGGTGAACCACGGCAGCGCGGCACGGCCCCCCGGTGTACCGGGGCCGGCCGTGGAGCCCTCGCGCGCGGTCCGGTTCCTGATGCGTGGTCCGATGCCGGCCGCGCGTGTGCGTCCGGGCGCCGGCGTACGTCCGGGCGAGGGCGTACGCCCCGCGCCGTGCCTGCGGGTGCCGCCCGACCGGCGCGGGCGGACCCGGTCCACGAGGGCCATCCCGATGCGGAACGCCGCCGTCGGGACCACCACGCAGAGCAGCACCCAGAAGAGCGTCACGCCCCATGGCCTGCCGACTCCCCAGGGCTGCTCGGCCAGCACCTTGCCGCCGTATTCGAGCGAGACCAGATAGTCCCCGTGCGCGCCGGCCGGCAGCTCGACCGGCAGCGTGACCTCGGCCTTCTTCCCGGCGGGTACGGTCCCCCGCCACTGCTGCTCCTCCCACTCCGTCGCGAAGATCCCGTGTGAGGTGCCGACCCGGAAGACGGGGTCCTTGGCCGGTGCCGAGCCGAGATTGCCGACGGTGAGGGTCAGCTGACGCCGTGCGGGGGCGCCGAACCAGGTCAGCAGGCCGCTGCTGCCCGCCAGCCGCGGCTGGGCGAGCACGGTCAGCCGGCCGCCGGTGCGCTCCGTGGGCAGCGGCGCCACCGGGTGGCCCGCCACCGTGAAGGCGGCCTCCGCAGCGGCCGCCTCACCGGTCACGGTCGCCGCATGCACCACACAAGGGCAGGGTTTGGGCGGCTCGGCGACCGGGAGGAGCCTGCGGAACGCGCCATGGGCGTCGGTGGTGACCGCCCGTCCGTCGCCGTTGGCACACGAATTGGTACCGCCGATCATGTTCTGCCCGCAGATCAGCAGCGTGAGCAGCGCCTTGGGCCGCCAGCCACGGCCGGTCACGGTGAGCGAGCCGCCCTTGCCGGCTTCCTTCCGGGAGAGGTGGACGGTGGGATGCCCCTCCCCCGCGGCGTACGGGGCCGCGGGCGCGGCGGCTGCCGGGAGCGGAGCCGCCGCGAGTGCCAGGCAGAGGAGGAACAGGGCCACCGCCCCCTGTCGTACGGGGAGCGTGGTGCGTGCGGCGCGTACGGTGCGGGTTGCCGGGCCGGTGCAAAACCGCCCGGTGCCGCCGGTCACGACCGCGCTCCTGGTCCGGTACCCGCCAACTGCCCCGCCGCGTCCGCCCGGCCGCCGCCGGGCGGTGGCACCTCACCGGCCGTCCCCCTCGCGGTCCCGGCGCCTTCTGCCCCACGCGCGCCCGGCACCTCACTCGCGCCCCGTGCCCGACGCCGCCGGCGTACGACGACCGGTCCGCCCACGCCGGCCGCCAGAAGGAGCATCCCTCCCGCCACCGCACCCCAGGGGGCCGTGGTGTACGTGGCAGTGACGGACCCGTGGGCGCCGCCGCCCGCTGTCGCCGTGAGCCGGAGATCCACCGCGTCCAGGCGGGGCGGATCGGCCCACGTCTCCGTCAGATCGACACCCTGGCCGGGCCGCAGCGTGGTCGGCAGGGCGCGGGGGGCCCGCCGCAACACGGGGCCGAAGAGCCCGTCGGCGCGGACCGCAAGGCGCGGCGCGAGCACCGTGTTGCCGCGGTTGACCAGCGTGTACCGGATGAGCGCCGCACGGCCCCGGCGGCGCACCGACACCTTCTCGACGGTCAGCGCGGACAACGGCCGCCCGGTCACCCGCAGATGGACCGGTACGGCGTCCCGCCCGTCCGCGCCGCTCCCCCGGCCGCGGGTGGCGAGCAGCGAGCCGGAGCGCTCACCCGGGGCGGCATCGCGCGGCACGGTCACCGTGAACGGCACACTCGCCCGGGTGTGCGGCGGAACCTTCACCTCCGTCGAGGCGAGGGCGAGCCACGCGCCGGGCGTGGAGCCGCGCAGCCGTACGGTGACGGTGCGGCCGGTGGGGTTGCTCAGGGACAGCCGGTCGCTCATGACGGTGCCCGGCGCGCCCTCCAGGTAGAAGTACGGGCGGTCCGCTGTGCCGGGCGCGGCGCCGTCACCGGGCGCGGGCGCCGCGGACCAGCCCGGTGGCGCGGCGGCCGGCCGGGCCGCGGCCGCCGTGGAGCACAGCAGCACGGCGGCGGTCGCGAGGACCACACCGCTGACCGCTGTGCGGGTACGGAAGGGCATCGGCGGCTCCTGCTGCAAGGGGGGCGCCCCGTGCCGGCCGGGCAGGGGGCGGGCGGAGAACGACGGTGCACCACGCGGGTCCTGACGCCCCACGCGGCGCGTCACACCCGCTGGTGACGGCGGGTCAGCCAGAGCGCGCCGGCCGCACCGGCCAGCAGCACGGTGCCGCCGAGGGTGCCCAGCGCGAGAGCGGAGTCCGCGGGTCCGGTCTGCGGCAGCTGCCCGCCCGAGGATCCGCCGCCGGCCGCGGCAGCGCCGGTGCTTCCCGAGGCGTCGCCCGAGCTGCCGGTCCCCTTCACGTCCAGGGTCAGCGAGGGCTTGGGGTGGTTGGCGGGTGTGCACGTGGTGGTGGTGCCCAGCGCCTTGATGGTGAGCGTGGAGGCGGTGAAGGTCACCTTGCCGCTGCCCCTGGGGGTGTACGTACCGCTCAAGTCACTGATCTTGATGGGGGTGTTGGCGGGGATGGCCTGGTCGTTGGGCGGCCCGGCGACCGGCACCGTACCGCTCTCCGCACCGCCCAGCGTGATCAGCGCGCTCGGCTTCATGGCGCCCTTGCCCAGCTCGACGGGGCTGGAGGAGACGCCCTTGCGGAAGGACATGACGAGCTTGTACGCGCCGCCGCCGGGCGTGCTCGTGATGTCGATGGGCGAGACCGCGCCCTTGCTGCCGATCGGCGTTTTGCACTGGTAGTTGACGTCAACGACCTCGGCGTGGGCAGCCGGTGCGGTGAGCATCACCGCGGACCCCGCCGCCATCGCCACGGCCGCGGCGAGACCGGCCGCCCGGCCCGGGCGCCTGCCGTGCTGTTCGTAGAAGCGGGCCACCTCGGATTCCCCTTCTCCCGGTGAGCGCACCGCCGGACGTTACTGACGGCACATCAGATTGGCCGCTCAAGGTACGCCGGGGACCTTGCCGAGGGAAGGCAATGCACAGCCCCGATCGCCCCGGGGGCCGCGCGGCCGGGAAATCCGTCCTCGGCAAACCCTTA